>JAXMOL010000003.1:0-249612 GCA_034669905.1 Candidatus Hydrogenedentota bacterium
GAGCCCACCGAGCCCACCGAGCCCACCGAGCCCACCGAGCCCACCGAGCCCACCGAGCCCACCGAGCCCACCGATCCCACCGAGCCCACCGAGCCCACCGAGCCCACCGCGCCCACCGCGCCCACCGCGCCCACCGCGCCCACCGAGCCCACCGCGCCCACCGCGCCCACCGAGCCCACCGAGCCCACCGAGCCCACCGAGCCCACCGCGTCCACCGCGTCCACCGCGTCCACCGCGTCCACCGCGTCCACCGAGACACCCGCGCGCTTGGCTCGGACCGAGGTGGAAGTCCCCCTCCCGCCTGCTCCAGCGCCTCTGGACGTGGAAACCCCGGATGGCCTGGCTTCCATGGTTACCACGGACGGGCCTTCGCTGGAGATGGATAGTCCCGACACGGCATCGTTTTCACTGACGGACAGGGCCAACGCAGAACTGCGGGAAATCCTGGCGCAGAAGGTCAGCGTGGAATTAGATGGCGTCGAGTTGGCGGAGATACTACGTTTCTTTCGTGATACCTATGGCATCTCCATTCGCTATCCCCTGCCTGGGGTGCCGGACAATGGCCTGCGGCCTTCGACGCATATTGTCCCCGCGATTCGTCAGCGGGATACGCCCCTGGAAAGGGTGCTGAGCGCGATTACCCAATCAGTCGGATTGACCTATCGCATCGTGTCGGGTCATGTGCTGGTCGGCACCGAAGGGGAACTCGATGCATTGACCCAAACGACCGCCGCCCCCTGGCCAGCATTGGAGACACTGCGGGTTAGCGATACCATCGAGGGGGAACATGTCGGGACAGTCTTGGATCGTTGGGGTAAGGAGCTGGGCGTCTATTTTCACCTGGATCCCTTCTTCGTGGGCCCCACCGTGCAGGCGGTCGAAGGACCTCATGAAACCGATGGCTACGTGACGGACCTCGATTTGAACGCGGCATCCCTTCCGGCTGCGCTCCATGAAATTCTTGCCCCACTTGGGCTCAGCTACTGGTACGGAAAACCCTTGGGATGGGACGCGGAGCTCCACCCCAGCGTATGGATCAGCACCCCGCGGATCCTCGCGCAGATCGCCGCCGGCGAGGCCCCCCAATTCCAAATTGACGTGTCCCTGATTGAGCTCAGCGAAAGGGCACAGCAAGAAGTCATGCGGGTTTTTCCGCCCCTCCCCAGCGACGACCCCGAATCAATCACCACGTTCCCGATTCCACAATCAGCGTCCTTGTCGGAACAAGGCGTCACGGAAGCCTTCCGCAGGCCACTCGAAAAGGTTTCCCACATAACATCTGAGATGGAGCTTTTGTCCGCACCCCGGGTGACGACCCTCGCGGGGAACACGTGGTGGCCCAACGCGGCCCGACAAGCCCAGATCTTTGCCACGCCGTCCGGTGACGAAGGGCAGGGTAGCTTGCGGATCAAGACGCACCCATGGGGCGGGGTCGTGCACCTTCCCCCCGGGAAGCCACGGGCCGATTGGAATCCCTTTGACGGCGAAGGCGGCAGCGGTAGACACCGGGAAGTGCCTCCCTCGGTAAATCTTCACTGTGACGACGGGCTAATCCCGCAGGCGGCCGACTTTCTGGCTACCTACCGTTATCCCGCCGTCATCATGGACATGGCCGAAGTCTACACGCCGCCCTTGCCAGGCAATCGCCCCCCGGTGGCCAGGCGGGCCAGCCGCCGTCAGGATAGGACCCCCGGCCCTTCATCGGATAATCCGATAGACGTTCAGCTACATCACGAGGGGGTGTTGGTAGGGGTGCAGACCATGGATTACGGCGGGAGTATTCGGGTTCGCCTGTTCAGCCAATACCGGCCTTCCGGATCGGGACCCATTCCGTGGGAAGGTTTTCTGACGAACTACAAGACCTACAGCGGCGACATTATGGGCTTCATGTTGCCCACAAAACGAGCGGAAAAATACCAATTGCTGGTTGTTCGGGCTACCCGTGTGTAGGATATTGCTGCGCTGTTCCGTAAATACATTGCCCGGCGCGTCTTGACACGCCGGGGGCTATGTGGGAAAATGATAGTGAGAAACAACAGGTGGTTGCCCTTTTGGGTCCAAACACAGGAGCACACGACAGGAAACGATGGGTCTCAGCATTGGATCAGCCTCAATCGCAATATCTTCCGTCAACACGACGGCGGTGAACCGGCCCAATCGGTCGGAGGCCCCCCGTGCATCGGAAGGCGTGTCGGCCGATCCGAATTCGCCCCCCGAACGCCCCCCGGTACGGGTGGGTTTTGGTGAAAACACCCTGTCGCCCTTGGGTGCCGCCCTGGAAACCCTGGATACCAATCTCGAAGTAGCCGAAGAACTGGTACCGACGGTGCAGGAGTTGCGCGAACGCTCTCAGGTGACGCAGGCCCAGTTGCGGGAAGACAATCCCGCCTTCCGTCCTGCCGACAACACCACGGAATTGCGTCGTCGTGAGTCGGTGCGTCCCGAGCCTGACCCGGCCGTACAGAACTTTGTGCAGGATGTGGCGGCCGTAGAAGAGCCTGTAACATCTGAAGCATCCGACCTGAGCACGGCGGCCAATGCGCCCGAAACGCCCCAGTTTGCCGTTTCTCCTTCTCCCACCTCCCGCGTGGATTTGTTCGCCTAGTCGCGTCGGACGTCTTATATCTCCCGTTATTTCCTGTTGCGGGAAGATAGTGAAAAAGAGCCCCACTCAAGTAGCAATTGTGCCACGTCCACGACGCGCCGTAGGAGGGCGATGCTGAGTTCCACGAGTTTTCGTGTGCGTGGAGTCCTACTGGTGGGGGCCATCGTGGATGATTCAATTCGGGCGTCCTTCTATGTCCGTGGAATAGAACGCCCTCGTTCAATGCGGCCGCTGTGCCCATTACGCTGCACCATGACTCTTTCCCCCTCCCTTTGTTATCGTAATCGGGATGCTTCGTGCTCCGTCGATGGGGCAACGTCACACCGGTGACGAGGAAGCCCTGCAAAGGACGGTAGTCATGCCCACGTTTCGCCCACTGCGTTACGCCACCCTGGTGGCCTTGTTGTTTCCCCTTTTCACGGCGGCTGACGAAGCCTTTGTCAGTACCGGTGAGCAAAGCCACCGTCAGACCGTAAACGCCTCTCAAATGGTCTACCCCATCGTGGTGGGCGGCACGGCCGACATGGACAACACCGCCACGCGCCATCATGAAACGTGGGACATCGCCTTTCAAAACAACATCGCGCTGGAAATCGAAAACACGGGCAACGTGCCCGTGCGCAACCCCCGGGTCATCACCAACGGCAAACGCAAGTGGCACTCGGTGGAATCCATGATCGCCGAGTTCACCGAAGGCGCGAAGACGGACCAGGAACGGATCTATATGATTTGGGAAGGGCTCCGCCAGAACCGCCACCACGACTATCCCCTCTTCGGCAATGACTACCACGACCCGGTGCGCTTCCTCAATCTCTACGGTGGCGGATTCTGCGACGACTCCAGCGCATCGGGTGCGGCCCTCTTTTCCACGGCCGGATTCAACGAAGCCGCAGGTGGCAAGGACCCCTTTCAGCGCGGTCTCCACGGACATGTCATGTGTGAGGTCTGGCACGATGGAGACTTCCAGTTTATGGACATCGACCAGGATACTTTTTTCCTCGATCGGGAAAACCGCAAACCCGTCAGCGGGGATGCGGCGACCCGCGACCACGACCTCGCACGGCGGGAATTGGCCTACGGGCCCCTGTTTCCGGGGTGGGACGCGGCCATTCCCAATGCGGCTCTCTTTGGGGGCGATGACATTCGCGCCACCTATTGGAGCACGGGGCATACCCTCGACTATGTGCTCCGACCTGGCGAGAGTATCCTCTTCAACTGGGACAAGCGCGGTAAAACGCCGTGGATGTTGCAGGCCCACGAGCACCGCTACTACAGCAATTCCGAACTCGTTTATGCGCTCCCCCATGCGAAAGAACGGCTCGCTACCACCGATGTGACCATGGAGGGCTTTGCGCCGGGCGAGGATGGTTTTATGATTACGACCGACGCGGCGCAGATGACCATACCCGTGTCGACGGCCTATACCATTTGCGGCGCGACCCTCGTGGCCGGGGTGAGCCGGAGTTTTCCACCCAGTGGGGCCTTTATTGTGGAACTGTCGTTAGACGGCGAAAACTTTTCCGAGATTTATCGGCGCATGGCCCTGCCGCGCTGGGATATGAATGTGCCGTTGGATGCCGCGCTGCAAATTGCCGGAGGCGCACCCAAGCGGGACTACTGGTTACGGATTCGGTGTGAGAAAGCGGCTGGGGCCACCGTGACCGGCGTGACCGTGCGCACCGACCTCTACGCCTACCCCATCGCCCTGCCCCGTTTGTCCGTGGGGGAAAATCAGGTGGCCTACACCGACGATACGCCGGGGGACCACGAAGTGGCCCTCACTTACCGGTGGCGCGAGTCGGGCAACGTTACACCGCCCGTGCCCCCGACCGCATCGGAAAGTCCCGCAGCGGGTGCTGTGGTGGCCTCGACCTTCGTGCCCTTCGCGTGGCCAGCCGTGGAAGGCTGCGACGCCTACTGGCTGCGCGTGAGCCGGGACCCCGACTTCAAATATCCCTACCGGCCCAACTACGACGTGGTGCTCACCGAGAATCAATACGAAGTGCCCTTCCGCGGTATGTTTTCCCCCGGGGAGACGTATTACTGGCGGGTACGCCCTCGGCTGGCAAGTGGCATGTGGGGAGACTGGAGTGACACCTGGTCCTTCACGTGGTCGGGTCCCACGGTACCGAAAGGCCTGTCCCTCGATCAGGATAACCAGGCGATAACGCTCCACTGGGCGGCGAACCCGTCGGGCACGGCCCCCGCGCGCTATCGCGTCTACGGCAGCAACGAGCGCGGATTCAGCATCGGTACGGGGGCGATACAGGCCATGGCAAAAGGTCCCACGCCCGTCGCCTTCGAGACTACGGCCACTTCGTTCCTCGTCGGTGGACCGAATGGGGAAGGGGAGCTGGCCAATCTCGCCTACTACCGCGTCGTGGCGATTGATGAGCACGGCGTGGAGAGTTGTCCCTCCGGCTATGTGGAATTGCCCCGCCCCTGGGTCTACACCGCGCCCGTGACAACCGCGAAGGCGGGCGAGGCCTATGACTACACGCCGAAGACCATCACCTCCCTCGGCGACTGGCAGCACCGCTACGACAGCCCCGGCGATGCCTTCTGGGAGAAGGAAAGCTATCGCTTTACCTTGACGGGAGGGCCGGAATGGCTCACGGTGGAAGAAGCCACGGGCCAACTTCACGGCACGCCGCCGACCGACAGCGCGGGCGACGTTAACGTGACCGTGACGGTGGAATCCTTCTTTCCCGACGAGGTTAAGGAAGACGGCGTATCCGCGAAGGCCTTTATCGAAGCGACAAACGCCAACGTAAAAACCGGCACCCATGCTTTTGTGTTGACGGTGACGGAATAGGGACTGCCTTCACGCGACAGAAATCGCAGGGGCAGTGGCGACCAATTCGACTGACCAGAAAACAGGGGTGGATGAAACAGCGACTCCGACGCGTGAGGCTGTACCGGCAGTTGTGGTTGACGTAAGGCGGGCGAGGTGGCTGTCGTCTCTGCGAAGTAATTCTTTCCGGAGGGGGACAGCCCCGGACGGCGCGTGTATGTCGTTTGGGCGTATTTTGTCCGTTGGCCACGGCGTCGGAAGGGGGTCCATGGGGCGAGTTGGCCCGGTGCAGTCCCCGCGTTGCCGTCGCCTTCTCGGTGCGGCATGTTACGATGACTGCAGAGGCACGCAGTTTGGCATTGCGCGGGATACCAGTGAGGAGCGGCGGCATGACAATACGGTTGGGCGAATATCTTGTTCAGGGTGATATGTATAGTCGTGACTATGGGGTTCATGGCCGTCTATACCTACGGGGTGAAGACGAAGAGAAGCCGATGGTGCTTCGCTTTGATGTGACGGGGGATCCCGGGCCCGACTTCATGGGTAAGCACATACGCTTCGCGCCTGCTGAGGATGATAACGCGCAAAAAGTGCTTCCACGAGAAAAGTATCGCGCCATAAATCCAACGCAGCACGGCGTGACGGGCACCATGACCGCCCAAGGGTGGGTCAAGGCTCTGCCCTGTTCCACAGAGGAGTTCGCCCGTCGTGAGGAATTGGGCGAAGCGCCGCCCACGACATGGCGCCGCAATTTCATGTTGGAATGGTTTGGCCCGAGTGGCCGAATCATGGTGGAGATGGCGGGTGCGGAGGTTGAATACTGTACCCGAGAACGGGACCAAGACGATGAAGACGATGAAGGGGACTGGGAACCGCTGGAGAATTTGGCGCTGCCACCCTGGATAGATCCACGGGATAGTCAACCGGCTCAGGGAACTTTTGAGCAAGAAGAGAAGTCGTTGAAAGTGGAAGCGCGTCGCCCATTTGTGGTGCCAGAAGGCGACGAAGAATTTTGGGAAAAAGTCAAGGGGGGAGAGAGCGCGCGGATAGATCGGGCTATAAGCGGGATTACCGATGAAGAGGCCGATCAAAGTCTGGAAGACCTGCAACGGATGGATTTCTGCATCGAATCGGACACGAAGGAGCCGCTGACTGCGTACATCAGTGATTGGAGTGATTTGCCAAAACCAGACGAGTTGGACGACGAGGCCGTAGAGGCCGCGCTAAAGTCGCTCCTCGCGCGCATGGTTCTCTGCGGGGTTGTGCTTGATGTGTGCAAGCACTACACTCCCCGCGACTGCTATCGCTTATTGCTCGAGGACATCATTCCAGAAGAGGGATTTCATGAGGAGCTGGTCGGTACAGGTTGGATACAGCACTATTCGACTTACGAGAATTGCGCGAAATGTGACGAGGAATTTGAATTAGAATACGAGGACTATGAGCGGGAACAGGAAGATGAGGGAGAGTGATGTCCCGGCCGTTGTGGTGGACCCAGCGCGGGCGAGGTGCTTGGTGTCACTGCGAAGTAACTGTTTCGGGAGGGGGACAGCCCCGGGCGGTGGGTGTATGTCGTTTCGACCGATTCTGACGGTTGGCCACGGGGTGCGCGGGGATTCCACGGGACGAACTGGCCCGGTGCAGTCCCCGCAGTCGCCTACGTGATGATCTCCCGCACCACACGCGCGGGTTCTACGCCGGTGAGGCGGGCGTCGAGGCCCTGGAAGCGGTAGGTGAAGCGTTCGTGGTCGAAGCCGAGTTGGTGGAGGATGGTGGCGTGCAAGTCGTGGACGTGGACCTTGCCTTCCGCCACGTTGAAGCCGAGTTCGTCGCTCTGGCCGTGGACTACGCCGGGTTTGAAGCCGCCGCCGGCCATCCACATCGTGAAGGCGTTGGGATGGTGGTCCCGGCCATCGTCGCCGTCGCCCTGGACCATGGGGGTGCGGCCGAATTCGCCGCCCCAGATGACGATGGTGTCTTCCAGAAGGCCCCGGGCCTTGAGGTCTTTTACCAACGCGGCGCAGGCCTGGTCGGTGTCCTGGCAATTCTTTTTGAGGCCGCTACGTAGTCCGCCGTGTTGGTCCCAGGCTTCGTGGTAGAGCTGGACAAAACGGACGCCCCGCTCCACCATGCGGCGGGCCAGAAGGCAGTTATTCGCGAAGGAAGGTGCGCCCGGTTTGGCCCCATAGAGATCGAGCACATGCTGGGGTTCGTTCTTAAGATCCATGAGTTCGGGCGCGCTCTTCTGCATGCGGAAGGCGAGCTCGTAGGAATTAATACGGGTGGCGATATCGGGGTCGCCCATGAGGTCGAAGCGGCGCTGGTTCAGGTTGTTGAGCGTGTCCAGCGTGTCCCGCTGGGCTTGGTCGTCCACCCCCGGGGGATTGGAGAGATAGAGCACGGGGTCGCCGCTGGTGCGAAACATGACCCCCTCATGGACCGTGGGCAGGTAGCCGCTGCTCCAGTTGCCCGAACCGCCGCTGGGCCCCTTGCTTCCGGAACTGAAGACGATGAAGGTGGGCAGGTTGCGGTTTTCACTGCCCAGGCCGTAGCTCGCCCAGGAACCCATGCTGGGGCGACCGAATTGCTGGGAGCCCGTGTTCATGAAGATCTGGGCGGGGGCGTGGTTGAAGGCGTCGGTCACCATACTCTTTACGATGGTCACGTCGTCCACGATACTCGCGAAGTGGGGCATAAGCTCGGAAACCCACGCGCCCGATTCACCGTGTTGCTTGAAATCGAAGACCGGCCCCAGCAAGCGGGAGTTGGGGTCGATGAAGGCCGCGCGATAATCCTTTAAGAGGCTGGCAGGGGGCAGGGTGCCGTTGAATCGGGCCAATTCCGGTTTGTAGTCCAGCATTTCCAGGTGGCTTGGCGCGCCCGCCATGAAGAGGAAGATGACATTCTTCGCCTTGGGCGCGAAATGGGGTGCCTGGGCCGCCAGGGGATCGGGCGCGGCGGAAGCGGCGCGGGGGCCGAGCAATTGGGCCAGGGCTGCCGTGCCGAGGCCCACACCGCATTGCTGGAGGAACCAGCGCCGGGCACTGTTGGGCCCGGTGTAGGGAGAGTTGTGATTACAGTTTTTCGCCATGAGACTACCTCTCTTAAAATTATATTATCGGCGCGCTTATTGGCGCGTGATGGTTTCATCCAGGTTTAACAAGACCCGTGCGGCCAGGGTCCAGGCGGCGAGGGTGTCGCGGTTTTCTGTTGCAGACAGCAGGGCAGCTGGGTCGATTTCTCCGGCGGCGATGCGTGCCCGCTGTTTTTCCAGAAAGGCCACCAGGGCATCGACCTCCGCGGTATCCGGTGCGCGGGAGGTGCAGCGCTGGAAGGCATAGGCCAACCGTGCGCGGTCGTCGTCACCGCCATGGGCCAAGGTGGTCTCGGCCAGTTTGACCGCAGACTCAAAAAACAGGGGCTCATTTAATACCGTCAGGGCCTGGAGCGGCGTGTTGCTCCGTTCCCGCCCGGTGCACGGTGCCTCGCCGGAGGGTGTGTCGAATACCTGGAGGGCGGGGAAGGGCGCACTGCGAAAGCGGAAGGTATAGAGCCCCCGGCGGTATTTATCGGCGCCCTCGTCGTATTCCCAGGTCTTGGTGCCATAACTCGCGGGCGGTAAGAAAATCGATTGGGGTGCGGGTGGGTAGACACTTGGCCCGCCTACCGCAGGATTAAGGAGGCCACTGGCGGCCAGGGTGATATCGCGGACCACTTCGCCCTCCACGCGAAAGCGTGCGCCCCGGGCCAGCAGAAGGTTGTCGGGGTCCCGCTCCAGGAGTTCGGGTGATATCGCGGCGTCTTGCCGGTAGACGGCGGAATGGACGATGCGGCGGTGGAGGGCTTTCACGTCCCACCCGGATTCCATGAACTCCACGGCGAGCCAGTCGAGCAATTCGGGGTGGGTCGGTGGTGCGCCCTGCATGCCGAAGTCATTGGTAGTGGAGACCAGGCCGGTGCCAAAATAGCGCTGCCACACGCGGTTTACGTAGGCCCGGGCCGTGGTGTGGGATTGGGGCGACACCAGCCACTCGGCGAAGGCCAGACGATCACGGCGCGTCGGGTCTTTCATGGGGTGGAGGAAAGCCGGTGTGGCGGCCGTGACGACCTCGGCGGGACTCAGGAAATACCCCCGGTCGAGGCGATGGGTTTCCCGCCGTTCCGCCACCTGCTGTAAGACCAGTTGGGTCGTGCCGACGGGGTGGGCCTGCCACAGGCCGTCGATACGGGCGTTGGTCTCATGAAAGTCGGGCACCGTGGTGCGCCAATAGCTGAAAAGGGTATCGCGCTCTTGCACGCTCCGCTCCGAATCGGCCTTGGCCAGGATGCGTTTTACTTTCTCCGGCACCGCACGATGGGGCAGGGCCTCGGCGTCCGTTACGGACACGCGAAAGCGGCCGAGGTTGTTGGTCTGGCCGTCGTTGTTGTTCCAGCCGCCATGTTGCTGTTGGAGGCGGAAGGCGAGGCGCATCCCGGGCGTTACGGCCAGGGGTTCGGCCAGGGTGATGAGGGCATAGCGCGATTGATTGCGTCGACCGGGGTCAATGTCGGTCGTCCAGGCGGTGTTGGCATCGCCGTCGATAGCGAGGTGTACGCCGCCCAGATAACGCACCCGATCATCTTTCAGGGGAAACTCAGGGCCAATGAGGCGCTCGGGGGGATTGCAGTCGCTCACCGCCGATGCCAGCTTCACGGGCTTCCAGGCATCAAAATCCTTAATCTCCACGTCTTCGGTCGTGAAGCGGAAATCCACTTCGGACAGGCCGCAGGCACCAACCTTGGAACGGCCCGGCCCGCCTGCGGGGAGATTGTCGTCGGCCAGCAATTCAATGCGGATGGCCGTGATCTTCTCCCGCGTCGTCGTGGTCGTCATCTTGGGCGAGGTGCGGCCGGGGGAATAGCCTTGGGCGAGGTAGGAGCCATCCGGCAGGGGCGTAAACTTTTGCCCGCCGGACGAAGAGTCGTCGACTTCGAAGGACAGCACTTCCCAGGCCGGCGTGGGATCCTGGCGGACGTCCTCTTCCCAGGCGGCGAGTTGTTCGGGCCACGTAGTGTGCTCGGCCTTGATTTCCTTTTCCAGTTCGGCGATAAAGGTCTTCAGCCGATCCCGCTGCGCCATTTCTCGTGGGGTGTAGACCGGAATGCTGCCTTCCGTCGTGTTATTGAGGAAGGCCATCATCTGGTAATACTCGGTGTGGGTCAGGGGGTCATACTTATGGGTGTGACACTGCGCACAGGCTACCGTGAGCCCTAACACGGCCCGTCCCACGAGGTCCATGTGATTAAAGAGGGCCTCCATGCGGAACTGCTCCGGGTCGATGCCGCCCTCCTGGTTGATCATGCTGTTGCGGAGGAATCCCGTGGCCACCCGCTGGTCCTGGGTGGCGTCGGGGAGGAGGTCGCCCGCGACTTGTTCGATGATAAAGGTATCGTAGGGCTTGTTGTCGTTGAAGGCGCGAATCACCCAATCGCGCCAGGCCCAGACCTTGCGCGGCGTATCCTTTTCAAAGCCGTCGGAGTCCGCATACTGGGCGGCGTCGAGCCAATGGCGTGCCCAGTGTTCGCCATAGTGGGGCGAGGCCAAGAGACGCTCCACGGCGGCGTCATACCAATCGTCGCCCCCCGCTCGGGCCTGGGCGATTTCTTCCAGCGTGGGCGGGAGGCCTGTGAGGTCCAGGCTCAAACGACGGAGCAGGGTCGTCCGGTCGGCGGGTTTGGAAGGGGCGAGCTGTTCCTGTTCCAGCCGGGCCAACACAAAGGCATCCATGGGGCTTTCCGGCCACGTGGTGTTGGTTACCGCGGGGAGGGCCGGCCGCGTGGGTGCTTGAAAGGCCCAATGGACGCTCCGCTCCGCGCCCTCGGTAATCCAGCGGGTGAGGAGGGCCACTTCCGCTTCGGTGAGGGCGTCGTCGGCTTCCGGGGGTGGCATGCGCTCGTCGGGGTCGGGGTGGGTGATGCGGTGGAGCAACGCGCTCTCGTCCGGCTTGCCGGGTACAATGGCCGTCTGTCCTTCCACGGCGATGTCGAGGCGGAGATCGCCTTTTCGCGCGGCTTCATCGGGACCATGACATTGGAAGCACTTCCCACTCAGGAGGGGGCGCACCTGGCGGTCATAGGAGACCGGTGCCTCTGCTCCCGCCGTGGCGAGGAGGACGCCCGCGGACAACCACAAACTCATACGACGAAACATCACGAGCTACAGACCCTTTCCGCGCCACACTGCCGAGCGCTATGGGATCAGTGTAGCGCAGGAGGGAGGCGGCTGCAAGGCGGAAAGGTCGTCATGGTGGCGGAGGGTGTTTATTGCAGTGTTCGGGAACTTTCTGGCGGGGGAGCGGATTCTATTGCATATGCGTGCAAAGGGAGGCAACGACATGGCACAACGTTTTTTTCGATCCACTATCGCGGCAACTTTCCTTCTTGTGGCGGCATCCACGTACAGCGAAAACACCATTGAGATCGCGGTCACGGGCCTCTACGAGTGGGAATCACAGATTACGCCTGGTGTTGATTGGTGGGGTATCTTTCCCGATGGGAAGGACGGTTATACCCTCCGGCCCACCCGGGTCAGCGCGGTGCCCGATCCTTCCATGGTACATGAGGGCGAAAAGGCCCCCCGTAAAATCTGCGTGCCGGACAAGAGCGGCAATGTCATCGTGATTCGGGGCCTCACGTCCGTCACTCCCGGCCCGCTGAAATCTGTGAAGTTGGCAGAATACCCGGCTCCCCTGACGCCGGGAGAACACTATGACCTCCACTGGGAATTGGAAACTCCTGAGACCCGGATGCGTCTTCGTACTGCGGGGCGTCCGGTGCTTCAGCAAGTTGGAAAACATACCCTTAGAAGAGTCGATGACTATGAATTGTGGCTCCAGCGCGGCTCCGGCGAGGGAGCCGTCATGCAATTGCTGGTCAAAGAGCCGGAGTCGTTTGGGGATGAAAGCCCCCGGCTGCGTTGGGCGGGCGATCTCGACCAGGATGGAGAATTGGATCTGATTTACAATCTGGGTGGGCACTACACCCAAACCCGGCTCGCCCTTTACCTTTCATCCGCCGCAAAACCCGGAGAGCTGGTGGGGCTGGTCGCCCAGTGGAACGGCACCTGCGGTTGCTAGAAGGGGAGTGGTGGCTTGATCCGATGGCCAATGCTCCGAGATGAGATAAAAGAAAAGCGCGCCCCAAGTCTCTCAGGAACTCAGGGCGCGCCAGCGTTGTTGGGTCGGGATTACTTCGGAGCTTTCTCCAAGAAGGCCACCGTGTAGCCATAGTCCAGCGACTCGCCCGTCTTCAGTTCTTTGATCTGGGTGTAGAGTTCCAGGTTGACCTGTGAGCGGCTCGGGTGCCAGAAGAGGTTGGCCCGCTCGATGGCGCTTCGATCGTAGATTTGCACGATGCCGAAGTCCTGGTCGTGGTTGTAAAAGGCAAACTGATTGCCGGTGGCTGTCCGGAGCAATCCGGCATCGGGTCCCCGGTCGATTTCAAAGTCGTTGTTCACCTTTTTCCAACCCCCGTCGTCAATATAGGCGGTGAGTCGGTCGTCGTCGTCGCTGATGGAGTCGGCATCGTATTCGGGGTGGACCCACAGTTGATAGGTTTTCGGCGCTTCGCCGCGATGGGTCAGTTTGGAAGAAAAGACCACGCGGGCGGGGTCGAGAGAGTCGAAGCCAATGCGACGCTCCAGGGTGAAACGATCATCGAGGGCACCCCGTAACACCACTTCGTCCTCCGTGCGCTCCGCCGAGAAGGTCAGCAATTCCTTCGGCTCAAAGCCCAGGACGCCCCACTCTTCCATGGCGCGGTGGCGATTGAACATGCGCCCCCGGGGGTAGATGACGTCGCGTCCCGTGGGCTTGTGGAGCATCTCGGTGAGCTTGCCGTTTTCTTCCGGCAACACCGTAATGCGCCAGATGTCGTTTTCGATCTGCACGGCGGGGAAGCCCGCGGACATGCCCTTGATCTCGGTGAAGAAGTCTTCTGCGGGGAGGTGTTCGGAGGTCCGGGTTAAGCCATGTTTGCGGGCCAGGGCAATGTAGTCGTCAATGAGGGTGGCGTATTCCTCCGGAATGTCGAGGTAGCATTTCCCGTCGGAATAGCGGGTGGAACCACTGGTGGCCAACAGGGCCTTGTAGGCGCACAGGCTGGCTTTCTCCACGCGATTACGGACCACGTCATCGGGTGCGCGGTCCATGGCTTTTTCAAACCAGGCCATGGCCTTGAGAGCAACGTTCTGGTCGAGCCCCGATTCCAGGGCCGTGGGGAAACACTCGGGGTGCACTCCTTTTTTGTCGGCCGTGTCGTGGAGGTAGTTCAGGTATTTCAGAATGGGCTTGGCGGACGGGCCATAGTGGAGACGACAGAATTCTTCGACGCGGTCCCAGCCCCCTTCCTGGGGATTCCAGATGGTGTGGCTGAGGACGTAGTTGCGGAGGTCGCTCATCTCGCCGCTCATGCCGTTGCCATTGGCCTGCATGAAGAGTCCGTGCACGTTGTTGTTCAGGAAATACTTCACGTTGGGTTCAATGGAGCGGAGACTGGGGAAGGGCAGATCGTAATTGGCGAAGTTGGTGTTGTAATTCCAGATCCAGATGTCGTCGCTCAGGGTTTTCCACGTGGCCAGGTCGTCGCAGAATGCCCGGTTCTTGGGGCAATCGGGGTCGTTGATGGCGTGGAGGGTGCAACACTCGATGCTGCACAACTGAAACTGGACATTGTGGCGGGGGCGAATGGTCTTTGGCGGTTTCCGGGTGTGCCAGTAGGCCAGGGTTCCAATGGTGGTGTTCGGGAATTCGGGCTCGATGCGCTCGGCCACCGCATTCACAAAGGTGAGGTAGGCCCCCATGGGCGTGCCTTCGCGGTCGATGATGGCCATGCAGTTGTCACAGCGGCAGTAGGAGTCGTTGTCGTTCTGGCTCACGCTGTAGTTGCGCAGGTGGGGTTGGGCACGGAGGTCGTTCAGCACGGCCTCGACCACCACATCCACGACGTCGGGATTGGTGAGACAAAGCTCGGGGCCGCCACCGTGCATTTCCAGTTTCCGTTCGCCATCGACGAGGGCGAAGTATTCGGGATGCTCCGCACCGTACTTACTGGCAGGACACAGACGATGGAAGCTGTGGTTGATGAGGTTCTGGGGGGTGACCCCGCCAAACTTTTCGTCTTTGGGAATGGTGTTGATCCGCTTCCGTGCCGCAAAGGCGGGGTGGGCGCTGTTTTCGCCGTAATAGCTCCAGCGGAAGGTGAAGGGCGGCACGTAGTCATAGGTCGCCGGTTTCAGGTTGGGCGTCTCCGAAAGGGCGGGAAACCACGTGTGGTCGTGGGTAAGAAAGCGCGTCCCGACCACCCGCTCGAAGAATTCGTAAACCCCATAGAGCGTGCCTCGGGGACGTCCCCCCGTGATGACCAGCCGTTCGGCGTTGAGGTCATAGCGCAGGCCCTCCTCACCGAGCCCATCGTTGCTCAGGCCAAAGGCCGTGGCCGCTCCGGGGCCCACGGCGATGATGCCAGTGCTCGTTGCATCGGTGCCTGTCTTGAGGGTGAGGACCATGGAGGTCCAGGTTTCCCAGAGGGTCTGGAATTCTTCCGCCGCGAAACGTTCACTCGGCGTGGCGTCTTCGGCCACGACGATGGTCCAGGTGTTGATCTCCGCCACGGGGATGGGGGCCGCGAGGGCCGGGTGGCAAAACAGGGTGGCGATGCTCAGCGTCAGCAGGGCAAGGGAAATGCGCATGGGGTTTCTCTCCGTTGAAAAAGGCTCAACGGCCAGCATAGCGCAGGGATGTCGGTAGGTGCCACCTGATTGTGTTTGTATTGAGTACTTTGAATCAAAAGGATTATTCACGGTGCCACGTCGTAGACGCGCCGCAGGAGCTCGGCATCACGTGGCACGAAAATGACTGACGCCGTCTTACGGCGTGAAACAACGCTCAATCATCCGCGATTTCGTGGAAAGTATACCGCAGGGCACCCAGAAGCCTATCCTCCGACCCGTCGTGGCAGGTCGCACAGGCACCGTCGGCGCGCAAGGCACCCAATACCTCCATTTGCGTCCCCTCGTAACGAACGGTGAGCCCTTCTCCCGACCCCAGGGCCGCCCAGCCCCATCGGGACAACTCCTCCGCATCGAGGCGTTCACGGGATTCCTTCGCGGGTGCCAAACCATGGCGTCCACCCTTGTAGCGGTACGCATGGCCCTGGGTATCTACCAAGACCAAATCGGGGCCATCCGTCGAAAGTCCCCAGGACTCGCCCTGATGGGCGACGGCATCGGCATAGGGTACCAGCGCATCGGGAGCGGCCGGGCCGAGGGCCGACTGGGCCACAAATTCCGTCCAGGTGGCGTGGAATTCGGCCAGTCGATTCGCCACCGTCCAGTCACTCAGCGGTTCAGCATCCCACGTGGGCTCGGGTTCCGGGGGGGCTTCTGCAGGTCCTTCGGGGCCTGCAGGCGGCGCGGTAACCGTTGTTTCGGGCGGGGTCAGCGCCCGGGGGCCGTCTTCCGGCGCGGGGTTGGAACAGGCCGAAAGGAGAAGCAATAGTCCCGCGATAAAGACCTTACCGCGCCCCGGAAAAGGGCGGCGAACTTGTGCTATTTCGTGTGTTTTCGCTATGATATGCAGCGGTCCGACCCTTTGTTATACCACCCCATCAGGGTGGTCCTGCACCGTCTGGCCCCGAGCGGGCGGTCTGACAAAGGCCACCACCCCGCACGGCACCGATATATTCCGCAGTCTAATCCACGGGTGGACACTGACGCCACCCGGAATCCTTACCGACTACCTGCCTGAACGAAAGGATGGTACCCCACAATGTTTGAGAACCTGGAGATGGCGCCACCGGATGCGATCCTGGGCCTGACGGACGCTTTCAAGGCCGACCCCGCCCCCCACAAGATCAACCTGGGCGTGGGCGTGTATAAAGATGAGCAGAATGCTACGCCGATTCTTGCTTCGGTGAAAGCGGCAGAAGCCCGCCTGCTGGAAGAGGAGACGTCCAAGAGCTACCTGGGCATCCCCGGCAGCCCGGCCTATGGCGCGTGCGTGCGGGAATTGCTCTTTGGTGCCGAGCACGAAATCGTGACCAGTGGCCGTGCCCAGACCGCCCAGACCCCCGGCGGTACCGGTGCCCTCCGTGTCGCGGCCGACTTTATCCACACGAAATTTCCCGATGCGGCGATCTGGTTGAGCAACCCCACGTGGGCCAACCACAACGCCATCTTTTCGGCCGCAGGCATGACGGTGGAGACCTATCCGTACTACGATGCCGCCAACAAGTGCCTCGATTTTGACGCCTTGAAAGCCGCCCTCGCGAAGGTGCCCGCCGGCGACGTCGTGCTCCTTCACGGCTGCTGCCACAACCCCAGTGGTATGGACCCCGATGCGGCGCAGTGGGCCGAGTTGGCCGCGCTGACGGCGGAGAAAGGGATTCTTCCCCTCTTCGACTTTGCCTACCAGGGCTTTGGTGCCGGGCTGGACGAAGATGCGGCGGGTCTGCGCCAATTCTGCACGCCGGGCCGTGAACTGCTTGTCTGCAGCTCTTTCTCCAAAAACTTCGGGCTCTACAACGAGCGCGTGGGTGCTGTGACGCTGGTGGGGGCGACGGCCGACGCGGCCGCGAGTGCCTTCAGCCATGTGGAAAAGGCCATCCGCAGCAACTACTCCAATCCTCCGGCCCATGGCGGCGCGGTGGTGACGACCATCTTGAGTGACGACGCCTTGCGTGCCCAATGGGTCGCCGAGTTGGCGGCCATGCGGGATCGGATTCGCACCATGCGGGAGGGCTTCGTTCAGACCCTGAAAGACAAGGGCGTGAAACAGGATTTCTCCTTCATTGCCTCCCAGAACGGGATGTTCTCCTTCTCCGGCCTGAATCCCGAGCAGGTGAAGACCCTGCGGGAAAAGCACGCGATTTATATCGTCGGTTCCGGCCGTATCAATGTGGCAGGCATGACCCCGGAAAACATGGGGCCCCTGTGCGATGCCATCGCTGGTGTCCTGTAAATAATTCCGACCAGATGACAAGCAATCGGGCGTGGCGGTCTTCGTGACTGCCGCGCCCGTTTCTTGTTCATGGGAGAATTCCGGGGGTCGACACGCATTGTTGAGTTGGTGCGATAGGGCCTTTGGCAATAAGTTCCGTGTGTAGCGAAGGCCTGGTGGTTACATCACACCACCCAGAGAGAATCGTATGCCTGCTGCGACCATTGTACCTCTCGCACGAACCCGTCAGACTCGTTGAAACTCGCCTTTTGGAGAGCGCGCGGCACGATTGATGCTTGTGGGTGGGATTTAGAAAGCCTATTCGGCGGCCGGTACGACAAAGAAGAAGACGGCGAAGAAGTGGAAGGTGCTGCCGGCCAGTACGAAGAGGTGCCAGATGGCATGGTTGTAGGGGAGGCGCTGCCAGAGGTAAAAAACGGTACCACCTGTGTAGGCCAGTCCACCCAGGGCCATAAGGAGCAGGGCCGGCATGGGCACCAACTCCAGCGTGGGTTTCAACGCAATAACGATGGCCCAGCCCATGGCGATATAAAGGCCGGTGGAGACCTTGTCCCACCACTTGAGGTGGGCACCATGGTCGATAAAGAAGAGCTTGAAGAGGCAGCCTGTGACCGCAATAAACCACAGGGCCACGAAAAGACTCCAGCCCCAGGGGCCCCGCAGGTTGACCAGGAGGAAGGGCGTATAGGTGCCGGCAATCAAGAGATAGATGGCACAGTGATCCAGCTTGCGGAAGAGTTGCTTGAGCCGAGGGTGGGGTAAGGCATGATAGAGGGTGGACGCCAGGTACATGAGCACCAGGGTGGCCCCGAAAACACTTACACTCACAATGCACCACGGGTCGGAGGACATGACCGCATAGACGACCATCAGGGTCAGTCCGGCGACGCTCAAGAGCGCACCGACCCCGTGGGTAATGCTGTTGGCGATTTCTTCACCGAGGGAATATTCGACGCGTGCCGACATGGAGGGGATTCACCTTGTTTTTGTGCTACTGCGTTTCGTTGCGATGCGGGCACCCGGCACCGTCCTATGAATGGTACGTGAGAATCGCAAATTACGCAAGCGGCCTTATCTATCAGTACCCGGTATATTTGACATTGTTACAGGCGGTTCCGTTTACTTAATCGTATTATCCGTCGTGCGGACGAAATGAAGTTGGCCTTGGTAGCTAGGAATGTTTCCGTGTCCCTTACGCAAATTGACCGTCCTGTCAACAATGCCAGCCTCGTGTTCTTTCGGGTCTGCTTCGGGCTTGTCATGGCCTACCAGGTCTACAGCCTGATTGCCGAAGGGGCCCTCCGCCCCATGTTTCAAGAGCCCCGTTTTTTCTTCACCTACTATGGATTTGGATGGGTGAAGCCCCTCGACGGGACAGGGATCGTGCTTCACTTTGCCCTGACCCTGCTGGCGGCCCTGGGAATCGCCGCAGGGTGCTTTTACCGGACGAGTTGCGCGGTCTTTTTCGTCGGGTGGACCTGGTACTGGCTCATCGACGTTTCCTATTACCAGAACCACACCTACCTCGTGAGCCTGCTCAGCTTCTGGCTATTTTTTATGCCGGCGAATGGTCGTTTTTCGGTGGATGCGTGGTGGCGACCTGCGCTGCGCACCGCCCACACTCCCGTCTGGTGCGTTTGGCTACTTCGGGCCCTCATGGCCATCGTCTATTTCTATGCGGGACTTGCCAAGCTCAATGGGGACTGGCTGCGGGGCGAGCCCATGGGGGAATTCTATGGTCAACACGGGGATTTCCCCGTGTTGGGGGGGCTGGTCACGTCGACTTTCTGGACCCTCTACATGGTCAGTTGGGGCGGGCTCTTCTTCGACCTCTTTATCGTGCCGGCCTTGCTCTGGGTACGCACCCGCCCCATCGCGTTTCTGTTGGTGCTTGGCTTCCACGGTTCCAACCTCGTTTTTTTTACCATCGATATTTTCCCCATCCTGGCGGTCGCGGCCACCACAATATTCTTTGCCCCCGAGTGGCCAGAACGCGTGTGGGCCCGTTTCACCAGGAACCACGACACGATTCCTGCCCCACCTGGAGGGGCCTTGCGTGGTCATTCGAACAGGGCCCTGCGCATCGGCCTGGCGGTCTTTCTCGTCGTGCAATTGCTCGTGCCCTTTCGGCACGTGTTCTATCCCGGCGATCACAACTGGACCGAAGAGGGCCACCGTTTTTCCTGGTTTCTGGTGCAGCGTTCCAAGAAAGGGCGGGTGCTTTTTCTGGTACACGCCCCCGATTCTGGAAAGAAGTTCAGCATCGATCCGATTAAGTTCCTGAACCCACGTCAGGTCCGGTTTGTAGCCATTACCCCCGATATGATGGTGCAATTCGCCCACTTCCTCGAGGCGGAACTGGGCAAAGAGCTACCCGGAGATTTGGAAATCTACGCCGTGTCACGGGTACGTCTCAATCGGCGTGACTTCGTGCCCCTGGTCCCTCAGACCCTGGACCTGAGCCAGGAACCCCGCCACGGGGGCCACTACGACTGGATTACGCCCCACCCCGGTCCCATGTTGCCGCCCGGCAGCGCGCCAAGAGCCCCCACCGCCTGATTCGCGCCCCATTGCTTGTTCAACTGCACACAATCGTGACGGACAGATCTGTGCACCGTCTTCGGGCGGTCGCCAGCCCACCAGCGGGAGGGCATGCTGTAAGTTGTCTTTTGTAAGCAGGTTATGTCTTTGTTTTCTGCGCCTTCCCTATCTGGCACGCCTTATGCGTTATCTCAGGTAACAGCGCCACAAAGGCGCTGTACCAAGCGCCCCACCCGGGCGACTGAAAGATTTGGACCATGTCGCACTCGACAAAATGCTATCACGACCAGCGTTTGCACAGACACCACCACGACAGTGTGTCGGCATGGTCCATCGCTCTTTTTCCGGCTGCTTCTCACAGGTCACTTGCACCTTCCACGCTGGCGGGCACGCGATCGCGCCAATCCGCGCGCCCCGAAGAAACAGCCGGTTTTTATACGCCCTCATCTCTACGTGTCACACACGTGGTTCGACTCACTGCCCGAGACCTGCCGACTCACTGCTGCCCAACCTACCTCAGACCAAGGCAGGTCTCACTCTCCACCGCGTCGACGCCCAGCCTGGCCTCGACCTAGACACACCGGTGGAGACCCGATTGGCCGGACGGTTGCAACGACCGCCCGGCCATCGTTTTTTTGAGGGGCAACGGGGAAGCGCGAACTCCGACTATACATGGCGCTACGCTCTTCCCGTCATCGTGTCTTGCGCGCACGGTATCCAGACTCCATAATACGGTCTTAGCCTGAAACGGAGTCCTGGAGTCTTATGAGCACTTTTTCTTTCCTGTCGCGTTGTGTTTTTCTGTTTGCTGCCATGGTGCACGCTTCCTTTGTTCTGGCCGATAGCGATATCTTTGTCGCCCCTACGGGCAACGACGCGTGGTCGGGGCGCCTGGACGCGCCGAACGCCACGGGGGACGATGGCCCCCTCGCATCCCTGGCAGGGGCCCGGGACCGGGTACGCGCACTGAAAGCCAAAGGCCCCCTCACGGAGCCCGTCAACGTTTATCTGCGCGGGGGCACCTACGCCCTCAATGCCCCCGTCGTCTTCCTGCCTGGGGATTCAGGCACCGAGTCGGCTCCCATCCGTTACCGGGCCTATTCCGAAGAGACCCCGGTGCTTTCCGGTGGCCTGGCCATTTCGGATTGGCGTGAAGACGGTGATTTTTGGGTGGCCGACATTCCGGACGGGGCACCAGAGAATTTCCACGAGCTTTGGGTCGGTGATAAACGGCGTACGCCAGCGCGCACGCCCAACGCCGCCCACGAAGGGGGAGACGAACCGCCCGACACGGATTTCTTCTACACGGCGGGGCCCGTGATGGTGAAGGACAAAGACGGCAAAGACGTTAAGAGCAACCAGGCCTTTCGCTTCCGTGAAGGTGACATCCAACCGTGGGATTCACTCCACCGCAACGCCATCGTGGTGGCCTTCAATTCCTGGACCACGTCCCTCATGCGGGTCAAGGGGGTGGATTGGGAGAACCAGGTCATTGAATTTGCCGGGCCATCGCGCTACCCATTTTGCCGGTGGCAGTCTGACCAGCGTTACTACATCGAACACCTTTTCGAAGCGCTGGATGCGCCGGGCGAATGGTACGCCGACCACGAGGCGGGAAAACTCTTTTACGTGCCGTTGCCCGGCGAAACCCTCGAAGATTTCCAGGCGACCATCCCGCAGACGGACCAGCTGATTCTGCTTCAGGGGGACCCCGCCTCCCAGCAGTTTGTGGAGCATCTTCAATTCAGCGGACTCGACCTGCGCCATTGTGAATTTCCTATCGGGCCCGAGGGCCACAGTGACGCCCAGGCGGCGGTCAAGGTCAACGCCGCCGTTGAGATCACGGGGGCACGCTACTGCACGCTGGAAGACAGCCGCATTGCCAACGTGGGCACCTATGGCGTCTGGCTGCGCGCCGGTTCTCAGCATATCACCTTGCGCCGCAACGAGCTGACGGACCTGGGGGCAGGGGGAGTGCGCATCGGCGAAGAGGGTTCTCCCGAAACGGGGGCCCACGCAGTGGACCACAACGTGGTCGACAACAACTACCTCCACGATGGGGGACGCGTGTGGCGCGAAGCCGTGGGCGTCTGGATTGGACGGGCCTCGCACAATGACGTGACCCACAATGAAATCGCAGACTTTCGCTACACGGGCGTTTCGGTCGGCTGGTCATGGGGCTATCAGCCCAGTTCGGCCCATCACAATCGGATTAACAACAATTACATTCACCACATCGGTCGGGGACAACTCAATGACATGGGCGGTGTCTATCTGCTGGGCGTTTCACCCGGCACCGAAGTGAAGAATAACCTGGTCCATGATGTCATCTCTCACCCACGACTCTACGGCGGCTGGGGCCTTTACACCGACGAAGGCAGCACCGACATCGTGTTGGAAAACAACGTGGTCTACAACACACGGACAGGGGGCTTCCACCAGCACTATGGCAAGGACAACCGGGTGGTGAATAATGTCTTCGCCTTTTCGCACACGCCCAATATTATTCGAACCCGGAATGAAGACCACAACTCCTTCTTTTTTGAACGGAACATCGTCTATTTCAACAATGGCCAGCTGCTCGGAAGTAACTGGCAGAACAACAACTTCACCCTGGACCACAATATCTACTGGGACACCAGTGGCCGACCCGTGATGTTTAAGGACAAAACCTTTACCGAGTGGCAGGCTGCCGGTCACGACCGTCATAGCGTTATCGCGAATCCGGGCTTCGTCGACGCGGAAGCCGGTGACTTCACGTTGCGGGCCGACTCGCCCGCGCTGGCCTTGGGTTTCCAGCCCATCGACCTGAGTCAAGTCGGGCTCTATGGGGATGATGCCTGGGTGAATAAACCGAAAGGGATGGTGCGGCCACCCTTTGTACCGCCCCTTCCCAAGAAACCCGAGCTGCTGTCGGCAACACGTATCTGGGATGAAGGCAATCACAACGCCTTCACCGATATCATCCGTCATGACGGCTATTTTTACGTCACCTTCCGGGAGGCCGAGAATCACGTGCCCAGCGATGGGGCCATTCGGGTCATCCGCTCGAAGGATGGGGCCGCGTGGGAATCCTGTGGCTACCTCACGGAGGAAAGCATCGACCTGCGGGACCCCAAGATTTCAGTCATGCCCGACAAGCGGCTCATGCTGGTCATGGGCGGCTCGGATTATGAAGGGAAGGAACTGGTCGGGCGTCAGCCCCGGGTGGCCTTCTCTAAGAATGGCACGGACTGGTCGGCACCCCAGCGGGTCTGCAGCGAGGGAGATTGGCTCTGGCGGGTGACGTGGCATGAGGGCAAGGCCTGGGGCGTTTCCAATCACTACATCATCGGCGAGGACAAGCCCCGCAGCCTCTTGCTCTATGGGAGTGACGATGGTGTGAATTTTAAGATCCGCACGACACTCGATATTACGGGTAATCGCTTTGAAGTGACGGCCCGATTCCTCCCCGACGATAGTATGATGCTTCTGGCCCGCCGGGAAGAGAGTGATAAGGGAGCCTATATTGGCACCAGCCTACCGCCCTACACCGATTGGAACTGGAGCAACACGGGTATTCGCGCGGGCGGTCCCGACTTCATTCGCCTGCCCGACGGGACCATGTGGGCGGGCTATCGGAATTACGTCAAGAAGGCCACCACCGAGTTTGCCTACATGACGAAGACGAACCTCAAGCCCGTGTTGACCCTGCCCAGCGGTGGGGACACAAGTTATCCGGGATTTGTATGGCACGACGACGTGTTGTGGATGACCTACTACTCCTCCCACGAGGAAAAGACGAGTATCTATCTGGCGAAGATCGTATTCGAGGGTTGAACGGGGGCGCTCTACTTGTGTGCGAGTCCGCGGTCACCCCATACTCTGGTTGTGTCATGTCTTGCAACTAACTTGGCCGAGCACAAAGCCAGTATCGATATCATCCGCCTTCGGAGTCACGTCCACGTGCGCCAAAGGAGTGTGTTATCCAAGACGGGCGCTTCATAGATGAGGTTCGAATGATATGATAGAAGTTGCGAAAGATACGCTCGAAATTATCAGGCTCGGTAACTACACCAATGGTGATGGTCGGCAGGTTGAAGTGGCGCGGGAGGTTCGCCGGTGTATCGCCGAGACGACGTATCACGCCCCGGACTCGTTGGCCGAGTTGAAAGAGAAGGTGCTGGGTGAGGCGGGAAGGTTCGAGCGGGCTTCCATTGAGTTTCGCAGCGAAACGACGCTGGTCGGCGCGCGCGCGTTGGTATCGTCGGACAGATTCGAGCGTATTGGTGTCTTGAATTTCGCTTCGGCATTGAGCGCTGGGGGCCGTTTTCTGGCGGGTGCTACGGCACAAGAGGAGAGTATCGCCCGAAGCAGTGCTCTGTATGCCAGTCTTGTGGAATGTCCAGAGTACTACCGATTTCACCACGAGCAGGAAGATCCCATGTACAGCGACCGGATGATCTATTCGCCGTCATGCCCTGTTTTCAAGGAAGACAACGGCACCCCGCTGGTGGCGCCATATCTTGTAGATATACTGACGAGTCCCGCGCCTTACGCGGGATTTGTAGAGCCGGGTGACCAAGTAGCTGCGAAGCGTCTCAAGGAAATATTTCACGAGCGGGGTGGAAAAGTGTTCGCCCTCTTCGCAGAAATGGGATGCGACGCATTGGTTCTTGGCGCATGGGGCTGCGGCGTGTTTTGTAACAGTCCCTACGTCGTGGCAGATATGTTTTACCACTATCTGGGTGAAAGCGGAGACTTTGCGAATCGATTTCGCCACATCCGGTTCTCGGTGCTGGCAGACGCCCATGGTTCTAGAAACTACGAAGTCTTGCGGAAGACCTTCGAAAACTCGTTATAATCAGCTTAACTCCATCCGTAGATGATTTGAGCCGTCGGGTATGGGCTGCTTTTGGATTAAGAAGGCACGGTACTCGTAGGGCGGCACACCGACGGGTGTGCCGCAAGAGCGACTGATTATTCACGATGTCAGCGCGAAAATCTAACTCGCGGTTAATCTAAGTTCATGGTTGGTAGTTCCCGCCAATGGGAATGCGCGTATCTTCAAAGTAGTTGTCGTCGATGACGCAGGGCTTGGATACTTCGAGCAGCAGGGCCGGCCCCCGACCGGTGAAGCCGTGCACCCGTCCCACTTCAATGGGGAGCACATCGCCGGGGTGGAGGGGGTGGTGTACGCCGTCGTAGTTCACATCGAGCAGGCCACGGACCACGAAAAAGGTCTCGTGCTTGGTCTTGTGGTAATGCATGGGACAGGATTGACCGTCAAAGACGAAGAGATATTTTGCGCAGTAGCCCGCGTCCATCTCATTGGCGATCCAATATTCAATCAACCCCGTATTCTGAAAATCGTTGAGACCAAAATCGAGGACCAGGGGCTTGACGTCGGGGAGGGCCACATCCCACTGACGAATCTGCGCGTGGAAACGCAACAAGGCATCTCGCTGGACTTCTCCCGGAGCCGCGATTTCCAGTCCTTTATCTAATTCTTCCATCGTGCCACCCTTTCATTCTGCGATGAGTTGGTCTACCGGTAGTATGGACAATCCCGCGTCCTCTTTTGAAATGGCATAGCCCACATAGAGATTGCCTTTGGCCTCGATGGCATAGGGATAGGACCACTGGGGGTGTTTTCCCCGGCCCGCGTTGCGGGGTTGGTGAGAGGGGCCGGTGCGAATGGTCCAGACCCGGGAGAAGCTATGGGCACCCGGCGCACCCACCGCAATGGCCAGGGTGTTCCGGTTTTCCAGATTGAGAATGGCGTACCAATGGCCCGTGCTCAGTGTTCCGGCATAGATCTTGGAGTTGGCGTTGGGGAGGTTGCTTTCCCGTAGGGTGCTCCAGGTCTGGCCCATGTCGTCGCTGAAGGAGACCAGGGTGAGTTTTTTTTCGCCATAGCGGACCAGGGCGGTGATGCGCTCCTCCTCCACGATGAGGGCCGTTTCGCCCCAGATTTGTTTCCCGGGCGTGCGGGGGATCAAAACGGGCTTCCACTGCAACACATTGTCGCCATCGGAAAGGGCTACCGCCGCATCGGCGTTGGGCCAGTCCTGCTCGTGATCCACAATGAGGCCGCCCATGATGTAGTGTCCGTTTTTCATGGGTTGGGGTTCGGTCAACGGCCAGAAGAGCTCTTCTGCCACGATGCCCTTGGACACCCATTGCGCTCCGTCCAGGAGATAGGCCTCGGTGCGTAGTTTGGGGTAGCCCGTCCCACCGGCGACATAATCCGCCCGGGCGGCATAGGCCCAGAGCTGTTCGTCGTGATTAAAAAATACACCGTGGCTGTGGGAGTCGGGACCCGGTGCCCCGGGGGCGATGGGTTGGAAGTCGCCCCAGGTCTCACCACCATCCTCCGAGGCGCGTCCCGCCATGACGGAGCCGTCGTCATTTTCGTCGACCAGGCTGTTGCCCCAGCTGGCCCAGAGGGTGCCTTCATGAAAAGCCAGGGCGGTGCCCAATAAGAACTGATATTCGCCCGCGACCGCTTCGTGGATGACATGATGGGTTACCCCAGGTAACGGAGGGATCTCGGCTACCGCCGGAAAGGGCGTGGGGCCCGTCCAGAGGGGATAGGGCGTATTCTCTTCGGCGACGGCGACTACGCTGCTCAGTAACAGCGCGACGAGCGACAGGCAAGCGATACGGGGCATGAGAACTTCCTTGTGGGTTGGAGGGCTTGTCACAGCCTAACGTCTGCCCACCCTACGGGGCAAGTGGCGGGCGCGCTCAGGCGCCTTCGCGCAGGGGGAGGAGGGCCTCCGCGATCTGGAGGTCCTCTTCCGTCTTGATGATATGGCCCGCGAGGCGGTCGAGGGTGTGGAAGGCCACCTCCCCGGCGTAGGTCGCGGTCTTACCCGCTTCAAAGGCTTCGAGGTAGGTGCTGCGCCGCCATCCTGTGATGCTCCAACTGATACGCTGGACGGGACGCAGTTCCTGGGAATTGGTTTTCTCGGTGAAGCTGAAGTTCACCGGGACGCCGTCCAGCGCACATTCGATCTGCTCGTGGGTACAGCTGAGGAGGGTATCCATCGTGCCGCGGGTCATGGTGTGGACGAATTCGGCCACCTGGGGTGCTGTGAGCAGGGGCGCAATCGAGTGGACCTGAAAGACCCGTTCGCAGGGGTGCTGCTGGAGAAATTCGTGGACGAACTGTTCGCTCGTGGCCGTATTGTTGGCGAGTGCTTCGGGGCGCTTGTGGAAGTGAACCCCTTCTTCCTTGGCCAGGGTGGCGAAGGCGTCGTGTTCCGAGTTCACCCAGATTTCATCGAAGCAGCCGGCGGTCTGGCATTTGCGGATAGCCCGCACGATGGTGGGGATACCCCCAAGTTCACGCAGGTTCTTCTGCTTCAGACGTTGGCTGCCCATGCGGGCGGGGATCATGGCGATGTTCATCGGCTGCTTTCGGGTGTGTTGTTGTGGCTGGAGTAACTCCGGTGATCCTATCACACCACCACCGAAGGCCGCAGAGTTTTGGGGGTGAGTTGGGGGGCTCGTTACCACGGTCCGCCGTGGTAATGCCTACGGTTCCGCTCCTGCGGGACAGGGCCTGCCTCGCGTCGTAGCGTGCCCACAGGTACTCCTCGCCTTCTCTCGTTACCACGGTCCTCCGTGGTAATGCCTACGGTTCCGCTCCTGCGGGACAGGGCTTGCCTCGTGTCGTCGTGTGCCCACAGGCGCTCTTCGCCTTTGGTGTTGCCGCCCACCTACGGCGCGTCTACGACCCGCGGCAAGGTCTGCATTCCTGCGGAGGGCCGTAGGAACGAGTGGGTGTTCCGCTCCCGTGGGATAGGGGCCATGTCGTCGTCGTGTCAGAGCGGGTTGCAAAAAGCCTCTTTGGTCACTTATTTTGAGACGGATTGCGATGCTATAACATTGGCGGAAAACAATAGCAGATAGGTGCGGCATGGGGCGGAGCAGATACAAAATTCACGATCCTAAGGCAATTCATTTTCTTACCTGTACCGTGGTGAACTGGCTCCCGGTTTTTACCCGACCGGCAACGGTCGATGTGGTGCTGGACAGTTTTCGATACTTGCAGTCTTCGCGGGGACTCAAGCTCTACGGCTATGTCATCTTAGAGAACCACCTGCATTGGATAGCTTCATCGGACGACTTGGTTCGCGATGTGAAGAACTTTAAGTCTTACACGGCAAAAGAGCTTCTTCGAACATTGAAATCGTTACACGCAGGAACATTGTTAGAGCAGCTTGCATTCTATAAGTCGCGGAGTAAGACCGATCGTGATTTTCAATTCTGGCAAGAGGGATCTCATCCACAAGAGATACAGAGTTGGGATATGCTCCGGCAAAAGCTTGACTATATACACGCGAATCCGGTGAATAGAGGCTATGTGGATTTTGCAGAACACTGGCGCTATTCCAGTGCGCGAGACTACGCGGAGGGTACAGGCCTGGTAGAGGTGTTCAAGGATTGGCGGTGATACTTCGTTTTGCTTGTTCCCTCGCAGAGAGTATCGCCTTTGGCGTTGCCGCCCACCTACGGTTCCGCTCCTGCGGGACAGGGCCTGCCTCGCGTCGTAGCGTGCCCACGGGTACTCCTCGCCTTCGGCGTTGCCGCGGGAGCGGCAAGGTCTGCATTCCTACGGGGGACCGTAGGAACGAGCGCGTAGACTTTCTCGTACTCTGGTCTTTCCCTCGTTACCACGGTCCTCCGTGGTAATGCCTACGGTTCCGCTCCTGCGGGACAGGGCCTGCCTCGTGTTGTCGTGTGCCCACAGGTGCTCTTCGCCTTCGGTGTTGCCGCCCACCTACGGCGCGTCTACGACCCGCGGCAAGGTCTGCATTCCTGCGGAGGACCATATGAACGAGCGCGTAGAGTGTGCCTCACCCCGACACCGCGTCGAGCAGGACCTTGATGACCACCTTGCGCACGGGAGCGGGGGTGTCGCCGACCAACTGCTGGGCGGTGTGTCCGTCGTCGGGGTAGAAGACCGAAAAGTAGCCGGGTCGATTAAACACCGTTCCCGTGACGTGGTCGGGACGGTCGAAAAGGAGGTAGTCGTTCTCGGCGTCGTAGGCCTTGTTCAGGGTCAGGCCGTCGCGGCTGAACCAGTCAATGGCTTCGGCGCCTTCCAGGGACATCTGGATGTCGATGTATTTTTCATGGGCCTCCACCGTCGTGCCTTCGGGGCCACGGGTGGGATAGGACATGACCCGATAGAGCAGGGTGTCCCCGTCGATGGACACCAGGCCGTCGTTGTCGGCGCTGTCCTTGGGAAGCTGTTCGAGAAATTCAAAGGCCTGGGTCCACACGGGGCCCGAAAAATGTTGGCGCCAGTCGGCAAGTTTTGCGGCAATCACGTACTACGTCTCCTGGAGACCGAGGTCTCGCATTAAATTCTTCACCGCTTCACTTTCCATTTGAAGTCGGCACTGTGCGGTATAGGTACCCACGTGGGGCGTAAGGAGGGCCTGCTCATAATCGGTGAGTATCCCATGGTAGGGCTCCTCCCAGAAGGCATCAAACCACGTTCCTGCAACGATACCCGAATCGAGGGCGTCGAGCAAGGCTGATTCCTCCACCAGGCCACCCCGTGCCCCGTTCAAGAGCAGGGTGCCTGGTTTCATTTGCTTAAACTCGGGCGCGGCCAGAATACAGTCCTCGCCACTGGCGTGCAGGGAAATCGCATCGGCCTGGCTTAGCCCTTCGCCCAGCGTCACCGCGCGGATGCCCTCGGGCAGCCTATCTTCCCCTACGGCGGGATCACAGACCAGCACCTGGGCCCCGAAGGCCTGCAGCAGTTCGCCGGTCCGTCGCCCGATGCGGCCATAGCCAATCAAAAGCACGGTGGCACCCCGGAGGCCCAGACCTATGGACTTGGCCCATTCCCCACGATGGAGGGCCGCATTGGTGGGCAGGAGCTGGCGCGCCAGGGTCAACAGGGCGGTCAGGGTCATTTCGGCCACGGCGTCGACGGGTCCGTCGGGCGTGCTGGAGACCGCCACCCCCAAATCCGCCGCCGCGTCGAAGTCCACATTCGCGACGCCAATACCGACGCGGGCCAGGGCCTTGAGTCGGGGGTGTGCCGATTCGAGTACGGTGCGATTCAGGGGTTCCAGGCCCGCGATGAGGCCATCCACCCCTTCAAGGTGCGCGATGATTTCAGGTTCGGTCAAACGACGACCGAAAGGGTTGGGCTTGATCGTAACGCCCGCGTCTTCCAACAGGCGGAGAGGCGTGGGGTCTTTCTCCGCAAAGGAGGAGGGGCCGATGGCGACAATGAGTGACATAGAAATTCCTTGGGTTAGGGGGCCGGTTGCTCGGGCGCCGCCGGACTGGCCATAAAGGAGGTGTCATCCTGATAGATGGCGTAAACCAATTCCATGGCCCGCAGGGCCTGCTCCGAGTTGCCCGACAGCACGGGGGTGTCGTTGTGGATGGCGGCGAAAAACGCTTCCAGCTCGGCGGCCCAACTGGGGTCTTCATCGAAATAAACCGTTTCCTCCGCTGGCGGCTGGCCACCCGCAGCATCCTCCGTGCCCTTGCGCGCAATGGTGAGGGTCTCATCGCCATAACTGCGCGAGCTGGTGAGGATGCCGTCCACCGAAAGATAGCCCTTGCTGAGATAGACTTCAAAGCTGAAGCGGTGTTTCCACTGCGTACTGCTGCTGTGTACCTGCGCGATGTGTCCCTGTGCATTGCGGAGCAGCGCGAAGGCGTTGTCTTCCACGCCTACGTCCCAATGGGCGGCCGTGACCATGCTCTTCACCTCCACCGGGTCCCCCATAAACATGCGGACCAGGTCGAGCATGTGGACCCCCTGATCGAGGAGGATACCACCACCGGCCAACGATTTGTCCGACCGCCACGCCGCACCCACGTCCGATTTGCCATAGATGCCGCGAATCCAAAGGAGTTCGCCGAGCCGTCCGCCCCGGGCGATGCGGTATGCCTCCTGAATGCCGGCATGAAAACGGTGATTAAATCCAAAGGCGAGCTTGCGCTCAGGGTGCCGCGCTTCCGCCGCCCGGATTCGCTCCACATCGGCCACGGTGCATCCCGGAGGCTTCTCCGCGAAGACGTGCTTTCCCGCTTCCAGGGCGGCAACCACTGTATCGGCCACGAGGGCATTGGGCACGCAGACAAAGACGACGTCCACATCCGACGCGATGACCCCGTCGCTGTCGCGGGCACAGGGGATGTGGGGCCATTGCTGCCGAAAGGCTTCCGGGTTCGGGTCGTAGACCCGGACGAGGGCCACGTCATCACGCAGGGAAAGTTCCTCGGCGCGGAGGCAGCCCATCTTGCCCAGGCCAATGATGCCGACCCGTATCGCCTTCGTCTGTGTCATGCGTGCTGGAGCGCCCTGGGTGAGGATTGCGATTGGTCAGTGATGGAGATATTTCCCGCGGGACATGGCGATGTAGGTAATCACCACGTGCCCCAGGATATTGAAGACATCTTCCACCGGGCCATACTCATCTTTGGTCGTGGGAATGACCACGGAGATTTGACACTTCTCGGCCAGCCGTCCGCCATCAAAACCGGCATAGCCAATGGTCGTGGCACCATTCTCATTGGCGTAATCCACGGCCTGAATCAGGTTTTCGCTGTTGCCACTCACGGACATGGCGAGCACCACGTCGCCGGGGCGCATGTGGACCCGAAGCTGGTGGGAAAAGATGTGGTCAAAGCCCGCGTCGTTGCCCAGGGCGGTGACCGTCGCCACGTTGTCGGTGAGACAGAGGGTGCGGAGACGGGGCTTCTCCTCCAGAAAGCAGCCGGCCACCAGATCGTTGACCAGGTGCGAGGCGGAAGCCGCACTGCCTCCATTGGCCATACTGAAAAGGGTGTTTCCCCGTTGACTGCATTGCTCGATGGCGTCAATGGTCGCTGCGATGGCATCTTTATCCAATACGTTCAGCAGTCCCGTCAGGCGGTCGGTGTAGGCCTGAAAATAGTCCTGGGCATTGGTGGCGGCGCCGTGAATCTCGGCAAGCTTGTTCAATGAAATACTCCTTGATAGGGCACGTCTCAAGGGGACCTGCCGGGGTGTCGTCTGCGTATCGAAGCGGCCCTTGTAGCACGAGGGCGCCCGTCTTTTGGGGGTTAGGATTCCGGTCTTCGCGCCACCAGGCGCACATGGGAGCTCAGGCGATGCTTCTGCAGGAATGCCTGGAAATCCTGGTGTGCCAGGGGGCCCCGCTGGGTCAGGAGGGGCTTGGCGAAGGGGGGTAGCACCACCGTCGGATCGGCAGCGAGGGCCTGCAACACCAATTCCACATCCAATTGGCCGGGGGTGCTTAATTCTATCAGTTCCAGGCCGCACCGTTGTAGCAGAAGCTCCAGGCCTTCGATAGAGAGGAGATTCATATGCTCGGGCACGAAGATATAGGGCGCCTTATCCCACAAGACCTGAAGATCAAATCCCGAGCACGTGCGGGTCGTCAGGAAGAGGAGGCCCCCGGGCTTCAGGCGGTCGCGCAGGGTGCGCAAGAACTGCCCCGGAGCGGATTGATGCTCCAGTTTTTCAAAGGCGCTCACCGCATCCAGGGGGGGGAGCGCTTCGGCGAGGGCCACTCCCGTGACCCCTTCGAGGGGCACCTGGGGGGCGATCCCGATACAGGCGCCCAAACGCCCTTGCTCGGCCACTTCTTCCAGGATGGCCGCCGAATAAGGCTCCCAGTCACCGTAGGTGGGTTCTGCCAACTCCAGGTGGGTGTCTACCACCTGGGCAATCCAGGCAGCCCGGCTGCGGGCCAGATGAATACGGCGTTGGGATGCCGAGGCTTCACTGAACTGGGCCACACGGTAGCGGATGGCTTCCGAGTCGGCATAGTAGCGTGTGACATCGGCAACACGTGGTCGGGGGTTTACGTAGAGGCTACTGCAATGGTCACACTGGGTGTAGGGAAAACCTTCTTTCACAAAGGCCGGGCTCGGTACATCCTGTCCGCAGGCCGTACAGGCCACGGCTTCCCACGTTGATTCCTCGCCCAGAAAGTGGGCCGCGTCGCGCAGAGAAAGGCGTTTGAATTCATTCAGCAGCGCCGGGGGACGGATGTCGGCGTCATGGAGCCCGCTCGAAAGGACGGTGTGCTTCGTGATGCGATGGCTGCCCGGCATAATGCGCTCCAGAAAAAGGGGGCGTGGGGCGACAGGGCCACGCTCCAGAGCGGCAATTACACCACAGCGTGCTTCCGGGATGCAACGCCCGAAGGGGGCTGCACGACGTTTGGGCCTCGTAAATAAGAATACCGAAAAAGACCCCGGAAAGTTGACACGACAGATATTCCATGGTACGTTTCTGACAATACACCGTTGGGGGAGCCGGGCGTCCGCGTGTGGTGCCCACCCACCATTAATGGAACCTTTTTGTGGGTTCCGGGATTGATCCCTCAGTTACGGTTTTTTCACCCCGTCAGGGGGTTTGCCGCCGACCTGTATCCCCCCTCGGCCGCCTGATGCCAACCCGCTGACGTAAATCCCTTTGCCGTTGGGGCGACGTGCATACCTATCCAGGAGCAGTTTCAAATGGATAAGAATACTCACATAAGCGCTTTTGATGCCCTCGTTGACCGGGGCGTCGATCCAGGTGCCATCAATGCCGATGCCATTCAAAACGAATGCCATACCATGGACACCCCTGCAACGGAGCCGAACGAAGATGCCGCGCCCGTCATTCTCACCGCCGAGGAAGAAGCCTGGCGTAGCGAGAAACTGGGCGAATTGTTTTGCCATGTGGAAATCATGGTGGACCGACTTCGCCATCTGGCGGAATCGGGATCCTTCGATGATTCTAATCGCGAGACCTTTGAAACGATCCAGCGGTTAAATTTGTCTGCCAAATCAATTCACCATCTTTCGGTACCTTCCGATGCCGTCATGTTGCATCGTTTCCATCAACCCGATGCCTCGTGTGCCTCGTAGCACGGGGTGACCGGATGGGGCGTGGGGTACGGCGACGTGTATTCACCCACGAAGACGCGGCCCATGGAGCGCCAGCGGCCCGCCGACATGGTACAGGTCACCCCTGACCGTATCCGGGGCCCATTGGAAACCAGCCTTTTACAAAGAAAAAGCCCGCACCAGATTGGTGCGGGCTTTTTTAGTTGCTATCGAAATGGGATCAGTCGATCTCTTTCAGCGTCGTGATGATCTTGGTCACCATGCCGTATTCCAGTGCCTCTTCGGCATTCATCCAGAAGTTACGGTCACTGTCTTTGGCAATCTTCTCAACGGTCTGACCGGTCTCATTCGAAATGAGCTTATTGATGCGCTCCCGAATCTTGATGATTTCCTGGGCTTCAATACGGATATCGGAGGCCTGACCACCGGCACCGCCACTGGGCTGGTGCAACAGGAAGCGGGTGTTGGGGAGGGAATAGCGCTTGCCCTTGTCGCCACCAAAGAGGATTGGCACGGCAATGCTGGCCACCCAACCGGCACCGATCGTGATGACCGGTGACTCAATACAGCGCATGACATCGTGAATGGCATAGCCGGAATCCACGTGCCCACCCGGAGAGGTGATAATCACGCGAATCGGGTCGTGGGAGTCCGTGTTCAAGATGAACAGCTGGGTGATAACCTTCTCCGCAAGCTCCTGATCGACTGTGCCGGACACCATGATAGTCCGGGACTTGAGGAGCTTCTGCATCATGCCATCGGCACCGCCTTTGTCGTCTTTTTTCTTGTCGTCTTCTTCATCATCATGCCGAATGTAGGTCATTACAGGGTCTTTCTATGGGTGTCCATCGGGCGCCGCCGGGCCAGGGCCGGGGTCGGGATGGGTTGTCACCGTGGATTGTTTTTTGCCGTACGTAGGACATCATATTGTGGCACTTTCCGCCAAATAGGTTCAAGGCAGGTAAAGTGCCACCGCCATAAATTCCCGCTGGACCTCCGGCAGGTCCGCGAAAATCGGAGGGGTTATTTCGGGGCGGACCGGTTGGACGGCGATGGTGGTATCACCCCGTGCAAAGTCCATTTGCCACCCGCCCTGCTCCGTTCTGTAGAGCGGTTTCCAGACGGCGGCCAGCTCCGGGGAAAGGGGGGGCGCCGTTTCCAGGCCGGCGCGGGTCGTGCCGGGAAGCAACCGGGTGAGGGAAGCCGCCTCGCCCCCCGGCCAGCAGCTGCCCACCGCCAGCAGCGGGGGGGTGTCCGGCACCAGCTCTTCCGGGAGGCGCATGAACGCCACGTTTCCATCGGCCAGAAGTCCGGCCAGTGCGGGCGCATCCCAGTCGGCCAGTTTTGCTTCCAGGGTGGGCGCACCGAGCAGGGTGAGCACCGCATGGCGCAAAGTGGCCGTATCTTCATTCCAGAGGCCAATGGCGGTCGTTCGGCCGCGGCGGATTTCGAGCAGGTGGTAGACCTGGTCTACATCGCCATCGTGGGCCAGTGCCCGCTCAAAGTAAAAGGGGGCTTTCCCGGGGGACTGGGCCGATGCAAAGTCCCGGAGCGCGTTTCGAAAGGCCTGGCGGTTTCGGGCCTGGAAGGGACTCTCCTCCGATTCAATCGGCGGGATGGCGGTGTATGCCGCAACGGCGGCCTGGGCCCAGCCCCGTGCCAACCGCGCCCGTGCCTGAAGGAGCATGTAGTTCGTTTCTTCGGGCTGCCGCGCCAGCAACGCGGCGAGGGTGCTATCGAGTTGACCCCATCGTCCCTCTTCCAGGAGGCGCTCACAGCGGGTGGCCTGGTTGCGGAGGTCGGCGGGGTGCAGTTCGGTAAATCCGAGCACCTGCACCACGATGCAGAGGGCGGGGAAGGCCCAAAGCATGCGGCGTGGCCGGGTTACTTCGAAGCCCGTCCAAGGGGTGTCCAGTGTTGCCGCCAGGCCCACGAGGAAGGCAAGGGCCAGGTGTGGCCGGGTCGCGAAGCCCAGGTGAAGCACGGTAAGCAGGAGCAGCGCGGCGGGGGCCACGCCTTGCCGGAGGTCCGCCCGCTCGTGGGAGAGCAAGAGGGTTCGGGCGGCACACCGCGCCACGATCCAGATGCCCAGCAGGATGGCCACAATCCATACCGCAGGAAGATCGGTGTAGGGGTAGGGCGCCCAGGACGCGAGTAACGTCGGGATAGCGGGGGCCAGCCAGGGGAGCCAGGTGGCCATGAGCAAGAGGCCCGCCCCACCCATTTTCCGCTGGGTGGGGGAGAAGCGGGGATGGAAGAGGGCGATACAATTGGCCATCAACCCGGTGGCATAGAGGGACAGGCCAGCGGAAAGGGACTCGGGTCCCGCCAGCAGGAGATCGGTGGGTAGTGATACCACCGTAGGGGGAGCCCACGCACGGTCGGCGGCCAGGTGCAGGAGGGTGGCCAATCCCGTCGCCAGCCCCAGGGCGGTGATGGCGCGACAGGCCACCGTGCCGTGTGCCGCCAGGGTGAGCGGTACGAGGAAGGCGAAGATCAATTGGGTGCCATAAAGGGCGGCACTATGGCCGCCCGCCACGCCCGTCGCCGTAAACACGAAGAGCAGGGCGACAGCGGGCCACCAGTATTCAAAGGGGGGACGCAGCAGCCGCTCCGTACGCCAGACGAGGAGGGTCATCAGTCCCATTGCCAGCAGTATCAGGCCTACCAGGGGCAGGTTTACCCCGGGGATAAGGGCATAGGCGCCGAAGGGGAGACTGAGCGCGAAGGCCGTGGGAAGGGAGAAGGCACTGCGATGAAGGGTGATCGGGTCAGTCATGGTGTGCGTGTTGAACCTGTGCCGATGGGCCCGTGAGTGGCTTTTCGGTGGCCATCCACGCGAGCGTGGCCAATAGGGCGACCAAAACGATCGCGATCAGCAAGGCCAGATGTCGCTCACGTTTATTGCGTTGGAGGGGCGCATCCGATGCGGAAGGATTCATGGGTGGAAAGGTACTCCGGTTCCGGTTTCCGGGCAGTTGGATTAGATCGGCTTAGAAGGTGCCGTAGTGGACCTCGATGGCGTTCATGATTTGGGAGGCCGCACCAACAACAGGCGTGATTTCCCGTTGACTCACATCGCGGAGTTTGTAAATGGCCGACTCATCCAGGGGGTTCGCCATGGCCACGACCAGCCGATCTGCCGTGATGCGCAGGGGGACACACACGTGCCACGTGCAGATGTCCCCGTTAAGCGCGGCGACCGCCTTGGGCTGGATGTGCACTTCCATGGGGTTGACCACCGACTTTCCCAATTGACAGGCGACGGCCTGCGCAATGGCGTCATCGGTGGTCATGTCCTGTTCAATGAGAATGGTGCCGAGCAACTGACTGGGGTCCTTCGCCTGAATTTCCAGGGCGGCTTTCAATTGATCCCGAGAAATCACCTGGGCATCGGCGAGGATGTCGCCCAGACTGCGGTTGCCGTCATACTGGGTGAGTTCGGAAAGCAGGATTTCCTGCTGCCGGGCCCGCTGCTCGCGCGACATGGCTGCTTCGTCCGCACTCAGCCCGGCTCCCGCTTCGCCCACGTAAATGCGCCCTTTTTCCTCTTTGGTCTTTTCCAGGGCGTCGCGCAATTCATCCCGCTCCGTGACGATTTGGCTGACCTCGGCCATGGTGGCCTGAATGGCGGCCTCCTGCTCGGCCGTGCGCACGTGGAGGGCTTCCTTTTCCTCCAACACTTCCGTCAGCCGGGCTTTCAGTTGGGCGACCCGCTGTTCCCGTTCCTGGAGCTTTTCCTGGTGGGCCGATACCTGGGCCCGCGTTTCTTCCAGCGCCTGGGATTCAGCGGCTTCCTTGTCCTGCAGGGTATGGACCTGTGATTGGAGTTCCTCAACGGTGGCCAGCGTGGAAATCTCCTCCTGCTGGGCCTCTTTCAGCAGGGCTTCCAATTCATCGCCCCGCTGGGCCAATTGATTGGCGGTTTCCTGCTGTTGCAAGTGTTCGGTGCGCATCTGCTCCAGCAGCAGCCGGCTCTGTTCCAGTTCGTCCACGTGTTGGGCGTCGGAAGCCTCGATGGCATCCAACGCTTCCTTGAGTTGGTCTGCCTGCCGTTTGGCTTCCCGCTCTTCTTCCGAGAGGGTGGCCATTTGGGCCGTCATGTCGGATACGCTGTGGCGAAAGGTTTCGATTTGCGCGTCCCGTTCCTGCAGGGCCTGTTGCTGGGATTCCAGGGTTGTCAGGGCTTCCGTTAGGTTCGCTTCCTGGGTGGCGCTCTTTTCAGAAATTTCCGCCAGGGTCGCGGTAAGCTGATCCCGCTCTACCGCGAGCGCCTGCTTCGCTTCGGTCAGTGCTTCGAATTGCTGCTCCAGGCCCTGATAGCGCACTTCCCACGCCGCAATCGCACGGTCCTTCTCCCCCAAGGCATCCCGCGTTTCCGCGCGTTCCTCCTGGAGGTGCGCTATTTCTGCTTCCAGCTCTTCCAACGCCTGCTGCCGCTCGGCAAGCAAATCTTCCTGCTCCGACAGTGTAACCACGTGGGCATCCGATTCGCTCAACGCGTGGGCGAGCTCGGCTTGCAGGTCGGCGACCGTGGCCTCCGCCGCCGCAATGCGGTCTTTCGCTTCGGCAGTCTCGGCGCGGACCTCGTCTACGGATTGGCTGCGCTCCCGTTCCGCCGCTTGCGCAGTTTCCAGTTCCCCGGCGAGGGTGTCGTAGCGCTGCGTCAAGGCTTCGTGAGTCTCTTGCAACGCCTCAAGGCTGGCTTGAGACGCGGCCAACTGTTTGTCCAGGTCGTCGATCCAGTTTTCCGCGGTCTCCTGGGATTCCCGAAACTCCTGCTCTGCGGAGGCCTTTTCCGCCTTCAGGGAGTCCAGCGCGGCCCGGGCTTCTTCCAGTGTTAACGTAGCAGTCTGAGCCGCGGTTTCGCGGTCTGCCAGCTGGGTCTGAAGATCGGCTACCCGTTCCCGGAGCGCGGTGGTCTCCGCCTGCAGACTATCCCACGCTTCGGTATGCTGTCGCTGCGTCTCCGTTTGTTCTTCCAGCGCGGCCCGAAGCATCTCCGCTTCTTCCCGGGCCTCGGCCAGGGCCGCCCGGTGCTCCCGCTCCAGGGTTTGCAGTTGGCTGTTCTTATCATCCAACGCGACACGTAAGTCTTCTATCTCGCCACGGGCCATGGAAAGGGACGTTTCCTGGGCGGCTTCAAAGCTGCGGTGGGTTTCCAGTTCCTGTAGCAGGGTCCGTGCGGAAGCGAGGCTCTCTTCTTCCCGCCGCTGCAGGTGCGCCAACTCTTCCTCGAGTGCCGCCATAGCCCCCTCAAGTCCCTGGTGGGCGTCCAATGCCATGGCCGGTGTCGGCGCCGGGGCTTCGGACTCGGTAGTCGACTGTCGGGCGCTCAACTCAGCGGTCTTCGCCAGCGCGTCGTCGCGTTCCTGCTCGAGTCTTGCGACGGTTTCCCGTGCTTCCGCGAGCGCTTCGGAGTCGGAGTCTGGCCCATCGCTTGCTGGGTGGGCTTCTTTTTCGGCCGCTTCCGCTTGCAGGCGGTCGATAGTTTCCCGGGCCTCGGTGAGCGCAGATTCCAGGGTGGCCTGGGATTCGCGCAGGGCCGTAAGTTCATCCAGAGATTTTTCCGCGTTTTCTTTTGCTTCGGTCAGCTCCTGTACCTGGGCGCGGAGTACGTCCAGTTCCTCCATCTTCGCCAACGCGTCGTCGCGTTCCTGCTCGAGTCTTGCGACGGTTTCCCGTGCTTCCGCGAGCGCTTCGGAGTCGGCGGCGGAGTCGGTGTCTGGCCCATCGCTTGCTGGGCGGGCTTCTTTTTCGGCCGCTTCCGCTTGCAGGCGGTCGATAGTTTCCCGGGCCTCGGTGAGCGCAGATTCCAGGGTGGCCTGGGATTCGCGCAGGGCCGTCAGTTCATCCAGGGATTTTTCCGCGTTTTCTTTTGCTTCGGTCAGCTCCTGTAGCTGGGCGCGGAGTACGTCCAGTTCCTCCATCTTCGCCAACGCGTCGTCGCGTTCCTGCTCGAGTATTGCGACAGTTTCCCGTGCTTCCGCGAGCGCTTTGGCCTCGGCGGCGGAGTCGGTGTCTGGCCCATCGCCTGTTGGGCGGGCTTCTTTTTCGGCCGCTTCCGCTTGCAGGCGGTCGATAGTTTCCCGGGCCTCGGAGAGCGCAGATTCCAGGGTGGCCTGTTGCTCGGTTAATGCCGCCACCTCCGATAGCAGGGCCTCCCGATCCGCGTCTGTCGAAGCGTCGGAATTCGCCGCGTGGGGGGATGGCGGGGTGGCGCGAAGGGCTTCCAGTTCGAGGGTTAGCGTCTCGATTTCCTCATTCAGGCCCGCCTCAATGCGTTGGCTGTCCTGAAGCAATTCCTGGCATTCGTCGACGAAGGTGTCACGCTCCGCCAGGGCCTCGCGGAGCGCTTCTACCTCTTGTCGCTGGCGCAGATCCCGTTGGGCCTCCGAGTTTAAATTTGCTTCCGCAAAAGAGGCCTGATCGCGGCGAAGGGTTTCCAGCTCGATATTCAGTGTCTGAACTTCGGCGCTCAATACGTCGCGCTCGTGTTGGACCTGGGCGAGGGCTTCGTTGCTTCCGCGGGACGGCCCTCCGTCTGCGTCTGCGAGCAGTTCTATGAGGCGACCCAGCTGGGCGTTGGCGGTCGTGAACTGGGCGGCCAATTCCTTCTGCGTCGTGGCGACTTCATTCGTCCAGCCCTGAACGGCACCATTCAGACGGTCGACGGTCGTATCCAATTCCTGGCGGACACGCTCCAGGGGAGGAGCCGTCTGGGGGGTGTAATGGGTTACGGTGCCGGGGGGGACGGCCGCGTTCTCGAGGGCCTGTTTGAGGTGGACAATTTCGGCATCGGCTTTCGCCAATTCGGCGACGTGGCCGTTCCGCTCGTGGAGGACGGTGAGCAGACGTTCCAGCTGGCTGTTGGCCCCGGCGATTTGCTGGGACACGTGTTGTTGTACGGTGCCCACTTCCGTCGTCCAGCCAGAGATGGCGGCATGCAACTTTGCCAGCAATTCGTTATTCGCTGTTCCCATGAATCGTCCTGCCAGTCGGAGTCCAAACGTTTCCAGCTTGGATTATAGGACTCTATGCGGAGGGGGTCAATTTTACCGGGACAATTATTCTTGTGGTCTCGGCGAAGGAGAGCTACTCCGACGTGCGTGATGGGGTTTTAGTTCGGGGGTTCTTCGCGCTCCGACTGTACGCGATAGAAGACCTGTCGTTTGCGGAGCCAGGCCACCCCCACGAGATCGTAGAGTCCACGCCATAGCCGATTGTTGATGCCATACTTGGAAACGCCGGCATGCCGCGGGTGATGGGTCACGGGGCATTCAACGATATCAAAGCCCTGGGCGCGGAGAAATACTGCCAGGAATCGGTGGAGGCCGTTGAAGGCCACCAAATCGCGGACGCAGTCCCGTCGAAATCCCTTGATGCCGCATCCCGAATCGCGAATGCCGTCGTGGAGCATGGCGTCGCGCACCGTGTTGGCCACGCGGCTGGACAGGAGGCGGATCCAATGGTCATTGCGGTTGGCGCGATAGCCACACACGCAGTCGTGTTCTTCGAGTAGCTCCAGGAAGCGGGGGAAATCGGTGGGGTCATTCTGCAGATCGCCGTCGAGGGTCAGGATAACATCGCCCCGGGCCCGGCGCATGCCCGCCACGAGTGCGGCGGACTGACCAAAATTGCCATCCATATGGATCGGGCGTATGGCCGGATTGCGTGCGGCAGCCGCGTCGAGACGGGCGGCGGTGGCGTCGGTACTTCCGTCGTTGACCAGCAGACATTCGTAGTCATAGTCGGGCAGGGCGGCAAATACCCCTTCGATTTTCTCGATCAGGGGGTCGATATTGTCCTCTTCATTGTAAAAAGGGACGACGACGCTGGCGATTTTGGGCATAAAACAGGTATCCATCCATTGCGGTCACCTATCATCCCCGGGGTGGCAAGCTTCGGGTATCGCACAACGGCACGGGCTCGGAGCGACGTGCCCCGTGGAGCCCTGGGGGGGGACGATATGGGACCCATAGTATACCCGAAACGGGGCCATCATCGCAGCGGAAGGGGTGTTTTTTAGCGCGCGGTGTCGTCCACCGCTTCGGCGATAACCGTGTCGTAGGCTTTCCGGGCGTGATCGTAGGCGGCCTGGGCGGCGGGTAATTCCTCTTTGCGGATTTGCGTGGATTTCATCTCCCAGCATCGATCCACTGCCGCCCGGCACCATTGGGCACTCCGCTTGGAGGCCCGAATCGGCTTGTCACCCACCAGCACGTAGATGGGGTTGGTATGGGCCGTCGCGATAATGCGTAAGGCCACCCAACTGGAATGGGGAATGGGATAGTCAAAGACCACCTCCTGTTCCATTCCGTCTGCCACGATTTCCTGCTGGGCCACCGGATAGCCGTTGACAATCAGTTCGACCGCCACACTGCGGCTATTCGGGAGCCGGGCTTTTTCCACGTGCCAGTAGGGGCGGCCCATGAATCCGCCGTCGGCAATCTGCGCGCCGGCGTCATCCTGAATTTCCGGCAGGTAGGCGGCCACATCGGCCCGAACCCGTACCGTGGCGGGCGCCGGGAGATGACGCTCACTCTTATTTTCTCCGAGGAGGACGTCGTCTACCGTAAAGTTATAGATATGGGAGCGGCCATCCGAGACATAGTTCGCCCCTTCTTTAATGCGTTCCACAAAGCCGTCGAAATCAAGCTGGTCGCCCATCTGGGTATAGCTTCGGGCCATGCCGATACGGTCATCAAAGATGCAGGGGAAATCGGTTTCCCCGCTGATGGCCGTGCGGAATCCGCTGTTCAGCACGTGGTACCAGATATTCAGTTCCATGTGGAGGGGCGTGTCGCCTGCCGAAATAAAGTCGGCCGCACCATGGGTCGCCGCGACGATGTATTCGTTGGCCCCGATACCATCAAACTTGGCCATAACGTAATTGGGCAGCTCGGTGGTGGGGCTTTCTGGCTCGAGTCCCCAGCCACTGTGCGAATAGCCCACGACGGCGCCCTGTTGTTGCCCCCATTGGAGGACGGGAAGGGTCCAGCTGGGCCATTCCTCGATAATCGTTGTGCCGGGGTAATCGTCTTCCTTGAGCCGTAAGAGGCAGAGGTGGCCGGCGTGGCTGGAGGGGAAGCCCGATACTTCCACGTCGTAGCGCATGAGATTCTCTTCGGTGGAAAGGGCATGCACCTTGCCTTCGAAAAAGGTTTTCTGGTGATACCAGCACGGTCCCCACGAAAGGACGCAGGAGACGTTCAGGTCTTCGCCCTGGGCCTGGCGGAGCATGGCTTCCGGCCGCACCCCTGCTTCGGGGCTTTCATAGTGACTGCAGCCACCGCCATGGACGTGGTGATCCGCGCTGTACCAGCCCTTGGCCTTCATGTGGATCCAGCGCTTGAGTTGGAAGGCTTCGGTGTGGGTTTTGGCGCCTTCGGGTACGGTAATGGTCCGAGACTGGGGGAGGTACTCCGGGCCACGGGTCCACGTGACGTCGTAGGTGCCAGGGGGGAGCATGACATGTTCGCCATCGGCCCGATAGACCTGGGGTTGAAAGAAAAAATCGGGGTAGGTGTCGTCGGTGGCGATGCGGCGGCTCGGCAAGGGATAGACGCCGACCAGGGGCTGACCCGTAAGGCCGGGGCGGGACCAGGGTTCCTGGAGAGCCTTGTTGTTTCGGTAGTCATCCGGCAGGCGGGGCTTGTCGCTGGTGTCGACCAGGCGCTCAATATTATCCCGAATGATGAAAGAGGCCATGGCCGGTCCCCCGTCATGGTCCTTCACCCGGAGCTTCACTTTGACCGAGGGCTGGCAATCGAAGAGGACGGTAACGGCGTTACGATAGCCGATGTCCTGCGAGCCCTGTCCCACATGAAAGCCGAGTTTGGCTTCCCGGGGTCCCACCTGGTTGGTGTAGACCTGCAAGACCTTGTACTCCACCGGAAGCCCCGAGAGGTCGGTGGTGAGGGGACGGTTTTCGTAGAGGCTGAGTTCCAGAAAGCGGTTGGCCACTTGTCCAGGGGAAAGGAGGTTCTTTGGCTTGGGGTGGGGAGCGCTGCTCGAACGGTGGAGGACTGGCTCCGCGTTGGGGGATTCCCATGCCAGGGGGGCGCGGGTGCCGGATTCGTTGTGGACCTTGACGAGGAAGCTTTTCCAGCCGCCCTGCTGTAACTGGGCCGCGGCGGGTCCCCGAAGGACCTTGACCCGCGCTTCGGGATTGATATTGATTCCGGCGAGACAATAGGGGTCCAGCAGGGCCTGGATCTCCTCGGCCAGCTCAGGGGTGTGGGGCTGGTCTGCCAATGCCTTCAGCCGTGCGGCATCTGCGGGTGCCAGGCCACTGCCGAGATATTGCAGGGCTTCTGCCAACCGGAGACTGGAGGCCATCAGGGGTTGGACCGGGGCGCCTTGGATAATATCGAGGTCGGCGGGCGTCTCGCCGACGTGGGGGCCTGGGCGGGTGGAGATACACCCCGGAAGACACAGGGCCACCACGAAGCTGAGGCGGGCAAGGGATTTCCACCGATGCGGCAGGGGTGAGACACAGATCGGGTTCATCTCGGGCTCCTCCAAGTGTGTCGCGCGCCGACCATACCAACCACGGGGCCCGGCGGGCGACAGGATGAATCCCTGTTATAGTAGTTTGCACCCGCGCTCCATGCAAATCGCCTTCGGTCCTAGTGTTGGAGGCTGCTTCGCACCTGGTCAATGGCTTGGGCGATGGTCATGAAGGCGCCGACGACCGCCGGATCAAAATGACTTCCACTGTCCTTCTCCAGGATGCTGCAGGCTTTCTCGTGGGAGAAGGCCTCTTTGTAGCAGCGCTTGCTCGTCAGGGCATCGTAGACATCCGACACGGCCATGATACGTGCGCAGAGGGGAATGGTATCGCCGGAGAGGCCCTCGGGATAGCCGGCCCCGTTCCACCGCTCGTGGTGGAAGCGGGCGATCTCGTGACCCATATTCAGAAAAAAGTTGTGGGGGTACTGGCGGGCGACGGCGGAAAGGGTGTCGGCACCGTGGGCCGCGTGGCTTTGCATAAGGGCAAACTCTGCTTCCGTGAGTCGTCCCGGCTTTTTCAGGACCGCGTCGGGTATGGCTACCTTTCCGATGTCGTGCAGCGGGCTGGCCCAATAAATCGTCTCGATATAGTCTGCATCGATGGTATCCCGAAACGCGGGCGTGGTCGACAGCTCGGTGGCCAGCATTTTGCAATAGGTCTGCGTGCGCTCCAGGTGCTTTCCCGTGTCGTCATCCCGGGATTCGGCCAGTTTGGATAGGGCGAGGATGGCCGCGCGGTGGGCATCGTTAATCTCTTCAACTTGCTGGTCGACCTGGCCCTGCAGGTCGTCCCGGTGCCGCTTCAATTCGAGGTGGTTCTTGATGCGCATCTTCACGATTGCCGGGCGGAAGGGCTTGGTGACATAGTCCACCGCACCCAGATCGAGGCCCCGGGCTTCGTCCTGTTCATCGGAGCGGGCGGTAATAAATACGATGGGGATGTTACGGGTCCGGGTACGTTCCCGAAGGCGACGGCATACTTCGTAGCCATCGATGCCCGGCATGACGATGTCGAGGAGGATGATGTCGGGGGCCGGGGTACCCGCAGCCAACGACAGGGCCCGCTCGCCGCTGGTGGCCGCGATGACGGCGTAGTCGTCTTTCAATACGGCCATCAGAATTTGAATGTTTTCCGGGGTGTCGTCAACGATGAGAATACGTGGTTTCGCGGTAACAGACATGAATTCCTTATCCTTCCAGGTTGCCCTGGAGGGCCTTTTTTCGCAGGGTCGCCAGCACGTGATGGGCCGCATCAATATCGAAGGTGCCCAGGTGGGTGTCCAAGGTGGTCATATCCTCATCCAGGGCCGTGCGATGAAGGAGGGTTTTGAGTTGCTCCACCGACTGCATCGCTTCTCCCAGATCACTATCCAGCAAAGTCTTCAGTTCATCCAGGCGCCGCACCAGTTCCTCCGGTGAAAGAGACGGTTTCCCCCCGGCATCTGATGGGTCATGGGGCTCGGGGAATCGGGCATCAATGAGGGCGACGGTCGCCTCCAGCGGTTCCCGAAAGGCGTCCAACGCCGGGCCGATCCCCTCCGGGTCATCGTGATGGAGCGCGGACTCCAATTCGATAGCGGCACGATATACACGGTTCGCACTCAGGTTGCCCGCGAGGCCCTTTACCGCATGGGTCAGCGCACCCACAGCCTGAAGGTCGCCCGACTCATGGTGGCTTTGAAGGGTCCGGTCCACGGTACCGTAGGTGACACAAAACTGGCGCAGCAACTTCGCGTACAATTCCCCGTTACCCATCATGCGGTCCAGCCCTTCGGAAAAAAGGATCTCCGGCGTGTCCTGCCACCGGTCTTCCACTTCCGTCGTGACCGCGGCATCCGCCTCATGGACCGCGGGGTCACCGGGTGTACCATTCGTGGGCACCCAGGGGGCCAGGGCCTGGAAAAGTTGGCGCGGGTCGATGGGCTTGGTGACGTAATCATTCATCCCCGCTGCCAGACACTTCTCCCGATCACCGACCAACGCGTTGGCGGTCATCGCGACGATCGGCAGCCCAGCGTGACGGGGATCCTTTCGCAATGCCCGGGTGGCGGTGTAGCCATCCATGACCGGCATCTGGCAATCCATCAGGACGGCATCGAACGTTTCCCGATCGAGCCGCGCGATGGCGTCGGCCCCGTGGCTGGCCAGCGACACGATCACGCCCGCCATCTGAAGCAGTTCCTCGGCGACCTGCCGATTAATCTCATTGTCTTCTACCAGCAATACGCGCATCCCGGAAAGGTTGGCCCCGGCTTCTTTCTCACGGGTCCCATTGCCGCCCTGGTTCTCTTCCAGCTCTTCCGCCCCCAGGACCGACGCCACGGTGTCGAAGAGGGTGCTGGCTGTCACCGGCTTCAAGAGCACGGCATCAAGTTCACTGGCCTGGGCATGCTCCCAGACGGCGTCTCGGCCAAAGGCGGTTACGAGTACGATGCGGGGCACCTTCCCCGTGGCGGCGTTCGCCCGGATGTGTCGCGCGGCCTCAATGCCATTCATGCCCGGCAACTTCCAATCCATCAGGATAAGGTCAAAGGGGGTGTCGTTTTCATCCCACGTCAATTGGGCGATGGCCTCCTCTGCGGTCACGGCGCAGGTAACGTCGAAGGAAAAGGAACGGAGGATGTGACGGAGGATCTTGCGTGCGGTGCCGTTGTCGTCTACCACCAGCACGCGAAGGCCCTGGAGCTCGTGGAGAGACAGGGCCCGGCGTTGCAGCGTGGGGTCGCTTGATGGTTTTCCGAAGGTAACGGTGAAGCTGAAGGTGGTGCCCTGTCCCGGGGTGCTCTTTACCCCGATCTCCCCCCCCATAAGATGGACGAGCCGTCGACTGATAGTGAGGCCGAGGCCGGTGCCGCCATAGCGGCGGGTAGTGGAGGAGTCTGCCTGGGTGAAGGGCTGAAAGAGCCGCCCCATCTCCTCCTCCGACATGCCTATGCCCTGATCCCGTACCGAGATCTGGAGTTGGCAGTTTTCATCGGTACATTCCAGGGCGACAATCTCGATGACGATATCGCCCTGCTCCGTGAACTTGATGGCGTTGGAAGCCAGGTTAATCAAGACCTGGCCCAGACGCAGCGGATCCCCCATCAGGGCCCGGGGCACGTCCGGCGCGATATCAAAGAGCACTTCCAGTGTCGGCTTGTCCATGACCCGGGCAGCCGTTACCGTCGCCAGATTATCGAGGACGTCATCGAGGTCGAAAAGAATCGTTTCGATTTCGAGCCGCCCCGCTTCAATCTTGGAAAAGTCGAGCACGTCATTGATGATGCCCAGGAGGGCATTGGCACTGGATTGTATGCGGGTCAGGTAGTCCTGCTGCTTTTGGGAAAGCTCTGTCTTGAGGGCGAGATGGGAGAGGCCGATCACCGCGTTCATCGGAGTACGAATTTCGTGAGACATGTTCGCCAGGAAGTCACTCTTCGCACGGTTGCCCACTTCCGCCGCTTCCATCGCCTCCTGCAACTTGCGCTCCACTTCCTTGCGTTCCGTGACATCCTGGGCGACCACGATGGCCCGTGGCTGGTGATCGTAGTTGTCGGTGAAGGGGTACATGGTCACTTCACAGATGCGCTCGCCCAGTGTGGCAAAGGTCATGGTCGATTCATAGGCGATTCGCTCGCCCTGAAAGCAGCGCTCCAGTCGCGGTTGGATGCCGTCGCGGGCGATTTCCGGCCCCCATACGGTGGCCACATCGGCTCCGATGGCCTGTTCCCGGGTGAGACCGGTGGCCAGGCACCATTCGTCGTTTACCGCCTCATAGCGGCCCGATGCATCGACCACACTCATCATGGATTTCACGGTGTTGATGATAAACTCATAGCGCCGCAGGTTGTCGGCTGTATAGCGCTGGGCCGTGACATCGTTGCCCACACAGAGGATCTCTTCCAGTTTGCCCGCCTGGTCGTAGCGGGGGCAGTTGGTCCAGGCGATCCAGACCCGCCGTCCATCTTTGGTCTGGTTTTCGTTTTCGTTGACCGCGAATCGTTCCGGGTTCTCTCCCAGGGATTCCATGGCCTGCCGTAAATTTCTGCCCGCCGAATCGCTCTCCGGGACGATGGTGCCCACAATATTCTCGCCCAGGAGTTCGTCCGGGGTATACCCGAAAAACTGGACGCCATACCGATTCAGAAAGAGGACGCGGCCATCGGGTGCCATACGTAAAATGATGCTGTTCGCACTTTGAACGAGGGAGCGATACTCTTCTTCACTGGCCTGCAGGGCGGATTCGGTGGCCAGACGGGCCTGGATTTCACGGCGTAGCCGCCGGTTGTGAAAGGCGATGAAGGCGATGATGGGCAGGAATATGCCAATGACCGCGGCGATAAGCAGCAGCGCGCGGGACCAGTCCAGGCGGGGCTGAATGTCCACATCCACCCACTTGCGGCGAATCGCCAGGACTTCCTCCTCGGAAAGAGCGTTGATGCCTTTGTTCAGAATGGTCACCAGTTCCGGCCAGTCTTTCCGCACCCCGAAATGCAACTCCTGGGTCCCCTCGCCCACGGGTACGGCCAGGCGGAGATTGCTCAGTCCCAGTTGCTGGATCCAATAGGCGCTTGTCGCTGCGTTGCCCACTGCGCAGTCCGTCTCTCCCTGGGCCACCGCCGTGAGGGCCTCCGTAAAGGTCGGGTAGAAGACCGGTTCCAGCGGGGTGCGCTGGGTCACAAACTGGTGGTGGGAAGAGTGTTCCTGCACCGCTGCCCGGAGTCCGGAAAGTTCCTTTACCGCGCCAAGAAATGGCGTGTCCAGCCGGGTAATGATGACCCGGTGAAAGGACAGATAGGGCCGCGTGTAATTGAGAAATGTCTCCCGCTCGGGATCCTTCCCGATGCAGGGAAGAACGTCGAGCGCGCCGGAACGGGCCTTAGCTACCGCTTCCGGCCAGGAACTCCGATGGGCGACCTGCATGTTGGTCCCCAGCCGCTCATTGAGCAGGGCGATATAGTCCGACGCCATACCCCGGTAGTTGCCATCCTGCCCGACGAATTCAAAGGGGGCGAATTCCGGGTCGATGCCCAGGCGGATTACGGGGTGGGCCGCGATCCAGTCCCGCTCGGCACGGGTAAGGGCCACCGATTCTTTGGCCGAAACATAGCGCCCGATTATGGCCCGCTTTTCCGCAGCGGGTAGGGCAGCAATGGCTTTATTCAGGATACTAACCAGTTCGGGGGCACTCTTCCGCACGCCGATGGAAATCTCCAGGGCGCCCAGGTCGGCGTAGGGACCCTGGCGGATTCCCGGCAGCACGTTCTCATCGATGAGGTAGGAGGCCACCGCCACATTGCCGATGTAGGCATCGGCCGAGCCCGACGACACACTGAGCAGGGCCTGCAACGAGTTTTCGACCAGGACCAGATCAAAATTCGGGTAGTTGGTCTTCAGGAACTCGTGCTCGTAATAATCCCGCTCCACGGCGATGCGGTAGCCCTGGAGGTCGTCTAATTGAGCGACATCCGGCAGGGCCTGGTGGGTAAAAATCGCGTGGGGAAAACTGAAGGTGGGATCGGTGAAGTGCAGGGCCTTTCGTCGCGCGTCGGAAGCCTGCATGCCGGCGCACAAATCCAATTCGCCGCTCCGCAGTTGCTGGTACAGGTCGACCCACTTACCGGGCACCGCTTCAAGCTGAAATCCGGCCAGGCCGGCGAGATGACGCAGGAGATCGGCGTCAATGCCCACGTAGCGTCCCTGGGAATCCACCCAATCAAAGGGGGGCCAGTCGGGAACTGCCGCAACCCGGAGCACGGGATGGGCAGCAATCCAGGCCACTTCTTCTTCGCTGAGGGAAAGGGGGGTGCTCGGTTGTGCGGTGGCGATGCCGTGGAACCCGACGCTCATCGCCAGGATGACGAGGGCTATCCGGGCCATGCATCGGGACCTACCGCCCTCCGTATTTGCCAATGTGTAGAGCACGGCCGCCCTCCGAAGATATCTGCCAGGCTATCCCCGATGACCATCGCGTCGACTCAGCGCACTCGGGGAAAGGACTCGCCATAGGGTATACCACAGCCCGGGGCAATCCCGCAACGAATACCACGAATATGACAATAGATTACCCGGGTTTGCGGCTCTTTACGGATATGTTCGCTATCGGTTATGTGGCGCCTCCCCACCCCTCCCGCGATGCCGCGGCCCCCATCGCCAAGATCCCTTGTGGAAACGGGAGGCCTGTGCTACGGTGATGAGGGTGCTGGAAGTTGGGGGGAGGCGTCAGGTGAAGCGGGCTGTCTTGGGTCGTAGGCGCGCTTATTCCTGAAGGTTATGACGCAGGGTATGGGTGCGTGATGGGCGATGCCTGGCGATGATTGTGCTGTCGCGCCACAAGTGAACCTTGTGTGCGCATTGGTCTGAGATCCTTTCAATCACACTGGAAAACGGAGAGAGCAAAATGGCGAGTAACAGAGGTGTTGCATACATTAAGCCCGGCGTCGTCGAAGTGCAGGGTATCGATTTTCCGGAATTGGCCCTGGGCAGCCGTCGCTGTGATCACGGCGTTATGCTGAAAATTGTCTCCACCAATATCTGTGGCAGTGACCAGCACATGGTCCGGGGTCGTACCACGGCGCCGGAAGGGCTCGTGTTGGGCCATGAAATCACCGGCGAAATCCTGGAGTGTGGCCGGGATGTGGAGTTCCTGAGCGTGGGCGATATCGTCTCCGTGCCCTTCAACATTGCCTGTGGCCGGTGTCGCAATTGCAAAGAAGGCAAGACGGGCATCTGTCTCAACGTCAATCCGGCCCGTCCCGGCGCGGCCTATGGCTACGTGGATATGGGCGGTTGGGTCGGCGGTCAGGCCGAATATGTCATGGTGCCCTATGCCGATTTTAATCTCCTCAAATTCCCGGACAAAGACCAGGCCCTGGCCAAAATAAAAGACCTGACACTCTTGTCGGATATTTTCCCCACGGGCTACCACGGTGCCGTGACCGCTGGCGTCGGACCCGGCTCCATTGTTTACGTGGCGGGTGCCGGGCCGGTCGGGTTGGCCTGCGCGGCCTCCTGTCACCTGCTCGGTGCGGCCTGCGTCATCGTGGGCGACATGATCGACGAGCGGCTGGCCCAGGCGCGGAGCTTCGGCTGTGAAACGGTGGACCTGAAAAAGAGCGCATCGCTCGCCGAACAGATTGAGCAGATCGTCGGTGAACCCGAAGTGGATGCCGCCGTGGACTGCGTCGGCTTTGAAGCCCGGGGCCACGGTGACGGCCACGTGAAAGAACAGCCCGCCACGGTGTTGAATGCGGTGATGGAAGTCACCCGCGCGGGCGGCGCGATTGGTATCCCGGGACTCTACGTGACCGGTGACCCCGGTGGTGTGGATGACAACGCCAAGGTGGGTAACCTGGGCATCCGCATCGGACTCGGCTGGGCCAAGTCGCACTGTTTCTGCACCGGGCAGTGTCCTGTGATGAAATACCACCGCCAACTGATGCAGGCCATTCTTTACGACAAGATCGACATCGCCAAGGCGGTCAACGTACAGACCATAACCCTCGACGAAGCTCCCAAAGGCTACGACGATTTCGACAAGGGCGCAGCGAAGAAATACGTCATCGACCCCCATGCCATGATTTCCTGAGGAAATTTTCAAAAGGCCACACCCCGCGCACGTAGCCATTACGTGCGCGGTGTTTTCGTTCAGGGACGTATTGCCGCAAGTACATGGGGCCGTAACCAAGAGTGCGGGCGGGCGAACCAAGACTGCGTGGGTTGGAGAGGAAAACACCAACGCGGCAACATGTCCCGGCCGTGTCAAACGACTTCGGGCTACTCGGGGAAACCCGCACCCACAAAGGCGCTCGCGGAGCTCCCGTCTTTGAGGGTGGCACCCCCGAGAACACCCCCTTTCCTCCCAGCCCCCCCCAGAAAAAAGGCCCAGCGCTAAGCGCTGGGCCCATAGACTTCCGGGGTATCAGTCCAACTTCACCTTCGCCAGGTAGATACTCGTTTTCCCTTCGTGGGAGGCGTAGTAGCTGACCCACAGCAAATCATCGTGCCAGACGAGACCGGGGTAGCTGGTGTCGCCGCCAGAGGGGAGGCCGAGGAACTCGGTGAGTTTGCCCGTCTCGGGCTCTACCCAACACAGGGCCGTCCGCACGGGCGCGTCGTAGAGCCGCACCGCCGCCACCAGCCGTCCGTCGGGAAGCTCCATCATGGCGGGGCCACCGATTTTCATGCCGACCTCTTTCCAGGTCCAGTCGGTGTAGGGGGGCTGGGCTGTGCCGAACAATCCCTGGGTGCTCTTGGGCGCTTTTTCATCGCGGCGCAGGAGGCAGTAGGCGGTGTCGTCTTCGAGGAACACGATCTGGCTCTCGTTGGCGTATTCCTCGTCCCGAAGCGTGTCGACCAGCACGTCAAAGTTTGTGCCGTCTTCGCTCTTATAGAGCCGGGCAAAACGATGGGGCCATTTGTCGCCTGTTGTGTAGCCCACGCCATAGGCCGCGTCCTTGTGCCACGTGACCCGCCAGAGCCAGAGGTCCTTCTCGCCAATGGGCACGCCGTCGGTCCAGGTGCGGCCATCTTCTGAAAAGTAGGCCATGGTCTGGTGGCGGGCGTCGGCCGGTTGGTGCAGGGCCGCCGCACCGGTGAGCATAAGTTTGTTGTCGGGCGTAATGCAGATTTGGGCATCCCGCAGGTCCGCCGTCTCCGACGTAATCAAAGCGGCCGACGTCCACGTATCGCCGTCGGTGGAGGTGATGACCCGCAGCGCCCCGTCCTCGGACACATGGCCCTGGCCTTCCCGGAAGACGCAATACCACGCGTCCTTATAGCGAATGAGGTTGGTGAAGGCATTGTGGGGGGCCTCGTCCCAGATGCGGGCGTAGTCCACCAGCGTGGCCTTGGGCACCACACCCCGCTCGACGGGCATCCAGTGGATGCCCTTGGAGTTGGCCAGGAAGCGCTTCGCACGGATGTTGGAGTGCTCACCTTCTTCGTAGTAGACAATGAGGACCGTGCCATCCTTGAGGTTCACCATGGAGGGGTAGGAGCCAATATGGTTGTCCACGAGCACCGAATCACTCCACGTTTTGCCTTCGTCGAAGCTGTAGTGGAGGCTCGTTTGGGGCAGGCGGTGGGCGAGAATGAGGATGTCGTCTACCGTGCGGTGGAGATAGGGCGCGTGACCCGGGAAGCCATAGCGCTCCGAAATGCTCCAGGTCTTGCCGCCGTCCTTCGATTCGGACCACGCCATGGAGTCTCCGCCGCTCCGCTGGGCCGCATGGAGGGTGCCGTCTTTCAATTCGATGAGGTCGGTCTCGGCGTCCAGGGGCATGCCGTTGTTGTCAATATCGACGGGCGTCTCCCAGGTGAGGCCGTCATCGTTGGAAAAGACCACGGCGCCATGGCTCAGGCTGTCGGTTTCCCGGTAGAGTCCCAGGGCCAGGCGGCCATCGGAAAGTTGGCGAATGGGCGAGCTACAATAGTAATCCGACGTAATCAGGCGGGGCTCCGACCAGGTCTTGCCGAGGTCGTCGGAGTGGACCACCCAGGAGCCGATACCCTTCCAGGGGGGCTGCTGACCTTCGGCCCGCACGAGGGTGAAGTAGTTGCACAGGAGGCGTCCGCTCTTCGTCTGGACGATGGAGGGATCGCGATCATCGTCCGGGCCATCGTAGAGGGTTTCGGCCGGGCTCCACGTACGCCCTTCGTCGCTGGAGAGGCTATAGGAAATGCGCCCGCCCTTGGGAAGCGCTTCATTGGGCAGGGCCACGTGGCCATAGCCCGCGTAGAAGACTGTCATGAGCCGGCCATCGCTCAGGCGACAGACATCGGGAAAGGCTTCATAGGCCCCGGCACCCGCATCGGTGCAGACATAGACAAAATCGTCGGGCGGGGGCGCGGGCAGGCTGAAGTCTTGCGCCGCCTTCGTGGCTTCGCCCGTGACCACGATATCTTTCACGCGGGCAAGTCCCTGTCCCGCGTAAAAACCTACGCGCCCTTTCTTGAGGGTGGCGTCTTTGGCCTCGTAGAGGAGGGTGCCGTTGAGGAAAACACGGAGGGTGTCGCCTTCGCACTGCAGTTCGCCCTCGTGCCATTCTCCGGCAGGCTTGTCCAGATTGCCCACCCGCTTGATTTCATTCCACGACTGGCCCTTGTCCGAACGAACCAGAATGGCTTGCCCCTTGTCATAGTGGACGTAGTAATAGTGGTCGCCATCGCCCGCGCGGACCACGAAGCCACAGGCGAGGACGCCGTGGGCCTGGGGGTCGACCTTGAACTTGGCCTTCAGGGACACATCAGCCCACTCGAGCGGGAGGTAAAAGGCTTTGGTCGGCGCTATCCGGCCATCTAAGACCAGCTCGCCTTTGTCGATTCGGGCCTTGTCATCATAAAGGGCCCACTCCTTCGCGGCGTCCTTTTTCGAAAGATCGATGGCGTGTTCTGCGGCATGGGTCAAACCGGGCAACGCCGCAGATAGCGCGAAGAGTAGGCAACACAAAGAAAAACGGGACAGATTAATCATGGGGTAAGCTCCAAAGGGCGTTAAGTTGTTATAACCAATTATAGGTAGCGCCCACCCAGATTACAACCTGGAGCCAAGCTGGGACTGCCTCGAAATCGAGTAAATGATCGGGACGGAGCAATGGCGGGATCGCCACACGTGATAAACCCAACGCGCGACAACCACTCATTTCGAGGCTGTACCGGCAGTACGTCGCGACGCCGTTAGAGAAAGGCGACAGGACGACTATCAATTCGCGGCGTCTAGGCTTTCTTATGTCCTCGTATCCACTATACAAGCCGTGCACCAAGCCGTAGGGGACTTGCCGGTGACGGACCGCCCCAAACAGGATCGCGGACATTCCTGTCCGCGGCGAAGGGTACCGGCATCCCTCGACTTGCGTGGCAGTATTCTGCCGTCGGCCGAATTTTCAAACATCCCAATTTCTAAAAGATTCGACGTACTACAACGAACTTTTGGGGGCCAGGGTTTTGGAGCTCCTTGTGCCGCGGACAGGAATGTCCGCGCTCCTTGGGACGCCAGCCTTGGTGCGGATACATCTCCAAGATGACGTGCAACAGGGTCCCGGCGTATACTGTCGCCATCCCAACGACGTAACCCAAAATGCAAGGAACCTTTGCCCCATGCGCATCGAAAATCCTACCTCCATGGTCGATCACTTGCTACGCCAGACCCGGGTCCATCACGCCCAACTCAGCACCATGGCCGACGTGAAGGCCAACATGATGCTGACGGTGGCCTCGGTGATTCTGACCTACACGGTGGGTTACCTGACCGACCCGGCCTATCAATGGGGTGCCTTGACCCTCATTTTCTTTTGCATGGCCAGCATCGTGGCGGCCATTTATGCCACCATGCCGCGGGTGGCCCTGCCCGGAAAAAAGCCGAAAGTGACGGCGAAGGATTCGGGATTCAATCTCCTGTTCTTCGGGAGCTTTATCCACCTCAGCTACGAGGAATTCAGCGAATCGATGGAAACCCTGCTCAACGACCCGGGCGAAGCGGGCGACGCCATGGTGCGCGAGATTTATACCCTGGGCACCTTCCTCGCCTATAAGAAATACCGCTTTCTCCGTTGGGCCTACATGCTCTTTCTCAGTGGGCTCTTGACGGCCGGGCTGGTGCAGGCCATCGTGCTCACCCTCCGTAACCTGGGCTATGAGGTCTGGCATCTGGACTTCACCCCGCCGGTAGGGTAGGGGTTGTAGTGAGATTGGGAGATCCATTTTTTCCCGCGATGTTCATCGGAAGTGCTGGGTTATTCCCCTCCTGGGAGGGGTCAGGGGTGGGTTTGCGACAATTTTCGTGACTTGACCCACCCCCAGCCCCTCCGAGGAGGGGAGTTGTTGTCGAAATCTCTTGGGATTGTGGCAGGAACGTAATGGCTCCAATTGGATGGCGTAAATCACGTTGCTATCTCCTGCGTCGTCTCCCGTGACACCCGCCAGGCCACCAGGGGCACGAGGGCCAGGTAGAGGGGCCAGAGGAAGCGTCCACTCATAAAGGCCGACGTCACGCCATAGGCAAAGAGCAGGAGGCACGGCAGGGCAAGGGACATGACAAAAGCCCTTAACGGCGCGGGCACAGGCCCGTTTCTGGTCGGAAAAATGCAAAGCACCAGCAGCGGCCCCACCGTCAGGCTGACCGTAGCCCACGAAACCGGACGGCTCAGGTTGTCCATCATCCGCCCCCAGGTGGGCTTCCAGAAATAGGGCGGAAGATCGGCAAAGTAGCCCCGCGTCGCTCCGGCGGCCAGAAGGGTGCTGACGCTGATGATTCCCAGCGCGGGGAGCCATCCGGGACGTCGGGTTTGCGCGAAGTAGAGAACCATCACGGGGAGCATAAGCAGGGTGCTCTCCCGCACGACGGCGCCGACAACGAGTAGTAGCCCCAACACCAGATAGGCGTGGTGATACAGGGCAAGACAGGCGGCGGTTACCACGAGGAAGCCTGCGGCATCCGTCAATACCGCCGAGCCGTAGTTCACGGTGGGGAAGGAACACACCAGCAGCCATGCGGCCACGTGGAGCTGGCGCTGGGTCTCCAGAAAATTCGCCCAGAGTCGCACCGCCAGGAGATAGGCCCCGCAAGTGGCCGCCACGCTGCACGTGGCGATAGCGACAGCCGGCGAAGGGAGGGGGAGCCATGCCGCAATCCACGGCACCAGCAAGCGAAAGGCGAAGGGCGTGTGGAGGGCAACCCGGTCCAGTTCCCCCTGAAAATACCGCGCCAGGTCCGTGTAGTAGATCGAGTCGGGCGTCGTGTGGGCGAAGCGGGGCAAGGCCAGCAGCAGGGTGCCCACCACGATGCTCCCTGCGAGGGTGCCGGTGAGACGTGGTGGTGGTGTACGCGATGGGGTCTGGGCCTGATTCACCGAAAGGAGTTCCTGCCTGCTTTGGATTGCGTGCAATACTGTCGTGTCGGAGTGTAGCATTGACGGGCCGATGCAACAACCGTCGGGGAGGAGAGGAACCTTTCATGAGTACCACGTCGCTTGAATCACTCACCAACGAATCCAATGCGGAAGCCGAAACATTGGCTCCCCCCAACGACTCGGGACGCTTCCTGGCGGGCCTGCTGTTGGTTGGACTGCTGATTGCCCATGTCGTCTTGAACTTATGGTGGCTGGACGCCGATAACCATACGATTCGGACCGACGAAGAAGGGCATATGCTCCTGGCGCGGACCTACTACGACACGCTTTTTGTGAAATCTTATGACGGGCCCATGGAACGCGTCATCGCGATCTCCCAGATTCGCCCCGGCAATCCAGCCCATCCGCCCCTTTTCCATGTGGCGGGTGCCGTAATGATTGCGGTCTTTGGTTACAGCACCGACACGATCGCGCTGACCAGTACGGTGTTTTTTGTGCTGCTGCTGCTCGGCTGCTACCGCCTCGCCCGGAGCTTCCTCGACCCCTGGCAAAGTCTCTTTGCCGTCTTCGTCGTGAGCCTTACGCCCATGGTGTTCGCATCGTCCCGGTATTTCATGACCGACTATGCCTCGGCGACCGTGGTGGTCTGGTCCGTCTACGCCCTGATTCGAAGCAATGGTTTTCACCGCCCGGGCTGGGTCTTTTTCTTCGGCCTGTTCAACGGCCTCGGTATCCTCTTTCGCACCATTACCTTCGCCTACCTCCTCTTTCCGGCCCTCCTTGCTGCAATCATCGGGCTGGTAGTGCTTGTCCGGGAGCGTCGCTCCCTCGATTTGAGTCGTCCGACTTTCGGGGGCTGGGTCGTTAACCTGCTCATGGCCCTCACTGTCAGCGTCGGTGTCTTCGCGCCCTGGTACTACACCAACCTCGAGCCCTTCTACGACTACTGGGCGAACAAAGAAATCGGAAATGGCCGGGGACCCTTGACCCAGTTTATCCCACCAGCCCCTGCCGTGGTGCCCCCCGCCACCCCAACGGATTCCGATGCCGTACCCACCATCATTCCGCCCGTGGCGCCAGCTGTTGACCCGGTTACCTATGCGCTTGAAAAGGTGAAACATCCCCAGGTGGCGTGGATTCGCTATCCCGTTTATGTAAACAACAACGGGCTCTTTATCGTGTTGTCCGCCCTGGCGCTTCTGGGGATGGTGACGGCCTGGTTCCGTCGGCAATTCCGCAGCAGCGCGATGCTTTATCTCTATGCCTGGATTTTCGGAAGTTGGCTCTTCTTCACCGTCATGCTGCGCTCGGGCACGCCCCGCTACGCCTTGCCGGTAGCCCCGGCACTTGCCCTCTTTGCCGCCTTCTTCGTGTTGGTCTTGCCCGGGCGCTGGATTCGTTTCGCCGGTGCCGCCGTGCTTGGCGTGGTCCTGTCTGCCCAGTACGCCAACATGACCATTGCATCCTTCGCAACGCCCGAGGCGCCCCAGGTCGCCGTGCCTGAACTCCAGGCGGAAGCCCGCCACTTTGTGGATGACGGCCTGGTGATTTACAAGGATCACGTGACCCTGGGCTTCTCCTACTCCCATCTCGGCGTGCCCCAGACGGACAATTATAAAGAGCGCTTTATCGAGGCCATGCTGTCCCACGAAAAGACCCTCCCCGTGCGGGAAGGGCAATACGCCAACTATCAGAAGCTCGGACTGCGGGGCATGCCTCTCTACGAGCAGCACTACTGGCCCGGCGAGAATCCCTATCGTCTCGAAAGCCTCACCGACGCGGATATGCCGGAGCGTCGATTGCGTCTGATCCACATGGGCCTGGAGCCCGCGCACCTGCTCGCCCAGTTGCCCGAGACGGACTACATCCTCTATCAGGTGGATGCCGCCCACGTGGCCCGCGTGGCCGAATATGAAGCCTACTTCGCGGCCCACGGCTTTGAGGCCATCGCCCAGTTTGAGGTGCCGTCCTTCGGCTGGGTGCCCCGCACCATCAACGGCGTACTCGCGAAAAGTCTCTCCGGGGAGCTGGTCAACGTCAACGCCACCACCATCGCGGAGATGAATCTCTACGATCTCCACGAGCTTAGCGAGTCGGCCGATTTCGTGCGCCTTCCCGCCGCGCTTCAGGAGCAGGTGAAGACGACCTTCGAAACGAAGCTTGCGGCCATTGCGAATCCCTTCGCCCTCAGCCCGGGTGTTACCTTTATGGCGGCCGAGGTGACCCGGTTGGCCGACGGTATGTTCCAGTTTCGTCTGGTGTTTCACGTCGAGTCAGCCATGGATCGCGATTGGCGCATGCTCTTCCATGGCTTCGTCAAAGAAGAAGATGTGCCCCGCCTCCCCGAAGAGAAGCAGGCCCAGGGCTATATGGATTGGAATTTCGCACCCAACCCACCCACTAGCACCTGGGAGCCCGGGAAATATGTGGTGCTGACCCATAGCATTGAGGCGACCCCCATGGTCTACCAAATCAAGTTTGGCCTCTTTCAGGAGTCCACCCTCTTCGGCCAGACCGCCTTGCTCAAGCCCATGGACCTGGCTGCGATTCCCGCGGAACCCGTGGCAGCCGACGGAAACGCGCCTTAGTCGGGCACCACGCTAAGCGACACGGCTTCTTCAGGCGTTAGGGTAAATCGCACGGTGGCCCGCGGTCCGGTCACTTCCAGCGGAATGCGCTGTGTGCCACACGTAACCGTGTAGGTGCCCGGTTTGAGCAGATAGAATTCGGCACCCATGCTGCGCGGTTGATCGCCAAAATGATAGAGCTTCGCCGTAAAGCGATCCGTCCCCGAGTCAGTGACCAGGGCCGCAATATTGCGGGAAGGGGTCAGCCAGCGTACGGCGTTCATGGGGAAGTAACCTGCCGTGCCGGGGTCTCCGGTGACCGTGGCATAGAGGAGGCCAGGGTCGGGCTGACCAATGCCGGGCACGGCCTCCGCCGTCATGAGACCCCCGCGATACAGGGCAGGAAGGCGCAAGACGCGATCGGTATAGCGCACCTCGCTCGTGTAGCCGGGGTAGTTGGTTCCCAGGGCGGTCGCCGTTTGCTGGAGGGCCGAGATGACCGGTGCGTCGTCACCCCAGAAGCGATAGCGGGCATAGGTAGATGCGCCCGATTTTAACAGCGTATCGAACTCGGTACTTCCCGTGAGCAAACGATATTTCGACAGGGCACTCGACAGGTTACCCATACGCTTGGCGCTCCATGCGGCCGAGCCCGGTTCCGGCGTTTCCGCTGGGGGATTCTGCAGGTAGTCAAGGCGTAGTTGGGCCATACTGCGCAGGGGCGTGAGATATTTCTCCTCACCGGTGACGTGGTAGGTCAAGAGCAGGGTATGGGTCATTTGCGTCATGGCGCTGGGAAACACATAGAGCGGATCCATCGTGTGGTTTTCCGGGTCCCACCAGTGCTCGCCCACGCCACCGACGGTGCCCTCCGGCCAGTGAATGGCACTGGGGATAACCCCCGCAGGCTTGCCCCGCTCGGCCCGTGCCGTGGCATCCACCCAGGTGTCCATCCAATCCGAAATAAATCGGGTCAGCGCCGGGTCACCCGTCCGTTGCCAGAGGAGGAGGGCGGGTTGGAGCACCCGGGGGTGGTATACGGTATCGCAGGCCCGTTTCGGCTGGGTATCAATCTGGTCGATGGCGAAGTACGTGCTTTTATACTGGAGCTGACCCCGTTCATTGCGTCCCATCCACAGTTCCTGGCTCAACTCCACCATGCGCAACGCACGTTGTTGCCAGACCGCGCTCTCTGGCGCAAGATGGAGCATGGGCGTGATGACATCAGAGGAGTCTTCCGAGGTGTGCTCCACGTCGGAGAGGTGGTGGGTATACCCGCCCTCCATATGGGGTTGTGCCAGGAGAGCCGCGGAAAAGGATTCCTGTGCAGCGCGGATTTTAGGGTCCTCAAAGCCGATGAGAATGGCCGTCCAGAATCGCCACATCTCGCAGTCATCACCCCAGCCTCCCCCATAGGGCCCCCCCTCCTGGAGACGGTGGTCGATCCACCAGTGGATGATGTCGGTCAGGCGCTCCAGTCCTTCTCGCTGCGCCACCGCCCAGGCGGGTGCGCTGTCGGGTGTACGGTAGGTCGTGGCAGGAGGCATGGGGGTGCCGAGATACATGGGCGCCAGGGGCTCTTCGGGAAAGGCCTGATGGGCCCGTTCGAAAAGGTCGCGAATTCGTTCCATCCGCGCGCGCAGAACCGTCCGATCCTTCCAATAGCGGCCATGTTCCATCGTTACCCAGATGAGCATCCGGGCCCGATAGAGATGGGTCAGGGGGTAGAAGAGCGAGTCCGCTGCGATGCCAAAGTCGTAGTCATCATGTTTGAGGAGTGCCCCGTTGAAGTAATCGAGCTGGGTCGCGTTCAGGTAACGGTCCACTTCCTCGGTAAAGCGCTCGGCCTCTTTTCGCTGGGCTGGGCTCAGCTCGGGATGGGCGGTCAATTCCTGCAACACGAGGAGCCGTGCCGCATCGGAGGGGGCATTGCCGGCCTTCGCGATGAGCTCCTGCACGGTTGCGCCGTGGCTGACAAAGGTGGCCGACACCCATAGCAGTAAGAGAACAGAGAAACGAATAGACATTGGAAAACTCCTTCGATAGGGTGAAAACACCCCGTCCCCGCGCCCCGGGGCAGGTTGCATTTTCCCGACATGGGAGTGGCGCAACCGCCGACTTATCCGGGGAATAGTAAAACATGCCCCATGTGTCAGGGCAAGAAAAGTCTGGGGTAGGCGGCGGGCCATGGGGCCGCGCGCCGCACCGGGCCGGGTGGAGCTAATCTGTCCGTGGGCATTACGCCTGTCCGAATAAATGTGGTATTGTACAGAGGACAGCAGGGACGGGCATTGGCCCCACGGCCAAGTGTTCGAAGGAGTGCGTCTTTCCCGCCTTCAAGCGGGCAATACGACGGAACAGGAGCAGACACCATGGCCATGTCGGTGGACGAATTGATGCAAGGGGCTATCGATAGGAATGCCTCGGATATACACCTGAAAGAAGGCAATCCGCCCATATTCCGGGTCGATGGGGCCCTGGTGCGTGTCGAAGACCAAGATCCCCTGACAGAAGAGGATCTCCAGACCATCTTGCAGGCCATTGCGTCCCCAACGGATATTGCCAAGTTTCAAAAGGTGATGGAGTTGGACAACTCCTACTTTTTCGAAGGCAAGGCCCGTTTCCGTATCAACTGCTGTAAAGATGATGGGGATACGCGCATCGTCATGCGGCTTATTCCCCTGGAAATCAAGACCATTGAAGAGTTGCAGCTGCCGCCCGTTCTGAAAAAGCTCTGCGTTCTGAAGAATGGCCTGGTCCTGGTCACGGGGCCCACCGGTAGTGGTAAATCCACATCCCTGGCGGCCCTGATTAATGACATCAATACCAACCGCCCCGACCACATCGTGACGGTAGAAGATCCCGTGGAGTTCTTGCACCGGGACAAAATGGCCATCGTAACGCAACGGGAAATCGGTCACGACACCTTGTCTTTCGCCAATGCCCTCCGCGGTGCGCTGCGACAGGACCCCGATGTGATTCTAATCGGCGAAATGCGTGATGCGGAGACCGTGCGCACGGCCCTGGCGTCGGCGGAGACCGGTCACCTGGTGTTCTCGACCTTGCACACCGTGGATGCCGTCGAAACACTTAACCGTGTCATCGACTTTTTCGAACCCCACCAGCAAATTCAGATTCGGAAGCAGCTGTCCTCGGTATTGCGGGGCGTCATCTCCCAGCGTATCGTGCCACTGGCCGAAGGTACGGGCCGCTGTGTTGCCGCAGAAATCCTGCTTGGCACCCGCACCGTACGGGACTTTATCGAAAAAGGTAAGTCCTTTAAAGACATTGTGGGCCTTATTGAAGAGGGCAATGAACAGTACGGCATGCAGACCTTTGACCAGGCGCTGTATACCCACTGGAAAGAAAAGCGGATTACGGCAGAGGTCGCACTGGCCAATGCCACGAGTTCCAAGGATCTTAAACTGCGAATGCAGGGGATGGCGGTCAATTAGTATGGGTTTCCGGTGGCGTGTTGGGTTAATGGCAACGGTGGTCGGTGCCGTGATTTTTCCGGCCGCGGCGATGAATCTTCTGGCCAATCCGGGTTTTGAGTCCCGCTCGGCGGACCAGCCTGATCGGTGGGATTTCTTTGTCCAGCCCAAACCCGGGGCGGTGGCTCGCCTGGATAACACGGCCCATACCGGTGAGTTTTCCGTGTGGCTTCATACGCCCACCCCCTACGAAAAAGAACCCGTCAACAATTGGAGCCAGAATATCATCGCGGATTTCGGCGGAGAGACGCTCCGGGTTTCGGGGTTTATTCGGGTGGCCGAAGCGAAAGAAGCGGCCCTCTGGTTGCAATGCTGGCGCAAAAGTCCCTGGGGTGTGTTGGCCGCGGCCAGCACCAGCATCGATATGCCGGTTTACGGTACCGCCGATTGGCAAGAAGTCACGATGGACGTCGACGTGCCGGAAGGGACGAACTTCGTCACCCTGCGTTGCGTGCTCCTGGGCACGGGGTCGGCCTGGTTTGACGATATTTCGGTGACCCGCGTCGTAGACGTGGTGGCGGAAGAGGCCTCCCCCGAGGAACCCGAGAAAGATCCCACGGAGACCGCCACCCCGGTGGCCGAAGAAACTTCGGAAACGAACGGGACGGCGACGAAATCCGCCGCGGTAGAGCGGGAAGTTCCGGACACGCCGTCAGACGATGCCGTCCGGCAGGAGGCGGTGGTCATGCCCGTGATGGACAAGATTGAAGAGGAAGTCCGTCGTTTGCGGGATGCCAATCTCCTGCTCACCGATACGCTGGAAAAAATTCAGGAAGTGAATCAAGGTCTTGTGAATGAGATGCTGGCGGTCCAGGCCGAGTTGCGCGCCCTCAAGGAAGAAGAAGCCCATGCGACTGCGCCGACCCTGGAAGGGAACGCACCCCGGGTGCCCCCCCTCATTCCCCTGAGCGAAGCGCAGGGAGCCTCTGCCCCATGAGTCAGGGAGTCTTGATTGTGCTCGCTTCTCTCGTGATGGGGGTTTTCGGTGCCTTTGCCACCTGGCTTTTCATTGATTTTTCAGAAGTGGCGGGTAAGTATCTGAAAGCGCGAAAAGAGCGCAAGCGTTTGGAGGCCGAGGCCAAGGCCCTGTTGGCCGCCGAGTCGGAGGAAGCCAAAGGCGACGGGACCTGAGCGGACCCGCGCTTCCCGGTGGAAACGTCATTATGTCGGAAAAACATGCCCGCCCCTACATTGGGGTTCACTTCAAATGCTGCAACGTCTACACCCGGATCTATCTTAATCGTCTGGGGACCGCCTATTTCGGACATTGCCCCCGCTGTACCCGATCACTAACCGTCAAAGTCTCCGAAGGGGGCTCCAAGGCAAAGTTCTGGAACGCCGAATGAGCTGAGCACCCCTGCCAACATCCTCCAGCCGCCATCCCCACCGCGCCGTGGTCATGGTATGCATGGCGCGGGGTCTGCTAGTATCGACGGCAGTGACGCACCAGCACATGGAATCGCTGGGAACCTGCGCCCATCCTTAGAAAAGCACATGTCAAAAGAAAAGAACGAAATAAAGGACGCCCTGAGTCCGGCAGAAGAGCTGCGCCAATTGCAGCGGGCCCTCGATCTGCGTGAGCGGGTCATGGAGGCCTCGCACGAAGGTATCGTGGTGCTCGATGTGCTGGCCCCAGACAATCCCATTGTCTACGTCAACGCCGGTTTCGAGCGCCAAACGGGCTATCACCGGGATGAAGTGCTCCATAAGAGCGCCCGCTTTATCCATGGTCCGGAAACGGATCCGGGTACCCTGGCGCGCATTCGCGCCGCGATTGACGACCGACGTCCCTACACCACCGAGGTGCTGAGTTACCGGAAAGACGGTACGCCCTTCTGGAATCGGATATCGCTGAGCCCCATCGAAAATCGGGAAGGCGAGATTACCCACTTCGTTGCCATCCAATCCGACGTGAGTTCCCGGATCCAATCCAACACCGATGTGCAGACCGCCCTCGAGTTACTCGAAAAAACCAACGTTCAATTGACCCGCATTAACCGGCGGATGAAGAAGAATCTGGAAACAGCAGCCCAGGTGCAGCAAGCCATGTTGCCGGAACACTTGCCGCGGGTGAAGGGTGTCGAGTTTGCCTGGAAGTTCCGGCCCTGCGATGAGCTCGCCGGCGATATTCTCAATGTGTTCCGCATCAACCGGAAGACGGTGGGACTCTATCTGCTCGACGTGTCGGGCCACGGTACGGCTGCGGCCCTGCTCGCCGTGTCCATCAGTCGCATGCTTTCACCCAAGGCCCTGGCCTCGTCGCTGGTGCGCGAAGAGGATGTGGAAGCCGCCGACTACAAGGTGGTGCCCCCTGCGCGGGTGGCCGAACAGTTAAACGCCCATTTCCCCTGGGATCCCGAGGTGGGGCAGTTTTTTACACTCATCTATGGCGTGCTTGATACCGAGGCCCTGAGCTTTCGCTACGTATCGGCAGGGCACCCCGGCCCGGCGGTCTTTCCGTGCGGTGGGGAACCCTATATCCCCCGGAGCAGCGGCATGCCGGTGGGGCTGGCGAACGAGCCCTATGAAGAACACCATATCCAATTGGCTTCCGGCGATCGGATGCATTTGTACTCCGACGGAGTCACCGAGGCCATGAATCGGAAGCGGGAACTCTTCGGCGTGCCCCGCTTGTTAGAGAGCCTGGGGCGCAACGGGGATCAACCACTGGCGGCCTGCCATGACCGGCTTATGGCCGACCTGGAAGCCTTTCGTGGTGGTACCCGCTTTAACGATGATATCTCCATGCTGTCGGTGGAAGTCACCCGGCGATAAGGCAGGCGGGGGACGGCCCCGTGCCACGCGATGCCGAGTTCTACGAGGTTTCGTGTGCGTGGAGCGAGGAACGCGTTGGGCCATCGGCAGGGTAGGATTCGGGCGTCTTGCCGTCCCGGAGATGCTGGGCAGGAGGGGGACGGCCCCGACTTTCGAATGGGCTACCCCTTTCCACCGCTGCGTGTTTCGCCAAGACGTCAACTACCCACCTTCACCAACATGTCGTCGGTGCGGTCCCCGCGCAGCTATGGAGCGCCGGCGGCCCGCCAGCACAGGGCGTGTCGCCCACTCCATCCCTGTAGTCGGTGTCGTCCCCAATAAAAACGCCCCCGAACGACCGGGTCGTTCGGGGGCGTGTTTCGTTAGCGGTGTTTGGCTATCAGGCGCCCCACTGGGACATGCTGAAGACGAACCAGATCATGGCGCCCACGCACAGCCAGAAGAAGACAAAGCCGCCCATGCCAATCAGACTCGGTACGGGGAACTCCATATCCGGGTGATTGATAAGCTTGCGCGGTTTCACGGGCTCCACGCCTTCGGGAAGCATGAAGGGTTCCGGCGCGTGGGGCTCTTCGGCGTTAACCGGCGTGTGAAGGCACTGGTAAAAGCGATCCAGGCGCGACTTTTCGACGCGGGGCGTCAGGAGGCTCACGACGATGCAGAGGCCAAAGCCCGTGCTCAGGTAGCAGGCCATCTGGCACCACACCCGGAACTCACCCTCCCAGAGGAAGAAGTCGGGCAGGGTGTTGGCGGCCCAGGTGTGGAAGAAGGGGAGGTTGGTGAACCACATGACGGCGAAGGCACCCAGCGTGCCCGCCCAGGCACCCCAGGAATTGGCGCGACGCCAGTAGAGGCCTACCCAGAAGGCACCGGTCATCATGCCCTGAATCTTCCAGAAGGTTTCCAGTCCCTTTGGAATATCTTCCACGGAATAGGCGAACCAGACACTGAAGCAGACGATGAAGAAGCCAACGACGCGGCCCACCAGGACGTAGTGGCTCTCTTCCTTGTCCTTCGCGAAGTAGCGTCGGTAGATATTCTGTGTGACCAGGCCCGCCGAGGAAACCATGAAGGCGTCGCAGGAGGACATGACCGAAGCGAGCAGGGCGGCCAGGAAAATACCCACGAGGCCGGGCATCACGAGGGGCAGCAATTCGCCGGCCATCCGCCCGTAAACCTGGTCTGGCTCGACCTGGACGTCGCCGCCGTTATTCATGAAATACACCACGCCGCACAATCCGGTGAGCATCCACGCCACCGTACAGATCCGCTTGAGCAGGTTACCAGCGGCAAAGCCAACCCGGCCATCCATCTCGGTCTTACCCGCAGCGCAGACCCCCATGATATGGGGCTGGGTCACAATACCCAGGGCGGCGTTGAGGGCGAAGATTGCGATGTGCCAGGCATTGATTTCACCGGGGGCCACCAGGCTGAACATGTGTTCGTCGGTGATGGACTCGTGCAGTCCCGCGAAACCACCCACCGCTTTCAGGGCGAAGGGGAGAATCATGAAGGAAAGGATGACGGTCAGGATACCCTGCACCAGGTCGGTGACGATAGCAGCGGCAAGACCGCCCGCCATGCCGTAGGCCACGAATAGAATCGTCATGACGATGACCGCGATATCCGCGTCAATCGCACCGCCGGAAATGGCCTCGATAACCTTGGCCGAGCCCAGCAGCATGACGCCAATATTCACCGTGAGCTGCATGACGCCCACGACTGTATAGAGGGCACCCACGCTGTTGCTGTAGCGGTACTCGAAATAGTCACCGGTGGTGATGGCGCGCATCCGGCGGAAGGCCGGGGCAATAAGCCAGTAAAAGGGGGTGGCAAAGAGCCAGAGCCACTGATACCAGATACCGGAAAGGCCATTGGTGTAGGTCTTCGACGCCACGCCCACGGCCTGGTTGCCATTGGTGCCCGCACCGAAGGCGAAAAAGGTCATGGAGACCTTGCCGAATCCACGGCCTCCCATAAAAAAGTCGGCCGTGTCTTTGATTTTGCTCGCAGTCCAGAGGCCGATTCCGGTTACGACGACGAGATAGGCGGCCAAAGCCAGCCAATCCCACAGGTTAATCCCCAGCATGATTCTCCTCCACACGGTTTAAGGATCAATTCGAACAGATCCGCCTATAGTAGTTCATGGAGGGGCCAGACTGTCAACCTGTCGAATCAGGTCCCATGCGCCATTCTCCGGGAAGGTGGCCCTACAATAGGGAATGGCTTGCGGCCCATCATGGCCGTGGGCTATGGTGACACGGTCCCGCGGGGGCGTGTCATGGTCCAACCAGTGAGCGATTTTCACATGCGATTCAGTGGAACAATTTTCCTGTTGTCAATGGCTTTTATCCTCCTCCTTTCCTTCGCCTGGTTTATGAATCCCGACGGCGGGGGCGATGTCGGGGGCGTGGCCGATGTGCAGGGGAGCGAAGCGGCCAGCAGTCTGGACCAGATTCTCTCCGGAGACTTCAAACGAACCCCGAAAAAAAACGTGGCCCTGGGCACGGGGCGTCTTCGTGGGGTCGTGCGCGACCAATCCGGTGCACAGGTGGTGGGCGCGACGGTGCAGGTAAAGCCCATCGATCCCGAGGTCAATGTGACAGACCCGGCACAGGAAATCCGCCATTATTGGGAAGGGAGCTCGGGAGCGGGCGGGGCCTTTGAATTTCGTACGCTGCCAGCGGGGACCTTTATTGTCTCGGCAACCGCGGGGGGACGGCTGGCCATTGCCCAGACCGAGGTGAGCGATCCTGGCGTTTACCAGGAGCTGGAGTTGGTGTTGGCGGAGCGGGTGACCCGCCGTGGCAAGGTCTCGGACTCGGAGGGCGCGCCTGTCGCTGCGGCCCGTATCGTGCCGTTGCACGCACCCGATTGGCTGGGCGATTCTCAACCGTATCGCCACATCGCGGTACAAAGCAATGAGGCGGGCGACTTTGTCCATCCCTTGTTGCCCGAGGGTACGTGGGACGTGCTGGTGCTTGCCCGTGACTTTGCCCCCCAGCGTGTAACCCTGCAAGCCGATCGGGCCACCCAGGTGACCCTCGGCGCCGGAGAAGCGCTGCAGGGCCGTCTGGTCCGGGCGAAAGATGGCCGACCGCTGAATAATACCCGCGTGGTGGTTCGCGCCACCGATGAGGGAGGCGAATCCTACGCCCTCCGCAGCAATGGACAGGGCTTCTTCAGTTTCCGCGGGCTCCGTGCAACCGCCTATACGGTGTTCCTCGATTCCGATCGCTATGTGGCCACTTCCGGAGTGGAGGTACAGGACACCGCAGCCACCCAGTCGGCACCCGACGCGGCAGCCCGGCGCAATGTGCAGGTGGACCCGGTGACGGGCGTGACCACCGCGCCTGCCGCGTCAACGGAGCTGCCCGAAATTGCTGTGGGAAGCCCCACCAGCGAAGGCGATGGTGTGACGTTGGTGGCCCACCCCACGGGCTCCATTCGTGGTCGTGTGCTCGAATCCCATGCCGATTATGGGGTGCCCGGCGTGCGGGTGGAAGCCTTTGCGCTGGATGCCGATAGGTTGGTCGCCACGGCGACCACGGATCAGGCTGGCTATTATCACCTGAAAGGGCTTGTTGAAGGGGGGTATCGCCTGGCCGTGCCGGGGACTCCCGCACAGGTCTTTCGCAGTGAAGAAGCCCCGGAAGTCACCGTTGTGGAGGGGAATCAGGCCCCGGGGATAACGTTTCGTGGGGTGGAGGGCACGGAACTATGGGGCCGTGTGGTCGACGCTTACGGTGAGGGCGTGGCCGAAGTGAATGTCTACCTGAATCGGGTGGCTTACCCCGGGGCGACCAGCGGAGTGGTTACCGATGCCGACGGTCAGTTCGTGCTAAGGGGTGTCCACGGCGCGGAGCAGGTCACTATTCGGGCCGAAAAAATGGGCGCCCTGTCCGAAGTCTTTGGGCCGGTTACCGTGGGCAGTGGGGGGCTGCAGGGAATTCTCCTGCGGCTGGGGGAACCCTCCTGATGGGCAGGGTCCCAACGACCTCAGCAAATACCGCCATGCTCCGAGAGCTCTTCCACCAGGTCGTCGTAGCCCATTAACAAGGCCATGGCCATCGGGGTCAGCTTGCCGGTATAGCTTTCACGCTGGTTTACCTCTGCACCGCATTCTATGAGGAGTTCGGCCAGATCGGTGCGCCCATTCAGGGCGATCAGGTGGAGGGGAGTCAATCCCTGATTGTTCTCTTCATTGATGTCCGCCCCTTCGGAAATCAACTGCCGGGCCCGCTCAACATCGCCGTTGCGCGTCGCTTCGTGCAGTGGAGAATCCAAGACGGGATGGGCAGGCGCCACGTTTTCCTTCGGGTCAATCATGCGATAAACCGAGTGGCTCATACCCCAATAGGCATCGCCATCAGGGGGAGAAGTATCCACCGTGCCCTGGGCCGCCGCTTCCTTGCGTTCCTGGCTCAGGAGCATTTCGGCGAGCACCGTGTAGCCACTCTTGCGCGCACGGGTGGTTGGTGTTTCGCCATGCTTGTCCATCGTATACATCCAGGGATGGTCCATAGGGGGATTGGCTCCTGTATCTTCAAACGGTTATTCAACCGGGTTTCTATCCATAGTGTGGGTTAGAAAAGCAAGTATTGTGCCGACTATCCGGTGCACCAAGAGAGAAGATCTCGTTTTGATAACCTGTTTCATAGAAATGGGTTACATAATGTAATAGGTACTTAACATTTTTGTGCGGCCGCCCAAAAACTGTCAAAAACTATCAGCCTCGCCAAATTCTATTTACATTTGACTACAATTTGACAAGCCCTCCCACACCAAGAGGTGGGGAAATTCTAATCCTTCCAATACGTACTGTCAATTTTTTCAACGTGTTGGGAAATTCCTTCCTACCACGGTTTAACGTCCTGTAGCGGATGGCTGTTGACGGTCATGCATGTGCCAATGTGGTGAGATTCATCTTTCGTCGGCATTTAGGATATACTGACGGTGGCAGAAAATAATTGTCAGATAACGGGTAGTCGCACTTTGCCTGGACTGCCCGATCGGGTTACGAAGCGGACTACGAGAGTGGAGTTGACTATGTCTACGAAGAAACGGGTGGGTAAACTGCTGCTGAAGGCAGGCTTGATCACAGAGGGCCAGTATGACGCGGCCTTGGAAATCCAGCAGGAGACCGGGGCGGAGCTTATCGACATCCTGTTTTCCCTGGGAGCCGTTGAGCCCAATGCTTTCATGGATTTCCTGCTTACCTATCCGGGGGTGCTTCCGTCTGATGTACGGGACCTCGAATTGGATGCCGAAGTTCTCCAGTGCGTCCCCGCGGAGATGGCCCGCAGTATGGAAGTGGTCCCCGTGGATCTGTTGGGCGACGTGTTGACCCTGGCGGCCAAGGTACCCCTGTCCGAAGACGGAGAGGCCCGCCTGGCCGAAGCCAGCGGAATGAAACTCAAGGTACTGCTTTGTGCGCCCGACGATGTGGATGGTGCCCTGGCCCGCTACTACCCGCTCCCCGATGCTTCTTCGGAAGGCGGGGATGCTTCCACCGGGGTTACGGGCTTGGCCCAGCCCTTGAAGCTTTCCCATATGGCCCACCTGATCCGGGGGATCCGCTCCCTACCCGCCCTGCCGGAAACCGTTCATCGGGTGCGCGAAGCCATGCTTTCTCCGGACAGCTCGGTGGCCTCTGTGACCGACATCATTACCCTCGACCCGCCCATCGCGGCGAAAGTGTTGAGTGTGGCCAACTCGGCGAGCTATGGCTTTACCCACAAGATTACCGATATCAACCTGGCCGTATCCCTGATGGGGCTGAAAGAAACCTACGCAATCGTGCTGTCCGCAGCCGTGGTGGATCTGGTGGGGCAGTTGGAAGAGTTTGATTACCGGGCCTTCTGGCTCGAATCCGTGTGCTCGGCCTGTGCCGCCCGCATCGTGGCCAAGGTGAGTAACCGCCGTCAACTCGCGGGTGTATTCACCGCGGGGCTGCTTCACGATATTGGCCGTGCTGCCCTGTGGGAGGTGGCCCCGGAAAAGTGCAAACGCATCGACAATACCTGCACGGGAAATCTGCTGTTGGAAGCCGAGCAGAGCCTGATAGGCCTGACCCACGTGGAAGCGGGCTACGAATTGGCACAACATTGGGCCCTCCCCAACGAGATTGCCCAGGCGATACGCTTTCACCACCAGCCCGAGCTGGCCACAGAGGCCCAGGAGCATGTGGCGATCGTGGCCCTGGCCGACGTGATGGTGCAGGCTTCAGGCACGCAGCTGGAAGACAATCCAGATATTTTTGCGCCCCACATGAATACGTTGGCGCTACTGGGGCTTGACCTGGAAAATGCCGAAGCCATGTTGGAAGAATATCTCACCCGTCACGAAGCGGCGGTACAGGATACCTTCGGCTGATACCGGTTTCCCCATAGTGGATTGGCCCGGGTGTCGGTGTGACACGGGCCTTGGTGATACAAACTGAGAGCATGCTGTAGTACGTGATGAACAATACCCCTAAACGAATCTATTTGTGTGGTCCGATTATGGACTGTACCGGCAACGAAGGCGTGGAGTGGCGCAGTATCGCGAAAGAGCGGCTGTCGGGGAAGTTTGTCGTCCTCGATCCCATGCGCCGTAATTTTCGGGATCGCGAAATCGATAGCGCCAACGAGATCGTCGACTTCGATCTGCAAGACGTGCGCGACGCAGACATTATTCTGGTAAATTATTCCAAGACGTCTATTGGCACGTCCATGGAAGTATTCTATGCGTCGCACGATCTCGGAAAGTTCGTCATCGCCTTCAGCCCCTATTCCTACCAGGATATGTCCCCCTGGATGATCAAGCACTGCACAAAGATACTGCCAGGACTCGATGAAGCCATCGAGTACATCGGACGCCATTTCTAGCGCTTACGGGCGCACGTGGCTCTTCAGCGCTTTCTGGATGAATTCCGAGAGGGTGGCGATAAGGTAGGGCTTTTCCAGATAGGCCGTAGGCCGCAACTCGGGCGGTGTGGACGGGCCATCGGTCTCATGATCCCCACTGGTAAGAATGACGGGGAAATCTGGCTTGTCTTTACGTATGGCGGCAAGGACTTCCCGGCCGTTCATGTTGGGCATGTTGACATCGACAATAGCCAGATCGAAGTTGCCGTCTGTTTCTTCCCACAACGCCATGGCCGCGCTGCCGCATTCGGCAGTAATCGGATGATAGCCGAGCTTCTTCAATATCGCCTGGCCGATATTGCGCACCATGGGCTCATCATCGACCAGCAGGATACGCGCCTTTCCGGTCTCCGCCAGGTTTTTCGGCGCCTGCACATCAGGCGTGGGAGGGGTGTCCTTATGGCGGCTCAGATAGGGCAGATAGAGGCTCACCGTCGTGCCGTGTTGCGGTGTACTTTGAATCTCCAACCACCCGTTGTGTTGGCGGGCGATCTGGCAGGCTGAGGTCAGGCCGAGCCCCGTACTTCCCGCTCGGGTCGTAAAAAACGGGTTTCGCGCATTTGCGACCACTTCGGGCAGCATTCCAATGCCATTGTCAGCGACAAATACACGAATGAACAGGCCATCAACGGCATCGCCCCACGGCCCCGGTTCGGTGCTGCTGCGGCGGACCGTCTCGGCTCCCATACGAATCCAATTCTTCCGGTCCGTATCTTCGTTGGATGCTGCAGTAAGGGCATCAATGGCATTCATGCCCAGGTTGACCAGGGCCTGAAAGAGCCGCCCATGATCTCCCTGAAGTTCCGGTTCTTCGGATGGCGTGGAGAGCTCGATAGACGGACATTGGTCCTGATAGCCGGACAAGACCCCACGGACCTCCTCCAGTAATTTGAACAGTTTAACGGGACCACTGACCCGCGGCGTGGTGGTCGCCTCGGAAAAGGACGTGAGCCGCTGGACAAAGGCCGCCCCTTCCTTGCCGGCATCCCGCGCTGCGATCAGGGCACCCCGCGCGGCTTCGAGACTCGTCTTTTCCAAGGCCTCCTCGACGGCATGGATGATTTTTTCCAGGCGGGTGTCGAGGGAGCGCGCCGTTTCACTGGCCATTTTCCCGATGGCATGCAGGCGCTCTGCGTGAAAGAAAAAGGGAGAATCTACAACGTGGCTGGGTGGGCCGTCGGTGGCCTGATCCGACACGGTGACGCCATCCTTCGCCTGTGCAATCAACGCGCACAGGCGCCGGGCAATAAGCCAGGTCGTGTGTTCCCGATCGGGCGTAAAGGCTGCCGGGTCGCTGTGGCTCAGGTTCAGTACGCCGAAAAGGGTGTCGCCAACGACCAGCGGAAAACAAAGGAGAGAGCGGACGGCCACCGGGCTGTCCGAAACGGTGAGAAAACGGGGATCGACCCGGGTGTCATCGATGCGCACCGATTGGCGGGTCTCCGCGACCATGCCGGCGATGCCTTCCCCCAGGGCGAAGGTCTTGCCAGCCCAGGCATCGGGTGCAATGGGGAAGCCCTGCAGGGAAAAACGGGTGCCCACCGCCGCGAGCCGCAAACAGCCCTGCCGGGCATCAAGCGTCATGACGGAGCATTGCTCGGCCCCTTCTTCCCGTGCGATCGCCCCGACAACCCGGGAAAGAATGTCTTCCACCGTCCGGCTCGCCGGATTCATCTCTTCGAGTAGACGCAGTATACCCAAATCCCGCACGAGCGCTTCGTAGCGCAGGGCCAGCTGGGCGAGCGTTTCTTCTCGCAGTCTGTCTGATGGTGTGTCTTGCATAGCTTGTAATACCCAATGCGCCCCTATGCGCCTTGTAACATGCCCAACAGCGCCCGGCCCTCTTCCTTCATCGTGCCCAGGGTTTCGCAAATTTCGACCACCTGCTCCACAGGCAGTCCGATGCGTTCAATGCGGGCTTCGTGTAATTCGACGCCAGAGGTCTCCCCACCTTGGCCGAAATCAGCAATGCGCGCCATATCACTGGCGATTGAAATAATGAGCACTTCTTTGCGAAAAGGCCCGTCGTAAGATTCTGGCTCGTTGGTGTATTTCACGGAGGCGACGATAACTTCGGGGAAATTCCACCGTTGGGCCAACCAGCCAGCGACTTCGCTGTGATCGGTCCTCAGGGAGCGTTGTTCTACCAGGTAAAGCGGGGCCTCACTCTCGGCGGCTTTCTGGAGGACGACGGAATAATCATCGCCCAGACTGAGGGCCAGGATATATTTGCCCAGGTCGTGGAGAAGGCCTGCCGTGAAACAGGCCTCCGGCATGGAAATCTCCGGTGTGCTGAAAGCCAGCAACTGGGCCGCCTTCGCACTGCCCAGCGCGTGCATCCAGAAGTCTTCGGGGTCGAGGCTGGACTGGGGCTTGCTCGCGAGACTGTCCAACACCGAGGTGGCCAGCGCCAACTGCTTTACCGCTTCAAAGCCAACGGTTACGATGGCGCGGTGGATACTGTCAATCTCAAATCGTGATCCAAAAAAGGGAGAGTTGGCGAGGCGCAGGATACGGGCAGAAATAATCGGATCGGCCGCGAGGATGGCCGTAATATCGTCAACACAGGATTTTCGGTCTTCCAGCACTTCCAGGACCCGGGTCATGACTTCGGGTAGGGTGGGTATCTTGCCGAGTGCGTGGATACGCTTCAGGGCATCGCTTTGTGTAAGCGTCATTCTTCCCTCTCGCTTCTATCTCTACTCAAAGTTACCGCTACCGGTGTGTAGAGACTTACCCCACTGAAACACCCGCGACACCTTTAATTATACATGACATCGACGGATACAGCCAGTGATTTATGATATAAAAGCCCCGTAAATACAGGGCTTTGTAATGTTGGCCATCAATGACAAACTCAACGTTTCTTCTGACCACATTCAAAGGGAAAATCGAGATCTTCGCAGGCTTTACAGCAAAAAGTATGGCCCATTCCGGGAATAATGTAAACCTAACGATCGGTAGTCTCCCGGGCAAAGGCCTCCTGTCTGCGGCCAAACAGCGACGCAGGCCGGAAAAAGGCCTGGGCTAGCTCCGGGGCAGGGGTCGGGAATTCATCCCGAGAACCGGGCGTCGTAGGTTGCGAGCAGTTCCCGGTGCACACTGAAGGGCATGGTGGGCCGATCCCGGCGGGAGAAGAAGCGCAGGTCGAGGGCGTCGGTATCGGCCCGCATGGTTTCTTCTCCTTCCCATTCGTGCACGATGAATCCCAATACCATGACCGCACCGGCATGGGGACTTTGCTTGGTGCTTACACCGAGGAGTTCTACCGCGCTCCCCCGTAGATTGGTTTCTTCCCGAAGTTCCCGAAGGGCCGCTTCTTCTGCAGTCTCCCCCAGCTCGATGAAGCCGCCGGGGAGCGTCCACTCGCCCTTGCAGGGTTCTACCGCGCGTTGGGTAAAGAGGAGTTCGTCGTGGCCCCGGGCGACAAAACAACAGGCGGCAGGAATCGGGTTGCGATAGTAGAAACGATTGCACGCTACGCAGTGGGGTTGGACACTCTGGCCGTCGTGGGTGGGCTCCAGACTTTTTCCGCAGGTGCCGCAAAAATTCCACGCAAAGGGTTTTGGTACTTGATAAGACATCTTGCTATGCTAGCAAGGTGCATGACACGGTGCAACATCTGCCTCGCCCGCGCACGAATAAATGAGAGGTGCCGGGAGTAGAATATCTCAGAGCGCGGTGCGGCGAGCGGATGAACACGTACCGTATAGGACGTGGTTTGTGGGAGCGCGTGTGTCGGGGAGATCGTCATGGGATTGACGGAGGGAAAAGAGGATTTCGCGGAGGCCGACCGGCTCTTTCGCCGTGGCCAGTATGCCGATGCACTCCGTCGGCTTGAGCACCTGAATGCGGCGTACCCCAACACGAAGAATGTGCTCTATCCCATGGCCCTGTGTTTAGAGCGCCTGGGCCGCTCCGATAAGGCCCTGCCGATTTGCACTATGCTTATCCAGCAATTCCGAGATCCCCGCGCCCGGGAGATGCAGCTCCGTCTGCGTCCTTCTCTGATGGATACGCCGCTGGATTCGCTGGACATTGAGGGAGAATACGAACTGCCTGATCTGGGGCCGATTACTACGGTGCCCGTTCCGCTGCAGGAGGAAGAAGAGCCGCCACCCTGGCGGACACCCCTGCTGTTGGGTGGGGCGCTGGTGATCGTAACCCTCATTCTACTGCTGCCGTTCTTCCTGGAGTTCCTGGGCTTAAAGGAGCCCCCATCCCCCTCCACCCCCTCGTCCCAATCGGTCTCGCTTTTTCAGTTGGGTGTCTTTATGATCAGTTTCATGGTCTTTCAGGGCCTGGGGACGGGGGTGGCCGCCCTGGCCATCGGCACCGTGAACAAACTCCCTTCCAACAGTATATCGGGGGTTCTTCTTCATGTGGGGAGTACCTTGCTCGGGGCCAATATTGCCTCGGCCATCATCAGCCTGATTCTAACCGTGGTCGCCCCCCTCGATTTGCTGCTGACCATGTTTGTCGTGGAACACGTGGTGATGATGGTGGTCTTCTCAGTGGTCTACCGGTTTCGCATTGGTGATGGCATCGTGTTTCTCTTGTTCTTCTCGATTTTCATGTGCGTAGCGACCTTCATCGTTGCTATAGTGTTCGGGACAGGTATCGGGGTAGTTGCGGTCCTGTCTTCTTAATCGGCGTGGGAGTGCCGAAGTTCCGGTAGTTGAATGCCGGGTTTTATTGAGGCGTGGTCAATGAAGAAGCGGGGGCATATGGAGGGTTTGGGGAAATGGACGCGACGACGAGTAAGGCCAAATTCCAGGAGGCCGATCAGCTGTTTCGGGATGCCCGGTATCAAGAGGCACTGACCCTGCTGGAGGACCTGAACCAGCATTACCCCAACGCGAAAAACATTATGTATCCGGCGGCCATGTGTCTGGATAAGCTGGGGCGTTCCCAAGAGGCCTTGCCCCTCTGTAATCATCTGATTCAAAGCTTTCAGGATCCACGGGCGGAAGCGCTGAAGGCGGATATCGAAGGGCGGTCCATGAGTTCGTCCCTGGATAGCATGTATGAGATGGGCGGATTAAACACCGACGTGTTGAGCGGTGGTGCCGATATTCTCGATATCCCAACCACGACCACGCGCTACAAGCCCGTCGAGCCCGAAGGGATTCCCTGGTTGAAATATGGGCTCATCGCCTTGGGGGTTGTGGCCGTGCTGCTGGTGCTCATCGTGCCCGTGATGACCTACGAGGCGCCGCCACCCGAAGATATTCCGACGACGGTGGCGGAAGACGCGCCTGTCAATACCACCGCGATTTATGCTGGTGCGCTGGCGTTCTTTGCCTGCGTGGTCGTGTTTCAGGCCGCTGGCGCCTATCTGGCCCTCATGCTCATGCGGGCCCTGCCCCATGAAGACTTTTTGAGCAATGCCTTCAACCTCTTTATCAGTCTTTTTCTGGCCTCCATATTGGAGGGCTCCCTCTTCGGTATCTTTCTGACGGGACTCTACTTTGCCAAGGCCTACGATCTGGGCTTCGGTGGGATCGTGATCCTCTATATCGCCCGTATCGTTTTCGGCGTGGTCGGATTTATTCTCGGTGCCATGATATTTGCCAGTAGTTTCGCCTACGTCGTCCAATCCAATGGTGGCTTCGCGCCGGTCTAGTTCGGACAGGAAACCCTGCGGTGACGTTTTGTGTCGTGGTCGTGGGGGCGTGGCTACGACCCGAGCGGCGGTCGCGTGGGAGCGGGTGGCACAATAACCCGCTGTGCTACATTGCTTGCCCCTCAATGGCCCACGAACCCCAAAAAAGAACGCGCAGGCTTCCAGTATGGATGCCTGCGCGCCCTCAACTTTTTTGAATCAGGCCAGGCGACTCGCCAGCAATTCCGCCATGTGGAGGGGTTCTCGGTCGCCCAGGTGGGTGATCTGATGGCGGCAACTGGTGCCCGAGGCCACCAGCGTGGTGTCCGCTTCCAATTCGGCAACCTGCTTGAGCAAGGGGGCCGCCACCTGTTTGGATAGTTCGTACTTGGCTTCCATGCTGCCAAAGGCACCGGCCATGCCGCAGCACCCGGTGTCCAGGAGGCGCACGTCATTCTGTGGAATGGCTGCTGCCACTTGCGTCATGGCACTGGCCTTGGTTAAGGCCTTGGCGTGGCAGTGGCCATGAATGGCCGTCTTCATGGGTTCGTCCCGGAAGGTCAGCGCATCGGGCTCCCGCTGCAGCAAGTCGGCCATGAAATGTTCAAAGAGTTGGCAGCGTGTGGCCACGTCTTCGGCACCGTCGATCCCCAGCTCGCGGTAGTCCTCGGCAAACATGGAGTAGCACGAGGGCTCGAGGAAAATGACGGGGGCCTCAGACTGGCCGAGCAAGGCGAGGTTCTTTTCGCCGAAAGTTCTTGCCAGATCCAGGCGGCCGGTGCTGAAGGCGGGGCGGCCGCAACAGGCCCGCTGGGTCAGGAGCTCTACGGTGAAGCCAGCGGCTTCCAGCACCTTGACGGCGGCCTTTCCAATATTGGGTTCGTTGTGGCGCACAAAGCAGTCATCCCAGAGATAGACGGTGCCACGCTCGCCGGGCACGGTGGGGCGGCTATGCTTCTGAAACCACACGTCGAAGCGTTCGAGGGCATAGGGGGGGAGCGGTCGTTCCAAGGCGAAGCCTGCGAAGCGAAGCAGGAGCTTCCGGACCCACAGCCACTTCATGGTGGCATTGGCCATTCGGGGCGTAAGACTGGCCAGGGTGCCAAGCAGATCGACCCGACTGATCATGCGCGTTGCAAGGGATACCCCAAACTTGCGCTGTCGGGCATGCAGCAATTCGGCCTTCAGCAAGGCCATATTCACATTGGAGGGGCACTCGGTCGTGCAGGCCTTGCAGGAGAGACAATTGCTCAAGGCGCTTTCGAGGGATTCCGAAAGCAAGGGGTCCTGGTCGGCATCCAGACGGCCTTCCAACACGGCGCGAATGGTGTTCGCCCGGCCGCGGGTCGCCATCACATCTTCGCCGGTGGCGAGGAAGGTGGGGCACATGGTGGGGGTGGGCTTACGGCAGCCGCCACAACCATTGCACTGCTCAAGGTTGCCCACGAAAGAGCCATCCTTTGCGGCGAACTTCAGTACCGGCGTGAAGGGAAGCTCGGTCATCTTGGAACCAGCCCCCTGGCGGAGGTTGGTGTCAATGGCATAGCGGTCGTCGGGGAAGAGCTTGCCCGGATTCATCACCGACTGGGGGTCGAAGTGGGCCTTGATCTGGCGCATGACGTCAATCAGCTCGGGGCCAATGTGTTCGTCCATGTACTCCGTGCGGGCAATGCCCACGCCGTGCTCGGCCGCCAATGCGCCCTTAAACTGGAGCGTCAGGGCGGAGACCCCATCGCAGAGACTGCGGAATTTCTTGATGTCGCCCGCGTCATGGAGATCGACGACGGGGCGCACGTGGAGCAGTCCGGAAGCGGCGTGTCCGTAGAAGGAGCCCACGAGGCCCATGGGCTCCATGAGGGACTGGAGTCCGGCGACATAGTCGGGCAATTTATCCGGCGGTACGGCCACGTCTTCAATGCCGGCCGTGGGCTTGGCGTCGCCTTTGCACCCCGTGAGCAGGGAAAGGCCCGACTTGCGCAGATTGAGAATGTGGGCCTGGTCAGCGGCGTCGCGACACATCCGCTTGCGGAGTCCCACGTTTTTCTTTTCGAGGGCGGCGAATTTGTCTTCCACGTCGCCATAGAACTCGACCAGCAAGACGGACTTACAGGGCTTGTCGTCCAGCTCCAGGAAGTCGCGGGCTGCCTGAAACTGAAGCTGGCCCCGGGTCTGGTCGAAGAGGACATCGTCGATGTGTTCGATGGCCGCCGCACCCAGATCCAGCAGTTCGACCGTGGCCTGCATGGCTTCCATCACGGTGGCAAAGAAGATGAGCCCAATGCCCTTTTCTTCCGGCAGGGGAACCAGATCCAACTCGGCAGAGAAGACGGCCGCGAGGGTGCCCTCGGCCCCACCGAAGACCTTGGCAAAGTTGCCGCCAGAGCGCAAATAGCGATCCAGGCCATAGCCCGGCCAGCGTTTGATAATACCCGTGTGAAAGCGGGATTCGATTTCGCCGCGATGCCCTTCTATCAGGGCCTTCAATTCCGGGAAGGGTTCCGGAGCGTCGTCCCGGAGCCCTATGGTTTCCATGTGGCCATCGGGGTAGACCACATCGAGAGAGCGCACATGGTCAATGGTCGTGCCGTAAAGGGGCACCCGCGCACCGGAGGAGTTGTTACCAATCATGCCGCCCAGGCTCGCCCGCGAGCTGGTGGCCACGTCGGGCCCAAAGGCCAGTCCATGGGGCTTGAGGAAGGCATTGAGTTCGTCCAGGACGACGCCTGCCCCCACCCGCACCGTGCGTGCGTCCACATTCAGCTCGCTGATGAGTTTGTTGTGGCGGGCCAGATCGACAATGATGCCATCACCAATGGCGCCCCCGGCCAGCCCCGTCCCGGAACCCCGAGGGGTCACGGGAATACCCGCGTCGCGGAGGGCGGGAAGAAGGGTCGCCACATCTTCCATGCGTTTCGGAAAGGCCACGCCCTGGGGCACGATCTGATAGATCGATGCGTCGGTGGCATAGAGCTGACGGGTATGATCGTCAAAGCGAATTTCGCAGGAGGTGGCGTTTTCCAGGGACTGTTGCAGCGTCGTGGCCATGGGTCTACTCTTGGGGTTACTTCGCGATTGGTGTGGGATAGGTCGGCCCGGTCGGGGCGAAACCACAGGGGCATATTGTACTATACGCGGACCGGCCGGTGGAATCTGAGGGGCGGTGATTGACGGCAATCGCAATTGAACTTGCTCAATTACAGACAAGAACCGTCAGGTCGTGCCACGCGCGTCTCAATGGGTGGACCCTATGGAGTGCGTCAGCTTGCGTGTCCTCGCAGGGAGTGAGCGTGCTCACGGCATAGGCCGGGTAGGTGGAAACTCAATGCACGACCAGGGGTGGGGAGCAAGCTTTCGGGGGAAAAGCGGCAGCAAGCTGCTGCACTCCCGGGAGTCGTCATATCACACCGGGCTTCCCCGAAATTAAGTCACGTGCCATAAAAAACAGGCAGCCCGTCGTAGAACGGACTGCCTGCAGGTGGCGTTAATCGATGTTACCAGAGGGGTTTGATTTCTCCGGATTTCAGTCGTGCGATGTATTCCCGCTTCATTTTCTTGACCTTGGCGGAAAGGAAGACCATTCCGATGATGTTGGGGAAGGCCATCGACAAGAGCATCATGTCGGCGAAATCTACCACACTGTTCAGGCTGAGCATGGGGCCCACGATGGCGACCAGCACGTAGGCAATACGATAGGGGCCCACGGCCTTCTTACCAAAGAGGTATTCCACGGCCCGCTCACCATAATAGGACCAGGCGATTAGCGTGGAGTAGGCGAATACAAACACGGCGACAGCGAGGAACCAGCTGAAGTGGGGCGATAAGGTTTCGAAGGCGCGGGCGGTGATTTCCACGCCGTCTCCCGATTCGTCGCCCAGATGGGCACCCGTAATCAGAATGGCCAGGGCCGTCATGGTGCAGACGACGATGGTATCGATGAAGGGTCCCAACATGGCGACCAGGCCTTCACGCACGGGCTCTTTCGTCTTGGCCGCTGCGTGGGCGATAGCTGCTGAACCGAGGCCCGCTTCGTTGGAGAAGGCGGCCCGCTTCATGCCCTGGACCAGGACGCCGATGAAGCCACCAAAAGCGGCTTCGGGCGAAAAGGCCTGGGTGAAAATGCTGAGGAACATGGGCGGGACGGCGGTAATATTGGCCAGCACGATCAGGAGACAGACGGCCACATAGCCGAGACACATGGCCGGTACGAGCTTGGATGTCACATCACCGATACGCTTGATGCCGCCAATGATCACCACCCCGACGAGAATGGCCATAAGCACGCCGAAAATGGGCTTAAAGATGGGGAGGTCTTCCAGGCCCGCAATGCGGGAAATGACCGAATAGGTCTGGTTGGTCTGGAACATGTTGCCGCCACCAAAGGAGGCAAAAATGGTCAGCACCGCGAAGAGGGGACTGAAAATGGCCCCGAGCCATGCCAGGCTGGGAACCTGTTCGGCGATGCCCTTTTTGAGATAGACCATGGGGCCGCCCATGACGTGGCCGTCTTCGTCCACTTCGCGGTAGGTCTGGGCGAGGGTGCAGGAGGAAAACTTCATGCTCATGCCGAAGAAGGCGGTGAGCCACATCCAGAAAATAGCGCCCGGGCCACCGGCCGTAATCGCCAGCGCCACACCGGCGATGTTTCCCAGACCGACGGTGGCGGCCAGCGCCGAGGTAAGGGCCTTAAAGTGCGAGATTTCCCCCGGGTCGTTGGGGTCGTCATAACGGCCACGGACCACGTCAATGGCATGACGAAACATGCGGACATTGATGTAGCGGTAGCGGGTACTGAAGAAGATGCCGCCGGAGACCAGCACCACGATGATCATCGGCACTCCAAAGACATCAAAAAACAGTACGGGGGCCAGGATATTGCCAACAATCCAGCCGAAAACAGCGTCAATCTGCTGCTGAATATCGACCGTCTTAGTGGCGGCCTCTTCCATAGCGTCTTGCGCCTGTGCGGAAGTATGCATGGCCATAAGAAGGAGTGGGGCGATCCATCCTCTTTTACACAACCCTAACCAAGCGATGGGTTTTCTCATTAAGTGAATTCCTTCAGTAGACTACGTTTTGACGCGCTTCCCCGACCACCGGTAGTCATAGACTGCCGCTAATAAACGCACCACACACTGCCACGGTTATAACGTGGTCCGAACCAACGAATCAAGGTGAGGCCCGGTCTCCCCGAAGCATGACCTGGCCCGAACAGGAGGGTTGACGGACCGCCCAAGTTGTACTATACTCACTAATCAGGGTTTTCTTTTTTCTCGGAGTAACCGATTAGAAGCCTCCCAGCACGTTCCCATACGTAATTCATTGCAGACGCCCTCATGAAGTCCCCGAACTGCTGGAGAATTTAATCGTGGCCGTGTTTAAATTTAGCGCATATACTGCAGGCAAAGAAGATGAAGACCACTATGAGAAAGGAACCGTAGTCGCACGTGACCAGGCTGATGCCATGGAGAAACTGCGTCGGGAGCGATTTACCCGGATTAAACTGAAACAAATGCGCGGCGTAAAGGCACTGCTCCATCAATTTACCGCAGATGTCCGATAGCAAACGGGGGGCTCCCTCGTTCGCCAGACCCGCAGAGGCCACTGCTGTGCCTCGTTAACCCCCTTTATCGCCCTGGAGACGGACCCCTTCAGCGATTGCGGGCCGCCCGGTGTTCCACCAGGGCGACCGCGAGCACATCGACCGATCGGGCCTTGGCCCGCATGAGTGCCCGGGCACATTCGATCACCGTCCCTCCAGATGTGACCACATCGTCGATGAGCAAGACCCGTTGACCTTCGAAGGCCCCGCCCACTGCGGCAAAGGCCCCCCGCACATTTTCTGCCCGTTTCGCGCCCGCCAGTTTGCTCTGCGTCCGGGTGGGCCGAATACGTTTCAGGTCCTCACACAAGCATGCGTGGGGAAAGGTGGATTCACAGGCGCGGGCCAGCAAGGTGGATTGGTTAAATCCCCGCTCGCGCCGTCGCACGGGGTGCAGGGGCACGGGAACGAGTAAATCGTAGGTGTTAAGGTCCATCCAGGCGGCGGCAAATTGGGTCATGGCTTCTCCCAGCGGACCCGCCAGTCGGTACTTGTCCTCAAATTTCAGGGCCTGAATGGCATCGGCGATGATGCCCTCGTACAGGGCGGTCCCGTAGATGCGGCCGATGGGGTCGGGCGGGGTATCCCGACAATCGCTGCACAAGAAATTTCTCCGATTGCCCAGGCCCACCATGGCGGTGTGGGGGCGTCCGCAACGGGGACACCAGGGCGGCTCAATGGGCTCGGCGAGCTCCCAGCAGGTGGGGCAGAAATACCCGTTTTCTTCGGTCAGGAGACGCATCCGACAGGAACGGCAGAATATCGGAAAGAACAGGTTTTTCGCCGCGAGGCGCCAGGGGGCAGTGGTCGTGTTTGTATCCAACAACAGTCTCCCGGTCGCGGCCGATCAGGTGGATGGGGAACTCGCCCGCATAAGGCGGTGGCACACGTCGACCAACTCTTTCTTGTCGATAGGCTTGGAGACGTAGTCATTGCACCCCGCATCCATGCAGCGCTTCCGATCTTCAGCCATGGCATGGGCCGTGAGCGCGACAATAGGCAGGGTGGCGCCTTCCCGTCGCAGGGTACTCGCCAGCGTATAGCCATCCATTACGGGCATCTGCATATCGGTGACCAGCAGGTCGTAGGGGGTCCCGTTTTCGTCGGCCGCCTGAATGGCCGCCAGGGCTTCCGCACCGTTCATCGCCATGGTCACCGTGGCACCGGCGTGTTTCAGGTGAAAAGCAATCAGACGTTGATTTACGACGTTGTCTTCGGCCACCAGTATGTGGGCGGGGAGTTGGCGCGACGCGTCCGCCTCGTCCGGGGAGCGCGTCTCGGTTTTCGTGTGGGTCTCGATGAGGTCTTTGACAAGCGGGGTATCCGGGGGAAAGCGAAGCGGCAACTTGAAAATGAAACGGGAACCTTTGCCCTCTTCGCTCCAGTCCAACCACACATCCCCCCCCATCAGATTGCTCAGGCGCCGACTGATAATGAGGCCGAGTCCTGTGCCGCCGTGTCTTCGGGTAGCGGAGTTGTCTGCCTGATTGAAGGGCATGAAGAGCGATTCGGCTTGCTCCCGTGTCATGCCAGGGCCCGTATCCTGAATAATAAAGTGCAAGCAGGGTTCCGTGTCCGAATCATGAGATTCGATGAGGACGGTTACGTTGCCTTCTTCGGTGAACTTGGTGGCGTTGCCCACCAGATTCATGAGTATCTGGCGTACCCGGGTCGGATCACTCAGAATGGTCTTGGGAATAGGAGTCTTGACCACGGTTTCCAGCGCGACGCCCCGCTCGGCCGCACGCATACGCATCAGGCTGTCGATTTCGATCAACACGCCGGGCAGACTGAATGCGACGTCTTCGACCTGCATTTTTCCGGCTTCGATTTTTGATAGATCGAGGATGTCGTTGATGACCACGAGCAAGTGATTGCCGGCCCGTCGTATCGTGTCGACGGCTTCTGAGCGCGGCGTGGTTTTCGGTGAATCTGTGGTGTCTTCGGATAGAATATCCGCGTAACCCAGAATGGCCGTCAGGGGAGTGCGAATTTCATGACTCATGTTGGCCAGAAACTCACTCTTGGACCGGTTGGCGGCATCGGCAGCGAGCCGGGCTTCATCGAGTTTTTCCAAGGCCGCCGTCAGCGAAGCATTTTTTTCTTCAAGCGCCCGTTCCAAGGCTTTGTCGGCGGTAATGTCCTGGGTGAACATCATAATGCCGGCGACCTTGTTGTGGGTGTCGTACCAGGGGCGTACTTCCCATCGCAGTACCTGATCGGCATCCCAGCCGAGCGGGCGCCAGATATCCATATCACAGCGCTCCGTCGCTCCCGCCAGACATCGGGTGTGAATGTCCCGCCAGCGCTGAGAGCAATTGGGAAAGACGTCATAGTGGGAGCGCCCGATGATTTGTTGTCCTTCTAACTGATAGTCCACGTACCACCGTTCGCTTGCGGCCTGGTAGATCATATTGCGGTCCAGCATGGCGACGGCGGCCGGTGCGTGACGCACAAAGGCTGCGAGGCGGGTGCGCTCAGCGGCCAGCAATTGTTCCATGGTGACCTGCTCAGTGATATCGAAAATGGCGCCGTCGAGGCACCATGCGGGCCGCTTGTCTTTGCGGGAGGCCTGCCCCTTCTCGCGGACCCAGCGTATCTCGCCGCTGGCGTGGACGATGCGATACTCGATCGTGTAGGGCCTGTCGGCCGCTACGGCGGCGCCCACCTCGTCGGCCACCATTTTCCGGTCTTCGGGATGAATGACGCTGTCGTAGCTGCGGGTCTTATTGTGCACGAAATCGGAAGCCGGATAGCCACTCAGGGATTCGATGGCGTCACTGATAAAGAGCATGGTCCAATGGGTATCCAGCAGGCAACGGTAGGAAACGCCGGGGATGTTGTTGACCAGCGAGCGAAACTGTGATTCATTGGCGACCAGTTCGACCCGGCGCAAGCGGTTTACACTGATGGTCCACATCAGGCCGGCGGACAGCAGGAGCAACACCCCAACCCCAGCGGGAAGTCCGGCGCTTACCACCCGGTCGAGCACGGCCTCATGATTGACCCAGTCGCTGTCGATGGCCACAAGAATCTGGATCCCCCCGCCATCAACCGTCTCGAATCCGCCCATGCGAAAGAGGCCAATGTACTGATCGATTCGTTGGGTCACCGTGTAACGCGCCCCGGCGCTGACGAGGGGCTCGACGAGGGACGCCAATTCTTCCGTGGGAAAAGGCGCTATCGCGTTATTGGCATTGATGGATTCATCAAAATAGTGCCCATCATCGGTGACAAAATACATGCTGCCCCGTCCCCCGGCGATCGTGTGGTCCTTCGCAAGGTCGGTGATGCGATCAAATCGGATGCGAATGCTGACGACGCCGACCTGTTGTCCGGTCTCCGGGTCATAGAAGGGGGCCGAATGGGCGACCGAGAGGCCGGACGAATCGAAGAGTGCGGGGGTGATATCACACGATGTCTGAAACTCGAGGGCTTCCTCTCGGTGGTCATTGTTGACGCACTGACGCACGACGGCCGTTTGCGAATAATCCCGTTCCATGACCTTGGCGATGCGAAAAGGGGCAATGGGGCTGCCGTCGGCATAGTGGGTGTTGATCGCCCGGATCTCCCCCTCCGCATTGAAAAGGGCAATGGCATCGATCTCGGTTGCGTCCCGGATGGCGTCATTGCACAGGGTCCGCAGGGCTTCGACATCGTCCTGCTGCATCGCACGGATGATGTCCGGATTGGAGGCGAGCAGTCGGGTCCGTTCCATCGCGGGGGCGACAGTGCGCTCAATGCTCCTGGAAAGTTGGGTGCCCCCGTCCAGCAGCGCCTGGGCCGCGGCGGTACGGTCGCCCAGGGGATTGGCCATGGAACCCTGGTATTGGTAGATGGCATGGCCCACGAGCACCAGCCCCGCAAGGGCAACGAGCAGTGCCGCTGTCCGGGTGAAGAGGACGAGGCGATCCCGATGTTCAGGTACGGAGCGTGCCCCTGCTCCTGCGCCAACGAGTCCCCGCTCGCTTCCTTCAATGTCTTCCGACCGTGTCATAGGATGGAACCCGCCTGCCGAGATGTATCCGGTAAGAGCCGCTAAGAATCATATAATAGCATGATCGCAGAACTTCAGGGGTACGTCAACTGGTTAGGGGGCGGCGGTACCCATCGATGGGATAGGGGCCGTGGTGCAGGGGCGAGCTCACTCCGATTGGACCGGGGTGAGGAAGAGCGCGCCAGGGAAGTTATTGGCTCAAGAATCCGGTCAACGGGGAAGAGGCTTCGGCGGTGTGGCGTTCCGGGCCCAGGCCAGCCACATAGGCAAGGCGGCCAGCTTCGGTGGCCAGGGCAAAGGCCCTCGCCATGGGGCCGTGATCGCGGGCGTCGGCCAGGGCTGTATTGACGAGGACCGCGTCGGCGCCCATTTCCATGGCCTCGGCGGCATGGGAGGGGGCGCCCAGTCCGGCATCCACCACGACGGGCACGTTGCTTTGCTCGATGATGATGCGGATCATTTCTTTCGTCTTAATGCCCCGATTACTGCCAATGGGGGCCCCGAGGGGCATGACCGTGGCGGTACCGGCCTCTTCCAGCCGCTTGGCGAGGATGGGGTCGGCCTGAATGTACGGCAGCACCACAAACCCCTCTTTGACGAGGCGCTCGGCCGCGTGCAGGGTCTCGATGGGGTCGGGGAGCAAATAGCGGGGTTCGGGGGTCAGCTCAAGCTTGACCCAGGGCTCCAGCCCGGCAGCCCGGGCCAACTTGGCCAGGCGCACCGCTTCGTCGGCCGTCCGTGCGCCACTGGTGTTGGGCAGGATAAGCTGGGTCTTGGGATCCAGGGCGGACATGATGCCTTCTTCATCGGGCTTGCTGAGATCGACGCGGCGGAGTGCGACCGTAATGATCTCGGAATTGGAGCCTGCGATGGACTCGCGCAGTGCCTGTGCCGACGGGAATTTCCCCGTGCCAATCATAAGGCGTGAGGTGAAGCTGCGGCCGGCGATGATGAGGGGATCGGCGGTGGAGGGGGTAGCGTTTGTCATGGTGATAAATCTATTCTGCGTTGGAGCTCAGCGTATTGGGGGCGTCGCGGTTGCGCGCCCATGTTATAGGGACGGCGGAGCAGGGCATTCCTGCCGTCGCTGCTGTCCCTGCCGTCTGTCAGCAACAGAGCAGGGATGCCGCTATTATGCCTAACGTGCGCACCGCCCACAACCCAAGTAAGGCTGAAACGTAGTTTGTGACGTGCGCAGTGGAACTTATTGATGGTCCCGCATGGCAATGGTACAATGTGACCATGGAAATGAAGGTGGACAGGACAAAAGCACGATTGCTCCGGATGTCCGAGAGCGACGACAGCGGTTTCGTGGAGGGTACACCCTCAGAACGAATCGCCATGGTGTGGCCGCTTACGTGTCAGGTTCTCCCGTTGAGTCACCCCCATGATTTTGAGCGAAGACTACAGCGACATGTTGCGCGCCTTATCCGACGAGAAGGTTGAGTATATTCTCATCGGGGCGCACGCGCTGGCGGCACATGGTGTTCCGCGGGCTACAGGGGATATAGATTTCTGGGTGTCGCCGACCCCAGAAAATGCTTTGGCTGTATACAGGGCACTGGCCAGATACGGTGCTCCGGTCGAGCAGATCACCCCTCAGGACTTTGAGACGGAGGGAATCATCTACCAGATCGGCGTTCCTCCCTATCGGATCGACATCGTCACCGCCGCGACCGGCCTCGACTTCGCGAGTTGTTATGCTTCGGCCTTACAAACCGTTTATGCAGGTTTTGATGTTCGAGTTCCTTGCCTCGAAGATCTCATATCCAACAAGAAGGCGACGGGCCGACCAAAAGATTTTGTTGATGTAGAGGTGCTGGAGCAACGTGCTCTGAGAGGCAAACCGCACTAAAGCGCAAACCCGGTTCTTCTAAAGACAAGCAAGCCTACAGCGCCAGTGCCCGGCAGATGTGGGCCGTGGCCCGCGACTTATTCAACACGTAAAAGTGCACGCCGGGCACGCCGTTTTCCACGAGATCCTCAACCTGACGCGCGGAAAAATACACCCCTACTGAGAATTGGCCTTCGTCATCATCGCCATGGGCTTCCAGGCGTCGGGTGAGTTGCTCGGGCAACACGGAGCCCGACATGCTGACAATGCGCTTAATCTGGGCCAGGTTGGTAATGGGCAGGACACCCGGCACCACGGGGACGTCGATGCCGGCCGCCACACACCGGTCGCGGAAGCGGTAAAAGATGTCGTTGTCGTAGAAGAGCTGGGTCACGATGACGTCCGCGCCCGAGTCCACCTTCCGCTTCAGGTTATCGAGGTCGGTCTGGGCATTGGGCGCTTCGGGGTGCACCTCGGGATAGCCCCCCACGAGAATACCCATGTCCGGATATTCGCGGTGGATGAGGTCCACGAGCTCATTGCCATAGGCCAGGCCCCCTTCCGGGGCGACGAAACGTTCCTCGCCCTTGGGCGGATCGCCGCGCAGGGCCACGATATATTGAACCCCTCGTTTCCGCGCTTCATCGATATAGGCCCGGAGTTCGTCGACCGTGGAGCCCACGCAGGTCAGGTGGGAGGCCACGGGGATACTGGGGTAGCGCCCCATGACGCCATCCAGTACTTCCAGGGTTTTATGTTGGGTCGAGCCGCCAGCCCCATAGGTGCAGGTGATGAACACCGGCTTGCACGTGACCAGTTCGTCAAGATTTTCGAAGAGATTTTCCAGGCCCTTTTCCGTTTTGGGCGGGAATAATTCAAAAGAAACCACCAGGCGATCGGGGGTGTAGGTCTGAGATAACTTCACAACCGTCCTTTCAAGATAACGGTAAAGGGATCTGCTATACGACTCTCGGAATGCATGCGCACATTGGTCGCGGTATCCAATCCGGAGCGAAATGGGTCCTTCAGGAATCCCCGCTGGGAGGGCTGATTTAACTCACTTCGCGGGCAATGGTACAATGAAAGTCCCGTTTCCGGGTAATCGGATACCCCATCTCAGGTGACCCGCCTGTGTCTTTCCCTATTGAATTGGAGCGAATTCCATGCATTTTCTGGATGCCTTGAAAGAACAAATTGTGGTCCTCGACGGTGCCACTGGTACCGCCATTCAAGACTTGTATCTTGGTGATGAGTCCTTCGGCGGCAGCGATTTCAAAATGCTGTCGGACCTCCTGTCCTTCTCGCGCCCCGACGACATGACCAATATCCATCTGAATTATTACAAGGCCGGGGCCAATGCGGTGGAGACCAATACCTTTGGCGCCACCCCCATGCGCCTGTCGGAGTATGACTTTTCCGCCATTGACCTCAGCGCCTTTGCGGAAAACCCCTACCCGGAGATGGATTTCAGCGGCAATGACTACGAGGCGCTGGCCTATTACATGAGCCGTCGGGGCTGTGAACTGGCCTGCGATGCCCGGGAACTCTACAAGAAAGAGGCCGACTATGACGGGCGGCCCCTCTTTGTCTTCGGGTCTATCGGGCCCTCCAACCGCGTTTTGTCGAGCACCAAGGCCGATCTGACCGTATCCACCTATGAAGCCATCATGGATAACTTCTATCACCAGGTCCGGGGTATGGTGGATGGCGGGGCCGATGTCCTGCTCTTTGAGACCCAGCAGGATATCCTCGAGCTGAAGGCCGCGGTTATGGGCGGCCAGAAGGCCATGAAGGAGAAGGGCGTCAAGCTGCCCATTATCTGCCAGGTCACGGTGGATCAGTTCTCCAAGATGCAGATTTTCAACACGGATATCCACGCCGCCCTTGTTACCATGCAGGGGATTGGTATCGATGTTTTCGGTATCAACTGCAGCATCGGGCCCGACCTGATGGAAAAAACCGTGGAGAAATTGTCCCGTTACAGCCAGATTCCCATTTCGGTGATTCCCAATGCGGGGCTGCCCACGTCGATTGACGGGAAGACGGTCTTCAAGTTTCCGCCCGAAGAGTTCGGCCAGTACCAGCGCAAATTTGTGGAGCAGTATGGGGTCAACATCGTCGGCGGCTGCTGCGGCACCACTGCGGCCCACATCAAATGTGTGGCCGATCAGGTTCGGGGTCTTAAGCCCAAGGTGCGGAAGCCCGAGACGGGACTCTACCTTTCCGGGCCCCAGAATGCCGTGTTGCTCGATGGGTCCAAGACCCTGATCCAATTCGGCGAGCGCCTCAATGTGCGGGGTTCCAAGAAGGTGCGCGATGCCGTTGAAAACGAGACGGGTATCGATCATGACGTCCTGGAAGAAGTGGTGCAGGAGCAGGTCGAAGGGCTTGGCTGTCAGGTCATTGATGTCTGTATGGACTCCAACCAGATCGACACCGTGGCGGCCCTCAAGGAAGTGGTCCACATACAGACCACCGACTTCTCGGGGGCCATGTGCCTCGACTCCTTCCAGGTGGATGCCCTCGAAGAATCCATCAAGCAATATCCCGGTCGCCCCCTGGTCAACTCCATTTCGATGGAAGAGGCCTCGCCCGGCGTACTGAAGATCGACGCCGTGCTCGATGCCGTAAACCAGCACAACCCCTGCTACGTGGGCCTCTGCACGGGACCCAAGGGCCCCGGTGCGACCCGGGAAGAGAAGCTCGATCTCGCCAGTCAGATCCTGGATCGGGCGTTGGAGCGTTACGGCGTCACGCCCGACCGCATGTTTATTGACGTGAATTGCTTCCCCCTGGGGTCTGAGTCCATCGAAGGACAAAACTTCGCCGTGGAGACCCTGGAAGGCATCAAGGCGGTGAAGGAAAAGTACCCCACGGTCCGCACGACCCTCGGCGTGGGTAACCTCACCAACGGCCTCGCCAAGAAGCCCTACATGCGTAAGGTGCTCACCTCCGTCTTCCTCGATGAAGCCCGTAAAATGGGCCTCGACTCGGCCATTATCAATCCCAACCACTATGTCTTTGTGTCCGACATTGATCCCAACGACTATCAACTGGGGCTGAAGTCCATCATGGAACGGGACATGGACGCCTTCGCCGAGTTGGAAGACATTGCCGAGCGCAAGACCGGTGTGGTGGTGGTGCGGCGCACGAGTTACGATGACCTGCCCCTGGAAAAGGCCATCTGCGAAAAAATCAAAGATGGCTTCAAGGAACGCAATAAGGGCACGGTGGACTATCGCGGGTTCACCTATGAATACGCCGACAAGATCGTGCTCCAGGTGGTGGAGGCCATGGAAAGCCATGAGCCCCTCGCCTTTATCAACGAACACCTCATGGGGGCCATGCAGGAGTTGGGCGACGGCTTCGGTCGTGGCGAAGTGTCCCTGCCTCACCTGCTCAAATCGGCCGACGTCATGCGCCAGGCCATGGGCTTCCTTGAGCAGTTCATGCGCAACGAAGCGGGCATCGACATCCACAGCAAGATTGAATACAAGGGGGTGGTCGTTATCGGGACGGTCTACCAGGACGTCCACTCCATCGGTAAAGATCTGGCGCGGACCCTGTTGGAAAACTATGGTTACCGGGTTATCGACCTGGGCACCATGACACCCCTTCAGGCCTATATCGACGCGGCAAAAGAGCACAATGCCCACGCCATCGGTATGTCGGCGCTGCTGGTACAGACCTCCAACCACATGATCACCGTGGCCGATATGATGACGGAGCAGGGGCTCGATATTCCCATCCTCATTGGCGGCGCGCCCGTGAGCGACCGCCACGCAGCCTATGTGGCCATGGCCGGTAAAGAAGCACCCGAAGATATGCGGGAGAATGTATTTTACTGCCGCACCGCCATGGACGGCGTCAACGTGATGAACAAGCTCCGTGCCGATGGCGATATCAGTGACTATTTCACGACAAACAAAGAAAAGCTCATCAAGCGTCTGGAGCGGGCCGAGAAACGGGCCGCTGCCGACCAGGAATTGCTCGATACTTTGCCCCGCCGTGAGGTGGGTTTTGAAGGCTTTGAGCTCGCCACCGAGCCCCGCTTTGGCCGTCGCAAGGTGACCTACAGCCTCCGCGATTTCGCGCCCTACATGGAGAAGAAGACCCTCTTCGCCCTCAACTGGCGATTCGGCGGGAAGACCGCCCGCGAAAAGCAGGGCCACACCGCCGAGAAGCTCGATGCCCTCTTTGACGAGTGGATTGAAAAGGCGACCGAAAACAACTGGGTCGTGCCCCAGGGGGTCATGGGTATCTACCCCTGTCAGGCCGACGGCGACGATGTCATCGTGTACGACCCCGAAGACCACAGCAAGGAAATCGCCCGTTTTGATTTCACCGTGGTCTTGGGTGGCGAAAAGAAAGACACCATCTGCGGCGCCCAGTATTACCACCCCGTTGATAGCGGGAAGATGAGTGCCATCGGCATCCAGCTGACGACCAGCGGGCCCCAGGTCGACGACTTCATCGAAGAGATGAAAGCCGCCGGGGATTCGGAGTCGACCTTGTTCTTGCAGGGGCTTTCCGACCGTATCGCCGAAGACATGGCCGAGCATCTGCACCAGCAAATGCGTGAGCTCATGGGCGTGGACGAAAAGCAGGGACAGCGCTGGAGTCCGGGCTATCCCGGCATGCGCAACATCCACCTGAACGCCACGATTCATGACCTGTTGGGCGGCGAAGAATTGATAGGCGTTAAGCTCACCGATGCCAGTGAGTTCAGTCCTACCGGGACAACGGGCGCGGTATGCAGTTTCCACCCGGAGGCGCGGTATACGTAATCGGCGGGGGCTCACGCCGAGCGCGTAGAACTGCTAGGAACTTTTTTGAACCGCCATCCAGTTTGGGTGGCGGATTTCTTTATGGAGCGCCATCGGCTTGATGGACAGCGCGGTAAGCGCCCGTAATCTATGGAGCGCCCTCTGTCCGACGGCTTGCGCGGTAGGGGTGTCTGTTGGAGATGGGGCCACGGCGAATTATCATTTCAGGCATCATATAGCGTACAATTCCGGTCCAGGGGCATGACGGGGCATCTTGAAATTCGAACAACAATCTACGGACGGGTGTATCTCCTTTGAGCGAGTCGTTGGACAACGCACAAGAATTTCAGAGCTGGCACGTCTTGCGTGACCGGCGCCGCAATCAGTATGTTCGTGCTGCCCTGGTCGGGCTGGTGGCGGGAGGCGTGGCCCTCCTGTTTCAGCAGTTGCTCGTCGTGGCGGAAGAGTCCCGCCTGGAGTTGTTCGAATACCTGCACCACACCTACCCCGGTTGGGGTTGGATCGTGGCGATGCTACTGGGCGGCACGTGCGGCCTTTTTGTCGGCTGGATGACGTCCCGTTTTGCACCCGAAGCGGCCGGTAGTGGCATTCCCCACGTTAAAGCCTGTCTCATGCACGCCAAGACCATGTCCTGGTGGCGTGTCCTGCCCGTAAAGTTCCTCGGGGGGCTGCTCTGTATCGGCTCCGGGTTTTCGCTGGGTCGTGAAGGCCCCACGGTGCAGATGGGTGCGGCCATTGGTCGTCTGCTGGCCGATGTGCTCAAGGTGCCTGCCAAGGCGGCTCCTCGCCTCATGGCCTGTGGTGCCGGTGCGGGCCTGGCTGCGGCCTTCCATGCGCCCCTGGCCGGGTTTATCTTTACCATCGAAGAATTGCAGCGAGAGTTCTCCACCCTCACCTATGTGATGGCCCTTATTGCCGCCGTTGTGGCCGATATTGTGGCCACGTCATTCTGGGGGAGCGACAACGTGTTTCAGGCGTCCGGTTTTCCGGCGGCTCCTCTGTCTTCCCTGCCTGTGTGTGCCCTCATCGGCGTGGTGGCGGGGGTCTTCGGCACGGGCTTCTCCCGCTCGCTCCTCTTCTTCCAGCGCGTGGCGGTAGGGGCAGAGAAACTGCCACCGTGGGCGCGGGCCGGTGCCGTCGGGATGGTGGTCGGACTTGCCGCGTGGAGTCTGCCTTCCCTGGCTGGCGGGGGACACGAAATTACCAAGCAGATGCTTCATGGCGACGCGGCCGGTGTTGAGTTCATGGGCTTTCTGGTCCTTCTTTTTGCGGGCAAGTTCCTGCTGACCATTCTCTGCTACGCGGCCGGTGTTCCGGGCGGTATTTTTGCACCCATGCTGGTCATGGGCGCGAGCATGGGGATGTTGGCCGGGATTACCGTCACGGGGTACTTCCCCAGCATAGCGCCCATCCCCGAATCTTTTGTGGCCATCGGGATGGCCGCTTTTTTCGCCGCCGTGGTGCGCGCGCCGATTACCGGCATCGTGCTCGTCCTGGAAATGACCGGTGATTTCCACCAGTTGCTGCCCTTGATTACGGGCTCTCTCTTTGCCCTCGTGGTGGCCGAGCGGTTGGGGACGCCCCCCATCTACGACGCGTTGCTCCATGCCGATGCCAGTCGGGCAGAGCCCGACGTGCCCGCCCATCGTGAGCCGGTGCTCTTGGAATTTGTGGTGCAGGAAGGCTCTGAAATGGATGGGCAGGCCATCAAAGAGATTCCCCTGCCCGCCCGCTGCCTCTTCGTTACGATCGCACGCCAGGGCAACGACATCCTGCCCAACGGCGACACCGTGCTTCAGAAGGGCGACCATGTCACGGCCGTCTTGAGTGGTGCGGGTGCCGGTGAAGCCGTCGTCATGTTGCTGCCCCTGAGTAAGGCCTGAGCCGCCGCGCCCTAAAATGAAGGAGTGTCCTGATGGATGCGATACGGGATGAAGACTATATCGATTTTGGCATGGCTTTTCAGTCCGTCATGGTGGAGCATCTCAACGGTGTGCTGGCGGAAAAAGGCGTCGAAGATGAAGAGTCGCGCCGGGAAATCTGCGAGACCTTCTTGTCCGGGTTGGGGGACTTTTTCGACCAGCACTGGCTGGAATGTGATGGCCGTCGGGTGCACCCCGTGCTGGCTTTTGCAGAGCACCACTTAGATGTAGAGACGCCCCTCGAAGAGCTGGGGCACGTCATGTTTCCTTCCCCGCGCTTTGCCCACCGGGAGTATATCATCGGAACCCTCGCCGATTTTTACGAAGAACATCAAGAAACGACCCCGGGGGTCGCGACCGGCCCGGTGCACGAAGAGGAAGACGGGTACTACGACGACGGAGTGCCAGACGAGTGGTAGGGCACCGGGGAATGGTGCCCCGGAATCGATAATTTTCGCGACTTCTTGTATAGTGATTCGGTGTCAACGAGGAGAGCCCGATGTTCAACAAGACTAGCCGCCGTCAGTTCTTGCGCGCGACCGCCGCAGCCAGCCTGTCCCCGTGGTATCTGCCCCGCACGGCCCAAGGTGCCACCGTGCCACCCAGCAAACAGATTACCCTGGGGTTTATTGGCACGGGTAACCACGGTATCGGCTGGAATCTGAAATACTTCCTGCCTATTCCCGACGCGCGGGTCGTGGCCGTGTGCGATGTCTTCGCCGACCGCCGCGAAAAGGCCCGTGGGATTGTGAACACGCACTACGGCAATGAAGACTGCACGGCCTATGCCGACTTCCGTGATGTGCTCGCCCGTGACGATATTGATGCGGTCGTGATTTCCACCCCGGACCACTGGCACGTTTTGCTTTCCGTGTTGGCGGCGAAGGCGGGTAAGGATGTCTTCTGCGAAAAGCCCACCCTTACCATTGACGAGGGCAAGCGACTCATCGAAGTTATTCGGCAGACGGGCGTGATCTACCAGGGGGGTATTGAAGATCGGTCGGTGCAGGTCTATCACCGCATGGCCGAGCTGGTTCGAAATGGGGCCCTGGGGAAGCTGGATCACATCCGCGTGGCCCTGCCGCCGGGCGATGCCTTTCCCAAAGAAGCGCCCGTGCCCGTACCCGCAGGCCTCGATTATGAGATGTGGCTGGGGCCCGCCCCCTTTGCGCCCTATACGCCCACCCGACTGGAGCCCCAGGAGTGGCGCAATATCTTTGATTACTCTGGCGGTAAACTCACCGATTGGGGGGCGCACCTCATGGATACCGCCCAGGTGGCCCTCTTCGAGGAGCACGGTGGCCCCATTGCAGTGTCGGGCACGGGAGATTTTCCCGTGGACTGCATGGCGGACACGGCGACGAACTACGATATCGACTACGAATATGCCAGCGGCGTAACCATGAAGGTGAAGTCGGACGGTGCCGGGATTGGTTTTTATGGTGCCGATGGCTGGATCAAGAGCAACGGCTGGCGTGCGCCCATGGAGGCCAGCGATCCTGAGTTATTGGCGCTGGTCTACCCACCGGAAACGAATAAGATGTATCCCCGGCCCCTGGGTGAGCACCAGGCCTTTATCGAGGGGGTCAAGACGCGCAAAATGCCCTACTACAGCCCTGAGGACATTCATCGCCTGAGCACGGCCATGCACCTCGGAAATATTTCCATGCGACTGGGGCGCAAGCTGCGCTGGGACCCCAAGAGCGAAGCGTTCCCCGATGATCCCGAGGCCAATGCCATGCGGGGCCGTCCCATGCGGGGGCCCTGGACCCTGGAGGGCTAAGGGAGGTGGGTGCACGGGCGAAATACTACCGGCATTCCGGGAAGTTTAAGCTGGGGGATGCGGTCTTCATGTTGGGGCTGGGGACTATCTTCTCCCTGTTGCTCGGTGGCTTGTACGGGTTGCTCGCATTTTATATGCCCTTCATCAAGTTGACCTTTGTGATTACCGGTCTGGCGGGCTTCGTCCTGGCCATGGGGCTCGGCATACTCGGGCACGTGCTGAAGATTCGAAATATGCTGGTCCTGGCTGTGATCGGTATCCTGTGTTGGTTTTTTGCCTGGTATGCCTCCTGGGCAACCTGGTCCATGGCCGCCACGGCCTATGCGGAATGGATGCTAAGTCCCGCTGCAATAATGGCTTATGCGCAAGAACTCGTGGAGGAGGGGGCATGGTCACTCTGGCGAGACGACCTCCCCGTGCGGGGCTATCTGCTCCTGGGCTTCTGGGCTGCCGAGTCGGCCATCCTACTGGGGTTGGTCTTGTACCTCGGCGTCGCCAATTTCAGCGATTTCATTTTTTGTGAGTCCTGTGATGCCTGGCTGGAGGAGGACATTACCTTTGCGCCTCGGGAGGCGATCACCGATTCGGCGGCTCTGATCCAGGCAATGGAGGGGGGCGACTATAGTCGCCTGCTGGCACTGGCCCCCCGTCTGGGAGCGGCACCGGATTATACGGAGGTCGTAATTCGTTGCTGCACGCGCTGCGACCAGTCCTGCTACCTGACCCTGAACGATGTGACGGAAAAGTCCGGCAAACGGGAGGTAGAGCGCAAGGTCCGTCCCCTGGTGGAGCGCCTCTGGGTGTCCTCGGACCTGCGGTCGGCGCTACAGTCGCGCTGGCCGACCCAGGAGGGTGGCGACGGCGCCAGGGGCTGAGCGGAAGGGGGCTTCATGCCCGCGCCCCGGGGATTGGGCCGGGGCAACGGGTTTCGTTCCGACTTGCCTCTTGGGCCGGTCATTTGTTATGATTGCCCGCTATGCTAGCCCCGGACTGCCCGGGAAGCGTGTAATTTTTTTACCCCAAAAGGAGGTGAAGTGTCTTGAGAACTTACGAAGCGCTGTACATCTGCACTCCGGAATTGGAGGAAGGTGACATCCAGACGGTCTCCCAGGAGGTGGATAACCTCGTGACCAGCAATGGCGGGAGCATCGTGCGCTCGGAGATCTGGGGCAAGAGGAAACTGGCCTATATGGTCAAGAAGTACTCTGAGGGAACGTACATTTTGTTGCGTTTCCAGGCCCAGCCGGATTTCGTTGAAAAGCTTGAACAGTATTTCCGGCTTTCCGATCCCATTTTCCGTTTTATGGTTGTTCACTTTGATGACCACATGCTCCGGATCGAAGAGGAGCAGGCCCGTCGCAAGGAAGAAGATCTTCGTGCGAGTGCTGCTGCCGCGGCCCGTGGTGAAGATGATGACGATGATGATCGACCGCGTCGTGCGGCCAACCATCGTGATGACGATTAAATAACGGAAAGGTGAGGACAAATGGCCGATCTTCGGGTACCTGATCTGAACAAGGTTATTATCGCAGGACGACTTACACGTGATCCGGAGTTGAAATATATCAGCTCGGGCCGCGCGGTCTGTCGCGTCAGTATTGCCAATTCCCGGTTTTACAAGGGCAAAGACGGAGAGCGACGGGAAGATACGTCGTTCATTGATGTCACGCTCTGGGACAAACAGGCGGAGTGGGTAGGCGAACGTCTTAAGAAGGGCCGGCCGGTATTGGTTGAAGGCCGTCTGAAGAGTGATTCCTGGGAAGACAAAGCCACGGGTCAGAAACGTTCGAAGATTGAGATTTCCGGCCAGCGGCTTACGCCGTTGGATTGGGATGACGATAACCGTGGTTCCGGCGGTGGCGGTGGTGGTAATTATGGCGGTGGCGGCGGCGGAAACTACGGCGGTGGTGGTGGCGGTAACTATGGTGGCGGCCAGCCGGCTGCGCCAGAGCGTCCCGCGCCCCGACCGATCGAAGAGCCCATCCCGGAAGACGACATTCCGTTCTAGCCACAACCTGAAAAGGAAGCCAGTATAATGGCAAAGATATCCGCCAAGGCGAAGGCGAAAGTCCGCGCAAAAAAGGCAAAGCGTAAGAAAAAGAAGAAGACACAAAGGCAGAAAGTCTGTCGTCTGACCGTGGATCGCGTCGTCTATATCGACTATAAAGACGTCGCCATGCTGAAGCACTACATTACGGAACGGGGCAAAATTATTCCCCGCCGTATTACCGGTGCCAGTGCAAAGCACCAGCGTATGCTGACCCACGCTATCAAGCTGGCCCGTCAGATTGCGTTGCTGCCCTATTCCGCTGATTAAGGAAGCCTTCGCTCCGGTGTCCGATTCCGATGCCACGCGGGTAGCGCCGCTCTGGTCCGTTGCTCTCTTAGTCCTGGGCTTGCTCTTGATGCTCGCGGGTGCTGTCCCTCTTGCCGCAGTGTGTTTTATCGTGCTTTCCGCACGGCACTGGCTGGCGGGGGAGCGGCGCAAAGCATGGGGGGTGAGCCTGCTGGCGGGCGTGACCGCAACGGTGATGATGTTTTCACCGGCGCAGGGCGTGTTTTACCTCGCGGCAAGCTCCATGGGCTGCCTCCTGGGTGTGCTGATGGAGCGAAACTGGTCTTTCGGACGTCGATTTGCGGCCTTGTCCAGTTTGGCATCGGGCCTGGTGGCGGTGGTTATGGCCGCCACCTGGCAGCAGTTGCGAAAAGATACCACGGTTTTCATGAATGCCCGGATCGCCGAGTTTGAGGCGCAGGGTGATGCCAGTGAACAGTGGTTGGAAATGTTTCGCTGGTATGACGTGAACTATGCCTACATCGGCTTTGGTTCCGTCGTAGCCTCCGTGTTGTTGCTGGTGGCCTTCATGCTTTGTGTAATCGATCGCAGTCAGCGCAGTCTGTCGGCGAAACCGCGGCGAACAACCGGATTTCAACGGATGCGCCTGCCCGACTGGATGGTCTGGGTGGCGATTGCTGTGGCCTTGTTGTGGATGGCGGATCACCGCTGGCCCAACGAGTTGCTGCGGGTTATCAGTTGGAATGCGGCGATTATATTGACCTGCGTGTATTGGTTGAATGGCCTGGCCATACTCCTCTATGCGCTGACGATTCTGAAGGCGACCACATTGGCGTCCTTTGTAATCCTATCGGGCATGATCCTCTTTGGACTCATGCACTTATTGGGACTGGTCGGCTTGTTCGATACGTGGTGCAATTTCCGCATCCGCCTTCGGCGGGTTGCGATGCTGCGTAACGTGGCATACCGACCGGAAGATCCTGATTGATTGCCCATCGGGTGGCAGGCGCCGTGCCTGTCACCAGATTTATACAATACCCCAATTTGGACAGGGTGGTTGCCGTAGCGGCCCGCCTTGGCTGTACACAAGCAGGTGCATACCCGTCAACGGAGTCCATGACCTGCGTAAAGCCTAACGAAGGGAGTTAGCACCATGAAAATCATCTTGTGTGATGATGTCGATAATCTGGGAGAAATGGGTGAAACGGTAACCGTCGCCGATGGTTACGCCCGTAATTTCCTCATTCCCCGCCGTCTTGCCGTACGCGCCGATTCCGCCAGTGCCAAGCAGATTGAGCACGAGCTGGCGATCATCAAGCGTCGCGAAGAGAAGCGTCGCGCCGAGCAGGCCAAAGTGGCCAAGAAGCTCGAGAAGCTTACGGTCGAGATTCAGGTACGCGCCGGCGAAGGCGACAAGATCTTCGGTTCGGTTACGACCGGTCATATTGCCGAGAAGCTTGCCGAAATGGGCCACGAAATCAACCGGAAGTCCATTCAGTTGGCCGAGCCCATCAAGACGCTGGGAATTTTCAAGGTTACCGTGAAGTTCCCCGGCAGCATTGAAGCCCAGCTCAAGGTGTGGGTAACGGGTATCGAAGATCCCAACAAGAAGGCCGCTGAAGCGGAAGCCGCCGAAGCAGCGCCGGAATCGGAAGAAGCCCCTGCAGCGGAAGTTGCGGCTGAGGCTGCTGCCGAATAAGTGGCCGTGCGCGAGCAAGCAAAGCCCGTATTTGATCGTACGCCGCCCCAACACGTGGAAGCGGAACGCTCGGTGCTGGGCTCCATGTTATTGAATCCAGATGCAGTAGGTACGGCGGTGGAAATCCTTCAGGATGACCCCGCCGATATCTTTTATGTGGATGCACATCAGCACATTTTCTCGGGCATCTTAAGTCTTGCCCGGGAAAATGTGCCGATTGATATGGTGACGTTGACCGAGGCGCTCACGCGCAACGGTGACCTGGAAAAATCCGGCGGCGTTTCCTATATCGCGGAATTGACGGATGCCGTGCCCACCTCGGCCAACGTCGAATACTACGCCAAGATTGTGCTGGAAGCGGCCCTCCGCCGTAAGCTCATTACCATCTGCACCAATTGCGCGGGCGAAGCCTATAAGTCGGAAGGGGAGGTCGATGACCTCCTGGATCAGGCCGAATCGGCTATCTTCGGCATCGCCCAGCAGCGCCAGCTGAACCCCATCCACAAAGTGGCCGATTTGCTGCAGGATGGTATCAAGCGCATCGAAGAGCAGATGAAGAATGACGGGGGTATCACCGGCGTACCCACGGGATTTCATAAACTCGACGAGATGCTCTCTGGCCTTCAGCCCTCTGATATGATCATCCTGGCGGCCCGGCCCTCGGTGGGTAAGACCGCCTTTTGTCTGAATGTCGCCGCCAACGCGGCCAATCTCCACCAGAAAGGCGTCTTGCTCTTCAGTCTTGAGATGGCCAAAGAGCAATTGGTCCAACGTCTGCTCTGTATGGTGGGCCAGGTAGACAGTGCCCGCCTCCGCTCAGGGTTCCTTGCGCGGGCGGAGTTTCCCAAGTTGCAGCAGGCGGCCGATACCCTGGCAAAAGCCCACATCTATATCGACGATACGCCCAATATCAGCGTGCTGGAATTGCGCTCCAAGGCGCGTAAACATGCCCAGCAGCACCCCCTGAACCTCTTGATTATCGATTACCTCCAGCTTATGTCGGGCTCATCACGCTCGGAAAGCCGGCAGGTCGAAATCTCGGAGATTTCCCGGGCTATCAAGGGGCTTGCCCGTGAATTGTCCTGCCCGGTCATCGCCCTTTCCCAGCTCAGCCGGGAAGCGGAAAAAGATGATGGCGGAACCCCCAAACTTTCCCACCTGCGTGAGTCCGGCGCCATCGAGCAGGACGCCGACGTGGTGATGATGCTTTCCCGACTGGGTGCGGGCGAGTCGGAAGGCCGGGAAAACGTTATTCGGCTGACCATTGCCAAACAGCGTAACGGCCCCACCGGCCCGGTGGAACTGCTGTTCGAAAAGAATATCCAGCGCTTCAAGAATCTGGGTGACGATGGCGGCGCCGCACCCGGTGAGCCGCCCCAGTATCAGCCCTTTGATGAAGATTACGCGGTAGAAGAGTACTACGAAGAAGACGATACACCATTCTAATGGTCTTCTGAATATGATATGATCACGCTTTCATGAATTCCGCTGGATGGCCGTAATGCGCATGGCCCCGGTGAGATAAGAGAAGCCCCTTAACGACACCGGTGCACCAGAGTTGTGCACGCCTTTTTGATACCCCCATTCGGGGTAGGAGTTACGACATGTTCCAGGGTTCGTTCCCCGCACTGATTACCCCGTTCGGAGATGATTTCGAGATCGACTTCGATGCCTACGGACGCCTCATCGATTTTCATCTGGAGAACGGTACCGACGGTATCGTCCCCTGCGGGTGCTCTGGCGAAGCCGCCACCCTTTCCCATGATGAGCAAAAGAAACTCATCCGCTTTGCCGTCGAGCGGGTCGCGGGTAAAATCCCGGTCGTCGCCGGCACGGGCTCCAACAATACCAAAGAAGCCGTCGGCCTCACGCGCTATGCCAAGGAAGTGGGTTGTGACGGCGCGCTGCTGATTACCCCCTACTACAACAAGCCCACGCCGGCCGGACAGATCGCCCACTACACCACGGTGGCCGAAGAAACCGGTATCCCCATCATGCTCTACAATGTGCCCGGCCGGACGGGCACCAAGATCAGTCCCGAAACCATTGCGGCCCTGAGCAAGGTGCCCAATATTGTCTCGGTCAAGGAAGCCTGTGGCAGTGTCGATCAGGTGTCCCAGATCCTGGGGCAATGCGACATCAACGTCATGTCGGGCGACGACAGCCTTACCCTGCCCATGATGGTGGTGGGGGCCAAGGGCGTCGTGTCGGTGGCTGCGAATGTGATTCCCGGCATCATGTCGGAGTTGTGCGCCGCGGCCAACGCTGGCGACTACGACAAGGCCCGGGAGCTGCACTACAAGATTCTGCCGTTGACGAGCGCCTTGTTCTTTGAGACCAACCCCATGCCGGTCAAGGCGGCCCTCGCAAAGATGGGCATGATTAAGAATACGCTTCGCCTGCCCCTCGTGCCCATGACCGAGGAATCGGCCAGTCGACTTGACCCGGTCCTGAAGGATCTGGGGCTTATCTAGATATTTCACATCGTTGTTTCAGGGCTATCGCTTCGGCGGTAGCCTTTTTTTGTCCATGGGCAATAAATAGGTACCAACAAGAACTCCCTCCGCACACACGAACTAGACCCAACAGTCGTGCCGCCCGATCCGGTATTCCCGGTTCGTGCGCGGGTCGGGAAATACCACCAGGTCACTAGATGGGGGGCTCGGTCCGTGCCAAAGGCATTGCTCTATTTTCCCAATGACATCCCACAGCCCCTTCGCACGAACTGGAGTACCAGATCGCGCGGCACGGCAGCACGCGAATTCTCCAAAACATGGACACACGATTACCGCTCGTTCCAGACCAGTTGAGACACCAGCTCCGGTTTGTTGCGGACGGCCCAGAGTTTCAAGAGTTCCATCGACAGCGTGTCGCCCCGGGTGATCGATTCGTAGTGATCATGTTGCGCGCTCGCGCGGGGCAGGGGACCACCGTCGAAGAATATCCGCAAGGCTTCCTCCGCGAAGTAGTCGGCGCGCTCAAGGTAGCGGGGGTCTTTCTCCAGCAGGTAGACGCCAATCATTAATTCCATGGCATCGGCCAGGGCACCGGAGTAAAGGGGAATCGACGTGTCCGGCGCGGAATCCAGATAGCGATTGGCCGCTGCGATGGCGAGGCTCTTATACCCTTCTAAGGGACGTTGGGCATAGCGCAGGAGACAATAATTGGCGATTTGGGCATCGGTCGCCTCACCATAGCCCGTGGCCCACGGACGTGTAAAGGAGGTGCCCTTTAGCGTGTCGATGGCGGCCACCTTGGCGAAGCCCTTGCCGCCAGCGCTCAGGTCGTGGTCCAGGTTGAGATACGTGGCATCCACGTTCTCCGCGCAGGTGCGCATAAACTTCGCCGTCTCTTCCGGAACCCACCGTGCCCCATCGGTGAGGTCAATGGCCAGGGAGAGATTGCTGGAGGGCCATATGGTCGTACCCTTGGTGCGCTTTGCACTCTCGGCGGGAAGGGCACCCGTTACCGGATGGCGCCGCCCTTCGAAATAGCCTACCAGGGTCTGGATGTAGTCGAGAAACTGCGGGTCTTTGGTGTGGCGATAGGCCTCGGCCCACGTGGCGAGATAGAACCCGCCATGGCGGGGATACTCTGAGTCGGTGCCTGTCCTATGTGCGGCAAATCCCCCATGGCGGGAAAAGGCCCCCGTTTCGTGGTCGCCAATCTGGTGTGCCCACAGGGCATGGGCATAGCGCGCCGTGGCATCGGGCGCGAGGGAAAAACTCTGGGGCCACAGGACCCAGGGCCTGAAGTACTCGTGGGTACCGATGTCGCCGCCACTGGCCAGAAAGGGCTGCTCTTCTCGAAAGTCCCAGGACAGATGTTCGCCCCACGCCAGGAAATGGGTGTCCGGATTCACCGCATGGGTAAAAAACCACTGGAGTGCACGGTCGGCCGCCTGGTGATAACTGGCTTCGCCCGACAGGGCGCTCAGGGCATACAGAATCTGATAGAGGTTTTGATCGTGCATGGGATTCGCACCCGTCAGGGCACGGTCGTGATTGCGAATGCCCCACTCCTCCTTGGGAATGGCCCGGACCCGTTCCAGGGCATCCCCTTCCAGCAAGGAGAAGGTGTGGCGATCCAACGCGGCGGCGAAGAGGGGCGACGGCCTTTCACCATAACGATCTCTACCCGCATACATCATTGTGTTGGCATAGGCCCGGGCCACAGCAAGCAGACGCTCATCGAGGCTCGGGGCCTGTGCCTGTGCGCCTGAGGCCAGAAGGGTTGCCGAGAGTAAGAGGAGTAGAAGCCGCATGCTGTTTCCTTTTTTCGTTGGGCTGAGGTGGGCGTGTTTCGAAGAAGTGCCTGCACCGCATAAGGATTGCACCATAGTAGACGGTACGCGGTCAATCCCCATGGAATAACTAATAGAAGTACTTGACAGAACAAAGTACATGGTGTAATCTTGGGGTATAGAAGGAGAACGTGCCATGAGTGATGCGACGACCCCCGATGCGACGGCAGTGCCTGCCATTCCCAAAGCCCCCCGAGCGCTTCCCCAAACCCTTCCGCCTTTGGCGACCCATGCCACCTTTCCGCTGTTTAGTGCGGCAATTCTGACGGGGGCGGTGGGGAATACCCTTGTTTTTCCTGCCTATCTTGGCCTCGGGGCGACGGTGTGGTGCGTGGCCGTGCTCATGGTGATGGCGTGGTTTCAGCACCGCGAGAAAGAAAAGACGCTCCGTTCCGCATTGGGCATCTATGGCCTGGCCCTTGTTGCGGCGGCCTGCCTGGCCTGGCGTGATGCCCCCTTCCTGCGCTACGGAAGTGTGGCCCTGTTTCTCTTCTGTGTCATGTGGATACAATGGATCCACGCGGGCGTTCGGCTGCGCAAGCTCCCTATTGCCCAATTCTTCGTTCACCTCGGTGGTGCGCTGCAGGCGTGGGGTATAGTGCTCTGGACCCAGTGCGGCATGGCGCGCTTTGGTGCGCCCAAGGTGCCCCGTGAATTGATTCAGCCTGTCATGCGGGGTGTGGTGATGGCGGCCGTGCTGCTCGTGGTCTTCGGCGGCCTGCTGGGGAAAGCCGATGCCCGCTTCAGTGCCTTCCTCGAAGGTTTTATCGCCCGGGACTGGGCTACCTGGTTGAGCCGCATCTTCTGGTTCACCATCTTCACGGGCCTGTCCATTGTTATGCTTTCCTGCCGTGCGCGATTGAATAAATACTGGGCGCCCGGAGCGGAGGCATGGACCAAGGCCTTCCAGGAAAAGACGAAATCCCTCGTGGCCGTTGAATTGCTCATCCCCATGGCGGCGTTGAATGTCTTGTTTGCCGCCTTCGTGCTGACTCAGCTCAGCTATCTATTCGGTGGGGATCTCTACGTCCAGGAAGAAGTCGGTGCGACCTATGCCCAGTATGCCCGCCGGGGCTTTTTCGAATTGGCCCTGGTGGCGGCCCTCATCCTGCCCATGCAACTCCTCTTCGATGCCTGGCTGAGTAAAGCCTCACCCCTGTCCCGCCGTTGGTTTCAGGTGATGGGCGCCATTCAAAGTGGACTGCTGCTTTGCATCCTCGCCTCGGCCGCCCACCGAATGGCCCTCTACCTCGGGGTCTATGGTATGACCCAGCTGCGCTTCTATGCGAGCGCGGGTATCCTGTGGATAGGACTCACTATCCTGTGGCACATGGCGACGGTGCTGCGGAATCATCGCGAGCGTTTCATCCTGGGCGCGCTGACTTCGGCCATCACCTTGTTTCTTGCGGTACAGGCCATCAACCCCGACGGCCTCATTGCCCGCATCAATATCTTGCGGATTGCGGGCGACCAGACGGAACGTATGCTCAGCGTCGCTCCAGGGAGCAATGGACTCGAAAGCTATCGCGCCAAGAAGAGTTCCGCGCCCTTCCAGCTCGATATCTCCTATCTCCAGACCCTCAGCACCGATGCCATCCCTGCTATCAAGGCCGGCCAGGAATATATGACGCCCAACGACCGGGCGGCCATTCATGAATACCTCGTGGGCTTCGATGGCTTCGCCGACGATGCCCGGGTGCGTACCTGGAGCTGGAGCCGCTGGACCGCATCGAAGGCCACGGAGGGGCTGGTAAGCGCCGTGTCGGGACGGGTAGAAGATCCTTCGGTTTTGCGTGAAGACTACTTCGCCGCTTCCAGGCAGGCATCCATCCATCCCCGGAAGGTGTATTCGGGTGAGGGCATTGCGTCTCGCGGGAGGCAGGCCAGCTCGGCGGGAGCGCGATAGATGGCGTTCACCTCGACTACGGTAGTACCCCGTTCCCGGGCTTCCGTGGCGTAGAGCCCTTCGATTTTCTGCCCCTGTGCATCGACCCACGCGCCGTAGTTGGTAGTGGTAAAGGACCTGGCCGAGACGTCAGCCTCCAGCTCCTCGGCCATCCACCGCACGGCCTTGGGTGTGAGGAAGTAGGGGCGGTGGCATCCGTCGGTGACAAAGGCGGACTCGAGGGTATGGGGAATGCCCGCCTTTTCGAGGCGCACCTTCGCCGAAGCGATTCCGGTCTCGATACCCTCCTGCAATGCGGCCCCGCCATGGTCCGGGTCGATGATGGTGTCCGACGTGCCACTGAGAAAGAGGGTGGCCGCGTGGGGTGCGAGGAGGGCGGTCATCTCGCCAAAGTCCATCATGGCGGAAAAATCCTGATAGGGCACGAGGGTGCAGGCCTTTCCATAGACAGCCAGACTGGGAATGAAGCCCCAGCCGGAAATGACAGCACCCCTAATGCGCGGGTCGAGGATGGCCAGACTTCCGGCACTCGCACCGCCCAGCGAATAGCCCACCACGCCAATGCGGTCGCCGTCCACTTCACGGCGACTTTCAAGGTAGTCCACCCCCCGCATCAAATCCCACACGAGCTTCCCGAGCACAGAGCGCTGCATCTGCTCCGTCATGAAGGCGGCGCGCGCCTCTTTGGGAAGGTGGTAGAGGTCGTGGCCCCGCGCCCCCATCTTTCGCTCCACGTGCCGCTCTTCTTCGCCGATGGTATCCACCACGAGGGTGGCGAAGCCATAGGTGGCATAGAGCTGTCCCGCGTATTGGGCGTAGAGGGCCGACTTGGAGCCGCCATGGCCACAGGCCACCACGACGGCGGGCGCTGGCTGTGGGCTCTCGGGCAGATAGAGCAAGGCCGTTACCCGGGAGCCTGGCTCACTGGCGTAGGTGATCGACTCGATGGTGTAGCCCTTGCCCGGTGTCGTGCGATGGGTTTCGGGGGCGAGGGGGACCCGTGTTTCCGGAAGGGTCAGGGCCTCGGCCATTTGCTTACGGAGCGCCGCCGCCCGCGCTGGCCAAGCCATTCGTTCCGATGCAGGGCCGTCCCAACGCGCGGTGCCGATGGCGAAATACTTGTTGACGAAGGGCGGTGCTTTTCGCGAGGCATACCAGATGCGCCACGAGCCATCCTCCAATTTCATGACCGACTGACTGGTCGTGTAGTGGGACTCCCAGGGCCGTGAGGGGTCGGGGGTGAGCACGGGGTTGTTGGGGGCCTTGGTCCAATGCACCCCATCGGTGCTCGTGGCGGTGCCAATGGCCGTGGTGCTTTCCCGATCGCGCCAGTAGGCCCCATACCACATGATCCACGTGTCGCCGTGCTTGATAACGGCTGGATAGAAGAGGCGATTCTTTTCCCAGGGCTGGTCAATGACGATGCACGGCGTCTCTGTCTTCGCCCAGGTACGTCCGTCGGGACTTTGCGCGTGGCGAACGACCCACGGGTCGGCGGAGACGTCGCTATACCACATATGATAGAGGTTGCCCTCTTTCATGATGGTGGGCGCATAGATGCCATCAAACTGGGCCGACGAGGGGGCCGACCAGGTGATGCCATCCTCGCTGGTGGCTTCGTGGAGGGTGTGGGCACCCGTGCCGCGGACGAAATCGGTGGCCGCAAACCAGAGGCGAAGCTTGCCGTTTTCGCGGAGCACCGACCCGTTGGGATTGCGCAGCAGGGTGGGGGTGAGGATGGAGTGCTTCCCGTCGCCAAAGGAAAAGATGGGCTCGGGGTCTTTGGTGAAGTGGATGCCGTCCGTGCTGGTGGCCCGCCCCATCTGGAACACGCGATTCGCCACGTCGTTCGTCGAGCCGCTGTAGTAGAGGGTGAAGAGGCCCTTCTCTTCCATGACACAGGGCGCGAAAAGGTGGGTGTCATCGAAGGCACCCGGCTCACCCAGCGAGATGACGGGGCCGTCGGAATCCCGTACCCACATCTGCTCATGGAGTGGGGAAGCAAGGACGTTGGTGGCGAGAATCAACAGCAGGGCAAACGGGACAGCGGCGCGATAGAGAGCGAGCACGATAATTCCTTTCCGAGTTGGCTCTCCGTTATACACCAAGCGTGGTATGGGGGTGCAATGCGGGAAGGATAGAGGGGTAGGAATTCCGCGTCGACACTTCACCCGTAAAGCCACTCGTACCTCGTGTCTGTAAGGGTGGCACCCTTGATGTCGTCGCCTATTTGCCCAGCTTCAATTCCTTGAAGACAGCGATGTTGTAGTAGGCGTCCTGGTCCAGGTCCCCGTAGTGTTCCTGCTGGGCGTGGAGGGCCTTGACGATGCCGGTGATGGGGTGCTTGGGCTGGAAGCCGAGGTAGGTGCGGGCTTTCTCACAGGTGACCTTATAATTTCGGAAGTCCTGCACATTGTTAATCTGGACCCGAATCTTCTCGCCCGTGCACGCTTCTACTTCATCCTTCACAAAGTCAGCCACCTGGCCCACAGTGAAGTTGTCTTTTGCCACGTTGAAGATACCGCTGATGCTTTGGTCCGCCTGGATGGCGCGCAGGAATGCGCTCGACGTGTCCCGCACATCGATAATGGGACGCCAGATGGAGGGATTGTTCACCGTGATTTTTTTCTCCTGGAGGGCGCACTTAAACATGGTGTTGACGATGAGGTCGAAGCGCATGCGGGGGCTGTGTCCACAGACCGTGCCCTGGCGCAAGGCGATGGTGGAGAAGGTGTGATCCTGTAGCTGCAGGACGCCATGCTCCCCCTCCAGCTTGGAGATGCCATAGGGGTAGGCGCAGGTGACCGGGGCCTTCTCGTCGTAGAGCTCGTTGACGGTGTAGCCATAGACCGAGCAGGAGGAGGCATAGACAAAGCGCTTCACGCCCGCCTGTTTCGCCTGAAAGGCCAGGTAGGAGGGCAGGGCACCGTTCTGGATAAAGTTCTGGGCCGGGCTGAATTCCGCCATGGGGTCGTTGGAGAGGCCGGCCAGAAAAATCACCTGCTCATAGCCCCGCAGATCCTCGACCCCGAGGTCGAAGAGATCCTTCTGGATCACCGTCGTGCCTTCGGGCAGGTGATTGCCAAACCAGAGCAGATCGACCACGTCCACGTCATAGCCGTGTTCCTGGAGGATGGGCACGAGCACCGAGCCAATATAACCGGCACCGCCGGCGACCATTATCCGCATGAGGAATCCCTTTTCCACGATGGCCCCATGGGTGGGTGCCCGGTCGTGATTGTCCCAGCGCATCCGTGCGTCGGGTGATGGTCAGTATACCAAGGGATCCGCGCCGCGACACAACGCCACCCGCATGCGGTGATAGGCGTGGCTGTGGTAGGCTGGGGAAGGGACCCGAGTAGAGCGTTTCCGCACTGATTGGTGCCGTCCATGAGCCGGAGTTTTTCTGTCGGGGAATTACTGAAATACCGCTCAGTCCCCGTGCCATGTCATAGACGCGCCGCAGGAGGGCGATGCCGAGTAGAACGAGGTTTCGTGTGCGTGGAGCAAAGGAGAATTTCTCGCTACGAGACACACTAAATGAGGGCTCCAATGAGCCTGCGGACGGAAATGGCCGCCCGAACGGGGTCAACTTTCATGGCCCGCTGTTGGTTGGGCTCCATGCACACGAATCGACGGGGTCGAATCGCGTGGCACGATAGTGACTCGGCGTAGGTCTTCAAGATTCAAGATGCACCAACCAGAAAAGTTAGTTGCGACAAAATCCCCAAACCCCATTAAGACCTGGAGCGTATGACCGTGTTTCGATTTGCCCTGTTTTCCTTGTTGCTGATTGTCCCGTGTGTTTCCCTGGCGGCCCCCGTTTTCCCGTCAGTCGAAGTGGTGCCCCTGCCCTATAAACAGATGGCCTTTGAAATCGACGGGGCCGAAGTGGCCCGGTTTCACGGAGGCACCAGCGAGCCCAAGTCCTTCCTCTATCCCCTCATCGGACCGGCCGGGAAACGGCTGACCACCATGTCGCACCCCGTCGATCCCCATGGACACCGCCACCACCGCTCAGTCTGGGTGGGGCACCGTGACGTGAATGGGCATAATTTCTGGGAGGAGACGGACGGCAGCCGTATCGAAATGACCCAACTGGAAGCCTACGGACACGAGGAAGGCGCGGCATGGTTTCGGGCGGCCCATGCGTGGAAGAATCCCGCCGGGGAAGTGGTGCTCAAGGAAGAACGCACCTTCCGGGTGACGAAACAAGCCGCCGGGGCCTACTATCTTGACCTGACGATGCTTTTTCGCGTGGGAGACAAGGGCGCCGTGACTTTCGGTAAAACGCCCTACGGCCTCCTCGGCGTGCGGGTGAGCCCTACGGTTTCCGTGACCTTTGGCGGGGGGAAGATTATCAATGCGGAAGGCGATGAGAACGAAGCGGGGGTCCATTGGAAGGCCTCCCGCTGGGCGGACTATTCCGGGCCGGTCGCGCCGGAAGTGATCAACGGCGCAGCGTTTTTTGACCATCCCGATAACCCGGGCTTTCCCGCGACCTATCACGTGCGCGATGAAGGGTGGATGAGCGCTTCTTTCACCTACGATGCGCCCTACGTGTTAGAGCCGGGTGCTTCGCTTACCCTGCGCTACCGCATTTATGTCCACGGCTCCGAAGAAACGCCGGAGACGCTGGATGGGCACTGGAAGCAGTTCTCGGAAAAGTGAGTGTCTAATAGCGCGCCCGAAGATAGCGGACATAGGCACTGCCCCAGCCCCGCAGTAACAACGCCACGTCATCCAGCCGACCCCGGGCCGTCCACCAGACGGCCCGTGTGAGCAGCCAGGTGCCATTGGCCAGGCTGAACGTCACACTGCGCAGGATGTCGTCCTCATAGGTCTTTAACATGGCGTAGGTACTATGGGCCTCCTGGAGCCGAATGGCATCACCCGTTTTGCGCTCCGTGCCGTGATGACGAAAGACCGCATCCGCCACGAAGGTAAAGGGGTGCCCGGCACAGGCCGCCCGGATGCACAGATCGCTATCCTCAAAGTAGTACGGCAACTCTTCGTCAAAGCCGCCGAGGGCCTGGAAGAGGTTCCGGGGTACGGCGAGGTTACAGCTGGGGCCCGTGTTGGCCCGCTCCGGTGGGCAGGGCAGACTCTTTCCGATAAAGGTGGCCCGTCGGGGCACGGACTGCGTGCGCCCACTGCGGAAGTCGACCACATTTCCCAATAGCAGGTGTGTCCCGGTATGGGCGGACAGCATGGCGTCGAGCCAGTTGGATTCCACGACCCCATCGGAATCCAGAAAGAGGAGCAGGTGGCCGCGTGCCACTTCGGCGCCCCGATTGCGCCCGTAGGCGGGGCCCATGGAGCGGGCGAGGGAAAGGACGCGAACGGAAGGGAAATCGAGGGCGAGTTTCGCGGTCGTCCCATCGGTGGAGGCGTCATCGATAACCAGGATTTCCACGTCGGCGTCTTCGATAGCGGACATCAGGGAAAGCAGCAACGCCTTGAGTAAGGTGTAGCGGTTGTAGGTAGGGATAATCACGGAGGCGCGCACCAGGGGGCTCCTGTTTTTTTGGGGGGCGATACGAAAAATGCGTTTAGTCAAAGACCGGGGAAGGGAGCGAATTCTGTCTGCATTTCCTGTTGTGGTGTTATTGGGAAAGGGCCGAATCCTGTGCTATCCTAGGCCCAACATCACATTCAGGGGGCCGGGCCAGGAGCGGTTATTATGAATCCTATTACCCGTAGTATAGCGCAGGAAGCACCGACGACGGAGCAGGCAGACAGCCTGGATTCGGATGTCGTATTGGGGGCCAGCGCCAGTCATTTGTTGTTGGCCATATCGCAGGTGGATCTGGCCGTACTCATTGCCAACCTCGCCGGTGATATTACCTATATAAACCCCCGCTTTACCACACTCACTGGCTATTGCGCCCGGGATATTCTGGGTGAGTCACTGGATACCCTACGCAGCGAGGTGCACGGGCACCGCTTTTACCGGAGAATCCGGCGCGCGCTGCTGGCAGGTGAAACCTGGTCGGGCCGGGTGACCCTCCGTAAGCAAGATGGCACCGGGTACCATTCGCGCAGCATCATTTCTCCCTTGCGAAACCGCGCGGGTGAGACCACGGGATACAGCGTATTCTTCCGCGATACGACGGAAGAACTGAAGCTGGAAGCCCAGTTGCGGCAGGTTCAGAAAATGGAAGCCATCGGCGAAATGGCCGCGGGCATCGCCCACGAAATCAACACCCCGATCCAATATGTGGGCGACAACATCCAATTCCTGCATGAAGCGATGGGCGACATGGTGCGGCTGGTGACGGCCTACGAGGAAATTTGTGCGAAGGCGCGCACCCAATCGATCGACCCCGCTGCTCTCGATGCGGTCGCGGCGTTGCGCCAGGAAATCGACTGGGACTTTTTGCAGGAAGAAGTGCCCGCTGCGATTGCGCAGGCCCTGGAAGGACGTAACCGGGTGGCGGAAATCGTACGGGCCATGAAAGAATTTGCTCACCCCGGCGACGAGACCCTGACCCCGATCGACTTGAACCACGCGATCGAAAATACCCTGGCCGTATCCCGCAGCGAATGGAAACTCATTGCCTCGGTCGAGACCCAACTGCAGGCAGACTTGCCGGCCGTGCCCTGCTTTCCTGGCTCTTTTAATCAGGTGCTCCTGAACCTCGTGGTCAACGCGGCCCACGCCATCCAGGATTGCCACACGGACGGCGCATCAAAAAAAGGCTGTATCACGATTGCCACGGCGGTGGTGGGCAATGCGGTGGAACTACGGGTGCAGGATACGGGGTGTGGGATTCCAGAGGAGCAGGTGAGCCGCATTTTCGAGCCGTTTTTTACGACCAAAGATATTGGAAAAGGCACCGGACAAGGACTCGCCCTGACCCATTCCGTCATCGTCGAGCGAATGGGAGGGAGTATCGAGGTGGAGTCGGCCGTGGGTGAAGGGACGACTTTCATACTCAAGCTACCGCTCCGGCCCGGTAAGGGAACAGGGAGTAGTACGTGACGGTCCATAATTCAGAAGCGTCCGCCCGCCGAATGGGGGACGCGGTGTCTCCGCGAAAGCAGATTCTCTTCGTGGATGATGAGCCTAACTTCCTCGCCGGCCTGCGCCGTATGTTGCGAAGCTACCGGGATCGGTGGGAGTTACATTTCGCCGAGGGGGTGGATGCCGCCCTCGCGCGTTGTCGTGAAATTGAATTCGACACCATCGTGTCGGATGTCAATATGCCGGAGCGCGATGGATTTGATTTGCTGGCCGCCCTGAAGCGCGATGCGCTGACCCGGGATATCCCGGTCATCATCCTGACGGGGAACGCGGAAAACGATCTGAAACGGCGGGCCCTGGACAATGGCGCGACCGACCTGCTGAACAAGCCGGTGAGTATGGAAGATCTGACGGCCCGGTTGCGCAATGCCACCCGACTGAAAGAATACGAAGATATTTTGCGCAACCAGAATGTCGTGCTCGAAAAGAAGGTGCGGGAACGGACCGCGGCGCTCGAGCATTCCCGCCTCGACATCATCTGGCGGCTCGCAAAAGCGGGGGAGTTTCGCGACGAAGATACGGGGGCGCACGTCATGCGGGTCGCGGCATGTTCCCGGGTTCTTTCGGAAACCATGGGGCTTGACCGTGACTTTACCGAGGCGCTCTTCACGACCAGTCCCCTCCATGATATCGGGAAGATTGGTATTCCCGATGGTATTCTGTTGAAGTCGGGTAAACTGACGGTGGATGAACGCCACATGATGGAACGTCATTGTGAAATCGGGGCCGCCATCCTCCTGGAAAAACCCCGGGGAACCGAATACTTCGATCTCCCCCACCCTGAGGTTGCGGAAGCATTGCATGAAGAACTCGGTTTTGGCTATGACCTGCGTATCCTGGCGGCAGAGTTGGCATTGACCCACCACGAAAAGTGGGATGGCAGCGGCTACCCCCGGGGCCTGGAGGGCAAGGCGATCCCCGTGAGTGGTCTGATTGTGGCCGTAGCGGATGTCTATGATGCACTCCGCTCCGTGCGGGCCTACAAGCCCGCTTTCTCCGTCGAGGAGACCGTCGCGAATATGATGAAGGGCAAGGGAACGCATTTCTCGCCGGAGGTACTGGAAGCCTTTGAGCAGTCCGTGGATACCTTTGAGGAAATTCGTCTTTGCCTGGATGATGTCGAGGAAACCGAAGGGGAGTCCGATGAAACGAGTTCTATTCGTTGACGACGAAATAAACGTGCTGAACGGATTGAAACGAAGTTTGCGGACCTGTGCCCGCGACTGGTCCATGAGTTTTTGTCAATCGGGGGAAACTGCCCTGGAGGCCATGGAGAAGTTCCCTGATTTCGATGTGGTCGTCACCGATCTCAATATGGAAGGGATGAGCGGCGCGGACTTTCTGATGCAGGTGCGCGAGAAGTTCCCCCAAACCGTCCGCTTTGTGCTGTCGGGCAGTACGGATGCCCAGTTGCTGTTGAAAGTGTCCAACGTGGCCCATCAGACGCTGGGGAAGCCCTGCGAGCCATCCGCTCTGTACGAGGCCATATCTCGGGCCTTCGTGTTGCGCGATCAGCTCCAGAACGAGAACATGCGTAAAATCCTGAATCGCATGGGGGACTTGCCCGCCCTGCCGGTGCTCTATGAGCAGATTGTACAGGAGATGGTACGGGAAGATGCCTCCATCGGCCGCGTCGGTAAGCTCATTGAGCAGGAGCCGGCCATGAGCACGAAAGTGCTCCAGATTGTAAATTCGGCCTACATGGGGGTTCGAAATCCCGTCTCCAACCTGGTGCAGGCCTGTTCCATGCTCGGCCTCGAAAATCTGAAAAATATCGTGCTGATGGCCGAGGTCTTTGATCTGAGTACGGTGGGAAGACTACCCAACGGATTCTCCATTGACGCCCTCTGGAAGCACTGCCTGGACGTGGGGGAAGGCGCCCGTCAGATCGCCTCCTATGAGACCGACGATAGAACAAGTATTGACCGGGCCTTTACCGCCGGCCTGCTTCATGAAGTGGGCCAGTTGATCATGGCCAGCCAGCTCTGCGAAGGTTTCGAGGAAGCCATTGCCCATGCCCAGGCCTCTCACCTGACGTTGATGGATGCGGAGAAAGCCATACTGGGTGTGACCCATGCCCAGGTGGGCAGTTACCTCCTCGAACTCTGGGGATTGCCCGATCCCGTCGTGGAAGCGATTGCTTTTCACGCCTTTCCGTCAGCCTGTCCGGTTGCGGCCTATAGCCTGGTGGCCTCGGGGTATGACCTGGGAGAAGAACGGGAGTTCTCCCCCATTACCGCCGTACACGTGGCGAATTACTTTGCCGAAGAGCGGGATGCCCTGGGCTACATTCGGTCCGACGCGGATACGACCTTTCTCGAATCCCAGGGCTATCTCGAAAAAATGGATGTCTGGTGGGATTGCTGCAATCCCGGCGGCGTGCATTGATTTCGACGAGAGGTCCTAGCGAAACAAATCGTCAAAGGCAACGGTCGGAAAGCTCTTGAGGGCCGAGTCGGGCGTGGCGTTTAAAATGGTGCGGCCATGCGCCACGGCCCATCGCTGCGCACAATCGAAATCCCGCTCCGCCTCTTCCGGCTCCGGGGGCAAAAACTGATTCTTTCCGCCATCCGTATAGGCCTCGGAAAAGTGGGTGGGCCGGGTCGCGTCATCGGTCGACCACAGGGCCGGGGCGCCCACCTGCTTGCTGTGGCGCTTCCACGTGCGTTGGGCGGCCAGGACCGATTCGTAGATTCGTCCGCCCCGGAGCCGACGGGTTATCCCCCGCCGGACGTGTCGGGCCCACCGCGAATAACCCCGTTGCTTCAAGTCATACCGGTGATCCGTGCCGATCAGGATAATAGGATCACACCCCATCGTTGCGGCGATCTGGAGGAGCATGTACGTGACCGTAAAGCCGACAAAGCACTGCTGGGGGGAATCAGAGAAAGCCCGGGCGCTGTGGCGGGGCCACAGGCAGGGCACGGGACAGGTGTTGGGGGCCTCCAACACGGAAGCGTATTCCAGGGGCAAAAATTTAACGGTCTCCTCGGGAAGCTGCGTCTCGTAGATGTCGTGATAGCGCTCAATCTGAAACTTGTCGTAAACACCCCAGTAACGAAACGGGAATCCCCATTGGGGATAGCCGAGAAAGCAGCGGTTCGAGCCGAAGGTGATTTCGTCCTTCAACCGCGACATATCCAATTGCTGAAGACTGGGGCCATTGCCGACCACGAAACACCGCTCTCCCACGTGACGGTTGTGAAAGGAATCCAGGAGATGGGGCAGGGCGAGACGCTCTTCACCACGGTGGGCGATGAAGCGCAGTTCGCGAAAGCCCCACTGCCACGCCTGCCGTATTAAGGGGCCATAAGGCGAGAAATCGGTCATGAGGGTCGCGGCCTGGTAACGCATGGGAACCCGATCCGGTGCCAGGGCGACGAGCAACACGGGGCACGCTTCGGCTCCAATGCGCTCCCGGAATGGTTCTGGAATGGGCTGCCCCGGCTCCAGCGGGACCAGCGAATGGATCACGGGAAAATCCGCCGCAATGGCGCAGGCGGCTTCATGGTCGGAGAGGAGGTATAGGCGGCCAGGGCCTTCCTGCTTCCGCAGCCAGCAGCGAAGCAGGTACGGATTCTCTTCACGGGGAAGATAGATAAAGGTGCTTACCATCGGTGGGGTACTCCCGGGGCGGGGATTGCCGGGGAGGCGTTCAATGGTGTTGGGTTATTCAAGGAAGCGTCACTTTCCGGGGTCGGGGCCTGCTGGGATAGTAGCAGGCGGGCTCCGGCGGTGAAAAGTTTGTGTGCTCTGGTGGAAGGGGTGTGCAGCGTGGTGGTGTGGGCCACGCTGCACACCGGGGGAGAAGCGGGTCTGATACAGACCGCATCGCGAGAAAACGCGAAACTTGGTGCGGGTCGCGTTTCCTCAGAAGATCGAGAGCACCGCAGAACCCTGATCACCGTTGACCAGGACCCAGCTGTGTTGATAGAAGATGATGCCAAAGACGCAGAGGGAAGGTTGGCAGATGCGTGTGAATACTTTTTTCCCACAGAAGGTGGAGAGGTACCAGGCGCGGATGGGCGACTGGGTGCGAATAACGTTTTGCGCGGTGGAATTCATGGCGTTGGACCTTCTCTAATCTGTTGGTTGTCTTGGAGCAACGTGTCAACAGATTACCTAATGCCAGTCCTGTGCCAAATGTGTTGGGGCTTTTTCTAAGTGGTTTATGTGGCGTGCTTTATGGTGCATGGGTATGCGCGGTGTCTGTGTCGCTCTCCGTGGAGCGGTCCAATTCTTGTCCAAAATTGTACAAATTCTGCGCTTCCAGGCGGCGCCGTACAAATATGTCGATAATCGGGGCGCGCCTTCTATACGCCAAATTGTCGAAGATGGTGATCCATGTGAACGCCATGGACCCGCGCCCACTTACGAAGGGGAATGTGACCGAGAAGGGGGCTGAAACCCCGTTGTTCGGGCGTCGCTTCCAATTGCTGGACAAAACGGTCGATGGCTTCGGTACAGGCCTGCCGGGCGCCCGTCAGATCGTCTTGCGCTGCCGGGAAAAACGCCGGAGGAGCCTCCAATTTGCCCTTGGGCCAGTTGGTAAACCAGTTGAAGAAGAGCACCCACATGAGGAATCCGGGCATCGGTACGGGTAACTTTTCCGCCTCTCGCTCGCCGAGAGAGAGCTCCAACAGGAAGAGGAGGTGTCGGAGCGTTTCCTCCGGTGACATCGTTCCCCATTGCCGCTGGTCCACGGATTGGATTTGTTCTACCCGCGCCTTGAATGCGGCCCCACTCTCTTTATTCAAGTCCAGTTTAGCCACGAGCTGCTTCCTTTCGCGGTAGTCCTTCGGGTGCGATGGGTTCACGGCAATCTACCCCGGAGTCTACGGTGGAGTCAAGCGGGGGCGCTGGCGCCATAGTATGGCCGATAGGCCCGGTGGGCCAAATGACGGGGTATCATTTTTCGGGGGCGCGGGGGACCGTCTTAAGTGCCGGTTGTGAAAGGGGTTGACGAATTTCTGACACCTGCGGTTTTTTGGAAAGGGAGGGGGGAAAGTTACACGAATCGGTGTTTCGTGACAAATTTTGTTTCTGTTTTCCGGGGGCCCGGGGCGGGGTTCATCGGATAAGTAACGTGATGCCCGCGACATAGGCAGATCCGGCTGGAGGTGGCACATGACTTGCTCCCAAGGGACAGCAGCCTCATAACAAATCCCCGGGAGATAGTGATATGAAAAACAACAAGGGATTTACACTCATCGAATTGATGATAGTCGTCGAGATTATTGCCATACTCGCCGCCATCGCGGTGCCCAATTATATCCGGACCCGAATTCAGGCCAATGAGGCCTCGGCCGTCGCGAGCCTCCGCGTGATACTGGATGCGGAAACGAACTACAACACCCAGTACTATGTGTACGCGACGGATCTGGCGTCATTGACCAACGAAGATCCGCCGTTCCTAACCGGCGGTGACTGGACCGCCCCGAAGAATGGATATACCTTTCGCGTGGAAGGGGACCCGCTGAATTTCATCGCCTATGCGACCCCGGTCGAGTTTAACGTGACCGGGTGGCACGGGTTTCTCATTGACCAGACGGGGGCCATACGCTACGAAATCGGGCAGGAGCCCACGGTGACGAGTCCAACCATATCGGATATTTAGCATCGTCATTGGGTGGCATCACCAGCCGCGGGTTCGCCGTCTACTTCTCTGGATTGAGATAAAGGACGTCGAGCCGCCCGGTCAGATAGTCGAAGGCTTCATCAACGGAATCGCACACGTGGAAGAGTTCCAGATCTGTTTCGCTGATGGTGCCCCAGTCGACGAGGGCCTGAAAATTGAGCACGTCCTCCCAGTACTGTTTTCCATAGAGTACGATGGGCATGGGCTTGGACGATTTTTCCGTCTGCACGAGGGTGAGTACTTCGAAGAGTTCATCCATGGTGCCAAAGCCGCCGGGAAAGACGACGAAGCCCTTGGCCAGATAAACGAACCAGAATTTTCGGACGAAGAAGTAGTGGAATTCAAAGGCCAACTCGGGGGTTTGATAGGGATTGCCCGCCTGTTCAAAGGGGAGACTGATATTGAGCGATACTGATTTTCCACCGGCCTCGTGGGCACCGCGGTTTGCCGCCTCCATGATGCCCGGGCCACCGCCTGAGCAAATCATAAAGCGGTATCCCGACTTGGGAAGTGCGGCATTCCACCGGGTCAGGCGCGCAGCCAGCTCTACCGCGTCTTGATAGTATTGGGCATGGAGCACGGCGCGCTCGGCCCGCTTGAGGGCGGCGCGGGCTGCTTCCGTGGGCATGGCTTCGGCTTCCAGGGCATCCTGCGCGGTCTGGCGTTGCACCTCGGCTTCCTCGGGGGGCAGGGTGCGGGCGGAACCGAAAAATACGATGGTGTCCCGCACACGGAGCTTCTGAAAACGACTGCGGGGTTCCACAAACTCGCACAAGACCCGGATGTGCCGGGCGTCGGGGGAGTTCAAAAAAGTGAGATTCTTGTATGCTTTTTCGGGGGCGGACATGAAAATGATATTTCCTGGGGGAGATTGCAACCAATATTTGAGGCCCCGGTCACCTGCAAAACTTGCAACGTGCGCCGTCCATATACCCTAATGGGTAAAGAGGATAGAACCCTGATACATAATGGGAGAGACTCTTGCACACCGCGCAGTCCAATCGCAACTACCGCTGTATGACCCGATGAAGGTGTTAGACCTTACGGGGCAGCGTATTTCTGATCGCTACGTGGTGAAAAAGACACTGGGCTACGGCGGTATGGGGACCGTGTACCTGGTCTACGACGAGCGGCGTCTGCGCGATGTGGCCCTGAAACTGCTCCACGACAAGCACCGCGACCACGATTGGATCGTGGCCCGCTTCGCACGGGAGGTGGATGTATTGCGTACGCTCGAACATCCCAATGTCGTGGATCTTATCGATGCCGGTCACGACGGCCGCATGCTGTATTACACGATGGAATACATCAAGGGCTATAACCTGCGGGAATGGATGTATCTCCAGAAAGAAATGGACTTTGGCTCCGTGGTCCACATCCTGTGCCTGACGGCGAAGGGGCTGAACTACGTGCACCGGCGCTACATTCACCGGGACATTGCCCCGGAGAATGTGATGGTCTGTAAGGACGGCACCGTCAAGGTCATTGACTTTGGATTGGCGCGAAAGAACGTCTGTGATGAAGGCCTGACCATTATCGGCACCAATCTTGGCCGCACGGAATACAACGCTCCGGAGCAGGAGCGAAACGCCGCCATGGCAGATTTTCGCGCCGATATCTACCCCCTGGGTAAGATGCTCTATGAAATGATGACCGGTGATTTGCCGGCACGGGATGCCAGCCTGGAATCGCTCGCGGCCGATCTGCCACCGGGGTGTCTGCCCTTCTTACAGCGCACCCTCGCGATCGATCCCCAACGTCGTTACCGATCGGCGGCGGAAGCAGGTGCCGCCCTGCTGGCCATCTATCAGGCGACCCAGCAATCCAGCGCGTCCAAGCCATCGCTGGCAACAGAAGCCACGGCACCGTCGGGTGGAAGTCTGTGGGTCCGCCTCGTCGGGGCAGCGCGGAAACTGTTCCGTCGCAAGGCGGCCTGAGCGTCAGTCCTGTTGCAGTTCATGGAGGTGGTAGGCCACGCTTTCCCCCAAGGCCTGAAGGTGATAGCCCCCCTCTAACAGCGACACGATACGGCCATTGGCGACCCCTTTAATCAGGCGGGTCATCTCTTTATAGGTCTCGGACTCCAGGCGTTGATTGGCGAGGGGATCCAGGTGGTGGGCATCGAAACCGGCCGAGATCAGCAGGAATTCGGGGTCAAAGGCTTCAAAGGCAGGCAGCACATCTTCCTCGATGGCCGCAAGCCACGCATCGGGGCCGCATTCCATGGTCATGCAGACATTCAGGTTGGTGTTTTTCTTGCCCCGTTCCGAAGGATGGCCCGTGCCGGGGTAGTGGGGATACTCGTGCAGGCTGCAATAAAAAATACTGTCATCGCTGTAGGTAATGTCCTGGGTGCCATTGCCATGGTGCACGTCCCAATCCAGGATGGCCACCCGCCTCACGCCCCCTTCGGTGCGCAGCCAACGTGCGGTAATGGCCGCGTTGTTGAAGAGGCAAAATCCCATCACCTTGTTGCGTTCGGCGTGATGCCCGGGGGGACGTACCGCGCAGAAGGCGTTATCTGCCGCCCCTTCCAAAACCAGCCGTGCCGCTTCGATGGCGCTACCCGCACCCAGTAGTGCCGCGTCCCACGAGCCGGGTCCCATGGTGGTGTCCGGGTCGGGAAAGGGCTCGCCCGAGAGGCAGTACTTCTGTACGAGCCCGATATGATCCTGGGAGTGGCACCGTGCCAAATCGTCGAGGGAGGCCTTTCGCTTAGCAACCGTCACCGCGGGCGAAAGACCCGCCGCCTCCATGGCGTGTTGAATCGCGATCATCCGCGCGGCGCTCTCTGGATGCCCCGCTCCCGTGTTATGTTTTTGCGATTCCTCGCATTGAAAAAAAGCCGTTCGTGCCATTGCGTCTACTACGTCCTTCCTTTCCCCGGGCCGTGCGAAGCCACTCACAAGCGCACGTGCTCAGGGCAGCGCTAAGATTCCCCACTGATCCTTCCCCGACGGCCGAATATAGGCCGCGCTGAAAACCCATATTATCACCTTGCGGCGGTCGATGTACGATTTGCCTTTGCGGGCCAGCACCCGGGGAATAATAGGACCCGCCGCGTTGCCCAGATGGGAGGCCAGCGGCATGCCCAGTTCAGCCGCAAGATGGGCGCTCAGATGGCCCGACAACTCGTTGAAGATCAGCGTGTAGCTATCGCCCATGACCAACGCGGGGCTGTTGTCGTCGTCTGTATAGGGCATGTTATCCGCATCAAGTATGCGGGTGACATTCCAGTGCGTTCCGTCGTAGGCCCCCTGCCGTTCTGCTGGCAGGCGGTGGGCAAGATAGGGGATACCCACCGGCTTTTCCACCGCCGTCGGATGGAAGGGCACCGTCCCCCGCTCCGGCAGGATTCCTTCCGGGATGTGCCGCGCTATTTCCTTTGCCGCGATCGCGATGGCGGTGCTGTTCCAATGTCCGTCCCCCTCCAGGTAGAGGCTGACATCCGGGTGGGCCGCACGGTAGGCCATGAATTCGGGAAGAAGATCCAGGGCATCCACGCCGGCCTCCTGCAGCGAGGTTATAAAATTGCTTCGGGGTGGAAAGGGCGGCGCGGAGGAATCCCACGTCGGCAGAAAGGAATCCACGTGGACTTCAATGGCCATAGGGGCCGGGACCACGATGAGGTGGATGCCCCGCGCGCGCAGCTGTCGATGGATGTCCACGATGGAAGCGAAGGCCGGGGAAGGGCCGCTGTCTGGTGCGCCGGGTTTGGCGCGTTGGAGATCGCGCTGGAGAAGGTACTGGGCCGCCTGGCGGGTAAACAGAAACCCGTTGGCTCCTTCCAGCACATTGGGCGCGCCTTGATTGTATTCGTCGACCACCTGCCGGGCCCGGGCTTCGAGAGCCTCGTGGGGTGTCGGCGCTTCCGGAGGGGCGGCGACCTCCTCACGGGGTTGTGCCGGGCCCCCTGCGGCGATGGTGGCCTCAAAAACCTCTGACGGCAACAGTTCACTTTCCAGCGCGGCCCGATCGGGCACGGTGGCGCGCAATAGCTTTGCGACCTTGCCACGACGGCCCAGAAGGGCCCAATGGAGTGCCGACATCCCCTGCGCATTGTGGCGGGCCGGATCGGCACCCCGCTCCAGCAACGTGGCGACGAGGGCCTGGTTGCCGATGAAGGCTGCCCAGTCCAGCGGGTGGAGGGTGGCCTTGTCGGGCACGTGGTGCTTAAAGGAATCCCGAGCCGGGTGTCGGCCGATGGTTTTTCCATAGATGTCCGTGTAGCGGTAGTCGAGGTGGTCACGGTCAAATCGTACCCATTTTCCCCCATGGTGAATATCGGCACCGTGGGTCAGGAGCAGGGCGATCATAGCGGGATTGTTGCGCCAGATGGCGTAGAAAAGCGGGGAAAACTGGTTGATGTCGCCCCGGTTGGGGTCGACCCCCGCCTCCAAGAGCCACCGTGCCCGCTCCAGATCGTTCTGGTAGACCGCTTTGTGCAGGGGGGTGCCCTGTCGAATGAAGGAGCGCCAGTTTTCTGCAGCGTTGATATCGGCACCGGCTTTCAGGAAGAAGCGGGCGAGGGCGTCGGTGTGGGCCCACATGAAGGGCGTCGATTGATTGCCATCAGGAATATCGATGGCCGCGCCCTGCTCGAGGAGTACTCGGGCGGTCTCCGGTGCGCGTGCCAGGTGAAGTGGGGCGACGTGGCCCGCAGATTTCAGGTTGGGATCTATGCCCGGCAGTAGGAGGTGGCGAAGGGCCACGTTGTTGCCGAAGAGTGCGGCCAGATGGATTGGGCTCAGACCCAGTGGTCCCGGGGATTCTGGTGCGTAGCCGTGTTGTACCAGCAGATCGATTATCGTGCCCTCGGAGGTGCCCATGGCGGCCCAGTGAAGGGGCGTGGCGCCATCCCGGCTGCGCACGTCGCGGAGGGACTCCGTTTGCAACAGATGGCGAACGAGGTCTACATCGCCCTGGTGGACGGCATAGTGCAGTGGGGAAGCGCCTTCCTCCGTGCGCCAGGTGTGGTGGTGGTCCGATGCCAACAGCGCGGTCCGTGCCGTTTCGGGGTGGTGGGCCATGGTGTGGAAAAAGCGCTCTTCCCGGTTGCCGAACCATCCGAGGGCCACCAGGGCTACGAACAGAACGGTCAGGGCAATGCCGAGGCGACGGCCCGGTTTCCACCGGGCCAGGGAATCCCGCCAGGCAATCGGCCGGGGGGCATCGGGGATGGCCGGGTAGGCGACGAGGCACTGGCCATACCAATAGGGGCGGCGTGCGATTGCGGCCGCGAAAACAATCAGCCGGGTCCAGCCCAGGGTTGCGATGACAGTGGGGAAAAGGAAAAGGGCGGCCTGGACGTAGCGGGGAATCGGCGGTTCCACGAGGATGACCAGCAGCATTTTCAGGAGGAAAAAGAGTCCGGCAATCAGTAGCAGCACCGAGACGGCACCACCGGAGTAGGGGCGGGAGCCTTCGCCAAAGGCGCGTCGCTCCAGGGGCCAGGAAAAGACCACGAGCACAAGGAGGACAATGGCCAGGGCGATGGAGGGGGGGGCGTGCCACCCGAAGGCCATACCGCCATGGCCGCCGAGTACCAGGTCCATGGCGAGGCTGCTGCCTTCCACAATCGCCTCGGTCAGCCAAAGGGCGTAGAGGTCGATGTGGTGGCGAAAGATCTGCTGGCTCATGCGGCTCAGGGCCTGATCCTGCCGCACGTTGTCTGCCCGGGCCGCGTCTGGCGGAAACTGTGCCTGGACGGCCCGCGCGATGCGATTGACGTTGACGGCGTATTGGTTGGAGACGGCGCGCCAGTCATCCTGCCAGCCGGGCGTGCTCAGGAAGCGTGGGGTGGGCCAGCCTTCCCGCGTGCGGGCCATCAGCATGGCAAGGGGTTGCTCTTCTATGGGGAGGGATTGGACGGTGTCGGGCCGCACCATCTCCACGGAGATGCCCACGGTGTTCTGCCCCCCGAAAGAGACGAGCCCAAAGTGCCCCACGACAACCAGGCGGAGCAGGCAGAAGAGGAGCAGGGGCAGGGTGCAGGCGCCCAGGGTGGCCACGCCATGGCGAAGCCCCTTCCCAGGGGCCTGGAATCCCCACCGCTTGCCATAGAGGAACAACCAGCTCAATGGCAGAAAGACGAGTAGAAAGAGAAACGCAGGGCGCATCTGAAAGGCCAGAAAGACGGACGCGGCGAGTCCCAGGTACGCGATAGGACGACGGGTGGCCGTTGCCCAGAGCAGACATCCGATGGCCGCCACGGCGAAGCACTTGGCCAGGGTCTCGGGCATGACCACCTCCACCGGCACCACCCAGAGAATCGGCGAGGCCGCGACAAGGGCCGTCATGCCGGTCAGTCCATAGCGACGCAGTCCAACAGCAAACACGGCGGTGCAGCAGAGAAGCAGGGCCATCTGGGCCACCGGATAACTTTCAAGCCCCCAACCCAGTCGGGCCATCAATGCGTGAAATACGGGGTAGCCCAGGGTCCGGATGTCGCTCAGGGACTCGCTCAGGGGCCACAAGGGTACCTTGAAGTAGTGGTCTCCGAGTCCGGGTACGTTGGGTGTCAGTCCATTCGCATAACTCAGTGCAAGGGCGGCTTGTAAGACAAAGAGCGCCATCGCGGTAGCGTCACCACGTTTCATCGTAATTCCTGTTTGGGTCGGGCGTGATTACCGGAAGCAGTCCGGTGAAGTATTTCCAGTATACGTGGGCGTGGTGAATCGGGCCAAATTGCGCCCGGCGGACGTGGGGTGGGGGCCACCGGGGAAGGGTTCGCCGCCCTGCCGGGCGGGGGTTGGGCCTAATATTTGGGAAATAAGGCTATATATGGTATCTTGTAAAGAGTTTACAGCTATATGTGGCATTTCTGCCCTTTCCTCGACGTCGGGGTTTTGGCCAAGGCGTTGGGGTGAAAGAAGTTGGGGAGAATTGCCGTTTGACCGTTTTTCGGTGCAATGATACAATCTAGTGTGGTCTTCCTTGGGGAACTGTTTTCCATCGCGGACTGCCGCCCCCCGTACCCGAAACCGGAGTATGCCCAGCCTGATGCTCGATAGTACCAACAGCAGCGGAATCCGAGATGGCAATGCCACCGATCCGCCCGCGCTCCATTTGGGGGAGTTGTTGGTGGAGGCCAAGCTGATTACCGCCGAGCAACTGGCTACGGCGGAGGCGAAACGGGCGGAGACGGGTGAGTTCCTGACCAAGATCCTGGTGCAGTCAGAGTGCCTGAGTCAGGAAGACCTGAGCGCGTGTTTCGTTAAGCGATGCAAGATTCCCCATATCAGTTTGCTTGATTACGATGTGGGCAGTGACGTGCTGGCCCTGGTCCCCCAGGAAGTCTGCCTGAAGCATGGCCTGATTCCCATCGACAAGCTGGGGCGTATCCTCACGGTGGCCATGGTGGACCCGCTGGATACGGAAGCGCTCGACGTAGTGAAAAATGCCTCGCCCGAGTTGCGCATTAAGCCCATTCTCTGCAATTGGGCGCACTTCGAGCAGGTCACCAAGAAATATTTCGCCGCGCAAAACGCGGGTAAAGGTGGCGGGCAAATGAGTGCCGCGTCACTGGGCCTGGCCGCCCTTGCGCCGAAACCGGTCGCCAAAGCGGAGGAGGCGTCGCCCGCGACACCTGCCCCGGCGCCGACGTCCGCTCCCGCTTCATCTTCTTCGGGCGCACCGGCGGCCTCCCCCCCGAGTCCCGCACCGAGCGCTGCCGCCCCCGTGGATACCGGCCCATTGGTGGCTGCCATCCAATCGGGTTTCCAGCATGTGAGCCAGTCTTTTCTGGAGCAAGTGCGGGCCCAATCGGCTCCGGCTCCCATCGAGATGCCGCCCTTTCCGGTGGAAGCCCTGACCCAGGCCCTTCAGTCTTCCCTGCGGGATGTGGTGGAAACGACGCTCAAGGCCGTACCCGCCCCCGCAGCCGCACCCGAAGTGGCTGCGCCTCAGGCGGTGAGTGCGCCCGATTTTTCCGGGTTGGAAACGTCATTCCGTGCGGCAATCGGCGATCTGAAAGAAGCCCTGCAATCGTCCATGACGACCCCCGCTCCCGCTCCCGCACCCGAAGCGGCAGCCCCCCCTGCGGCCGTGGCTCCGGTGGTGAGTGCGCCCGATTTATCGGGGCTGGAAACGTCGTTCCGTGCGGCCATCGGCGATCTGAAAGAAGCCCTGCAATCCGCCATGACGACGGCGGCACCGGCGGCGGCATCGACCCCCGGCCCGCCACCGGCTCCCGCGATCTCTCCCGCCCTGGAAGCGACCCTGCAGCAGCTTTCCGATTCCCTTTCCCGGGAGTCCAACGAGCTATCGGGCGAAGCCATGGCGGAGGTAATTCGAGATAGTGTGGGGGGTGCCATGCAAGAAGCGTTGGCGGGCGTCATAGTCCAGCTTCGTGCCACGGCCAAGGCCGAAGAACCCTCGCCGCCCCCCTTCGACGCCTTTGCGGAAATGATACGGGATACGCTGGGTGGAATCATGCAGGAAACCCTGGCGACCATGCTCATACAATCCAAGGCCAATGCGTCCCAGGAAGGCAATGGCCGTCTGGAAGAGGTGATCGCGGCCTTGCGTGAATCCCAATCGGGTATCGTGCATTCCATGCAGAGCCTCTTGACGTCCAATCAGCAGTCGCAGGAGGTGCAGAGCGCCCGGCTGGCTGCCCTGGCGGAAGCGGCCGTGGAATCGTCTCAACAGACCACCCAATTGCTGGAAGCCACCCTGGTGCAGCGGGAGCGCGAAGAAAACTTGCGTGGGGGCCGTGCGCCCCATGACTCCGTTTCCCCCTTTGGGGCCCCGGTGCCCGGCGCGGTCCCCGATGCGGCCCTGGAAGAAGACGATGCCCGCGTGCGGGATGCCCTGGAGTCGGAAGTGCCTCTGGAGACCCTGACGTTCAGCACCTTTTTCCCGGGAGACGCCAACGCCTTCACGGCAAAGATTTGCCAGGCGGTGGCCGCCAAGCCGGGAAGTGAATACAATCCCCTGTTTCTCTATGGGCATGTGGGGTTGGGTAAGACCCACCTTATCAGCGCCGTGGGAAACCATATTAAGCAGGCCAACCCCCAACAGCGGGTGGGCTATGTTTCTGCCAGCCACTTTGCCCGCCGCCTGAAAGAGGCGGTGGCCGCCGATGCGCAGATGGCTTTTCGTGATAATTACTGTCATTGGGATGTGTTGATTCTGGATGACATTCAATTCATGGGCGGCCGGGTGGAAGCACAAGAAGAGTTCTTCCACATCTTTAACGTCTTGCACCAGCGCGGCCGTCAGATTATCATTGCCGGAGATAAGGCGCCCGATCGTCTGGGTCTGCTGGAGCAGCGCCTGGTGTCCCGATTTGCGAGTGGCATCGTGGCCGAATTGAAGCCCCCCGAGTGGGAAACGCGGATGAAGATTCTCCGCCAGCAACTCAAGACCAGTGGGGTGACCTTGCCCGAAGAGATTTGTTCTTTGGTAGCCATGCGCGTTTCCGACGATATTCGTAAGATGGTCGGATCGCTGCGCAAGATTGCCGCCTTTGCGTCCCTTTCCAACGAACCTATCAGTGTGGAGATGGCGACAGAGATTCTCAGTCATATCGGTGGAGAAGAAGCGGCATGAGGCCGATACAAGAAGAGACACGACCCATGCAGCACATCGGTCTACGATTCAGCGGCGTTTTAAACGCCTTACCAGGAAAGGAGGGCACGAATGGCGACACGCGCAACTAAGAAGCGATTGCCCGACATGTTGCTGGAACAGCAACTCGTGACCCAGGAGCAGTTGCAGGAGTGCATCAACCTGCACCGTCAGACCGGCCAGAGCCTGCCGAGCCTCCTGGTGAGTAAGGAGTATCTTTCCGAGGAAGACTTGGTTATCACCCTGAGCGAGCAGCTGGGGATTCCTCACATTCGCGTGGCCCACTATTCGATCCCGAAAGAGGTGCTTTCCGAGGTGCCCGAGACCCTGGCGCGTCAGTATCAGATGTTGCCGGTGAGTGTCACCGGGGATGTGTTGACCCTGGCCATGGCCGATCCGCTGAATATCATGGCCCTGGACGATCTGCGGATGCTGACGAGTTTCGAAATCGAGCCGGTGGTGGCGGTGGCTTCCGAGCTGGCGGGTGCAATTGAAAAGCACTACGGCGGGGGTAAGGCCGAAGACCTCTATGCATCGCTCGTCGGTACCGAGGAGAAAGATGGGGATGTTGAAGAGCTCAAGGCGACGGACGATATCGAAGACGTCTCCAAGCTCGAAGTGGGCGCCGAAGATGAGCCCGTCAAGAAGCTGGCCCGACTGATTCTTTTCAACGCCCTCGAACGGGGTGCGAGTGATATTCACCTGGAGCCCTTCGAGAAACTGATTCGCATCCGCTATCGTGTGGACGGAACCCTGGAAGAGGCCAAAGCCCCGCCCAAGAGTTTGCAACAGAACATCATCGCCCGTTTCAAGATCCTCTGTGGTTGTCGTATCGACGAGCACCGGCTCCCCCAGGATGGTCGCTTTCGTATCCGCTATAACGCCCGCGAGATCGACTTTCGTGTGGGTTTTCTTCCATGTAAATACGGTGAGAAGATCGTACTCCGTGTGCTGGACCAGTCTAATCTGACGCTGGGCCTGGAAACCCTGGGATTCGAGCCCCAACCGGTAGGCGCCATGTTGGAGGCCCTGAAGCTTCCCCACGGAATGCTGTTGCTGACGGGGCCTACGGGTTCCGGTAAGACGACCACGCTCTATAGTGCCCTGCACAAGCTGAATTCACCAGAAGCCAACGTGGTGACGGTAGAAGACCCCATCGAATATGACCTTTTCGGGGTGAACCAGGTGCAGGTACAGTCCACCATCGGCTTTACCTTCGCTTCGGCCCTGCGCCAGATCCTGCGTCAGGACCCGGATATCGTGATGGTCGGTGAAATTCGAGACGGTGAAACGGCCGACGTTGCGGTTAAGGCCGCGTTGACCGGTCACCTCGTATTGAGTACCTTGCACACCAACGACGCGGCCGGTGTATTCCCCCGTCTGACGGATATGGGCATCGAGCCTTTCCTGGTGCAGTCCTCCGTGGCCCTGGCGGCCGCACAGCGACTCTTTAAGCGGGTTTGTTCGGACTGTAAGGAGCCCATCAACGTACCGGATGAGGTCTTGGATCGCATCCAGTGGCGCGGCTTTGACTACCTGGAAGAAATACAGTTCGTGCGTGGGCGGGGATGTAGCCGTTGTAAAGAGACGGGTTACCGCGGCCGTGTCGCCGTGATTGAAGCCCTCCTCAACTGGCCGGAATTGCAGCCCCTGGTGTTACAACGGGCCTCGGGCTACGATATCAAGAATCAGGCCATCGCCTGTGGCATGCAGACCTTGCGTCAAAATGGCCTGGCCAAAGCCGCCAAAGGCGTGTCGACCATCGAGCAGGTCTTGGAGCATACGAGTCACGACTAGCGAGTTCAGTAATCCATGCCTTTAAAAAGGCTGCGGAAGCGTAGTAAAGGGTGGGAGCCGTCGCCGACCGGGGGGTGCGTCGGGCGACGTGAAGCGCGGAAGAACGAGGGGAATTGCGCCTCGTCTAAAAGGAGAAATAATGGCCACACCGAGCATTAAAGAGTTGCTGACCAAGGCGATTAAGGCGGGCGCAAGCGACATGCATATTGTCGTGGGGGCGCCGCCCATGATTCGGTTGCACGGTGGGTTGGAACCCCTGGGGCGCTATGAGCGCTTCACGGCGGAAGAGACCCAGGAAGTCATCTACACGGTGATGAACGAAGATCAGGTGGCGGAATTCGAATCAACCCGGGAATGCGATCTGTCGTTCGGTATCGAAGGGCTGAGCCGATTTCGACTGAACGTCTACCGCGACCGCGGTTCGGTGGTGGCGGCGTTTCGTGCCATCCCCTTTGAGATTCTGTCCTTCGAGCAACTCGGCCTTCCCCGGGTGATTGCAGACTTTGCCTACAAGCCTTTCGGACTGGTGTTGGTATGCGGCCCGACCGGTAGTGGTAAATCCACGACGCTGGCCTCGGTGATTGACAAGATCAACCGCGAGCGCAATACCCACATCATTACGATTGAAGATCCCATCGAATATCTCCATCGGCACAACCGCAGCGTGGTGAATCAACGGGAAGTACACGCCGATACGGCGTCTTTTTCGGCGGCGCTGAAGCGGGTGCTGCGTCAGGATCCCGACGTGATTCTGATCGGTGAAATGCGGGACACGGAAACGATCCAGGCGGCCCTGACCGTGGCAGAAACCGGCCACCTGGCTTTTGCCACCCTGCACACCAATGATGCCCTCCAGACCATGAACCGTATTATCGACGTGTTCCCGGCGGCCCAGCAGGCCCAGGTACGTACCCAGTTGTCCTTCGTGTTGGAGGCCGTCGTGGTGCAGCAATTGGTGCCCCGGGCCGACGGAATGGGGCGGGCCCTCTGCATGGAAATCATGTTGGCCAACCCCGCTATTCGTTCACTCATTCGTGCCGAAAAGCTGGAGCAGATCCCTTCCATGATTGAAATCGGCAAGGGCGAAGGCATGTTAACCATGAACCAATCCCTGTTTCGTCTGTCCAAGCGGGGCATCATTACGACGGAGATGGCCTTCAAGCGCAGCGCCGATCCGGAAGGGTTGCAGCACCTCATGGAAAAAGGAATGTGATCCGACATCTCGTTCGATACACGTCGTCTGTTCTTGAGTACCTTCGTCCGTCCTATGATGGCCCGTCTACGTGGCTATGGTTTGTGGGACTGGCGCGTATCGGGATGCTTCTGGTGGTGGCGGTGGGTGCCCAGTTGGTGGCCGATGAAGAGGAAGCCTTTCGCCATCTTCTAATGGCGATCTATGCCTCGGCGTTTGCCAGTAGTCTGTGGTATCTCATCGTGCTCCGGCGGGAAAACTCGGTCCCGGCCATTCTTACCTGGACCCAGGTGTTGGTCGATTTCGGGGTCGTGGCGGCCACCATCAGTTACACCGGCGGTCAGGCCAGCTTCTTCACGTTCCTGCTCGTTATCGTGATACTCGAGGCCGGCGTCCTGATGGGGCTCCTCCAGGGCTTCGTGTTTGCGTCGATGGCCTCCGTGTACATGCTCTACCAGGTCTTCATCACCGCACCTTCGGCGCCCGATCAGCTGGCCCATTGGTATCATTATCTGATTCAGGGCCTCGCCTTCTTTTTCACCGCGTTCATCAGTGGCTACTGGAACCAGCGCGTAAGCCGGATGAAACAGTTCCAGCGCGAGATTCTGGATAACATGAACAGCGGCTTTCTCATTACCGACGCCAAGGGCCTGGTGGTCGCGATGAACAAGGCCGCCTGTGGGATCCTGAATCTCCGGGAGGAGAACGTGGCCGGCCGTCATGTGGATGGCATTATCGTGCCCGAGTCGGGGGCGGAGTGTCCGGTGACCACGGCGTTGCGCCTTCGGAAAGATTTCACCAGCTATGAGTTTTACACCCAGATCGGGCCGGAAAGCTCGCGCCTGCTGGGACTGACCACCAACCGTATCCGGGATGCCCACGGGCACGTGACCGGGCTCATCGCTTCCTTTACCGACCTGACCGAGATGGCCCGCATGCGCAAAGAGCTGCAGCAACAGGACCGGATGGCCGTCATTGGTGAATTGTCCGCCGGTCTGGCCCATGAAATTCGGAATCCCGTGGCGTCGATACGGGGAAGTATGGACGAGCTCCAGCGCAACATTGAGTCGAAAGATCTGGTGGCCCGTCTGGCCGCCATCGCGGTGCGGGAGTCCGATCACCTTAACGAGATTGTGACCGGGTTTCTGGATTTCGCCCGTGACCCGAGCCGCCGCTATGCCCTTTTTGACGTGCGTGACGTCGCCCGCGAAGTGGAAGAACAATTGCTCCGGAAGTATGGCGCGGATGGCGTTTCGATAACCTTACTGTCCCCCAACGAATCCTGTCTGGTTACGGGGGACAAGACCCAGATATGGCAGGTCTTTACCAATCTCGGGCAGAACGCCATCGAGGCCATGTCGGGCACCGGCGCCCTGGAGATCGTGTTGGACACCAACGAGGGGCGTGGTCCTATCGAAATTTGTTTTAATGACAACGGGCCGGGAATTGCACCCGACAAAGTGTCCCGAATATTTGAGCCGTTCTACACGGAAAAGGCCCGGGGGGTCGGAATGGGACTCGCCATTTGCATGCGCATCATAACGGCCCATGATGGAACCATTCAGGCCGCATCCCGTGCCGGTGGCGGTACCGCAATGAGCGTTCGCCTTCCGCTGGTGCAGCAAGATGCCGCAGAGCAGAGCGCCGAGAAAACGAAAGGTTAAGTACCGTGTCAGTTAATCACCGAGTGCTGGTTGTAGACGATGAGCTCAGCATGCGTGAATTGTTGGAAATTGTGCTCCAGAATGACGGCTACGAAGTGGATACGGCCGAAGATGTGGAGAGCGCACAGGAGAAGCTCGAAAACAACCACTACGACGCCGTGCTGACGGACCTCTATATGGGGCAGGATCGGGATGCGGGGATGCGGCTGCTCAGTTGGCTGGAAGAGAACAGCCCGGGCACGCCTTCAATCATGATGACGGCCCATGGCTCGGTGGAGACCGCGATCGAGGCCATGAAACGAGGCGCCGCCGACTACGTCATGAAGCCCTTCAAGAATGACGAAATCCGGATTCTGATTGAGCGGGCCATCGCGCAGCGAAACCTGCTGCGGGAAAACATCGCCCTTCGCCAGGAGCAGGCCCGCCAGGGCAATATCGACAACATGATCGGTAAAAGCCCGGCATTCCAAAAGGCCATGAAAATGATCCGGCGCGTCGCGGCGCTCCCAAGCACCGTCGCCGTCCACGGTGAAAGTGGCGCGGGTAAGGAGTTGGTCGCCCGGGCACTCCACACCCTGAGCAACCGTGCCGACAAACCTTTCGTGGCCATTAACTGTGGTGGTATCCCCGAGAACCTCCTGGAGAGCGAGCTCTTTGGTCACAAGAAGGGCAGTTTTACCGGGGCCACCGATGACAAGGAAGGCCTTTTCGTGGTCGCCAATGGCGGCACGATTTTCCTCGATGAAATCGGTGAAATGCCCCTCATGCTCCAGGTGAAGTTGCTCCGGGTCCTCGACAACAATATCGTGACGCCCGTAGGCAGCACAACCGATATCAAGGTAGACGTCCGCCTGGTTTCGGCCACCAACCGGGATTTGGAGAAGATGGCGGAGGAGGGCACGTTTCGAAGCGATTTGTACTACCGGCTTAACGTGATTCCCATTCAGGTGCCGCCCCTGCGCCAGCGCCGCGATGACATTCCGCTGCTTTGTCGACATTTCGTGGCACAACATGCGAAGAACATGGGCTGTGAACAGCTGGAAATCAGTGCCGAGGCCCAGGCCGCCTTGAACAACTACCATTGGCCCGGCAACGTCCGGGAATTGGGCAACGTGATGGAGCGGGCACTGGCGCTGTGTGCCGATGATGAGATTGGACTGGATGATCTGCCGGAAAACCTGCGGAACTATGAGCCGGACCGGAGCGTGGCCACGTCGAAAGCCGCGGTCCTTCCCGATGAAGGCATGGACATGGAACAGCTCATTGCCGATCTGGAAATCGACCTCATCAAGCAGGCCCTGGAAAAGGGACGCTATTCCCAGAAACGGGCAGCGAGCCTGCTGGGCCTCACCGCACGCTCGTTGCGGTATCGGTTGCAGAAATACGATCTGGAAGGTCAATAGGCCCCTGCGGGTGTGACGGGGGCGGGCTGTCGGGTGTGGTCGTCGCTATGGTACCCTATGGGGCTGTAGTTTCCTGTGCCGTTGTACCCATTTAAGCGAGTAGATCATGACGACCATCTTTTCCTGGCTTCGAATTCACTGGAAAAAAGTCCTGGTGTTTTCATTGAAGTTGGTGTTTATTGTTTCCCTGTTTGTCCTCCTGTTTCGCCCGGAGACCTTCGGCCTTCCAGCAGACTTGTTTCGCGACATTACGCCACAACAGCTCTGGCATGATCTGAAGGCCATTGATCCCGGGACGGCTGCCGTCTGGTTCGGCTTTGCCGTGGCCGTAAAGCTGGGCGGTATCTTCGCGGGGGTCATGCGTTGGCGTATTCTGCTTCGCGCACAGGGCGTACACATCCCGTTCTGGTACCTGACGAAATGCTGGTTCTGGGGGCGGGCCATCGGGCTGTTTCTTCCGGGAACCCTGGGGCTCGATGGGTATCGATTGGTGGAATCCGCACGCTATACCGGGGAGCCCATCAAGTGCGCCACGGTGATTGGCGTGGAGAAACTCACGGGGATTATCGCACTTTTTTCCCTGGTCTTTTTGACCCTGCCCCTGGGACTCCGACTCTTTCCCATCAACCTGGCCCTGCTCGCGGTGGTGCTGCTTATTCTGGCTGGGTTTATCGGAACCAGCCTGCTGCTGTTGCTCCAGCCTCGTGTCATTCAGGTGTTCATGGCTTCCTTGCCGTTGCCCGGTGCCGTGCACGAAAAGGTCAACAAGTTGGGCATTGCGGCCACGGCCTACAGTGCCCATCGGGGAGCCCTCTTTAAGGCGCTGTTTTTCGGGCTGTGTGTACACCTGGGCATTTGCCTCATGTATTTCGGCACCGCCTCGGCCATCCGCGCAGAGAATACCGGCATCCTGGAAATCCTCTTTGCGAGCCCCCTGCTTATCGTGGGCTCGGTCTTTGCCCCCACGGTCAGTGGCGTTGGCGTGCGGGAAGTGGTGATGACCACCCTGCTGGGCGGCGTCTCCAGCGGCTCCCAGGCCCTCCTCTTTGGCCACCTGGGCCTCTGGTTCGGGGAAGTGATTCCCTTTCTCCTCAGCACGCCCCTCCTGCTCCTGACGGGCCGTCCGAAGCGGGAAGACCTCGAGGAAGAGATGGCGGTCGTGCGCGAGAAAATCGGGACAGGCGAAGAGGCCGCCCTCCATCTGGACGCCGATGAACTGGCTTTCTATCGCCGTAAGGTCTTCGGAACCCTGACGGCGGGTACCCTGGCGGGATTTGTGGCCGGTGCTTTCATCGGGCTGGTGGAAGCGGAATGGATTGAGACCACGCTGGGTAATCTTTCTGAGACCGGCATTTTTACCTGGTCGGTGCTTGCCTATGGACTTATCTTTGGCGCGGTCGGAAAAGGCGTGGCCTTCGGGCTGCTCTTTATGTACCTGCTCACCAACCGCTTCGCCGCGGTATGGTGGAACTATGGCCTCGCCTTCGGGGGGACGACCATTATAGGCGGTTTGGTCATTGGCCTGTTCCGCTTGCGGCGGGATGTCTACGATGGCCATATGCCGGATACGGCCGGCTTGTTGCAGTTGGGGCTGCTGGTGGGCTCGATAGCGGTCCTGGGGGGCCTCCTGTTGCTCTTTGGGGCACGCAGCGTGGCGCGACGCTCCGGTGAGAGTCGGCGGGTCCTGTGCGCCGCAGGGGTGGCCGTTTACGGGCTTTTCGTCGGGCTCGGGGTGCTGCTCGGTATCATTCACGAGACGGCTCAGCCCGTGCCCACCGATGGCGTGGCCATCACCACGTCGTCTGGTCCAAATCTTATCCTCATTGCCGTGGATACCCTGCGCGCCGACTATCTCCCGGCCTACAATCCCGATATCGAAACGAAGACCCCCCATCTGGATGCTTTCCTGAACGACGCCATTCGCTTTGAGAAGGGCTATTCCCAGGCTTCGTGGACGAAGGCGTCCTTTGGGTCGATTTTTTCCGGCATGTATCCCGAGTGCCACACGGCGGTGACCAAGACGGCCAGCCTGCCCGAAGATGTGGAAACGGTGGCCGAGCTATTGCGGGGTGGGGGCTATTACACCCAGGGCTATGCGAATAACCCGAACATCACCTCGGTCTTTGGTTACGACCAGGGCTTCGATACCTACGTGGACATGAAGAAGGCCATCCATTTCGGGGCGACCCCCTCGGCGGCCCGCCTTTCCATGTATGAAGTGCTGGTCAAGGTGCGGGAGATAGTCAACACCCGCCTCGGTCGGGCCATTGAGGTGACCGACTATTACCAGCCTGCCACGGTGGTGAAAGAAACCGTGCTCGCGTGGCTCGACAGTGACCGGTTTCCCATGGCACGGCCCTTCTTTCTCTTTACCCACTTCATGGACCCCCACGACCCCTTTATGGACCCGGAAGCGCCGGGTGGCGGTTACGGCCGGAAGCGCATGGGCAATCCGGATCCGGAATTGCACCTCGAGGGGATGCAGCGGGCCTATCGGGGAGAGATCGAGTATCTGGACCAGGAGTTAGGGGCCTTCTTCGAGGGGCTCAAGACCCGGGGTATCTACGACGACGCAGTGATTATCCTGACGGCCGACCACGGGGAGGAGTTCCACGAGCATGGCGGGTGGTGGCACGGCCAGACCCTTTATGAAGAACAGACCCACGTGCCCTTTATCATCAAGTTGCCGGGGAACGCCCAGGGAGGCACGGTGAACCCCCATTTCGCCCGTAACCTGGATATTGCCCCCACCTTGCTGCATTTCGCCGGCGTGGAGAAGGGGAAGATGATGCAGGGACAGGCGCTCTTTGATGCGTCGGGCGCGGCGACCAATCACGACATCGGGTATAGCTACGCCGAGAACAATTTCGAGGGTATCGTGCTTCAGGCGCTCCGTAGTGTCAGCCACAAACTGATTCGTGCCAATGAGGGCAACAAGCGGAACCTCGCCCCCCTGGAGCTCTATCGTATGGACACCGACCCGCAGGAGCAGACGAACGTGGTCGGGGAGTCGGCAGAGGCGCCGGTGGTGGACCTGTTAAACCAGGCGATCGACGACTACCTCAAGATCTGCGAAGAAAACGCCGTAGAGCCCGCGGCACCGGCCATGATGGATGCCGAAACAGCCGGACAACTCGAGTCCCTGGGGTACCTGGAATAAAAAAACGGTGGCCTCCCGCTCGTCGGGAGGCCACCGTAGTATTCAGGGAATTACTTGAGCAGCTTGCCGCTCGAGGACATGATGCCGGACATGACGCGCTCAAAGGCTTCGGCATCGGCGCACGCCGAAATGGCTTCCGACCGTTCCACGATGTCATTCTTGTAGAGTTCCACCGCGTATTGGTCGAAGGACTTCATCTCGCTGTCCTGCTCCATAATGCCGTGGAGTTTGTCGAGATCGCCTTCTTCGATAGCGTCACGCACGATGGGCCGTCCACCGATGAGCACTTCCACGCAGGGGATACGTCCGCCACCTTTGCGCTTGAGCAAACGCTGGCAAACCACCGCCATGAGCGTGTAGGCCACCTCCTGCCGCACCAGGTCGCGTTCGCTCGGCGGGAAATAACTGATAATACGGTTGACCGTGTCAATCGCCGTCGTGGTGTGGAGCGTGCTGAATACCATGTGGCCCGTTTCGGCCGCACTCAGGCCGGCGCGAATCGTATCCACGTCGCGCATTTCCCCCACCAGAATCACATCGGGGTCTTCACGCAAGGCACCGCGCAAGGCGTTGGCGAAGGAGAAGGTGTCCCGGCCCACCATGCGCTGGGAGATGATGCTCTTCTTATCCGTGTATACGAATTCGATGGGATCCTCGGTCGTGATAATGTGGGTCTGGCGATTTTCATTGATGAAATCCACCATGGCCGCCAGGGTCGTCGATTTGCCACTACCCGTAATGCCGCAGACCAGGAAAAGTCCCCGGTGCTTCCAGCACATGTCTTCCACCACCTTCGGCAGGTCCAGTTTATTGAGCGGGATGGGCGCCTCCGGGATCAGTCGGATGGCCAGGGCCATGGCGCCGGTCTTAATGTAGCCGGAACAACGGAGGTAGCCCACGCCGGCGGCGTGGTACTGGAAGCTCGACTCTTTCTCCGTCTGGAGCAGATTGAGCTCCGCCTCACCACCCAATTCCAGGATGATGCGCCGCATATCGTCGGCGGAGACGATGCTGTAGTCCATGGCCGTGAGGTCGCCATCCAAACGAATGTAGGGGCGGTTACCGGCACGAAGGTGCAAATCCGATGCACCAATCTTTTCCATGGTCTCGATCAACATGTTGATGTTGAAATCGGATTTAACGAAGGACTCGGGCGTAAGCGTCCACGTCATCGAGCGAAGACTCTCGACAATAAACGCTTCGACGACCGTATCAATGGGTGCCAGGCGCGGGGTCTGGGTCAACTCGAAGGGGGGTACAGTGATATTGCACTTGCCCTCTTTCAGATCGACACGACACTGGATTCGTGTCTCCTCCACCTTGGCTTTGATATCTTCCAGGGTGGTGCCTTCTTTTACCTCAAACTTAATTTGCAGGTTATCAACCCGCTTGGTCATGTCCGGGGCCTTGACCGACATGACGGCGATATCGGTCTTGAACGTGAGGGCCGTGGGCATGCCCATTTCGCGGACCAGAGACTCGAGGCCGATTTTGAATACGTCAAAGACTGTACTGTCCGTTTTACTACCAATGAACATCGTGGACCTTTCAAATAGACCGGCTTTCGCACGGGGGGTACCTCAGCGGATGGGAAAAGAAGTCTAGCATGGGATCTGTAAAGCAATCAAAGCGTGGAACCGTGTGGCTTTAGGCTAAACTGAGAAATGTGCTATCATGACAACGAATTACTTCGGGAGTTTTTGAAAGGAATGGGTATGAAACGAATGTTATTGGGAATCGGGATTCTGGCCATTGGGGGAGGGAGCGCACTGGTGGCCCCGGTGTCGGGGGCAGGTGCGAACGCAGCCGGGGTGCCCGCCGGCGACTCGGCAGTACCTTGGCGCATTGCACAATACAGCAAGACTCCCGGTGGTTATCCGGCTGCCATTCACAGCGGGTGGCCCGGGTTGCCTTTTCCCCGGGTGGATGCGGCCCTCTTCTGGTCCGCCGAGAAGTCGTACCTCTTCTACAACGATTCGTATGCCCGCTATGACAACCGGACCGACAGCTTTGACGCCGGGTACCCGCGAAAGATCCGGGAGGGTTGGAAAGGCGTTCATTTTGATCGGATCGATGCGGCGGTGAAGTGGCCCAACGGTAAGACCTACTTTTTCCGGGGAAACCAGTATATCCGCTACGACGAAAGGTTGGAGTGCGCTGATCCGGGCTATCCGAAGTACATCAATGATGCGACATGGCCGGGGCTGAGCTTTGACCGGATTGACGCCGCCATGCATTGGCCTTCGGGCAAGACCTATTTCTTTCGTGGTGGCCAATATGTGCGCTATGACATGAAGGCCGATCGGGCTGATCCGGGCTATCCGGCGAGTCTTTCCTCGTATTGGCCCGGTGTTCGATTCGGTTCGCTGGATGCGGCGATGGAATGGGGAAGCAGCGCGAAGTCGTTTCTGATTAGCGACATCTATTACCAGCGTTGGGACAGCCAGGCGGGCCGTGCGGACTGACGCAGATACAACGTAACGATGCAAAAAAACGGGCGGCTTCGCAAGAGAGTGCGAAGCCGCCCGATGGTTTTCCGGGGAGGCTTAGAGTTTTACGATGATGTTACGTTTATACATATAGTGGGCCATGGCGTATACCAACCCAAAGTATACGACGAAGGAGCCCAGTACCAGGGTGCCACTCGTCGTGTTCTTCAGCCCGAAATCGTCAATCACATTGCTCAGCATTTCCAGGGTGAGCGACTGGAAGATGTAGATGAACAAGGGGTTCAGGCCAATCACCATCATGCCCGGAACGTTAAGCTTGAGCACATCACACAGGACGTAAAAGAGCAAGAGGTGGAAGAGGCACAGCGCCGTCGCCCAGAAGGGGAAGGGCAGGGTATGGTAGTTCTTCGAGAAGACCCAGGCGTTGGCCAGGCGGGGTGCCGTCTCAGGGGCCTTCGCTGCCAACACGGTCAACTCGTCTTTCATGAGGGTCGTAAAGGTGCCCAGATCGCGTTTTGCCAGTGCGGCCTCCGCTTCGGGGTTGCCGTTGGCAATGGAAGAAAAGAAGCCGGGACTCTTGCCGACGATGGTGTTCACCTGCTCAGGTCCGCTTTTCAAATAGGGCAACGCCTGGGCGACAACCGTCAATCGCTCGCTTCTAAGCTGCTGGAAGGTTTCTAAATCTTTGGCTTCCAGGGCCTCTTCCGCCGCGGGAATGCCTTTGGCGATCGCCGTAAAGATCGGAGGGATCTTGTCCATTTTTCGTTGGATGACCGTCGTCTTTCCCTGGCTCAATTGCTCGATAGCCCGGAGCTCGCGGGACTGGTCATTCAGGAACTTGGCAAAAGCGGCCATGTCGCCACTCTCCAGTGCCTTTGCCGCGCTTTCCTTGCTGGAGGCCACAGCCGCAAATATTTCCGGGTTGGCTTCAATGTGACGCTTGAGGGGGCCGTAGGGCTCGTCCAGCAAGCGGGCCGCCGCATACGGTTCGGCCTTGTCGAAGTAGGCCTGGGTGCCGAGGTAGCGCGCGCCCCAACCGGCAATGGTCAGGATTACGCCAAAGCCGACGAGTCCGGTGACAATCTTCTTGCGATCCTGGGTGGCCATGATGTCATAGGCGATGGTGCCGAAGATCAACATGAAGGCCCAACTCCAGTGACCAATCAACGCGCCATTGATGGGCACATTCAAGAGGTCGCCGCGCAAGGGGATAAACATGGTGATTGCGGGCCAGTCCAGTTCCCGGCCGTATTTCCCAAGCCGGAGCATCAGTTCGCCGTAGCTGGTGTAGGAGAAAATGAGCTGGTAGGCCACGACCAATCCGAGGGCGTAGGCGATACGTATGGACCATTTCTTATCCACAATGAGCAGGGCCACCAGGCCAGCCAGGCCGATGTTCATCAGGGCGTCCCAGAGCCAGCCGGTATAGATGGCGAAGGCGATGAGCACGAGGGTAAAGTAGCGCTTCCCCATGGCCTTTCGTGCCGTGGACGGATCGACGAACTGTACGCGGCGGGTCCAGGAGAGACGCATGCCAATGCCCACGACGAACATGAAGATGGGGGCAATAGTATCGGCGTAGGTCATGAATTCATTGTGGTGGTGAAGTTGCTGATGGAAGATGAAGTCGAGGGTGCTCTTCAGAAAGCCATCGTTCAACTCTTCCACCCAAGCGGTCTTGTAGTGGCCGAAGAAATTGACGAGAAGCATGCCAAAGATGGCGTAGCCCCGGAACTGGTCCAGGGAGGCGATACGGTCGGCTGTAGGTACAGCGGCATTCTTGGTGGACATGGAAAACTACTCCAAGGTTAAGTGAAGGAGCTTAAAAGCATAGCATGGCAAACGGCACCAGGTAAAACGGGCTACGTGTCCCGGAGGTCACAAAAATGGCGCACGATCATCCGAGCGTGCGCCAAGGGGTGCTATGGGACTGTCTTGGGGTGCTAGCTCAGGGACCAGCCCTGGCGATAGGGACGTCGAATCAGCCGTTCCGCTTCGGGCAGGTTCTTTGCCGTCATGTTTTGGGCATCCCACTCGATTTTTTTACCGACGCGATAGGCCACATTGCCGAGGTGATTGGCTTCGGTGAGCCACCCGGCATATTCAAAGTTACAGGTGGTAGGCTCACCTGTCTTACAGGCATGAATCCACTCGGCGTAGTGGCCCTTCGATTTGGGGATGAAGGGCTCCGGCGCTTCGAAGTCCGCAAAGTCTGCCTCCGGGAGGAGCATGTGTTTTCCGTAGTCGGCGAGGAGCATCCCCTTGTCGCCCACGAAAAGGACGCCGCTGCCCCACTGGGGAATGGCCTTTTCCTTCCACAAGTCGGGCTTGTGGGTGCCCTGGTACCAGGTAAGGTTCAGGGGCGCACGATCACCGCGGGCACCATAGGTGTAGCGGGCTTCCATGGAGGCAGGGGCCACTTCGGCATTGGCCGGAGGGCCGGACGCTTCAATGGTGAGGGGGTGGTCCAAATCGAGGGCCCAGAAGGGCAGGTCGATCCAGTGGCTGCCCAGATCCGACATGGTGCCATTGCCAAAGTCCCACCACCGATACCACTTGGGGCCGGGCACGTAGAGGTTGCTGAAGGCCCGCTCGGGCGCCGGTCCCAGCCAGAGGTCCCAGTCGAGTCCTTCGGGGATCGGGTCGGCCTTGGTCGGGCGATCCTGAACGAAGACAATATCCTTGGCGGCCTTGGAAGCCGCTTCGTTTTCGTGCCAGCCCCAGGCACGGCCTACCCACACGTGGACATCAGAGACGGTGCCGATGGCGCCAGACTGGACGAGCTCAACGACCCGACGGTAATTGTCGCCCGCGTGAATCTGGGTGCCCATCTGGGTGGCAACGCCTGCTTTGTTGGCCGCCTCACGGATAACCCGCGCCTCGTAGACACTGTGGGTGAGGGGCTTCTCGCAATAGACGTGTTTTCCCAACTGGAGCGCCGGAAGGGTCGCGAAGGTGTGGGTGTGCTCGCAGGTACTGACGACGACGGCATCGAATTCATCGGCGTGGTCGTAGAGCTTGCGAAAATCCCGGACGGTGCGGGCCTTGGGAAACTTGGCTGCTGCGCTATCCAGGTTGGCCTGGCTGACATCGCACAGGGCCACAATGTTTTCGGATTTCACACCGTTCAGGTTTGCACCGCCCCGACCGCCTGATCCGATGATGGCGATATTCAGCTTTTCGTTAAGATTCTGTCCCCGCACGATGGCAGGCGCCGCGAAGGTCGTCGCTGCCGCCGTGGCGGAAGCCTGTAGAAAGCGACGCCGCGAAACGGCGCCTTTTCCCGAATGCGGTATAGCAGTTTTTTTGGTCATAATAGAGTTATCCCTCGTTTCGTAGCACCATTGCTATGGGGACTCAGTCTACGCCGAGCTCGGGCGTGGCCGCAAGCAGAGAATCGGCGCGGGCTGGCGTGGTGGAAGTGGGAAGCCTTGCATTGTCCACCAGCACGCCCCGATTCCGCAGGTGTTGTGCAGCTTCTGGCCGTCCCAGGAGCTCTAGGGCCAGGGCGCCATCGCGGAGCAAGTGGTGATCGCGGGTATCCGGATCCGGCCCCCAGCGTCGCTGAAGTTCCTCCAGGGCGGCCCTCGCATCACGATGTTGCCCCGCCACATCCTGCTCTCGGGCGTGTACCTGGGCGCGGAGCAGCAACCAGGAGCTTTTCCATCGCGTGGATTGCAGGCGCGCCTCAATTTCCGTGCGGGCTGCATCCAGTTGGTGGGCATCAATCAGGGCGCGGACCCAGGCGCGGTGCAGGACGACGCTCGGGTTGCGGTTGCGGGCTGCGGCCAGGGCGTTCACCCGCTCGTCATATCGCCCCAGCTGGGCCAGGCACTCGGCTTCTGCGAGGAACCAGTCTACTTCCGGGCGGGTGGATTCCAATGCATCAGTCCAGCGCCGCCGCGCAGCCTCCCACCGCTGCGTGTTCTCGTAAATCCGGGCAAGCAGGGCATAGTAGGGGGCCTTTCGGTCGACCGATGGAGCGTTCGCCAGCCCGCGCTGTGCGACGTGTTCTGCTTCGGCGAGCTTGCCCTGCGTCAAGAGGGCGGCGGCAAGGCCACTGAGTGCCGCCCCATAGTTGGGCTGGAGGGCCAGGGCGGCGTTGAAGTCATCGACTGCAGGGGTGGGATTTCCCGCGTAGCTGTGTTCGAAGGCCCGGGCGGTCAATAAGCGGGCCGTAACACCGCCCGCTTCCATGCGGTGGGTCAGTGCATGGATGACGTCACCGGGGTTGTCGTGTGCGAAGACGGGCAGCGCGACGGTGATCACGATAACGCCCCGCAGGAAGATGCGCGACCATCGTCTATGAAGCATGATCTCGTTCACGGGACCTGTTGGCGAATCTTGAAGGAGAGATACTCGGCTGTGTTGTGAGCAGGCACGATAAATCCGAGATGCCCGTCGGAGAGCTCGGCGCCGGCGTCGAATTGGAAGGTCGGGGTGTCGTCGAAGGAAACATCGTTTCCGCTATTCGAAAGCACCATCTTAATCTTGAGCCATTTATCCCGGACGATCGTGACTTCTTTTTCTACGATGAGTCGCTCCGCGCCCTTGGCCACCTGGCTGATGCGTAAGGTGTTGGTGGCGCCATGGAGGACCAGTTGCCAATAGTTCTCAGGGTCCACGAAACCGAAGACCAGTCCCGCGCGCTCATCCTGGGGGCCGGGAAAACGTACGTAGCTCTCATATTGAAACTTCTGGGTGCGATTGGGGCGGAAGACGCCAATGAGTGGCTGCGACTGGGCCGTTGCCCTCAGGTGCCGACTCTTGCCTTCGTTCGCGATTACTGCCATGCCGTTGGGGTTGCCGGTGGCGACTTCCCAGTATGCCGGTGCTTCGCCCGGCGTGTCCTCTGCAAAGTTGAAATGGTGGCGGGAGAGGAGGGTAATGTCGTGCGCGGGTTGCCAGGGGTTTTCGACCCGCTCCGGAGAGACCGTACCCTGTTTCACGATGCGAAAAAGATCCTGTGTGGCCCCATATTTGTCCACCATCGTTCCGGTGAGCGAATCGTCGGCAATATCGAGGATCACGGAGCCGTGTTCCACGCTGATGGAACGCATGACGGGGCTGGTGCCCATGCGGCCATTGGTGGTTCCACCGTGGCCTGCCACGATGGCAACCGAGCCTTCATTGGGTTGGAGTCCATGGCTCTTCCGATAGGCCCCGTCCCCCGAGGGGTTGCCGTCGCCATCGTCCAGGATAACGCCTTCGGCGACCGTGGGAGTGGCGTAGGCACCATCCATGAGCATGCTGCGTTCGTAAATGTGGGAGTGTCCGGTGAGGGTCAGGTCTACCCCGGCCGATTCGAGGATGGGCATGAAGGATTCCCGCATTTCGATTTCGCGGTGTTCCGCATCACTGTCGTGGGTGCCCTTACTGTACGGGGGGTGGTGCCAGAAGGCGATGAGCCATTGGGCTTGGGCCTGTTCCAGATCGGCACGGAGCCATTGGGCCATGGCGCCGTCGGGTTTGCGGTCGAGGTCGTGGGAGTCGAGGCATATAAAGTGCACGTTGGCAATGTCGAAGGAGAAGTAGGCTTCGGTGCCGGAAGGCGCGCCACCTGCTTCACCGGCGGTGGGCACAACATAGGCATCAAAGTAGGGGCCATAGCCCGAAATGCCGCGGGAAGTGACTCCTTCATGGTTTCCGATGGCGGGCCAGCAGACCGTATTGCGAAGGGTCGACTGGTAGGGCTCAAAGAAGCGCTTCTGGAATTCCCAGTCTGTGCCGTCGTCGTAGGCCATATCCCCCACGTGGATGAAATGGTCTATGGGCCGTCCTGATGCCGCTGCGAAGGAACGCATGGCGTCAAAGACCATAATCTGCTCTTTACTGCCTTTACCCGAATCTCCGAGCACCCAGATCCGCATGTCAGGATTACTTTTTACCGGGGGGTGGGTCTTGAAGAAGTGGTCCCTGTCGCCACCCGCGAGGCGCGTGTCCCCGTCGTAAACCGCGTAGTAGTACGTCGTGTCGGGCTGCAGTCCGCTGACGTGTGCTTCATATTGATAGGTGTTTGGGGCGGTGGAGGGATCATGGTCTTTCGGGTTGCGCTTGGCGGCCGACTCTGCCGGTTCTTTGTAGAGGTGCGGGATTTCGTCGGCGGCAGCGACATCTTCTGATACCCGCAGGGTAATCGCGTCGCCCGCCACGCTATGGGGTAGTTGATCGGGCGCGCTACCGTATCGGAGTTGGGGGGCAGTCGCGCCCTCGGTGCGCCAGACGACCACCATCGACTGGGGGGTGCCCTGTTGCAGATAGGGGCCGCGATAGAGAGGGGCCGCATGGGTACAGGTCGTCATCAGGAGGGTCAGGAGGGCGAAGGAGGACACGAAGGCGGGTCTGAACAGGGTCATGACAAACGCTCCAGGTAGGCAAGGCAGATCACGCCCCATTGGCGAAACCACGTTCAGGATAGCGCGGGTGCATAGATTTCGTCAAGGCCGTGTTTCGTGGCTTGTTGCCGTGTGCTCCTGTTTCAAGGCGGGCCAGAAGTTGCGGGCAAGGTGAAGGAGATAAGCATTGTAGCTAGAAAAAAAGTGATCTATACTAGGCTTAATGGAGCGGCGGGATCGGGTAGCGGGTTTAATCAGAGAGGCCTGAATATGGCTGGTGTATGGCAACGCGGGGCAGTGGGCAGGGTACGTGTGTATCGGGCACGCGTGGGGCGTGCCCTTGCGGTGAAGGTGGCGGGGGGCTTGACCGACGCTCCAACGGCACCGGCAGCGATGGGAGAACGCTTTTTCTCGCGCAGGACGATGTCGATGTGGAAGGCGGGGAGACATGGATAATCCATGGAATGTACTCGTGGTTGAAGATTCAGCCCAAGACTACGAGCGCGTAGTTCACATCTTGCGGGAGGCGGGGCGCCTTGGTGCGCACCGGCAGGTCGATGACATGAACGGCCTGATGGACGCCCTTAGCACCCATTCCTGGGATGCGGTGCTCTATAAATACAAGATGGGGGGGATGGAACTAGAGTCGTGTGTCGCCCTCCTGGAAGAGTTTCAGCTTGGGGTTCCACTCATCGTTGTATCCGGGGGGCTAGATGCGGAAGAGGCCATGCCGTTGTTGCGGCTGGGTGTGTCGGATTTCGTGTCCCACGATGCGTATGCCCGATTGCTCCCCTGTATCGAGCGGTGCGTCGCTGAGGCGTCGGAGCGAACGGGGCGTCAGCAGGCGGAATCCGAGCTTTCGGAAAGTCGTCGATTTGCCCGACTGACCTTGGATGCCCTTTCAACCCATATCGCGGTGTTGGATAGTGACGGATGGATACTCGCCGTGAATAAGGCCTGGCGGGACTTTGCGACCGAAAACGGTATTGCGTCTGAGGCGGTGAGCGAGGGGGTAAATTATCTTGCGGTGTGTGATCGCGCTAATTCCTCGGTGGGCACCCTGATTCGTGAAGTCGTCAGCGGTGAAAGTCGGGAGGCGGGCTACGAGTATCCCTGTCACAGCCCATCGGAGGAGCGGTGGTTCCACTGCAAGATTACCCGGTTTTCCGATGAGGGCCCCGTGCGCATTGTGGTTGACCACAAGAACACGACCGCCCTGAAACGGGCCGATATGGAAATGCGTCGACGGGAGTCCCAGCTGTTGGCCCAGCGAAATGCCCTGATTTCCCTGAGTGGCCATTCGCCCGGCAGGGAGCGGGATATCACACAGGTCCTCCACGCGATTACGGAAATCGGAGCCCGAACCTCCGAGGTGGCACGCCTGAGTATCTGGAAACTGTCCGACGCCCGAACGACGATTTCCTGCCTGGACCTCTATGATGCCCAGTCGAATACCCATATCGACGGCATGGAGTTGGCCGCCCAGGATTATCCCCGATATTTTTCGGCCATGCTTGAGGGGCAGTTAGTCGCCGTCAGCGATGCCATGCAGGATCCGATGACGCGCGAGTTTGCGGCGGAATATTTTCCGAGTTTTGGTATTGCCTCCATATTGGTTGTCCCCATCCATCTGGGCGGAATTACCTGTGGCGTGTTGTGCAATGAACATGTGGGCTCGGTGCGGTATTGGAATTCCGACGAGAAAACCTTTGCCTTGGCCATCGCCAATCAGGTGTCGATCGTGCTGGAGCAGTGGGAACGACGACAGGCGGAAGAGGATCTTCGCCTGCATAACGCCGCCCTGAATGCCACCAGTAACGGCGTTTTGATTGCCCGGGCAGATGGCGCCATCACATGGGCCAACCCTGCATTCCTGCAGATGTCGGGCTATGAGCGTGATGAGGTGCTGGGGAAACGGCCCTTTGGCTTTGTCGATTCGAAAAGCTATCGTCCTGATTTCTTCGAACAGATCTGGTTGACGGTGCAATCCGGAGGGACCTGGTCTGGCCATGTGACCTGTCGTAGGAAAGATGGCACCACCTATACGGAATCGCAAACTATTTCACCGATCCGAGATAAGGCGGATCATGTTACCCATGTCGTCGTGATCAAGGAGGATGTGACCGAGCGTATCGGGGCGGAAAAGAAACTCTGGAAGGCTCGGGAGCGACTCGATCGGGCTATTGACGCGGGCAACATTGTTCTTTGGGAGTGGGATCTGGCGACCGATGTGGTGGAGCACTCGGAGCAGTGGGCGCGGGGCTCCGACTACACCGGCGGCGTCGCGTTTCAATCCATGGATAGTTGGTTGGCCCAGGTTCATCGGGATGATGTCGGACCGTTGCGGCAGATGTTGGAAGATTGCAGCTACGCGCCGGGGAAGACCTTTCAGAAGGAGTTTCGATCGGCCAATGCAGACGGTTCCTATAGCTGGCACTTGCTGGGGGCCCTGGCGGAGACGGAAGAAACCGGGAAGATCGCGCGATTCATTGGAACCGTGATGGATATTACGGACCGTAAACGCCTGGAAGTAGAGTACCGGCAGGCCCAGAAAATGGAATGTGTTGGACGTCTTGCGGGGGGCGTGGCGCACGATTTCAACAACTTGCTTGGGGTTATTGGCGGGTATTCCGAGTTTGCACTGGAGGAGCTGGAAGAGGCGGACCCACTGCGGGAGAATCTTGTACAGATCAAACGTGCTGCCGAGCGGGCCGCCGATCTTACCCGCCAACTACTGGCCTTCAGTCGGCGTCAGATATTGCAGCCGGAAGTGGTCGACCTGGCTGAGGTGGTCACCGGCACGGAAAAGATGTTGCGCCGGGTTATTGGGGAGGACATCCGCCTCGAACTGGACTTCAGCGAGGACCTGGGGCAGATCATGGCGGACCCGGGGCAGCTGGAGCAGATTCTGATGAATCTCATCGTAAATGCCCGAGATGCTATGCCCCGGGGCGGGAGGCTCTGGATAGAGACCCGTAATGTAGAATTAGACGAAGCCGCCGCGGCGCAGCGTAGCGGTGCCTATGCGGGGTCGTATGTGAGCCTCAGGGTTCGGGATACGGGTTCCGGAATGGATCAGCGTACTGCCGATCAGATCTTTGAACCCTTCTTTACCACGAAGGAAAAGGGGAAGGGTACGGGATTGGGCCTCGCCACGGTCTATGGCATTGTGAAGCAGAGTGGTGGCTCAATCTGGGTGGAAAGCGAGATGGGCCAGGGAACGGCCTTCGAAGTGCTTTTCCCCCGGATTGATGGGACGGTCACGACCCACCGCGGTGCTGAGGTGCCGTCGGAATTGGCCCGGGGAGATGAGACCATCCTGCTGATTGAAGATGAGGATGCGCTCCGGGCAGTCACCCGAACCCTGCTCAGCCGGATGGGCTATACGGTGGTGGCGGCAGAGAATGGGGACAAGGCGCTCGCGTTGTATGCGCAAGACAATCTCAACGTGGACGTCGTGCTCTCGGACGTCGTGATGCCCGGAAAGAGCGGACCGGAGACCGTCGAACGGTTGCGTGAAATGAAGCCCGAGCTCAAGGTGCTCTTCATGTCGGGGTATGCGGCCGATACCATTGCGCTCCATGGAGCCATGCGTGATGACGACGGGTTCATCAATAAGCCCTTTTCCTTTGCGCAACTGACCCAGCGACTTCGAAAGTTGTTGGATTCGGAATCGAGCACCTGCCAACCCTAGCATTTTGAGGGCACCGCTTCGGAAAAGGGGAGAGGCCGTGTTTTTGGGGGCCGTGGGGGCGTGCGGAGCGTTTTCCAGTCGCTACGTGCCGCGTTTTCAGAGTGACACCCGACCACCAGTCCGGGACGTTTCGCGAAAAAACCGCATATGTCCTATCTCTTCGGGGGAAATCGGAGCGGTAATCTATAGATTTACGGCTTTTTCCCATGTACAATTCGGGGTGGTTGTGGTATCTTGTGTCAAGGTGTAGTGGGTGGCCTTCGAGTAGAATACCGTCTGTGGACCGCCCCAACCAGCGCCATGGAATTTCCACACGTGACGCCGGTGCTAAACTTTTTGCGCCGCGAAATGGACGGCGGTTCCGCCAGTCAGATTCTCGCGTGGATACCTAACTCCCGGGGGTAAATTGCCGGAGTGAAGCAATTTGGTGACTCCGACTCGTGCCATCCGTTTCGGGAGGAGCAAGATCCCGGGCGCGGCGGACTAATGGGCAGGAGAATACGGACGTTGAAGAACGATTTCAGCGAAACACCGAATAGACTCGTCATGGGGGTGGCATTTAGTGTCGCTCTTCTGGCGGTTGGGGTGATGGGTGCCTGGTTCCTGGGCTGGGTCTGGATGGTTCAGCCCGTGGCGGGTGCGGGCTTGATGATGTTCAATACGGCCCTCTCCATCGCGCTCCTCAGTCTGGCGATCTTGGCCCTCGCGGTGGGAAGAAAATATCTGGCGGCTTCGCTGGCCACCCTTCCCGCGTTGATCTGTCTTGCCACCCTGTTTGAGACCGCCTTTTCCCTGGGGCTCGGGTTGGATGAGTTCTTTGTGGATGCCTATGTGACCCATCCCACTATCCCCCCGGGCCGGACCGCGCCCAATACCGCGCTCGCCCTGATTTTTGGGGCCTTATCGGTCATGCTGCTTTCCCTGTCGCCAACCCGTATGCGGTGTTCATCGGCGGCCCAGGTATGCAGTGTGGCGGCGGCGGCACTGGCGACGGCAGCGCTTATTGGGCATGGGCTATCGCTCGCGCCGCTTTCGGGTTGGTATGGTATTACCCATATGGCGCCCCATTCTGCGGGTGCGATTGCCCTCCTTTCGCTGATGTTGCTCTACCTTGGTCGAGCGCGATTGGTGGCCCAGGGGTGCGATCTTCGCGGTCATGCGGCGGGTATGGCGATGTCGGTTGGTCTGGTATTTACCCTTGCTGTGTGGCAGACCGTACACGCCGAACGTATCCAGAAGTGGGAAATGATTGTTCAGGCGGAGACGGAAGGAATCCGTGATCGCGCTGAGATCCGATGGCGTATACGACTGGAGCGGGTGGCCCAGTTAGTGCCACAGTTGCAGCATACCGGGAGTGACTTCGGGTGGAAAAATGGGATCTTGCTGCGGGAGAACATGACCGATGTTCCCGGGCTCATTGGGCTCGTGCGATGCACCAACGATTTTGAGATCAAGCAGGTGCTGTTGGAAGCCGACGATTTTCCGCGGGACCAGGTGGCTTCTGTGCTCTCCCAACCCGCCTTGCAAGGTGTTGCGGAGGACGTGGAACGGCATGGCGAAAGCCGGTTCTCGCCGGTCTTGTCCGGGGTGGACGGGCAACATCGGGTGCTCGCATCGGTTACGCCGGTAGCCACCCAGGGCATGACCGACGGATTTCTGGTCGCGGTTTACGATGTCATGGAAACCCTGAACGATTTTGTCACGCCCCTGGAACGAAGGCGCTTCAATGTCCGGGTACTTGAAAACGGTTCGGCAATCTTTGCGACATCCGACGCGCCGGATGGGGTGGTAGCCAGTCTCCGTCATGTCGTGCCACTCCAATCATGGGGGCTGAACTGGCGCATTGAAGCGACTCCCATGTCGGTGTATTTCGAACAAACGCTTTCCGGCCTGGCCGAGGTTATCTTGTTTCTGGGTGGCCTGATGACCCTGGCCCTCGGGTGGAGCCTTCACGAGCGGGGACGGGGGTTTCGCCTTGCCGAGGAAAAGGGGCGTGCCTCCGAGGCCTTGTCCCGGGAGATTGATAATCGCCGCGAGGTGGAAACAGTTTTACGGGAGCGGGAAGCGCATATTCGCACCCTGCTGCAATCAACTGCCGAGGCCATCTATGGCGTGGACATCGACGGGAGCTGCACCTTTTGTAACGTCGCGTGTATCCATATGCTGGGCTACGAGGACGAGTCCGCCCTGCTTGGGCAGAACATGCACCAGAAAATACACCATCATCAGGCAGACGGCTCGTTGCTTTCAAAGGACGACTGCCGGATCTATCAGGCCTTTCGCCGTGGCGCCGGTACCCATGTGGATTCAGAAGTTTTCTGGCGCGCCGATGGGACGAGTTTTCCCGTGGAGTATTGGTCTCATCCGATCTATCAGGAAAACGAGATCGTCGGTGCGGTGGTCGCGTTCATGGATATCTCCGTACGAAAGGCGGCCGAAGAGGCGCTACGGCTCAGCGAGGAGCGCCTGGATCTCGCGGCCCGCGGTGCCAGTGACGGGCTGTGGGATTGGGACATCGAATCGAATTCGGTGTGGTATTCCGACCGTTATCGCGAATTACTCGGCTTTCATTCGGCCAAAGATTTCCCCGATACATTTCGCAGCACCGAGCGGCTGTTGCACCCCGAAGATTTGCCGGTGCTTCGGAATGCCATCGACCGACATATCAAGCACTACGAACCCTACGACGTGGAATGCCGTCTTCAGATGCCCGATGGGAACTATCGTTGGTTCCGGAGTCGTGCCCAGTGTATCCGCACGGCCGATGGCAAGGCGATTCGTATGGCGGGTTCACTTCAGGATGTGACGGCCCGTCGGGAAATGGTGCGCGAACTGAATAGTCTGAATGACCGCTTGCTGGAACGTACGAAGGAACTGGAGCGACGCAGCCAGGAAGTGGAGGCCTTTGTTTACATCGTGTCCCATGATTTGCGGGCACCCCTGGTGAATATTCAGGGGTTTTGCATGGAATTGGAGTATTCGTGCCGCGACATGGATGCGCTCCTGGCGGAGGCGGACATCGATGCGAAGGTGGCCGATACCATTCGGCGGATCGTGGACAAAGATATGCGGGGTGCCCTGCACTATATTACGGCGGGCACCAGCCGCTACGAGCGCCTTATTGACGCGTTACTGGCACTATCCCGAACGGGAAGACAGACCTACGAGCCAGTGGTCCTCGACATGAAGGCCATGATCGAAGGTGCGGTAGAATCCCTGGAAAAGAACATTGAGCAGTCGGGTGCGACCGTAACGGTGGAATCAATGCCCGACGCCTATGGGGACCGGACGGCCATTGAGCAGGTATTCTCTAATTTGATCGTCAATGCCTTAAACTATCTGAGACCGGAAGTGCCCGGGAGGATTGTCGTCGGTGGAGACGTCGACTCCTCCGCGGGACGAACGGTGTATTGGGTCAAGGACAATGGAAGTGGTATACCGGAAGCATCGTTGGAGCGGGTTTTTGAAGTGTTCCAACGTGCCCATGCCGACCGGAGTGATGGCGAAGGGATGGGACTTGCCATTGTGAAGCGCGTGGTAGAGCGCCACGGTGGTGAGGTCTGGCTGGAAAGTAAAGAGCATGTGGGCACGACGTTTTACGTGTCGCTCCCACAAGAATCGGAAGTTATCGAGGTGCTCGATATGATAGAGGATAGCTACATTGACAACCGGACATGAAGTGCGAATACTCGCCGTGGATGATGACCAGGGTCACATTGAATTGATTCGCCGGAACCTTGCCCGTGCGGGATTTATGAACGAAATTATCCCGGTGCACAGTGGTGAGGAGGCGATGGACTTCATCTATATGCGGGGCAAGTTTTCCGATCGCAAAGCCAAGGGCCGCTTGTTGATATTATTAGACATCAACATGCCGGGTATGGATGGGCTGGAGGTGCTGCGCACGCTGAAATCAGATCCCGCCAAATCGCGCATACCCGTGATAATTCTGACAACCACAGAAGATCCGCGGGAGGTGCAGCGCTGCTACGAATTGGGTTGTAGTGTGTACATCACCAAACCGGTATCGTCGGATCGCTTCATGGATGCCATCAAACGATTGGGCCTCTTCATTTCTGTGGTGGAACTTCCGAAAGAGAGTGAAGATTGAAAGCGAATTCCGATACCTACGTGCTCATCGTGGAAGATGACGCGAGCACGGCGGAGCTGGAACAGCGTGCCCTGGTGCGCATGGGGTGTGAAGTTGCTGTCGTCAACGACCTGACTGGGGCCTTTGCGGCGATTCAGGAAAATCCACCTGCGGCGATTGTACTCGACTTTCATTTGGGGAATGCGCCTGCTTGGCCGATCCTGGAGGCTGGTGCCACGGGGATTCCTCCGATCCCTGTGATTATGGTGACGGCCATGGGCGATGAGCGGGTTGCCTCGGAAGCGATTCAACGGGGCGCCTCCGGCTATGTGATCAAGACCGGTGACTTCGTGGTGCGTTTGAATGAGGCGGTGGAGAATGCCATCCGGGTGTCTCGCGCCGAACGCGAACTGCAACAAATGAAAGAGTGGCAGTCGGCTATTCTTGGTTCGGTTGATGCGCAAATCGCCCTCTTGGATGCCGATGGAAACGTGATTCTGGTGAACGACGCGTGGCGTCAGGCATCAAGCGCGCCAGAAGCGGACGACGCATCCTATGGGGCGGCGGTGGATTATTTTACGATTGCGGCGGATCTCTATCGGGCCGAAGCGCCCTACGCCGATCGTGTGGCCGAGGGTGTCCGTTCGGTACTTGCGGGCAAGGAAAAGCAATTCCGGCTCGAATTCCCCTGTACACGCAGCACGGGAGAACAGCGATGGTACCGATTAGATGTGACATCGCTGCGCTACGGCGGGCACCAGGGCGCGGTGGTCATGCATGTGGATACGACCGAACGGGTGCGCGAGGAAGCTGTCCGTCTGGAAAATGCGGAGCTGCTCGACAGTGTCCTGCAGGGTGTGGAAGAGGGCATCCTGGTGGTTAGTGACCAGGGGCAGTTGCTCAAGTGCAACAAGGCCGCGGAATCTATTCTGGGAGCGGAAGTCGTTCATTCAGAACGGGATTGGACGAACTGGCTGGACAGCCCGGTGGGTGAACCGGAAATACTGTCCCGCTCCGGCGGCAACCCCCTGGTCCAGGCATTGTCGGGGGAAGTCGTAACCGAGTATGAAGCGCGGGTGAGCCATCCGGATGGCCATTCGGTATATATCAGTCTGAACGCCCGGCCCCTCACCGATCAGCATGGCGTGGTGCGTCGGGCGGTTGCCACCTTTCGCGATGTGACGGAACGCATGGCCCGGGACATGGAAATGCGCCGGATCGCGGCGGCCATCGAGCAGACCGCTGATGCCATTATTATCACGGACACGGAAGGCAGAATTGAATACGTCAACTCCGCCTTCTCTTCCATGTACGGCTATGATGCGAACGAGGTATGCGGCGAGTCCACCCGCATGCTCAAGCATCCCACCCAGGAGGGGGGCGTCTCCGAAGAACTATGGAAGACGCTGCGCACAGGCGCGACCTGGACCGGGCGTTTTAACAACCGCACCAAGAGCGGCACCCTGCTTATCGCGGACGCGACCATTACCCCGGTGCGGGACGGCGCGGGACAGGTGCTTTTTTATGTGGCGTCCGAACGGGATGTCACCGCGCAGATTGCGCTGGAATCCCGTGCCCGCCAGTCTCAGAAGATGGAAGCTATTGGCGTTCTGGCCGGCGGTATTGCCCACGATTTCAACAACATTCTGGCGGCCATCGAGGGCTATGCCCAGATGGCGGCGAGTAATCTGAGTCCCAAGAGCCAGGCGAGTGACGATTTGCAGTTTGTGATTCGTGGCGCCGGGCGCGCGAAAGCGCTGGTCCGGCAAATCCTGACCTTCAGCCGGCAGTCGGAAGCGACCATGAAGCCCGTGCTGATCGACACGGTGATTACCGATTCGGTTGAGTTACTCCGGGCGACCCTCCCGTCAACGGTGAGCATTCGCACGGGTGTGACATTGAAGAATGCCCTGGTCACAGCGGACGAAACACAGGTGCAGCAGGTAATCATTAACCTTTGCACCAATGCAGCCCACGCCATGAAGACCAGTGGGGGCGAATTTGAGATTCGTCTGAACAAGGCGGAACTTCTGGCCGACGATGAAACTGCGGTGGCGTTGGGGCTGAGTCCGGGGGCCTATGCGCACCTGGAAGTGGCGGATCGGGGCGTCGGGATACCCGAGGAGGTGATGGGTCAGATATTCGATCCCTTCTTCAGCACCAAGAAAAATGACGGCGGAACGGGCCTGGGGCTGTCGACGGTTCTGGGTATTGTGAAAGAGCACGGGGGCGCGGTAAGCGTCGAAAGCAACGTGGGCGAAGGTACCTGTTTTCATGTATACCTTCCGTTGTGCGAAGCGACGGACCCCAAGATTGTGCAGCTGAAGCGAAAGCATGTGCCCCGAGGAAATGGGGAGTCCATTCTCGTGGTGGACGATGAGGAGGCGATTGCGCACCTCTCTGGCCGCATGCTGGATCGCATGGGATACAAGACCACCGTATTTGTGGAGGCCGAAGAAGCCGTCGCGGCATTTTCCGAAGCGCCGGAAAGCTTTGACCTGGTACTCACGGATCTCACGATGCCTCGAATGCGCGGTGACCAGGTTGCGCGGAAAGTCCACGCCCTGCGCCCCGAGGTGCCTGTGATTCTGCTCTCCGGATTCGCCGAAGTGGCGGAAGTCGACAAGTCGCAGGTCTATCGGGTGATCTCCAAACCTGCCCAGATGGTCGAACTGGCCCGTGCGATCAGCGAGGCGCTCCTGGCCCACTCGTCGGAGCCGGCATCCTGAGTGAGTTTCGGTTTCCCGCGGGCTCGTGACAGCTTCCACGGCCGCCTCCGCCTCCGGGAGTTTCAGTCTGTCGTGGTGGGCAGGCCCGCCGCAGTGACGGCGCTCATGCCACCCAGCACGTTGGCCACATCGGCATAGCCGGCCCGCTTCAGAAAAGACGCGGCAATACTGGCGCGATAGCCACTGCCACAAATCACCACCACGGGCACGTCCAGCGGGATTTCTCCGACCTGCTCCTGCAGGAGCCCCCCATGGATATGGTGCGCCCCCGGAAGGTGGCCTGCCTTCCATTCCCGTTCGGTCCGCACGTCGAGTAGATAGGGTTTCACTTCCTGCTGGAGGCACTTCTCCAACTCCTGTACGGAGAGGCATTGCAGGTGTGCGAGGGGATAGCCCGCGTTGGCCCAGGCACCGATGCCATCCTCGAGGTACCCTTGTACGTCGTCAAACCCAACGCGTATCAGGTGGGTGACCACCATGGGCATGTCGGCCGGGTCATCCAACACGATGAGCGTCGGGTGGTCATAGGGCAGTACCCAGCCCGCCCACGTGGGCAGTACATTGCCCAGCGGGATGTTGATGGACTCGGGAATGTGGCCTGCCGCGAAGGCCTCTTTCGAGCGCACATCCACAATCAGACACTGGTCACAGCGTTGTTGATAGACTTCCCTGGCGCTGAAGCGGGTGCGGCCCGGTTGCGCGAGTCCGATGAGTGCGGGACCTTCGGCATTGACCTTCTTCATACGGCGAAAATAGGGGGGCGCCACGGGCATGCCATCCAGGAGTCGTTCTACCCATGCCGACTCGGTGGCACTTTCCAGCGAAGGATTGAAGCACCGCTCGTATCCGACCGTCGACGCGCTGCGGGAGCCAATCGCTTTGCCACAGAGTGAGCCAGCACCGTGGCCCGGAAATATCTCCGTGAAGTCGGGAAAGATGGGCAAGGTATCAAAGACACTGCCATAGAGCTGGTGGGCCAACTGCTGGCGGGCTTTCTCTCCCAACAAGTCGGGACGGCCGACATCGCCCACGAAAAGAAAGTCACCGGTGAAAATCAGCCAGGGGATTTCGTCACTTCGAGAGTCGTCGTACAGGGCCCAGATCAGGTGCTCTGGCGTATGACCCGGGGTGTGGACGGCCTGAAGTCGGATCTTGCCCAGGGTGAAGACATCCCGGTCACGCACGGCCACATCGGCATAGGGTGGGGTCCATTCCTCGCCGCCTTCGCCCGAAGCGTGGATAACGGGTTCGTTGTCCAGTCGGGCCTTCAATTCGGCGGAACCACTCACAAAATCCGCGTGCACGTGGGTTTCGAAGATGTGGGTAATGCGGAGCCCTTCCCGTTTCGCGATATCGATAAAGTCATCCACATCGCGCGTGGGATCAATCACGGCACATTCCTTCGTGCCCTCGTCGCCGACCAGGTAGGAGTAAATGGAAAGTCCGGGTACAAATCGCTGGTGAAAAAACATGGCAGGTTCTCCTTAATGGGTTCCGCTGGAATAGAAGGTATAGATCGCCACGCCTACCATGACGAGGGCGAAGGATTGTTGTAGACCCTTTTGGGGCAGGCGTCGGCCCACCACCGTGCCCGCAGCCATACCAAGCACGGCGCCGCCCATAAAGGGCAGGGCCACGGGGAAGGATATAACCGCGCCACGAAGCAGCAGCGAGAGCAGGGCCGCCCCACTTACGAGGGCGATGACCATGACGGATGTGGCGGTGGCGTGGTGGACATCCATCCCCACCACCAGAATAAGGGCCGGCACGATGACAAAGCCACCGCCCACGCCGAAGGTGCCCGAAAGAATGCCGGTGAGTACGCCGAGGCAAGCGAGGACGGCCATGCAGCGGCGGGAGAGTTTACCCGTGCCACAGCCATGGGCCGCAGCCGGTTCATCCACTCGGGCGTTTTGCCACATCCGCACGCCGGAAACGAGCAAGAGCAGCCCGAAGAGGGCCATGAGCAACCGCTCGGTCATGTGTTCGCCCAGCCAGACGCCGATGGGTGCGCCGAACGCGCCGCCCGCCGCCATCAGCAGGCCCGTGGTGACCATGACTTCCGATTTGCGGAGTCGTTGGATAAAGCCCACGATGGCACTCCCGCCCACCGCCAGCAGCGAGATGGGGACGGCCGCGGCGGGCGCGATGGCCAGGCCATAGACCAGCAGGGGAATGGCGAGGATAGAGCCGCCCGCGCCCGTAAGCCCCAAGGCGACGCCCACGACGGAACCGTAGCATAGACTCAGTATCAGGTCCACGGAGTATCTCTCGAAGGTAAAGGAGTCCATAAGAGCAGAACCGGCATGAAGCACTTCCTCCTTCGTTACGGGGCGTGCAAGGGTCACAGAGGCGTTCGGGGGCGCACGTCCACTACGAAGCAATTATATATCGAAATATCCCGATATGTCAATTGTAGGGGTGACGGGACCGTCCACCGGGCGTGTGGCACGGGAACGAGCGAAAGGTGGATTTTCATTGCTAACGGGTGTGGCGAAGCTCCATGACAGACTGAACCTATGTCTTTAGGTCTGGAAGCCGCAAACGCGGATTTGGTAGGGGATGTTATGGTTGGGCGCTTGACGACTCCGCCCGCACACGCCTATCATCAGAAAATCCCGATAGCGGGGTTGAACACTGGAGGCCACCGGGGGAAGTTTGCCGGAGCCGCAAACGGGAGGCGAACTATGTTTCAAGTGACCTGTGGGCACTGTAAGGCGATACTGGACATCCCTGACCAGTACGCGGCTCAATCAGGCAAGTGCACGAAGTGTGGAGCGGGCATCCAGGTGCCACCGGCGCAGACAGCCGGCTTCACACCGAGTCTGCCAAAGAAAAAACGCATGAAACAGAGCGACAAGACCAGCTTAACGGTCGTTGTAATCATTGGCGTCGTTATCGTTTTGGGAATTGGGGCTAACAAAGATCCGCAAGCGCCAAATCAAAAGACTATAGGCACAGATTCACAAATCCTAGAAGTAGTCGAATCTACACCAGCTCCAGACCCACTTGCGTCGCCAGACCTGAGTGACCTGGAGCGTCGTATCGCCAACGAAATCGATATGACGCTTAAGACAGAAGGTGTTGAATACAGGCTGCACGAACTGAAGTACGACGGCAAGCAGTTGACCGTCGTGCTTGATCTTCAGTATCGCCCCGCCTCGTATGAGGAATTGGTGAAGGACGGAGAACTATGGGGTAGTTTCGTCACTCACTCTAAGATTGATGGCAAGTACATCGTCGAGCAGGATATCAACGTTCGCGTGTCTCTATGGACCGTCTTCGCTCCCAATGAAATTATTGACTGGGGAGCGTGGCGCAAGTTTGGTGGCGCGGGCGAATGGCAGGACGGCACAGCCGTGGAATTGCTCAAGTGAATTGCTTCTTCAGTCAGTGCGCTGCGGGAAAACCTAGGTTGTCCATCCCTGGGAAACACAAGGGAAGACCGAGTGACAGACTACGATTTTTCACCGTTCACCCTTATCTTTCCTGGGTTGACCCGGTTTTTTAACTCGTTGCTACGGTCCCCCGTAGCAATGCATACCGTTCCGCTACTGCGGGACAGTTTTGGGGACAAGGCTATCCGCCAGCTTCAAATCCACGCTATTAAAATTCCGCCCAAGGCGGATTGCCGCAGGAGCGGCAAGGCATGGGTGACGACGGAGGACCGTCGTCACAAGCCTGAATATCGGCGCGGTGATTGCCCCGCTGTGTAATATGATGCGGAAAACCCTGCACCACCACTCTGGCTACACGGCTCATGCATTCAGCCTATACCAGATGGCTGTATTTGACAAGGTATTCAGTAGTCTGTCCCTGTGTTTTCGGAGGGCTGCAAGGGACTGCCGTAGTTATGGATACGGGCTGGCAGTCGGTGACCCTTGGGCATGGAGAGCGGCATTTCGAGAACGCCGGGGTCTACTCCAACGCCGATCCCGGCATCGTTGCGTCCAAATTCGTAGCTGTCGTCGGTGTTGAGGCCGCCATCGCCGCTGGTACCGGCGGGCTGGGCAACGCGGCGCTGCGGGGCGGAGGAACCGCCATTAAAGCGCACCGAGGCCTCCTTGCCTACGAGATCGCCGGTGGTGGCGTCCAAGTAGGCGGCGGCGCCTACAAAATATCGCAAGGCGACTACGTCGGTGGTAGCCTGGATATCCTGGGTGGCACCATGATGAGCGGCGGCGGTATCATGAATGCCCGGGCGTTTGGCAGATCAATGAAAGGTACCACGGCATCGGCTGGTCGAGCAACGTCCATAATTCCCGGTGATGCAGACTTTGTTGGCCCTGTTCAGAAAGGTTGGGTCCTAACCCCACAGGGTCAAGGAGCGCACCTAGTTGAACGGTCTGTTGTAAGTGGCCGCAAAGCATTGAGTCACCTCGACCTGCCAGAAACGCCACGTTTCTACCCAACTGGGACTCCCGGTAATGCAGGGGCTGCGCACGTTCGATTGCACCGCGCCACAAAACAGGCTGGTATCAAGCTCCGTCGTGGAGGGAATTCCCAGCTCTCCGATACTGAATTGCTGGGAAGGTATAGGCGAGCGTATTCAGATGCGTCACTGGATGGTATACTAGGTGATCTGCGAACACCGGGCGGAAGCACTATACTTGGTAGGAATTTGAGTCCGGCAGCTGCCTTGGAATTATTGATGCGGCGGGAAAGATAGACAGAACAACTCGAGGTGCGGAAAGACGATGGCTGTTTACGAAAGTTCGATAAGCTTGGATATTGCGGGTATTGGAATCATTTTCTATTCTCCAGTGTTCGCCGAGCACATTACGGAAGATTACGACTATTTGGAGGCTTCTTACACGAGCGATGAACAGGTCCAGGCACATATACAGAAGGGAACCATAGTCGGGTTTGGAACAGGAAGCCCCGGCACGTTTATTCTGCGATTTCACTCTGGCTACCCACACGAAAGTTTGTTGCAGGGAAGTGACTTTAGATTGCGTTTGGGCTTGAATTGTGTTGGCGGAAAGGTTTGTTTTCGAGACCTGTACGACCTAATGTCATGGTATCCAGATTGTCCCGAAGATCAGGTCCTTAAGCTTGAAGATGGAATTTACCACGTGACGCTTTGTTCTAGTCTGCCGGACTCTGGAATCATTGGGGACCATCAGGAAATCCATGTATACCTACATCCTCTGGATTCATTTCCTAGGCTTTCGAGCGTGGGCATTCCAGTGCTTTGTATGTAAGAGTATTCAAAGGATTACTCTGCAAGGTCGATTCGGTCGTCGAGTAAAATAGGGAGCCGCGCCGGGCTAAGCCGGCAGGATGTTGGGAGTGAGAGTCTTCCGCCACGGCGCATCCATGACCTACAGCGAAGAATGGGTCATCACACTGTTCTCCGAGTCATGCCCACCTTCGGCGCTTTTTCAGTCTATATCCCCGCGCCCCGGCAGATTAATATTTTGTATCAATAGGTGTTGACATGAATAAGAGCGAACGAGAACCGTTACAGAATCGTTGGAATGGTGAGACATCGAAGTTGGGGATGAAATACTTGCTTGGCAAGGGAAAGGCCCCCTTTCCCTGTTTAGGAAGTGGCCGGGAAGACTTGCGGGGGCTCGTGATTACCGAAATGATCACTCGTGCGGACATTCGGGACGTCGATTTGTCCGGCGCAGCTGTAGAATGGGCCGGACAAATTGGTCCATACACGAAAGTGAGAGGTGGCGTTTTTCGCTACGCGGTCATCGATTCCAATATTGGCGACTACTTTTCTGAGTGTGATTTCACATCGACGGGAATGTCAGGCGCTACCATTCGCGGTGAGTTTACTGACTGTGATTTTTCGCATACAAATCTCTCATCGGCAGGAGGGACCGAGGTCAAGTTCGTCCGCTGCAGATTTACGAAGACGAATTTCCGAAAGGCACATCTGATTCACTGTTATTTTGAAGGTTGTCAATTCGATGAATGTAAGTTTGGGGTTGGTTCACTAGCGGGGTCAAGGCTTGTCCGAAGTCCCATTGATCCAGGCATGTTGAGTGACACGCTGATGGAGCATGTGGAGTGGTCGTAAACGGCTGCCGAGATACTTAGATAGGGTTCTGCTCTGATAATACCGCTCATGCGGCAGTCCTGAGATTTTTGTATTCATCCCAAAAGGCATCCCATCGATTGGATTTTACATAACAACGAAGATCAAGAATCCGTTGTCCGCCCTCCCGTGTCCAACGCATTCCGCTTCGGTACATTCGGGTCTTAACCAAGTTCTTGCACGCCGCCTCAACCGGGCCGCTCCCGATGGGAAGGCCTCGCCGCCTGAAATCAGCGTAATTCATTTTTCCTTTGTTTCGCCGGTAAAAGGTTCGTTGCGTGGCGAGATCTTTTTGCCTGGACTTTGGCAGCTTGCGGACTTTGGCGTGGTAGTCTATGGAATTCAGAATGCTTTGTGCGCCCTTGTCCTCTTCGAGCAGCTTCTTGGCGTATTGGCCGTACCAGGCGTCGGCCTCATCCGTTCCCTTGCCAAAGAGGGCCTCGGCGGCCAAGGACAGATGCTCGACGGAATGAAAGTAGTCAATGAGTTTTTCGTAGTCGTCGAAGCGTTCATTGCCTTCGAGGTATTTCCAGATGGCGCGCGCCCCATCGCATAGCATTATCTCCTTGACCGTCGCGGGACACAGTATTTCGGCAGCGTCCAGCTCCGCCTCGAATTTGGCCTTGAAGGTTGCGGCACGGTCTTCTGGCATATGGGCCGCATAGCAACACCCCAGGCGTTGCGGGCACTTCTCGCCTTCTTTCACCTCGCCGTAGAGTGAAAAGCTACCCACCATGGCGTTCTTATAGGAGGTCTTCGTCTCTTTCTCCTTCTTGCCTTTGGGACGGTCTGTAGGCCGTCCCATCTTCTTGCCCTTTTCATTGAGCAATACGTTGACTCCATCCATGCTAGCGACAAGAACCCGTGTGCCTTCGGGGGCGCTTTCTTGCTCCCGGATGCCTTGTTCCAATTCCGCGCGACGCGCTGAAACGCGTTCTTCAATACGTTTCAGCGCCCGCTTTATGACCGTGGGATGGGGGTGGAAGAGCGCACTTTTCTCAAATAATCCAGCAGCTTCCTCCGGGAACCTCATGTCCGTCAGCCGGGGGATCTATGGCGGGACGTTGATGCCGCTCTATACCAACGTCGATATTTCCATGTTTCCCGGCTATGCCGATGTGAGCTTCGGCAAGGGCAACGACGCGGAATACCAGTTCGACGACCTGCGCTTCCTGGCGGCTTCTATCAGCGAGCTCTCGGCCAACCGGCGCTACGAATACGACGCCCTGGGTCGGCGCGTGCTCCAGACCGTGATCGATAGCGGGGTGCCCGTCAACACCTGGTTTGTCTATCCGCCTTCGGCGGACTTCCAGCATGGCGACCGGGTCATCGAGGAATACCGGGACCTGGAGGGTGCCGCGCACCAGTTGGAGTCACGCTACGTCTACGGGCAATACATCGACGAAGTGCTTCAGCGCGAGTGGGATCAGGGCAGCGATGGCGTCCCGGAAACGGTTCACTACTATCTCCACGACGACCTGTATCCTCCTACGGCGGACCTTCGGCACGTGGTGGGCATCACCGATAGCGACGGCGCCCTCGTCGAGCGCTACGAATACGGGGAGTACGGCGCGCCAGAGGTTTTCCTGGCGGCGGGTGGCTCGCTTGGCGACGAATCGAGCGTCGGCAACCGCTATATGTTCAACGGCCGCGAGTACGACAGCCGCACGAATCTCTACTGGTACCGCACCCGCTATATGGACCCGGCTCAGGGCCGCTTCATCGCGCGGGACACCATCGGTGCCTGGGGCGATGCGAACAACCTGGGGAATCCCTTTTCCTACGTGGGGAACAACCCCTGGAGCGGCCTGGACCCGTTTGGCCTCTACGGCAGCGCGGGTGGCGGCGAGGGCGACCCAATTCGCTGGAGAATGGAACACTGGAATGAGTACATTAGCCCGGTAGAGGCCGCCTTCCTACACGGAGGGCTGCAAGGGACTGCCGTAGTTATGGATACGGGCTGGCAGTCGGTGACCCTTGGGCATGGAGAGCGGCATTTCGAGAACGCGGGGGTCTATTCCAACGCCGACCCGGGCATTGTCGCGTCCAAGTTCGTGTCGGTCGTTGCCGTCGAGGCGGCTATCGCCGCAGGCACCGGCGGGCTGGGCAACGCGGCGCTGCGGGGCGGAGGAACCGCCATTAAAGCGCACCGAGGCCTCCTTGCCTACGAGATCGCCGGTGGTGGCGTCCAGGTAGGCGGCGGCGCCTACAAAATATCGCAGGGCGACTACCTCGGCGGAAGCCTGGACTTCCTGGGTGGCACCATGATGAGCGGCGGGGGTATGATGAATGCTCGCAGTTTCCGCCAAAGCTCATTGAGCATGGGACGAGGAAGCGGAAGCGGACCGGGTGCCGCACATATTAGCGATCCGGCCTTTAATGGGGCTGTCCGTTCCCTGAATCCATCGGACATACGGTTCAGCCAGGCTACCGTATCGCATAATTTCGCCGAAGGTGGTCACACGATAAGTTCCACTGCGGCCCAACTGCGCAAGGGTGCGGATCCGAATAGTCTGTTTGATAGAATTAATGTTGTTGTGAAGGATGGCCAGTTTATTTCGTTGGACAATCGTCGGCTCCGGGCGTTGCAGCGCGGCGGCATCGACGAGGTTGATGTAAACATATTGTCTTTCGACGACCCGAGAGTTCTCGCGGAGTTTAGAAGTAAGACCCGATTCGGTAATGTCCTACACGGTACAAGGATTCTCACTGTTCCAAGGGCGGCGTCGCACCCGCGTGGACGTATGTTGCTTAAGAAAATGGGAGCAATAACCAGGTGATCGAGGAGATAGAACTAACTGAGAAACTCTTTGCGGAGCACCCTGTTTGGAGGTGGAACGACTCCAGGGATGCGCTTACCCCGGTTGCACGGCACGTACCACTGCCAGAGGGAGATGATCTTTGGGTCAGGTCTCGATTCGTGGCACCCAATGAGGACGAATTGTCTGGATATATTGTCGCTAATGTCTATGGGGTAGAAGGTTTTAGTTTGTTCGTCCATGGCAAAGATTGTATGTTTGGAGAGTACATACAACATGACTTGGCAGCCAATCTGGCGTTCATAAGGAAGGCGTTTGCTAATCCAGATTGGGAGCTATTTCCTCTCAATTACAGTACGGACTTCCATTTCGAGGGCAAGCCGAATCTGTCAGGCGTTTTCGAGCCGTGGTGAGTTCGGGGGGCTAGCGGGAATTGTAGGGACGGACTACCTATATTGATGTCGAATCACTGGTTTTGGTCTTTGGCAGTTGAAAAAATTCTCCCCGTGCACACCCGTTGGGCCGGCGCGTGCTCCAGACCGTACTTGAAGACGGCGTCCCCGTCAAAAACCCAGGGACGGACTATGGTTTTCCTGGCTGTCCATCGTATCCTGCGTTGCCCGCCTGAAAAAACTCAGGAAATAATATCGTGGACCACGTTGCCATATACATCCGTGAGGCGGTAGTCCCGACCGGCGTAGCGATAGGTGAGTTGTTCGTGGTCCATGCCCATGAGGTGGAGGATGGTGGCGTGGAGATCGTGGACATGGACGGGTTTGTCGACGGCGTGCCAGCCGTAGTCGTCGGTGGCGCCGTAGGTGAGGCCGCCCCGGGTCCCGCCGCCAGCCATCCACATGGTGAAACCGAAGGGGTGATGCTCCCGCCCATTGTTGCCTTCGGCGGTGGGGGTGCGGCCAAATTCGCCGCCCCAGAGCACGAGGGTGTCATCTAACAAGCCCCGGGCCTTGAGATCCTTGAGCAGGCCCGCGATGGGCTTGTCGGTGGCCGCACAGTTGTTGGCAAGCTCTTCCTTCAGTCCGCCGTGCTGATCCCAGAGTTGACAGCTGGAGCGTTTCGCGGTCTGGGTGTGGTAGACCTGCACGCAACGGACGCCCCGCTCCGCGAGCCGACGGGCCATGAGGCACTGCTTACCAAAGATCTCCGTCGTGGGGTCGTCCATACCATAGAGTTTTTTGGTAGCTTCCGATTCGCCGTCGATGCCGAACGCCTCCGGCGCTTCCGTTTGCATGCGGTAGGCCAGCTCGAAGGATTCGATGCGTGCATCCAGGCGGCTGTCTGCGGCCCGCGACTGGGCATGTTGTCGGTTGAGCTGTGCCAGGGCGTCTAACTGAACGCGCTGGGTGTTCCGGTCGAAGCGCCCATTGGAGAGGTTGTCGATGGGTTGGTCGAGGTCAGAGACCAGGGTGCCCTGATAGGCCGCCGGCAAAAAGCTCGAGCCCCAGAGCGGCGCGCCCTGGGCCGGTTGGGCGGGGCTCAACACCACAAAGCCGGGGAGGTCCTGCGTTTCATTGCCGAGGCCATAGAGCAGCCACGACCCGAGACTGGGGCGCGAAAAGGTCTGCTCTCCCGTGTTCATCTGGAGACAGGCACCATTGTGGTTGATGTTGTCGGCCACCATGGAGCGGATGACGCAGAGGTCATCGGCGCACGTGGCAAGATGGGGAAGGAGTTCGCTGATCTCCATACCACTCTGGCCATGCCGCGCGAATTCCCAGGGCGAGCCGAGCAAGTTGCCCGTCTGGGTGCGGTGGAGGGCCGGTTTCTCGAAGGGGAGGGGCTTTCCGTTTTCCGTGCGGAGACGGGGCTTGGGGTCGAAGAGGTCCACGTGGGACGGCCCACCCGACATGAAGAGGAAGATGATGCGTTTCGCCTTGGGGATGAGATGGGCCGGGGCCGCTACCGCCGGGCCATTGCAGAGCCCGGCGAGGCCCAGCATGCCGAAGCCATTGGCGAAGGTGCGCAGGGCTTCGCGGCGGGTCGGGCCTTTGGCGGTGTACGTTGATTTCATCGGCTCCCCTCCAGTTATGCGTTACGGGTATGGAATATTACTATAGCATAGAGCAACCAGAAGAAAAGCATGACGAACGATGCGTGTTGACAGCCCACCCAAGGGGGGGACTGCCAACACGGGGGCATTGCGCGGACCTATTCAGTGGCCGGTCTGCAATCGGCATCCGGTCGGACTATCGCTGAAGAAAGGCGACAACATTATCACCGTTGGTGGCCGCAAGGTCGACTTTTCCATCGTCGTTGAAATCGCCGGATACAAGGGCCGCGGGGTTGTTGGCTGCCGTAATGCGTGCTCCATCCTGGAAGGTGCCATCGCCTTTGCCAAGAAAGACGTAGATGTCCGGGCTGGCGCTGACCGCAATGTCTACGTTGCCATCCCCATCGAAGTCATCTGTTACGACTGGGCCGGGCGTTCCGGTGACCGCGATACGGCGTTCCGCAGCGAAGGTGCCATCGCCCGTACCAATGAGGAGAGAAAGGTCGCGACTCCCGCGATTTGCCGTCAGCAGATCGGGCGTGTTGTCACCATTCACGTCCAGGGCGAAGATCGAGGCCACCGAGCTGCCCGCGTCATATCGGACGGCCGCGCCAAAAGAGCCATCGCCTGCGCCGAGCAGGATGGCAACGTCGTCGGTATAGTTATTACCCGTCGCTATGTCGGTGTTTCCGTCCCCATCAAAGTCGGCGCTCGTCAGCGACTGGGGGGCGGAAAGTCCCACCATGGCCCGTATTTCACCCTGGAAACTCCCATCGCCATTATTCAGCAGCACAGAGACGTCGTCACTGGAACTGTTTGCTGTGGCCAGATCCACATTGCCGTCGCCATTCCAATCGGCCGCGAGGATCGCATAGGGAAAGTTGCCTACGGACAGGTCTGTCGTGGCACCAAAGGTGCCATCGCCGTTGCCCGCCACTACAGAAACCGTGCTGCTGCCATTGAGGAGGGCAATATCGAGGGCGGGATCGCCGAGGAACTGGCCGACCGCGACATCGAAGGAGCCATCGCCTGCACTGCGGAGTTCTGCGCCGAAGGTGCCGTCATTGCGCCCCAGTAATACGGAAAGATCACTGCCAATCGAATGGGTGGTGATAAAGTCCACGACGCCGTCGCCGTCGAAATCTCCGGTTCGCAAGGTTTGGGGCAACTCGCCCACGGGATAGAGCGCCTCCTCGGCAGCAAAGGTACCATCCCCCATGCCCGTCAGGACCGAAACATCGTCGGTGTTGTCGTTTGCGATGGTGACATCAAAGTTCCCATCCTCGTTGAAATCGCCCAGCGCAGCGGCGTAGGGGCTGGCCAGCGCCAGGCGGAAAGCATCTGGGAAGGAACCAGCTCCGTTTCCGCGAAGGACAGTCATGCCATCTCCTTCTTCGCTGATAGCCACCAGATCGGAATTGCCGTCCGCGTCGAAGTCCGCAGTGAGGATGGAACTGGAGAAGTCCTCTATCTCCACAAACTGTTCGGCCTCAAAGTTGCCTAGCCCCGTGCCGAAGAAAATAGAAATGCGATCGCTTCGGCTTTTCGCCAGGGCCAAATCCAGTTCGCCATCCTGATTGAAATCAGCGGTCGTAATGGAGCGGGGTCCAAAGCCGGAAGTGAGAAGTCGGTCTGCCTGGAAGGTGCCATCACCGTTGCTCAGCAGGAGGGATACCTGGTCGGTGTCGAAATCGGCCGTAGCCAAATCGACGTTTCCGTCCTTATTGAAATCACCGGCTAGAATCGAGCGGGCAAAGACGTCCTCGGCACCCACGAGCATTTCCAACTGGAAGGTGGCATCGCCGTTGCCGAGCAACACGGAAACCTTAGCACCATAGCGATTGGCTAGCGCCAGGTCCACCTGACTGTCACCGTTGAAATCGGCCGCCACAACCGCACTGGCAAAATCGCCACCCACCACGCGCTGTTCTTCCTGGAAGGTACCATCACCATTGCCGAGTACGATCGATACATCACCCCCCTGATTGTTGACCACAGCCAGGTCCTGATTGTCATCGCCGTTGATATCGGTGACCGTCACCGCAATGGGTGACATGCCCACCGCATAGCGCGTTTCCCGTTGCAGGCTGCCATCGCCATTGCCCAGAAGGACCGACACGCTGTCATCACGATTGTTTGCCGTGACCACATCGACGTGTCCGTCGGCGTTAAAATCACCGGTCGAAATGCCTTGGGGCGTTTGGCCCACGGGGAAACGTCGCGGCACGGTAAACAGTGTCTGGGCGAGTAGATTCAATCGGATGGTGCCAACATCGATGGCACCCGCCATGGTGGGGACCTCTGCGGCTTCACCACGATAGTTATTGTCCGTATCCAGGCGGGCGGAGACCGTGAGGGTGGGACGGGGCTCTGCGGTGCTGTCCACTTCTACCATGAGCGAAAAAAAGCCGCCCGCGTTGGTGGTGGTGCTGCCACCGAGGTTGGTGGTGATAGTCACATCGGGTGCCGGCTGGTCATCATCGAAAACCACCGAGCCCGTGACCGTAGCCGTGAAGGTTTCGCCCTCGCCCTCGCCTTCGCCTTCGCCTTCACCTTCACCTTCACCTTCACCTTCGCCACCACCAGGCCCGGAAGAAAGGGTGATGTTGACGGAACTGCCACTGCTCACCTGAGTTCCCGCTGTCGGACTCTGGGAAAGGGTGAGGCCGGCGGCAACCGATTCGCTGGGGGCCTCAGCTACGCTGCCGAGGACCAGTCCCACATCGACCAGCGCGGTCTGGGCGTCTGTCTGGCTAAGCCCGGCAAGATCTGGCACGGTAATCTGTGGGGTTGTGGGTGGGCAGCCCACAAGGAATAGGGTCCCGAAAGCAAGTAGTACGAAAGGAACGACTTGGACACGAATTCGCATAGCAACAATAACTCCGTGGCGTTAGTTTGTTGCGAAAACTGCGCAGGCAGTTCCCGCTTCCAATGGTGTTAGGCATGCGCCCCTTACTCGGATGATGAGACCTGCCCGACTCTCCGCTGAAGGTGTTGAGAGAAGCCCTGCACACCTTCACTAGAGATTAACATATTTTCTATAGATAGGGACTCTGTAAATAGTAACAGGGAATACTGGAGTGAAGGCAACTGGATTCCCGGAAAGGGGGGCGGTATGCACATCGTGCGTGCCAAAGAGTAGCGATAGGCCAGGGGGCTGTATGGAAGGGGCGGCGGAAGGAGACCCAAGGGGCATCGGGATGAAGTGGGGTAGTGGGTAGGCGAGTTTCCAGGCTCCGGCGCCTTTTACCGGGTATGCCGCGTGAAAAAATCAATGGCCCGCACGGCATACGTTTCAAATTCCCCGTCATACTCTCCCTTTGGATTTCCGTGGGGTGTGGTGGGCCAGGCAACTTCGACGGTGTAGCCTGCTGTCGTCAGTGAGGCGGCGAATTCCTTCGCTATACCAAGGCGCGTGTCGAGCGTTCCACACATGACGAGGTAGGGCACCTTGTCTGCACCGACTGCCGGCACCATGCCCGCCGCACCCGCCACCCGAGGGTCGAAAAGGTCGCCGAGGCGCTCCGGAATCTTCTGCGCGTTTTTCCGGTCGCTTAGAAAGGCGCGGGGCTCGTCCACCGCGCCGAAGCTTTCAATCAGCAGCCGCCCATCCGGCGTGGACCACGTCCCCGCTGCGAAGGGGGCGCAGGCCTGCACGACTTCAGGATGGGCCAGGGCGAAGCGATGGGTGAACTGGCCGCCCATGGAATAGCCGTTCAATAGTATTTTGTCGTGGACCTTGAACTCCGCCTGCACTGCCCGGAGTACGGCCAGGAGAAAGGCGGCCTCGCCGAGGGACGGAAAGCGACTGACCTGCTTGTCGGACGTGATGAACTCCGGTTGAATCACGATAGCGCTCAGCTCCGATTCATCGGCGCGGTGTCGGAGGGCACGGGCTTTGGGATTCTTCTCCGCGTTGCCGCCCCCACCATGGACCACGACGAGGGGCCAGTAGGTGGTGGTGGGCTCGAAGTCAGCGGGCAGCGCGATGTAGTAGTTGCGGACTTCGTCGCTGTGTTCCATCGTGCGGTGTTGGGGCGCGGTTTCCTGGGCGTAGGCGTGCCCCGAGGTCAGCAAAATACCGAGGGTGACATATATTGCGCTGTGGCCAATAGGGTACATGCCCCACAGGGTAGCACGAATTGGGTGGCGCCTGCGGCCCGGCCCTATAGCGACCGGGAATAACGACACCGTGGAAAGTCTGCGCAGGAGAGGAAGAGGTGTCCTGCGTTTGCTCCTCGCCGGGCGGTACGCTCCACCAGCGGACTGCCGCATTGGGGGCAGTGTTGACCCGCTTCGGGGAAAGGGCACGCCGCGGATTCCTCCGGCTCTGAAAGGGCGGGCACGCTGCTTTCGCCCGCGAGGGCCTGATTTATCTGGGCGTGGAGCGCTGCCGGATCATAGTGGCGCGCCGTGGGAATCATGAGCAGGGGGAAGTGGGCGTTCTTGCAGGCCCCCGCAAGGAATGCGTCTCGCTCCCGTCGGTCCTTTCGCTGGTGAGAGCGATCGTTGAGTTCGATGGCGCAGCGCATCTGTCCGGTTTCGGCATCGACCAGCACGAAATCAAAATGTTTTCCCGCGATCTTGTTAAAGGAACGCTGCCACGTGCTGCGGTCCAGTCCCTTCTCGGGCTGCAAGACATCGGCCACCCGCACCTTGCCGAAGACCAGGAGCTCTTCGGGCATTGCCGCGTGCAGGGCCTGGAGGAAGCGCCACTCCGCCGGGGTGAAGAGTTGTGCCCGTTGGCGATAGGGGTAGCGAGTCCGGGTGTTGCGGGCCACCAGGAATGCCAGACCCAGGAGAAGGAAGATGAAGACGAAGATAGAGAGGTTTTGCATGGCGTGTGTCCCCGGTGAATGCGGTGTGAGGACGGATCATAACAGAGATGCGCACGGAGATTGGAAGGGGACCAGAGGGGGATGCGTGGCGGATGGGTTGGACGAGCTGCAAAAAAGAGTTGAACCACGAATGGACTCGAATTTACACGAATGGTGGCGGTAATAGAAGGGCACCGAGAAACTAATGGAGGGTGCTAATCCGCACGCTTCGCGGTAAGTGGTCGTCCCGTTTTGTTCTCTTCCGTGACATTCTGTGCCTTCCGTGGTCGTACTGCATTTTCTCCCCGCGAGAACGTAGGGTGCTACCACGAGAGGCACGGAAATACACGGAAGGGGCTGAAATAAACGGAAGGCGGTCGACCGCCTCCAAAAGTTGAACCACGAATGGACTCGAAGTAACACGAATGGTGGCGGTAATAGAAGGGCGCTGAGCAGTTAATGGGTGGTGCTGATCCGTATGGCTTCGCGGTAAGTGGTCGTCCCGTTTTGTTCTTTTCCGTGACATTCTGTGCCTTCTGTGGTCGTACTGCATTTTCTTCCCGTGTGAACGTAGGGGGGCTACCACGGAAGGCACGGAAATTTACGGAAGGCGGTCGGCCGCCTCAAAAAGTTGAACCACGAATGGACTCGAATTTACACGAATAGCTTTGGCCGCGGAAGAACCTGCCGCAGCCCTTGGTTGCAACCCGAAAAAGAGAATCTAAGACACTTATTGCTACGGGACCCTGGTAACGAGTGGGCAATTCAGAATCTTTCTCAAAGGCACCTTGCATCTTTGCAGACCAAATCGATTTCGGGACGCGCTGATCGAGCAGAAAGCTCGTGGCCAAGGTCTTGTAGTGGCAGACCTGGTCGGCCTCCCATCGGGCATCGCGGTTGAGGAGGGGGCCATGATTTTCGCGACGGCGGGGTCGGCCTCTCTACTTGCCCGGGCGTGGAGCAAGAAGGAGCGGGTCTGGCGGGCGAGGATGTCTTCTACGGCGCGGGCCATTTCTTCGCTTACGGGCGGAGGACTTCTCACTGATTGCGAAGCCCATCTTTGAGTTGTCTTTCACGAGAGAAAACCGGTGTAATTGTGCTACGCGGTCCTGCGGATATGCCCCCGGCGTTGGGCCGCTATCGCAGATCGCACCGTTGCAACGGGATGGCGCTTTGCCCATAATGAATCTTTCGGGACGCCCAACCTACGGGGAGAAAGGCAGACGATGACCGCGATCCAGGACCAAGCCGAGTTTGAGCAACTTCCCGATCTCTATCAGCGCTGGGTGACGGAATTGCTCCCCGACGGGATACCCCGGGAACGGGAGGCCACGTGCCTGGATTGCGCCATGTGCGGTACGCCTGGTGAAGCCAACCTAAGTGCCCTGGTCTTCTACAACCGGGAGACTAAATGCTGCACCTATTTTCCCGAACTGCCCAACTTCCTCGTGGGGCGGGCCGTCGCCGTGGATACGCCAGGCGGTGAAGCCTTGCGGCGTTTCATCGAGGACGATGGTGACTCCCGGGGATTGGCGACACTCCGTTCGGTCCGTCCCCATGAAAAAATTACGACGGTCTACGTCCACCACCGTGCCGAGGGTTTCGGACAGGACCCGGAAATGGCTTGCCCCTATGCGATTGACGGTGGGGGCGATGTGGGCCGGGTCTGCGGGATCTGGAAGCACCGCAACAGCGTCTGCTCCACCTGGTTTTGCAAACATACGAAGGGCGTCACAGGATTTTATTTCTGGCGCGCCCTGCAGGGTTGGCTCGACCACCTTGAGCGGGCCATGTCCTGGTGGGCCATAAGCCAGGTGCTGGATACCCCGGCGGCGGTTCTGTCGGCGGGCGAATATCGGGTCAATCAACGGCATGAAATTACCCTGCGCGACGATGCCTGGTCCCACTGGCCGGGCAGTCGCAGTGCCTTTTACGAGGCCTGCGCCGACAAAGTCGAAGGGCTTTCCGCCGCGGAGGTCGTGCGCATTGCCGGGGTGGAAGCCCAACTCCACCTGGTGGAAGTCGGCACCCGCCTCACCGAAGTCCATGCGACCCTTCCCCCGGCCCGACTCAAGGTCGCGCCCTATTCCATCATTCAGCAGGAGGAAACTCGGACGATTCTCCAGGCGCACCACTGGCCGGAGGCCTTACACGTGCCAAACAGCCTTATCCCGGTGCTGCGGTATTTTGACGGGAGCCCAACGGAAACTACGCTGGAACGTATTCGGGTGGCGACACAGATTCGCCTGTCACCGGGCCTGGTACGGCGCCTCTACGATTTTGGCATTCTCGAGAAAATTTCGGGAGTTGGGCCGGGGTAGCCCAGCCCGTATTTACCGCCCAAGGGCCCGAAATCACGATGCGCTTTTCGTAAATGCGCATTTTTCATCATTTCCGGGGGCAGCGCTGGCGTTGTGAGACGGGCCCATCCCTCCGGGCTCGGTTGCAATGTGACGACTTTGCCGTATAATTACAGTACGTGCGGGTGCACCCCTCTGTGGGGTATGTCCCTAAGTAGATTGGCAAGCAGGGAAAACGAGAGGAAAGAGCAATGGCTAACGTGGACGTAAATGATCTGGACAAGGAAAAAAACGACCCGAAAAAAGAGACCACCCTCAGTGAAGAAGACGTTAGTCACGTGAAGGGCGGGGCCGGTTATCTCAAGATCGGGGATATCAAAGGGGAATATACATCGACGACGGGCGGTAAACAGGAGCCTTATATTGTCGCGCCTACGATCGACAAGAAGGTATTCAAATTCTAAGGTCAAAGACTACGCGACGCTCCCTGTTGAGGGCTGGCGGGGTCCAATCGTCTTTTTCGGCGAGTCATGCGTCATAGACGTGAGGCAGTAGGGAATTGGGACCCATCCATTGTGTCCCGACGTAGGCGGCGCGGGCGTTCTCAAGTTTGATGATTATGACGGGCACGGTGTTCACAAGCGTGTTGTGGCTATCCACGGCAGCACACCGCCCATCGACAGAAAGGGCCTGAAGGGATAAGCGTTTTCGCTCGGGCTTCGAACAACACCATGAAGTATCCACTCCCGTCGCATGCGACGGGGGTGTTTTTTTGTCTGGCACGGGAGAGGATGCCCAAGAGCCTATTGACTTGTTTTTGTCGGTCGGCGCAAGGCAGTCGTTGGCCGCAGCCGTGAAGCGAGGCTACGCGGTCAGGTCCTTTTTCATGGCACGGCGTGCATGCCAGGTGTGGATGAGCAACGTCTGACAAATGCTCAACGGTTGCTCAAAGCCACTCTCGGTGAGGAGTGTGGCGAGGGTAGCAGGCGGGACCACGGCAACGCCCTTCTGAATGGCGTTGCGGTAGTTCTTGAGCACTTCCTCATCGCTATTGTTGTGCCGCATGAGTGCCAACCACTGCAGGAAAAGCCGGTCGCTGGGATCATCGTTCGCACGGGTCGCCAAATCCGCCGTAATCAACTGTCCACCCGGAAGTAGTCGTGCAGCGATACCCCGAAAGAAATCGCGCCGGGCCTTTGGGTCGAGGACAAACTGGGAAACCAGAATAGACGTCGCCACATCGAACAGGCCCGATTCTGGAAGAGAATCAAGATAACCCACGTGAAAGGTGCACCGGTCGGCGATACCTGCCTCTTCTGCCTTGTGCCGGGCACGGGCCAGCATGGGGGCAGCGGGCTCCACGAGGGTAAAGGTCCAGTCGGGGTAGGCGTCTGCCAAATAGCACACTTCCGCACCGGTGCCCGCCCCCACACAGAGGACGCGGGATGCCGATGATGCATCGGCCAGGGCGGCGCGCATACACAGATGGAGCGCATCTTTCAGCGGCGTAAGTTTGGCGAATTGTTCGTCATAGACGGCGGCGTGATCTTCATCAAAGGCGATGCGGGTTCCCTGCTGGGTCATTGGAGCCATTCCTCGTTGGCGAGGGCGTGATACCTCATCCGATATTACTTCGCTTGTGAGAATGAATTATCAATAGTAGCAGGGGCGGGGCTCGGGATCAAGGGGATGTCGCAGCAGGGAAAGGGCCTACCACGGAAGCCCCGGAAGGGCACGGAAAGTGGGGGCTAACGTGGACCCCGGTCATGCCACGGGGCGTGACCGGGGTCAAAGCGTATTCGGTTAATTCTGGGGAGTATAACCCTGCCACAAGTATTCCAGGGCCTGGGGGAGGAGTTGGTCCTTCATGGCGCGGTCGCAGTGTTTGGCGTTCTTCACAAAGCTGAACTGGTAGTCGTAACCTTTTTCCGCGAGGACGTGGGCCATGCGCTCGTTGGCGACGACCCAGTCGTGCATGTTGTCGCGTTGGACGTTGGGATTGAGGAGGTCCATGTCGCCGACGGACATCCAGATACGGAGGGGTTTCTTGGGGCTGTTGGGGATGATGTCTTCATGGAAGCCCCAGGCGCCGTAGGGTGTTTCAGGGTTCCAGGGCCATTGCTGGTTCACGAAGGTGCCGGAGAAACTGAGGACGCGGCGATAGAGGTCGGGACGGTACCAGGCCATGATCATGGCGCAGGAAGCACCCGAACTACAGCCCATGGTGGCCCGGCCTTCGGGGTCTTTCGTGAGCGTCACGTTGCACTCCGCCTCCACGAGGGGGAGGACTTCCGTCTCCACGAACTCGGCGTAGCGGCCCGACATGGTGTCGTATTCGAGGCCGCGTTGGCTGCCCTGCGCGTCGCCGCTGCCGTTGCTGATGGAGACGGCAATCATGGCGGGCACGCGCCCCTGGGCGATGAGGTTGTCGAGGGCCTTGAAGAGGTTGTTGTCGGGGCCGTCGGCACCCACGATGAAGGGGGCTTCCGTGCCGGGCGTGTAGCCTGCGGGGACGTAGACGGTGACCCTGCGGGTATAGGGCGCGGGGTGGCTCGTAGTGACGTCGAGCTTGTAGGGGTTCTCCGGGTCGGGCGTGCCGAAGGTGTCCTTCTCACGGGCGATACCGGGGTAAATCTTGCTGTCGGTTGATTCCATCACCAACTGGTGGATGGTTCCCTTGGGCACGTCCTCCATGACCGCCATCTCGGGCGCAGGCGGATGGGTGGGGCCCACGATGAAGTTGCCATTGGCGTCGGCGGGTGGGACTTCGCCATCGGGGAGTTCCGTCGCGAGGACATAGCCGCCGGTGTAGGGATCGCGAGCCGGGGGTGTGGGGCGGGCTTCAGCGGACAGCGGGGCGAGTAGACCCACGATGAAGGTGGCGGAAAAGAGGAGGGATAGGTGGCGTAGCTGCATGATGAAGTCCTTGTCGTTTCAGGGGATGCCCGGCCCACCGCGGGGGAACGGGAAAATCGCGGTGGGCGTGTGTCGAAGTACGGTAGCACATGGGTGGCGCGATGGGAAACAGCGGGTGGGCGGCGGACACTCGAGGGTTACACGCGCACGAACCGGAGTACCGGATCGCGCGGCACGGGGGCGGCGATTTGTCGAAGACGAACGTGGCGTGCTTGGATTCAGTTTAGGTGGGAACGTGTTAAGCGGCGTCGTGACGTACTGCCGGTACAGTCCCTTCTTCGTTTGGCACGAAGGAGCTGACAGTCCCGTGTGACGGCCTATCTACGTGCGAAATCTTTTGTGCTCCTTGCGTTCTCTGTGGTTAAGAAAACCGTCAATCCACAAAGTAAAACGCATTGCTGCTGAGCAATACCTGGGCGTAGGCCGCGAGGGCGGTGGTGTTTTCGGGGTGGCCGAGTTGTTGGAGGGCCTGCTCGGCGATGTCTCGTTCGGTGTCGGTGGGGGGACGGAGGAAGAGGCGGTGGTACATGGTGTCCACGGCGGCAGTGCTGGGGTCCGTGGCGGCGATGGTGGCGAGGGCCTCGGCGGCGCGGAGTTGGAGGGGGTGGTTCATGAGGAAGAGGGCCTGGGGGGCGACGGTGGATTCGTTGCGGGCGGCGACGATGGAGGTGGGGTCGGCGCCGTCGAAGAGCTGGGTGTAGGTGTTGAGGTTGGAGCGGCTGGTGCGGTAGTAGAGGGTGCGGCGGGGCGTGGCCAGGTCGACGTAGGCCGGGCCGCCGGGCGTGGGGTCCAGTTGGTCGGTTACGAAGAGGAGGCTGTCGCGCAGGGACTCGGCATCGAGGCGTTGGCGGTTCATGCGGGCGAGGAGCCGGTTTTCGGGGTCGGCCGTGTGGAGTGCTTCGTCGGCACCGCTGCGTTGCTGCCAGGTGGCGGAAGTGAGGATGAGGCGGTGGAGTGCCTTCAGACTCCAGCCCGATTCGATGAAGCGGGCGGCGAGGTAGTCCAGCAATTCGGGGTGGGTGGGCGCCTGGCCCTGGGCACCAAAGTCGCCGGGGGTGCGGACGAGGCCTGCGCCGAAGTGATGTTGCCAGACACGATTCACCATGACCCGGGCGAGGAGGGGCGCACTGTCTTCGGTAAGCCACTGGGCCAGTTCGCGGCGGCCACTGCCTTCGGTCACGGGGCGCACGGCGCTGCCGGTGATGAGGGCGGGCATGTGGCGGGGCACGAGGTCCCCGAGGTTGGTGTATTCCCCCCGGCGATGTACATGGACGTCGTGGATGCCCGCGTGCTCGGTGTTGGGTACGCCCCCTTCCTGGATGCCCACGGCGCGCTCAAAGGGCGTGGCGACTTCTTTTTCCAGTTCGGACAACTCGGCCACGAGGGCGTTGAAGGCGTCGGGATCGGCGGGGGGCGGCGTGTCACTCCAGGCGGGGCCGCCGGGTTCGCGGAGTGCCGACACAGCACGCTTCAAGGGCGACTCGGCGTTGGCCAGTGCGCCGTCGATGGCGGCCTGGATGGCGGCAGCGGCTTCTGTGAGGGCCACCGCATCCCGTTGGCCCGATGCCACTTCCCGGAGGGCGGCGCGCCACGGCGCAAAGAGGATGGGGTCGAGGGTGCTTCCGCCCTGCTCGGTGAAGAGCCACCAGACCTCGCGGTTTCCCTGGGCGTCGGGCCACGGATTGCCCTGGGCGAAATTGGTGAGGAGGGTCTCTGTGCTGTCCCAGGTCGGTCCGCCTTCCGACGTGATGGTCAGGTGTAGCTCCGTGGTGTCGCAGGCATGTCCCCCGGCGGGTAAGACCGTGAGGCGCAGTTGGTCCTGGGCGGCCACGGCAAAGGGCGTGTCGATAGCGAATGAGGCCTTTTCCCCATTGGGCACCCTGCCCGATGCGATGGTGCGTCCCAGTCCGGATTCATGATGGGTCAGGGTCCACTGGATGCCATCGCCACAATTGCTGTCTGCATCGGCAAGATGGCCCTGAAGGGTGATGGTGGCATCCATGGGTGCCCGCCAGGCGAGGCCCACGCCTTCGGTGGGACCAGGGTGGATGGCGACCGAGCGGGCGGTCTGGGCGATGGTGGCGTAGGCGATGTCGTGCTCAGAGGCGTTGCCCACGGCGGAGGGGGTGTCCGTGTTGCCTTTGCGGGTCGTCACGCCGGGGAGGGATTGAAAACGTTCCTGGACCTTGGGGAGCGCGGGGCGCACGTCGCCATCGAGGGTGCGCTGCCACCGTTGGAGCACGTCGGGGTGGAGGGTGGATGTGTCGGCGGATTCTCCGTTTTGCGTCGCCAATAGATAGGCACCGGTCTTGCCCAACTGGGTCGTGGCAAAGGAATCGCGCGCGGCCTGCAACTGGGTGTCCCGCGATTCGATAAGGGTCTTGATACGCGCCTCGGCCTCCGCACGTCGTGCCACCGTTTCCGGCGCGGCCAGGGGGAGGTGGGAGATGGGCGAGCCTTCGGTCTTCGCGCCGGGTCCCGGCAAGATGGAGCTGCTGAAGAAGATTCCGGCCATGCCGTAGTACTCTTCCGTCGAAAGGGGGTCAAACTTATGATCATGACAACGGGCACAGGCCAGGGTGGTGCTCAGGAATGCCCGGGTGACCACGTCGACCTGATCGTCCACGATGTCGGATACCATTTTCTGTTTGTCCGCATCGCCCTGGGGCCAATGGCCGATGGCAAGCATGCCGGTGGCGATGAGGCCGTCGCGATAAAAATCACCTTCCCTTGCCGGCAGCAAATCGCCCGCCACCTGGTGGGTCACAAAGTCGGTGTAGGGCATGTCTTCGTTGAGCGCGTTGACGACCCAATCCCGATAGCGCCAGATTTCCACGGGGTCGGTTTTGTCATTGCCCCGGGAGTCAAAGGAGTCGGTATAGCGCACCACATCAAGCCAGTGCCGTCCCCACCGCTCGCCATAGAAGGGCGACGCCAAGAGCCCGTCGATGACGGTCTGCCACGCTTCGGGACTTTGGTCGGCTTCAAAGGCTGCCAGGGCTTCCGGTGTGGGTGGGAGCCCTGTGAGGTCATAGGTTACCCGTCGCAATAGGGTGGGGCGGTCGGCGGCGGGAGACGGGGTCAGGGCCGCCGCCTCCTGGGCGGTGCGAATATACGCATCGACGGGATGGAGCGCATCGGCGCGCGCCGGTGGTGCCGTGTCCTTCAGGGGCTGATAGGCCCAATGCCGGGCCCGCGCCTCGGAGAAGTCTTTTTTCTCCGGGGCTGTGCTGGGGTCATAGGCGGGCCAATGGGCACCATCGACGACCCATTCGGTCAGGCGCGCAAGCTCCTCGGGGCTAAGGGGGCCGTCCGGCGGCATCTTAAGTTCGCCTGTCTGTCGGACGGCTTCGAGGAGGAGGCTGTTGTCGTCTCCCGGCGTGACCGCGGGCCCCCGGGAGCCGCCCGCAGCGAGGGCTTCCGCCGAATCGAGGCGCAGGGCGGATTTCTGTTTTTCCGGGCCGTGGCATCCGTAGCAGTTTTTTACCAGGATGGGCCGTATTGCTTTTTCGAAGTGCGCATCGGCGCTGTCCGCAGGAGCAATCGCCCCCGGGCAAAGAAGGCCGAGCATCAGGAGCGCCCGATAGACGCTATCGGGCCCCCTCCGAAACCAATCTCTCCGGAAATTCTGCATCATATAGTGACACCTCGTTGCGATAAGACAGCTCGATGCCAGTATAGAGTTTTCCAGAGAAAAAGGGAATGGCCGCCGACCATGTCGGCGGCCATCAGGCCCGGGATGGTTCCACTTCGACGGAAACTTTTGAGACACGATAGGGAGACACGGAATTGCATGTGCCTTTCTGGGTGTCGAAGAGGGCCAGGTTTATTCCTTCGCCCACAGAGCTGCCGTAGATGACACCGTCGAAGCCGCTTTTCTTGATGAACTCACAGAGGTACTGGCTGGGGATATAGTCAATGGCGGCGCTATGCGGTAAGACTGGACGTGACAGCTCCTTACCAAGACGTTCCAACAGGGGTAGGTCGGCACGTAGCTGTCCAATTTCGCCAGAGCCTGACAAGATAAACGGAGAAACGTGGCCGCGCGGGTCTCGTAGGTCGGCGGCACGAATTCTGGGAATTGTAAACTCTCCTACGGAAGCCCGAGCGCCTGTGTGTGGTCTGACTTCGGCTACGGCTGTTTCAGGTCTGGAGGCCAAATAGAGATACGGGATACCTGCGGGGTTTGCTCTTCCATGAGATGCGATACGTCTTGGTGGCGCTCCCATTTTCTCTATCGGAAAATTCTCATCCTCGCCACATATACGAGCTCGGAACCAAGTCTCCGGGAGTTTTCTTGCCAATAGATGGTCCAGCAGTTCTCTAAGTCTGTCTGTATCCAGGTTCTCATCCAAGAACCATCGGTTACGGGACATCATTTCATCCCGTAATGCATCCCATTGTACCAATCCTTCGCTCTCATAGCTTGTGGAGGGGGAAAAGGGCTTTCGGACGATCTCCCCGTCGTCCAGAATGTCGCCCAAAAGAATCTTGGCATCAGAAAGACTCATTTGTTCGTCAGTGAAGAGTTTCCAATCCTTCTTCATCCACTCTACGAGAGAGTAGCCGTCTGGGTCTGGCTCATATACATTGGTGAGAAGCTCGAAGTAGTCGGCAAGTTTCACTGGCTCAACCAGAGAAACCTCTTCAGATTTGCAATAATTGCAAGTGCCAGACCTCGAAGATAGCGATGGGATGATACTATCTCGTAGGCCATGGTCGTCGAAGCATTCAGCGCAGCAGTATGTTGTAGCCATCGATTAGATCAGCTCACTGACTCTAAGTGACGGGCCACCGTTTCGATATGGTGCTTCATGGAGAGCTTTTTCACGTAACCTAGTCCGGGAAAGTGTCCCTTACGGTGTAGTTTCCGAAACTCCTCAATAGCACTCGTTTCGTATAGCATCGAAGTGCCGGAATCAAGGGTTTCGGTTAGCTTTTGAAGGGCCTCTGCAAATTTTCCGGCAGGGTCTGTAGGGGTGTCATTGCTATCCGACACAAAGTGATGTATGTACATGACGTCTTCGGCATCGTGTTTGATAAAGGTGAGATGGATTGCTACGGCGTACGCGGGCCCGCCGCCCTCTGAGTAGTCGTCTCCAACAATAAGAAAGTCTCCAAAACCATCCATCACCATATCGTCATAGGTCAGGTGGAGTTCAGAAAACTTCTCGACCGGGGGGTAGTCGGCATTGCGCTGTCGCCTGAATCCATCTCGTAGAAGAATGCGTGTAGCATCTTTGAAATGCTTTCGGTATAGCAGCTGCGCGTGTTCCTCAATGAATACGTGCTGCGCTTTGGTGAGGTCAGTGTGCTCTTGCAGTGCTTCAGCCAGTTTCCTGGGTTCCGTGAATCCGGCGTGCACAAGCGTTGGGCGATGATCCCGATGTGCTTCAGCTAGGCGTAGAGCGTCTTCTGTAGTAGTATCATTGCGAAGTAAGATGCCAGCAGAAATGAATTCGCAGTCATCATAGTTCGTTCCAATCATGTTGGAAATGCTGTCACTATCGCCGCTATGGTCGCCATAGAACGGATTTACGATGAGGATGGCTTTTCCGTGTGCGTCGCGAACAGCTTCCAGCGACTTTTCCAGCCCCCGAAGTGTCTCTCGAACTGGCTCAATGATAGGCACGAAGCTTTTCACCAGAGAAGGGGTGGCGCATTCGCGAATGGCAATGAGTTCAAATTGTTTGCCCCGAAAGTAGGGATAGTAGCGTTGCCCCATGTCGTATTAGATCCATTCTCTGGTTACGGTAAATGGGTCATTGATGGTCTTTACCAAACGCGCGCGCTCGGTCTGCCGTATCGGTATTGAGAGCGCCGCTGCGTGCAAAGAAGACGGCAACTGCAATACCAGGTCGTTGTAGGGCGCGAGACTGCGGCTGTACTTTAGCGTTCGAACCATCTGTCTATGTAGCGTGGTTGGGTCCAGATCCGAAAATGCACGTTTCAATACTTTGCGGCGCATTGTATTGGGGACTTCGGGGACGTCCACCTCAAGCGAATTCAAAATGGACATCGCTTCGTCAGTTCGCAGACAGTCGAGTACGGAGGAGGGGTAAATGCGATTAGGTTCTTCGATAGCTTCACGCACAGTAGATATCTGATAGCGCTTCGAAAGGCACAAGACGCCCACATCCTCCGGAGTCAACGAGAGAATTCGGTCAATGTGGCATTCACTCGCTATGACGTTCACTTCTGCGAAAACGCGCTTGTACATCTCGACTTGCTTTTCGAGCCGAACGAGTGAGTCGCGCTCAGACTTGATTTCATATGCCGTCGAGGTGCCATTGAGAATTACGAGATCGGCCTTGCGTCTGCCGACACGAAACTCGCTCAGCATAGAGGCTGTTCGAAGGGAATGTCTGCCCAGAAGTATTTTTTGTGTGAGGGCGGACCGGTAGACGTACTCGTCTCGGTTTCCTGATGTCTTGAGTAAAGCAAATGCTGAGTCAAAGACATCGCCTACCGTAGCAGAAGAGTCGATGCATATTGGGAGATTAGACAACTCCGCAAGGCGTCTGAAGAGCGATGAACGGCCTGTGCGCGCCAGTTCCCGAAAAACAGTCGACGAAAACATGCGCGTAATGGCAGCTAGGTCTGTTGCACATTTCGGCATGTCCCCTCCGTTCATTATGTAAGCCTTATATTGTCGATACTGAACTTGATTCTACGTTAGAATTGTGCTCACACGCAAGGCTGCGGGGTGGTTGTCGATATGAGTTTGGACGGGGAGTTTGACAAAAAATTCCATTCAACTTCACTGGTCGCAGGTGTTACTGCGGTCCAGTCCCATTAAATATAGCGTCGGTGATACATTTAGAGTTCTGTGAAATAATCACTCAGAAAAGGAACATTGATGGGCACTCAGTCGATAACGTTTAGAGATGATGTGGGTTCAGTGCTTAAGATAGAAGGGAGGGAGAACGGGTTCGATTTTATGACCGCCGATACAAGGGAATTGGAAGTGGAGGGAAGTGGTGTTTACGTCGGGATAGACTTTCAAGACGCTAAGGAACTCTACGAGTTTATCGGTAGGCATTTGCGAAAGGCAGAGGAAATATAGTTTTCGGTTGGCATTATTTTTTGCGCGGTTCTCGTAGAGATAGGGCCGCCGGATATGTTTACCGGCGGCCCAATTCAGTGTAGGGTGCACTCCTAAGCGTCGCGCTTGATTCGCTCGATTAGGTCGTCACGTCAAAGCGATCCAGGTTCATGACCTTGTCCCAGGCGGCGACGAAGTCATTGACGAAACGTGCTTCGGCATCGTCGGAGGCGTAGACTTCGGCGATGGCCCGCAGCTGTGAGTTGGACCCGAAAACCAGGTCGACGGCACTGGCGGTCCATTTAACCTCACCGGAGTCGCTGTCTCGTCCTTCGAAGAAGTACTCACAGATGTCAGACTTCTTCCACTGGGTATTCATATCCAGCAGGTTGGCAAAGAAGTCGTTGGTCAGGGTGCCGGGCTGATCGGTGAAGACGCCCATCTCGGGAAGTCCCACATTGGTCTTCAGCACGCGCAACCCACCGACGAGTACGGTCATTTCGGGGGCCGAAAGGGTGAGCAGGTTGGCACGGTCAATGAGAGATTCGGGAGCCGGACGATCGAGCTCGTGGGCAAAGTAATTGCGGAAGCCGTCCGTGGTCGGTTCGAGCACGGCGAAGGAGGCGACGTCCGTCATTTCCTGCGTCGCGTCCGTACGTCCGGGGGTAAAGGGAACGGGCACCGTGTGGCCCGCCTGTTTCGCCGCTTCTTCCACAGCGGCACAGCCTCCCAATACGATGAGGTCGGCCATGGAAACCTTCTTGCCCTGGGTTTGGGCATGGTTAAAATCCTGTTGGATTTTTTCCAGTGTTTCCAGCACCTTGGCGAGTTTGGCCGGCTCGTTTACTTTCCAGTCTTTCTGCGGTGCGAGCCGAATGCGTGCCCCGTTGGCGCCGCCGCGCTTGTCGGAACCACGGAAGGTGGAGGCCGACGCCCAGGCGGTGGAGACCAGTTGGGAAACCGACAGGTCAGAGGCAAGGATCGCGTCCTTGAGGACCGCGATGTCCTGGTCGTTGATGAGTTCATGATCGACCGCAGGGACCGGGTCCTGCCAGAGCTGGGGTTCGGGAACCAGCGGTCCGAGGCACCGGGAGTAGGGGCCCATGTCACGGTGGGTCAGTTTGTACCAGGCCTTGGCAAAAGCCACTTCAAACTCTTTGGGGTTCTCAAAGAAGCGTCTCGAAATGGGTCCGTAGATGGGGTCCATCTTCAGGGCCATGTCGGAGGTAAACATCATGGGCGCATGGCTCTTTGCGGGGTCATGTGCATCGGGCACCGTGCCTTCTCCGGCCCCGTCTTTGGGTGCCCACTGATGGGCCCCAGCCGGGCTCTTCACCAATTCCCATTCATAAGAGAAGAGATTGGAAAAATACATGTGGGACCAACGGGCCGGGGCACTGGTCCACGCGCCTTCCAGTCCACTGGTAATCGTGTCACCGGCATTGCCGCTGCCCAGGGTGTTTTTCCAGCCCAGCCCCTGTTCTTCCAGGCTGGCGCCTTCGGGCTCGGGGCCGACGTATTTACTGGGGTCGCCGGCGCCATGGGCCTTGCCAAAGGTGTGGCCCCCCGCAATAAGGGCTACGGTTTCTTCGTCATTCATGGCCATGCGACCGAACGTGTCGCGGATGTCTTTTGCGGAGGCGAGGGGATCGGGATTCCCATTGGGGCCTTCGGGGTTGACGTAGATGAGCCCCATCTGGACGGCCGCCAGCGGGTTCTCCAGATCGCGGTCGCCCGAGTAACGCTTGTCACCCAGCCATTCACTTTCCGGTCCCCAATAGACATCTTTCTGGGGCTCCCAGACATCTTCCCGGCCACCGGCGAAACCGAGGGTTTTGAAGCCCATGGACTCAAGGGCACAGTTACCGGCAAAGACCATCAGGTCTGCCCAGGAAATCTGCTGGCCATATTTCTGCTTAATGGGCCAGAGCAGGCGACGTGCCTTGTCGAGGTTGGCATTGTCGGGCCAACTGTTGAGGGGCGCAAAGCGTTGGGTGCCATCCGAGGCGCCGCCGCGGCCATCGGTGACGCGGTAGGTGCCCGCGCTGTGCCAGGCCATGCGAATAAACAGGGGGCCATAGTGACCATAGTCAGCAGGCCACCAGTCTTGGGACGTGGTCATCAGGGCGATGAGGTCGGCCTTCAAGGCTTCCAGGTCCAGCTTCTGGAATTCCTCCGCGTAGTCGAAATCGGTGCCCATGGGGTTGCCCATGGGCGAATTCTGATGGAGGATGTCCAGATTCAGTTGATTGGGCCACCAATCCCCCGTCGTCATGGCCGACGCAGCGGTGTGGCGGGAGGGGGCGGGCGTTGCGCCCATTACGGGGCATTTGGACAGGTCGCCGTCGCCCGATGTTGGATGGGATTCCGCAGGCTGAGCCGACGCGGTCCCCCCGATGACACTGAAGGCCACGGCGAGAATCCAGGCGGTCGTGTTGACACCTCGTGGCCGCGCCACGGGGTGTGATGTGGACACCGGAATACCGGGATACTGTCTTGCGGTTTCGTCAGCGAACATGGTGTTACTCCTGTGCTTTGTGTTGCTATGTAATTTGTATACCAAACTAACAGGCGCACAGCACCATGCTGTGTTCCCGTATGAATGCACTACCTGGCAGACGCAGGAGATCCCCAGAATAAATGGGCCCCCCGTTTATGGGTGGCCTGCCCGAAGTGGTTTCGGGCAGGCCCCGCAGATAGATGGGCTTCTTTCGCCCACCTTGCAAAGTGGGTGATTCAGCGGTACTTCGCTCAGTCGGTCAAGTCAAATCGGTCGAGATTCATGACCTTGTCCCACGCGGCGATAAATTCCTGCACAAACTTTTCCTGCGAGTTCGCACAGGCATAGACTTCCGCAATCGCGCGAAGTTGCGAGTTAGAACCAAACACCAGGTCTACCGCGCTGGCAGTCCATTTCAGCTCGCCGGATTCGCGATCGCGGCCTTCATAGAAATGCTCGCATTGCGGCGATTTTTTCCACTCGGTGCTCATATCGAGAAGGTTGACGAAGAAGTCGTTGCTCAGGGTACCTGGTTGCCTGGTGAAGACGCCCAGCGCGGATTGTCCGGCGTTGGCATTCATTGCGCGCATCCCGCCCACGAGTACGGTCATTTCCGGTGCCGAGAGGCTAAGTAGATGGGCCCGGTCGACCAGCAGCTCTTCTGCCGAACGCTGTTGATCCCGTGCCAGGTAATTACGAAATCCGTCCGCCTTGGGCTCCAGCGGGGCAAAGGCGTCCACATCGGTCTGTTCCTGGGTGGCATCGGTGCGTCCGGGCGTAAAGGGCACCGTCACCTTGTGTCCGGCCTTTTGGGCGGCCTCTTCCACCGCGGCGCACCCGCCGAGGACGATTAAATCGGCGAGGGAGACTTTCTTGCCACCCGATTGGGCCTTGTTGAACTCGCTCTGTACCTTTTCCAGTGCCTGGAGGACCTTCGCCAGTTCGTCGGGGCTGTTGGCTTCCCAATCTTTCTGGGGCGCGAGGCGGATATGGGCGCCATTGGCACCTCCGCGTTTGTCGGTACCCCGGAAGGTCGCGGCCGATGCCCAGGCCGTAGAAACCAACTGGGACGTGGAGAGACCGGTACCGCGGATCGTGTCTTTGAGAGACGCGATGTCTTTGGCATCGATTAATGGGTGGTCTACCTCGGGAACGGGATCCTGCCATAACTGGGCTTCGGGCACCCATGGGCCGAGCAGGCAGGAGACGGGGCCCATATCACGGTGGGTGAGCTTGTACCACGCCTTGGAGAAGGCTTCCGCAAACTCGGCCGGGTTCTCATGGAAGTTTTTCGAGATGGGCCCGTAGATGGGGTCCATACGCAGGGCCAAATCCGTTGTAAACATGATGGGTGCATGCGATTTCGACGGGTCATGCGCATCGGGCACCGCAGTGGCCGCGGCGGGGTCGGTGGGTATCCACTGGTAGGCACCTGCCGGGCTCTTCACCAGATCCCATTCATACTTGAAGAGGGTGTCGAAGTAGCTGTTGTCCCACTTCGTCGGGGTGGGCGTCCAAGCGCCCTCCAAACCGCTGGTGATGGTATCGGCAGCGTTGCCCGTACCAAAGCTGTTCGCCCAGCCAAGCCCCTGCTGTTCCGTACCGGCGGCCTCGGGTTCCGGGCCTACATACTCTTCGGGGTTGGCCGCGCCGTGGGCCTTGCCGAAGGTGTGGCCCCCCGCGATCAGGGCCACGGTTTCGTAGTCATTCATCGCCATGCGTGCGAAGGTTTCACGAATGTCCTTGGCGGCGGCAAGTGCACTTGGCTGACCATTGGGGCCCTCGGGATTGACGTAGATAAGACCCATCTGCACGGCCGCGAGGGGATTGTCGAGATCCCGTTCGCCACTGTAGCGTTCGTCGCCGAGCCATTCCGTTTCCTTGCCCCAGTAGACATCTTCTTCCGGTTCCCAGACATCTTCCCGGCCACCGGCAAAACCAAAGGGCTTCAGGCCCATGGACTCCAGCGCGCAGTTACCGGCGAAGACCATCAGGTCGGCCCAGGAAATCTGCTGGCCATACTTCTGTTTCAGGGGCCAGAGCAGTCGGCGGGCCTTGTCGAGACTGACGTTGTCGGGCCAGCTGTTCAGGGGGGCAAAGCGTTGGGAGCCCGAGGAAGCGCCCCCGCGGCCGTCTGTGACGCGATAGGTCCCCGCACTGTGCCAGGCCATCCGGATAAACAGCGGGCCGTAGTGCCCATAATCGGCAGGCCACCAGGACTGTGAAGTCGTCATTAACGCCATCATGTCCTTTTTCAGGGCCTCCAGATCCAGTTGCTTGAATTCCTCCGCGTAATCGAAGCTTTCGCCCATGGGATTGGCGCGGGGGGAATGCTGGTGGAGGATTCTCAGATTCAGTTGATTCGGCCACCAGTGCTGGTTTGCCGTCGTTCCGACACCGATATGGGAATTAACGCTCGACATTACCGGGCACTTACTTGGGTTCTCTGACACAATCAGTCTCCTTCTGTGTTATCCGAATAACGGATGCGTAAGCAATTCATGGGCAGCGCGACAGCGCGTGGTCGGTAGCGTGGTGAATCGAACTTCGCCCCCGCGAACGATGTAAGGCACGGTATTGCTCTCCTCCCCGATTGCGTTAACTCCAGCAGGCCGCAGCACCTGGGGGCCGCGGTGTTGGAGGCACGCAGACCCATCACTTGACGTGACTCGATCCCGTGTTCGTTTTCAGCGTAGCAATTTAATTGAAATGTGTCCAATCGATAATATAGATTTCACTCATAGGCTGGCTCTATGTTGGGCCCGTTCCGTGCAGGAGGCTCACCGGGGCACCTCGTAGCCTGCTTTCGTAATTCTTAGACCTCCCGCCCCCGTAAAATGATTCGTTGATCACGTTGGAGCGCCAGTATGACCCTGCGAGACTTGGAATACTTTGTGGCCCTGGCGGAGACCTGCCATTTCGGGCAGGCTGCGGAACGCTGTCATGTGACCCAGCCCACGCTGAGCATGCAGATCGCGAAGCTGGAGAAGGAGTTGGGTGCGACGCTCTTCGAGCGGGACAAGCGGCGGGTGTCCTTGACAGACATGGGTCGGAAAATACTGGCCCGGGCGGGCTCGGTGCTGGATGGGATTGGCGAAATACGCGATATGGCCCGGGGGGAAACGGGTGGCTTAACCGGGCCCCTCTATCTGGGTGTCATACCCACTATCGGGCCCTATCTCTTGCCCCACCTCCTGCCCGAGCTCAAGGCGGTCTGTCCGGAAGTGAAGCTCTATCTGCGGGAAGAGAAGACCCACCAGTTGGTGGAGCAACTGCAACATTCCACGCTGGATGCTGCCATCCTTTCGCTGCCCATTGAGGCGACGGATTTGACTTGCTCCGTGTTCTTTCAGGAAGAGCTTGTCGCAGGCTTGCCGCGAGACCACCCCCTGGCCCGTAAGAAGCGGGTGGCCATGAAAGACCTGGCGAGCCACCCCATCTTGCTGCTGGAAGAGGGCAACTGCATGCGCGATCAGACCCTGAATCTTTGTCGAGAATCCCGGCCAGCGGACCCCGAGGGGTATCGGGCGTCGAGCATCGAATCGTTGCGTCAAATGGTGAGTGCCGGAATGGGCTGCACGTTTCTGCCCCGCCTGAGTACCGTGGGGCCTTTCGCGTCGGCCTCGCCCATCGCCATCCGGCCGCTCCATTCTCCGACCCCTCGCCGGGACATTGCCCTGGTCTACCGCAAGACGTACCCTAAGGCCGCGAGTCTGGAAGAACTTGCCGCCGCTCTGAAACGGCGGATGGAGCAGAGTCTCCTGCAGGTTTGTGAACTGAACGCGGGTGAGGGGACGGACCGCGGCTGACAGAAACGATGGGCTGAAGCCAAAAAAAATGGGAAGCAAGGTGAGAACCCTGCTTCCCGCGAGATAGTCTTCCTCTCAGGACGATACTTTTACGCGCTCATCTTCTTTCGTGCCCGGAAAGCCATGCCCGCGATACCCAGGCACAGGAGCGTCATGCTGGCAGGCTCGGGTATGGGCGCGGAGGAGGTGTCAAACCGAAGATCGTCAATGAGGTATCCATCGCCGGCGATGGAAGTCATTTGCCTGATTTGTACGTGACTGATGCCCGCTAAGTTAACCGCAAGCAAATCAGCGAATCCGGTCCCGTCGACTCCCGGCCTGACCAGGGAATCGGAGCCTAAGGAAATTCCGCCACTATCAAAGGCTTCGAGAATCAGTCCATTGAATCCGATGTCGAGGCCCAGTAGAGAAACATTCGAAACCGGCGCGACAAACCAGATGTCAATCAAGCTGGTAAAGCCTGGCTGACCACCCAACGCGTTTACCCCGGATTGCCCCGCAAGCCCGAACTGGAAGATTTCGGGAGCGCTGCTGACAGAATCAAAAAGGGCCACGCCGACGGAGGCGAATTGGGTGCTGATGGCCGTGCCGGCTGCGATCGCCCCACCACCGGGAAGTGTCTCAAAATCGATCAAGACTGCATTCGCCGTTTGACTTGAACCGAGGGCTAGTACGGCGACTGCCATCGATACGATTAGATGCTTCTTCTTCATTTTGTTCCCTTTCCTAACTCGTTCAACTGTCCAGGTTTGTGGCGTATCGGCGACACGGTCGTTGATACGTCAGTTGTGCCCCACTCTTATCAGGGAAATCCTGTCAGAAGGAGGGAATGGGCGGTATTGAAACCAATCCGCTAGCCGCGCGCCCACGTTATCCTGGTACAACGCGCCCCGAGAATCGACTTGTCCTGTTCCACAACCGACCATCCCTTCGCAAGTTTCAGGCCATACGGCCTATGTGCTAAGCGTTGCCCCATGAATGTCGTTGGCAAGTGGTCTTCGCACAACAAGTTAAGGCATTTATCGCCGCATTGGGCCGCTTGATGGGAAATGACGTGGCGCGGGCAATTCACCGGTAAGCTGTGGGAGAGAACGGCATTTATACGTCACTACTGACCAAACATTGCAGACTCCCTGGTCGAATGAACCAAGCCGGACTTTAACGTCGGAGCTGACGGTTCGTTTTCATTCGTACGGAAACTGGATATTCCCCAACCTCACTCTTCCATTCATCGGCTATTGTGCTCACGGGTACTGTTCCGCGATGGTCTTGTTTTTCATCCGGTGACGACGAATGAAGTACCAATAGCACCCACGAAGCTGCCAGAGCGGCAAGGACTTTACATGGTGTATCTGGCGTTGGATGGATTCGACGATCAGTACATCGGTCGTTTCCCACCGGTCCGCGATGGCGACGTTTTTCTTCTGATTAAGATGAATAAGCGCCGCCTCATGCTGTTGAAAGAGCCTGTCTAAGTCGGTCATGCCCCCAAAGGCCTGCACGAAGTGTCCGGGTGCCGGAGGAAAGAGCACCGAATCGATGGTGTTGCTGGTGGTCAGGCCACGGTCTTTGTCGAGGAGGGTGACAAACTCGCTGACCATCGTGTTGTTCACGGAATAGCTGGAAAGAAAGGTTTTCTTGTAGTCATTTTTCCACACGGCCATGGTAATGGGGCCGGCACCGACCGCGCCGTGAAAGTCAGCCAGGAGGTCAGGGCGAAAGTCGTTGTCTTCCGCCCAGCGCGCACGGGTGGCGTAGTCGGCGCCGTTAACCAGCACGGACTCCCCATGCTGAATCACCTCCAGCAGCTCCGAGGCGTTCTCCAATTTTCGGATGGACAGTACCACGACCACATTGATAGCCGCACCGATGAAAACGAAGAAGAGTATCGCGTAGCTAATCATGGCCACTTTCCTTACAGGACAAGGCTGCGGGCGTAACGACCTGCTGTCGGACGGGGATTCACGGATACAACTCAGCGATAGACTTGTTGTTCATCCGGGGTCGCCGGAAGAAGTACCAATAGGCCCCTTTGTGTTTCCAGAGGGGGATGGACTGAATGTGTTCCATCGTGCGATGGACGGAGTCGGTGACGAGATCTATCGTCGATTTGCGGTGATCCTGTACTTCCAGGCCCTTGGCGTTGCGCAGGTGGAGGAGGCCCGCTTCGTGGTTTCGGAAGAGGGTGTCGAGGTCGGCGTCGCCAAATACCTGTACATAGTGGCCGGGTCTCTGGGGGAACAGGGCGGAATCAACGCTGTTGCTGGTCGTTAAACCGCTTTCCTGGCTCAATGTGGTGACAAACTCACTGTGTACCTTGTCATTCGTGGTGTAGCTGGCGAGCCAGGAGTGGGTGTTGGGGTTTCTCCACAGGGCGACCACCATGGTTGAGCCGTCCGCCGTGGCGTTCACGTCGGCCAGAAGGTCGGGTTCGAAACCGTGGGCCGTCGCCCAGGCCATACGGCTGGCGTAGTCCGCCCCCTCCGCGATGACCGCCGTGCCATTCTCGACCAACTCCAGGAAGGGGTCGGCGGCCACGATGAGTTCGATGGATTGGACCACGGCACCGTTGATGAGCCGTGCAAGCAGCAGTACAACTCCCAGAACGCCCAGGACGGCGAGTCCAACGAGGATATAAATGATATAAGCCAGCATGAAAGAATTACCTCCCGTAGGGTGTGGCATCGAATCCGAAAGGATACCTGTTACAGCGCACCACGCTACCAAAGCAGTAGCACGAGGGTCAACCGGGTGGCGTTTCGATTCTACGCGCGAAAGGCCACCGTGAAGTCATCGTCCTGAACGGTACACATCAAGCGGGGATGGCACTTGTAGTGCTGCCAGAGCGTGCCGACCGCCTGCTCCCCGTGAAGAAAGCAGCGCCCGAGATACATGCCCTCTTTGGGGTGGGTCGTAAACTTTACAAAATAACAGTCGTCTCGTTCGGACAGCTCGTAGAGTGCTCCGGCAAGAAATTCGACGTCGGTCGCAACGAAGCACAGTTTCTTGTTGGAGTACTCCCCGCCTTCACGCCGCCCCTTTCCGTGGCGAAACAAGAAGACACCATTGGGCGTGGGGGTAAATTCGGGAAACGTGGTCGTGGATTCCATGGTCTACCTTTCGGTGTGAGCCCCCCAGGTCCGCTCCCTTCAGTGTATCAAAATGGTTCCCACAACCGATTGTCATACGATGGGGTGGAGGTTGTAGACTAGGGGAGAGGCCGAAATGGGTCGTTCGGCGTGAATTCAGGAGCAGTATGTTTTTATGAAGTGCTTACACTTGCGTACGTTGAAGTCCCGATGTCTGCCTGCCTTGGTACTTTCCATATCGACACTGGTTGGCGCGCCGTTGGTCTGGGGTCAGGCGGAAGACGTGCCTACCTACAATCAGGACATTCGCCCCATTCTCTCGAAGAATTGTTTCACCTGCCACGGTCCCGATTCGGCGGCGCGCAAAGCCGAGTTGCGTCTCGACGTGCGGGAAGAGGCGGTGGCGGCCGAAGCTATCGTGCCGGGAGACGCCATGGCCAGCGCCCTGGTGGCCCGCATATTGGCGGATGATCCCGATGATGTCATGCCACCGCCTGCGACGAAGCTGTCGCTCACGGAGAAACAAAAGGCGACGCTGCAACGTTGGATCGATGCCGGTGCGCCCTATGAAAAACACTGGGCCTTTATTCCGCCCGAAGCGCCGGAGATTCCCGCGCTTTCGGACGTCCCTTCGCCGATTGACGCCCTGGTGCGCGACCGGCTGGCTCGACTGGGCCTGAGTCCCAACGCCGAAGCCTCCAAAGAGACCCTCATCCGCCGGGTGGCCTTCGACCTTACCGGACTTCCCCCGACCCTGGAAGAGATTGATGGGTTCCTGGCGGATGCCTCGCCGAATGCGTACGCGGCCATGGTGGAACGCTACCTGGCGCGTCCAGCCTATGGCGAACACATGGCGGGACTCTGGCTCGATGTGGCGCGCTATGCGGATACCTACGGCTACCAGAACGACCGGGAAAGCAATCTGTGGCCCTGGCGCGATTGGGTTATTGATGCCTTCAACGCCAACATGCCCTATGACCAATTTGTCACCGAGCAGGTGGCGGGGGACCTGTTGCCCGGCGCGACCCAGTCGCAGCGACTTGCCACGGCCTTTAACCGGCTGCACCGTCAGACCAACGAAGGGGGCAGTATCGATGAAGAGTTTCGGGTGGCCTATGTGGCCGACCGCTCGGAAACCTTCAGCACCGCCTTCCTGGGTTTGACGATGAGTTGCGCCCGGTGCCACGACCACAAGTTTGACCCCCTGTCGCAAAAGAACTACTTCCAGCTCTTCGCCTTTTTCGATAGCATCGATGAGTCGGGAATGTACTCCCACTTTACCAACGCCGTGCCCTCGCCGAGCATGTTCCTCTATCGCAACGACGAGGAGGAACGGCACAAGGCTCTGCGGGCCGCGATCCTGGAAGCAGACGAAGCCTTGGAACAGACGGAGACGGCCGCCGCCGACCGTTTTGCCGCATGGCGTGATGACGGCGAGCGGGCCATACCGGTGCCCACGCCCGTCGTTTCCCTTTCCTTCGAGGCCATCGAGGAAGGCAAGACCCCCGATGAGACCGCCGAGCGGAGCGCTACCTTGACCCGCAGTCCCGCACAGGTGACCGGACCCGTGGGACAGGCCCTGCAGTTTGATGGGGATGATGGGGTGTCGCTGCAAGACAAGGCAGCGGGATTTGACCGGTATCAACCCGTTTCCTTTGGTATCTGGGTGCGCAGTCCCAAGCAAGCGCCCCGTCAGGTACTGTTCCATCGCAGCAAGGCCGCCGAAGATGCCGCCAGCCGAGGCTATGAACTCTTGCTGTTGGAGGGGAAGCCCACCTTCAGCCTGTGCCACTTCTGGCCGGGCAATGCCATTCGCGTGCAGGCCACCGAGTCCCTGCCACTGGATACGTGGACCCATCTCGCGGTGACCTACGATGGTAGTTCCCATGCCGACGGAGTAACCCTTTATGTGAACGGGAAGGTGGTCTCGACGGAAGTCGTTCGGGATGGTCTGACGAAGACGATCCTCTACGAAGGCGAAGAAGATACCCCGGTCCAGTTGGCCATGCGTTTTCGGGACAACGGGTTCAAGGGGGGGCGTCTCGACGAGTTTGTTATCTATGACCGCTGCCTCACGTCTCTCGAAGTCGCCTCCGTGGCGGGGCAGGGCAACCTGGTCGCCGCAGTGGAGCAGCGTATTGCGACGGGTGAAGATGATGGGGCGCTGCGGGATTACTATGCCCGCGTGGTAGACGAACCCCTCCAGGCCGCTCATGCCGGGCTGACGAAGGCGCGGGAGGAGGAGGCGAAGTTTGCCGGGTCCCTTCAGAGCGTCATGGTCATGGAGGAAATGGAAGGGGGGCGGACGGCCTATCTGCTGGAGCGCGGTGAGTACAATCACCGTGGTGCGGAAGTGGGCCCCGGGACGCCGGAAAGCATCCTGCCCATGCCCGACGATCTGCCACAGAATCGGCTGGGCCTCGCCCAGTGGTTGGTTCATCCCAAAAATCCCCTGACCGCCCGGGTCGCAGTCAACCGACTCTGGCAGCAGTGCTTTGGCCGGGGTATCGTGAAGACCCAGGAAGACTTTGGCACCCAGGGTGCCTTGCCCAGCAATCCCGCCCTCCTCGATTATCTGGCTACCCGTTTCATGGATTCAGGGTGGGATATGAAGGCCCTACTCCGGGAGATTGTGGTTTCGGATACCTATAAGCAGGCCTCGGAAACCACGCCCGAATTGCTGGAGCGGGATCCCGACAATGCGCTGCTCGCCCGTGGTCCCCGGATGCGGCTGCGCGCCGAAGAGATTCGTGACAACGCCCTGGCGAGCGCGGGGATTCTGGTGCCCCAGGTGGGCGGGCCCAGCGTAAAACCCTATCAACCCGAAGGTCTCTGGAAAGAGTCCAGTGGCCAGGTGTATACGCCGAGTGAAGGCGAGGGGCTTTATCGCCGCAGTCTCTACACCTTTATCAAACGGACCGTGCCGCCGCCCTCCATGTTGAACTTTAATGCCACCAGCCGGGAAGTGTGCCTGGTGCGACGCGAATCCACCGTCACGCCCCTGCAGGCCCTGGTGCTCTTGAACGACCCACAATATGTGGAGGCGGCCCGCATGCTCGCAGCCTCCACGCTACCCGAAGGCGATGGGGGAGATGAAGCTTGGGTCACCACCATGTTCCGCCGACTTACGGGACGGAATCCCGATGGCGCGGAGAAAGAAATCTTGCAGGGTGCCCTGCAGGCCCAGCGCGAAGAATTCGCGCGTGACCCCGAAGGGGCGACCGCCTACCTGAGCATCGGTGCGCAGCCCATTCCAGAGGGTGTCGATGCGCCCCAACTGGCCGCGGGCACGGCACTGGCCCAGGCCATCATGAACTTTGAGGAGTTTCAGGTAAAACAATGAGACACATCACGCCAGAATGCACCGGCTCCCTCCCCCTGTTGGGTATGACGCGCCGCGAATGTTTGTCGAAAGTGGGCATGGGCCTCGGCGCTGTCGCCCTGGGTCAATTGCTGAATCCCCAATCTGCCCACGCTGGCTCGGCGAAGGAAGCCGGGTTCGCTGCGCCTCATTTTGCGCCCAAGGCCAAGCGGGTCATCTACCTTTTTCAGAGTGGTGGTCCCTCGCAGTTGGAGACCTTCGACTACAAGCCCACCCTCGTACAACGCAACGGCGAAGAGCTACCCGATTCGGTGCGCGGCGAGCAACGGCTTACCGGCATGTCGGCCAACCAGGCCTCCCTGCCCATGGCGGGGTCCATCTTCAATTTCGCCCAGCACGGGGAAAGTGGTGCCTGGATCAGCGAGTTGCTGCCCCACACCGCCAAGGTGGCCGACGAACTCTGTTTCATCAAGTCCATGTACACCGAGGCCATCAACCACGACCCGGCCATCACCTTTCTGCAGACCGGTTCCCAGTTATCGGGTCGTCCGAGTATCGGTTCCTGGCTGAGCTATGGGCTTGGTTCGGAAAATGAAAACCTGCCCGCCTTTGTGGTGTTGGTGACCAAAGACCAAGGCGGACAGCCCCTCTATGCCCGGCTCTGGGGTAGTGGGTTCTTGCCGGCGGACCACCAGGGCGTGCGCTTTCGCTCGGGTAAAGACGCGGTGCTCTATCTGGAAAATCCCGACGGGGTGAGCCGTGGCAGCCGCCGGAAACTGTTGGACAGTCTTCAGGCGCTCCACGAGCACAAGCAGGCCCAGCACAGCGACCCCGCCCTGGAAGCGCGCATTTCCCAGTATGAAATGGCCTTCCGCATGCAACAGTCCGTGCCGGAAGTGACCGACCTTTCCGGGGAGCCGGAGCACGTCCTCGACCTCTATGGAGAGGATGTGAAAAAGCCGGGGAGCTATGCGGCGAATTGCCTGCTGGCCCGGCGTTTGGCCGAGCAGGGCGTGCGTTTTATCCAGCTCTACCACCAGGGCTGGGACCACCACGGAAACATCCCCAGCGGCATGAAGGATATGACCCAGAAGACGGATCAGGGATCGGCGGCCTTGATTACGGACCTGAAACAGCGGGGTATGCTGGAAGACACGCTGGTCATTTGGGGCGGCGAATTCGGGCGGACGAATTATTCTCAGGGGCAGCTTACGGCGACGAACTATGGCCGCGATCACCATCCCCGGTGTTTCAGCATGTGGATGGCTGGCGGCGGCGTCAAACCGGGATTCACCTACGGCGCCACGGATGAGTTTGGCTACAACATTGCGGAGAACGGGGTACACGTCCATGACTTCCACGCGACGTTGCTGCACCTCATGGGCATCGACCACGAACGCTTGACCTACGACTTTCAGGGCCGGGCCTTTCGGTTGACGGATGTCTTTGGGAATGTGGTGGAGGATGTCTTGGCGTAGGGGGGGAAGAGGAGAGGGGGCTACCTCGGAAGACACAGAAATACACGGAAGAGGGAAATAGGGTGGCGGGCAGTTCAAGGTGTGTCCTCGCCGAGTATCGTCATTCCCGATGCCCATTGGGAAAATGCTGTTTTTGAGGCCCAGAACAATCCGGGTGCGCAACCGTTCCTCTCTTGATAGGAAGCACTTTTCGCTCGTTACGCCGGTCCTCCGGTGTGACGCACTACCCTTCCGGTCCCCCGGAAGCAAGGGGCCCGTCAAGCCAACACGTCCGCTCTGCGCCCTTCGGTATCTCCACATCGTGGCTTTCGCCTCCGGCGTGTCGCCGCCCGCCTACGGCGCGTCTACGACTTGCGGCAAGGCAGGCACTCCCACGGAGGACCGTGTGAACGAGAAATGTTTTTCCGTGTAATTCCGTGTCTTCCGTGGTAGAGAATGTTTTATGCAGTCATGAAATAGTCTATCAACAATCAACGGGAGGTTGCGGCAGTTCGGGCAACACAACAGGAGGGCGTTTGTGATGGAAACACTGTTGTATGGGGAAGAGACCTACGCGATTCGAGGGGCCTGTTTTGAAGTCTATAAGGAAGAGGGCTCGGGGTATCTGGAAGGGGTTTACCAGGAATGCCTCGAAATAGAATTCGAACTGCAGGGCATTCCTTTTGTGTCCCAGCCGGATTTGCAGCTCCACTACAAGGGCCGGGCACTCCAGAAAAAGTACATTCCGGATTTTGTGCTCCACGATAAGATCATCGTCGAATTGAAAGCGGTGAGTCATGTGACGGATCAGCACAAGGCCCAGGTGCTGCACTATCTGAAGGCGACGGGTTATCGGGTGGGGCTGCTCGTCAATTTCGGACACCATCCCAAGGTCGAAATAGAGCGCTTCGCGCTGTAGAGATCTACCACGGAAGGCACGGAAATTCACGGAAAGGGGAACAAGCGCGTGGACGGATGCTGTCTTTCGTATCCGAAAGTGGGCTGATGGACACCCGATCCCGGTTTAAAATGGGGCCTTCACCTTAAAGAGTTTTCCGCCATCCTGAATCGTTAGAATGGTGCAAAAGGGAAGAGAAGAATTCTTTTCCGTGTAACTCCGTGTCTTCCGTGGTAGTAATTATCTTTACCCGACGCGCTTAAAGCCCCCGTCGCTCACTTCCACCGTAATCGCTGCCGGAACATCAATCCCCACCAGGGCAGCCGGTCGTGTCGATGCCATGGTCCAGGCTTCGTCGAAGTCCGCATCGGTGTGCTGGGTGGTGTAGATGACCCCCATGTCCATCGTCAACGCCGAGCCCGCGAGACCGGCATGGCCCACCTTCGTGCAACGCAGCGTTTCCGACACTTCCACTTCAAAATCGCCCAGGGTGTAACGTCCCGGACCGCAGTCCGCCGCGTTGATGGCATCCGAGACGAGCACGGTCTTCTCAAAGCGCTTGGCGCGAATGAAATTCTTCAGCGTGTAAAAAGGCACATGGTGTCCATCGGCAATAAAGCTCGCGTAGAGGCCGTCTTCCGAAAGCTGGGCCTGGATGTAGTTGTCCATGCGCGGCAGGGTCTGGTGCGAGCCATTGCCCAGGTGGGTGGACATCTTGAGGCCCGCTTCCACGCCCGCGCGGATGTCGGCTGCCGTGGCGTTGGTGTGGCCGGCCGATGCTACGATGTCGTTCTCCGTGCACCAGGCAATGAGTTCCAGGGCACCGGGGAGTTCGGGTGCCAGGGTGACAATGCCTAGACGTCCGCCGGAGGCTTCCTGGAGGCGCTTCATGAGCTCGGGCTGGTCTGCCGGGTTGCACGCGTGCTCCAGCGGGTGGGCACCACGGGGTCCTTCGACGGAAGAAATAAAGGGCCCTTCGACGTGGAGCTTGGGGAAGGCGGCGGCGAGTTCGGCGTCGCTCTCCACAAGTTTCGCGTAGGCGCGGCAATTGGCTTCCAGCCGTTCCGGCGACGCGGTGATATAAGTCGGCAGAGAAACCATGACACCCCGGGCCGCCATCTTTTCGCGGACCCTATGGAAGGTTTCGGCGTTGAAGACATCGTCGGAGCCATTGAAATCGATGCCCGCGTAGCCGTTTACCTGGAGGTCAACGAGGCCGGGGCCGGTGTAGGTGGTGGGGAGGGAAGAAGCAGTCACAACGCGTATCCTGGAAGGTTTTGATTTACTGATTTGACGCAACGATTAGGGGATTCATCGGGCTTACGTAGGGAATCCTACGATTCCCCTCCCGGGAGGGGTTAGGGGTGGGTTTGCGCCGGTCTTCGCGACGTGACCCACCCCCAGCCCCTCCAAGGAGGGGAGTATTCATGGAAAAGGCCAGGCATTCCGGGTAGCGCTATCGCTGCCGATAGAGCAACGCGGTCCTGGTTGACCGCTTACCGAAATGTCCGACCTTCCCGCATTTACCTGAACTACTCAGGAGCCCGTCACCACGGCCCGCTCTCTGTCCCACGCCATCATCTTTTTGTGGAACCAGGAGAGGTTGGCCATACGCACAGCGGTCACGCCGTAGAGGCCGATTTCCGCGGAGCAATTGAGCGCTGCACCGTCGCGAATGGCCGCGTGGTGGTTGCGGTGGTGGGGGTCGAGATCTTCCGCACCGGTTTTCTTATGGGTCTCAATGATGGCGCTCTTGTCGGCCTTGAGGTCGCTCTTGATTTCCCAGCCTTTGCTGGTGAACTTCAGGGTGGCGTCCGTGCCGCGAATGCAGTGGTCATTGCCATCGTCATTCGCCATCGTGCCAAGCACGTGGACCGTCATGCCGTTGGTGATGCCTTCTTTGGCGGGGTATTCGGCCATCATCTCGAAACTGTCGGGAAGGTCCCGGCCATCGTCCCAGGTGTAGATGCCGCCCATGCCGACCACGCGGTCGGGCAATTCGAGTCCACAGGCCTTGATGAGGCGGGTCAGGCGGTGGATGAAGAGGTCGGTGGCCACCCCACCGGAATAATCGCGGAAGCAGCGCCACTCGTAATAGCGGCTGGGATCCCACTCATGGATGGGCGCGGGTTTCTGCCACGCGTCCCAATCGAGGTCGGCAGGCTTGGGCGCGTTTGGATCACCGCCACGACGCCAGGGACCCTTGCCTTCGTAGTTGCGCACATAGTCGATCTGGGCGTGGACCAGCTTACCGAGCTTGCCCGCCTTGATGGCTTCATAGGCGCTGGAGTAGCTGTCGTCCGCCGTGCCCTGCACACCCACCTGAAGCTTCAAACCCGTCTGCTTCACTTTTTCCACAACTGCCTGGGCTTCTTTGATGTCGTGGGTCATGGGCTTTTCGACGTAGACATGCTTACCCGCGTCGAGGGCATCCAGCGTGATGTAGGCGTGGGAATGCTCCGGCGTGGCAATCAGCACATAGTCGATGTCTTCCCGCGCCAGGATGTCCTGGTAGCTGTTGTGCAGGGTGGCATCGCCACCGGCTTCCTTGATCTTATCCTGGAAGCCCTGGGCCCGCTTGGTGTAGACGTCATTGACCGCCACCAGATCGACGTTTTCGCTGTCCTTAATTTTGAGCATGGTCTTGAGGTGACCACCCGCCATACCGCCACAGCCGATGAAGCCCATGCGCAGGCGGTTGTTGGCACCGGATACCTGGGCGTAGCTCTTGGCCGTCATGGCCATGGCCCCGGCAGCCGTACCGGTCTGGATGAAGGTACGGCGGTTGATTGGAGATTTGGAGGACATCTATAGGGGATCCTTTCGAAAGGGGAGGGTTAACGTGATGTACACATTCGCTGCATAGGATAGGGTGGAAGGCGTCCGGGTTACAAGTCCGGTGCCGGTGCCCGCGGTGCGCGGGGGAGGATGGCCCCTCGCAATCGGTGGCGAAGTATGGTAGGCTTTACACGGTGAATCGTGGTACCTTAGTATTCAGGAGTGGATTATGAATGTATTCGGTAGGACGCTGGTGGCGCTGCTGTGCGGGCTTGCGCCCCTGGTGAGCGCGGCACCCTTCTACGCCGATAAAGTCCATCTCCTGACCTACCAGAATGCCGCAGGTGAGTCCGTTCCCGTGAAGACGGCCGACGATTGGGCGATTCGTCGCGCCCACATCCTCGAAAACATGCAGGCCGTCATGGGCCCCTTCCCGAGCCACCCCCGGGGCGACCTGGACATCCAGGTACTCGCTGAGACGGTTTTCCCCACCTATACCCGCAAGCAGATTAGCTTCCTCAGCGAACCCGGCGATCGGGTTTCCGCCTACCTCTGCATTCCCCATCACATCACCGGGAAAACGGCCGGTATCGTGGCCCTTCATCAGACCTACGCCAAGGGGAAGGATGAAGTGGTAGGGCGCAACGGCTCCAACAACCTCCGCTATGGACACGAACTTGCCGAGCGGGGCTATGTGGTCATTGCCCCCGATTATCCCCGCTTTGGTGGCTATGACATCGACGTCTACGCCATGGGCTATAAGAGCGCGACCATGAAGGGGATCTGGAACCACATGCGTTGCGTGGATTTGCTCCAGTCCCTGCCCGAAGTCGACCCGGAACGTATTGGCGCGATTGGCCACTCGCTGGGCGGCCACAATACGCTCTTTGTCGGTGCCATTGATACGCGCATCAAGGCCCTCGTGACGAGTTGCGGTTTTACCCGCTTTCCTCGCTACTACGAAGGGGACGTGACCGGGTGGACCCACAAAGGCTACATGCCCGCCATCGCCACGGAATACGACAAAGACCCGGCGAAGATGCCCTTTGACTTTACCGAGATACTCGGTGCTTTGGCGCCCCGGGCCCTCTTTATCAACGCCCCCCTGAGCGACAGCAATTTTGACGTGACGGGTGTGCGGGAATGCGTGGCGTCGGCCCTGCCCGTCTACGCCCTCTATGGCGCAACGGCCCAGGTGGAAGCGGCCTGTCCCGAAAGCACCCACGATTTTCCACCCGCACAGCGTAGTGCGGCCTACGCCATGCTGGATCGGACCCTGCGCCCTTAACCCTGCTTTTTACGTGCCGTCATGTTCGACGCGTTGGGAACTGCGACCCATGTCGCACGTAATCAAAAGCCGCCCGCTGCACGATTGTGCAGCGGGCGGTACTTCATTACGCGAAGTTTCGCGGCTATTCCAGGGATGGGGCGGGCTTACAGCCCTTTACCCTATGACGTATCGCGATACCCAGGCCTTCCGCCTGGGCTGGTATGGTACGCGCCGTTGGCGCTCATGCCGTCAACTTCAACGGCTCCTCGGCCCTCTAAGAGGCCAACGGCCTGGTGACATACCCGCATGGGCCATCGGTCCATGCTCACGGTCTGTTAGCGTGCTCCGGCTTCCTTCCTGAAGGCCAACGGCCTGGTAACATACCAGCATGGGCCAACGGCCCATGAACCGAGCAGATTCCAGCGCACAAGGGCTGAAAGTCCGCTCCATAATTAGCTATTCCATTTGTCCTTGATCAGCTTCAGCCCATTCACCGCGAGGTATTCTTCGCTGGGGGCCATGGTGCGCCAGATGCAGGTGGCACCGGCCAGATCGGGAATCCAGGAGCCAAAGGCTTCGATGACCATCCAGCCGTCGTAGCCGATTTCTTTGAGGGCCTTGAACGAGGTGTCGTAGTCGATGTGGTCGTCGCCGGGCGTGGAGCGGTCGTTGGCCGAGATGTGCACGTGATTGATGCAGTCGCCTCCGGCCTTCACGGCTTCGGCGAGTCCCTTTTCTTCGATGTTGGCGTGGAAGGTATCAAACATTTCCCCCACCGCAGGCACGTCGATGGCCTTTACCAGCTTGGCCGCATCGACCTGGGTATTGAGGAAATAGGTTTCGAAGCGGTTCAGGGGCTCAATTGAGAGGGCCACGCCCTTCTCGGTGGCATAGGCGCCCACTTCCTTGAACCCGGCCACGGCCCGGTCAAATTCTTCCGGCACGGGACCCCGACCAACCAGTCGGCCCACGGGGCTGTAGAGGGGCCCGAGGAGGGTTTCGGAACCCAATACGACGCAGGTGTCAATACAGGCTTTCAGGTGGTCTACCGCGGCCTGACGCTCACCGGCTTCTTCCCCGATGAGGTTGGCCCCTTCGGGCATGACCGTCACCGCAGTACGGCCCAGGCCGAGTTCGTCGCACTTGGCGGCCAGGCTTTCCCAGGGCGAGCCCTTGGGGTCAAACATGGGGAACTCGACCCCGTCGAAGCCCCAGCCCTTAATATCTTCCAACAGACCGAGGTGGCTTTCGTCGGCACTACCGGTCCACAGCAATAAATTCATCCCAACTTTCACGGGGTCTCTCCTTTTGACTTTGGGCGGTGGTCTCCACCGCCCTTGCTCATTCGATCAAAGGTTCGCACCAGGCATCACTATTTGCGTACCCGGCTTGCAATACGAGAGGGTACCATAGCATTGTTTCAGGTTCATCATCGATTGTACATTGAAAGTCGCGGCGTATTGAAACGACACAGGCGGGATTCCCTGCGGAGGATTGACGACGAAATGGACTATGACGCACTGAAGTGTAATTTAAAGGCCATTGCAACTTTCCTGGATGACGCCAGCCTGTTGACGTCGGTGGAGGGGTATCTGCTTGAAATACAGGGCTACACCCTGACGAAGATGGCGAGTGACGGTCCCGGAGTGGGTGCCATCGTCGAAATCGGTAGTTTCAAGGGAAGATCGACGTGCTACCTCGCCCTGGGAAGTAAACGGACCAATCGGGAGCCGGTGTACGCCATTGACCATTTCGAGGGGTCGCCAGAGCACCAGGAGGGCGCCAAATGTGCGACGAAAGAGATCGAGACGGAGGGAACGACGTTCAACGTGTTTAAACGGAATATCGAAGCACAGGGGCTCTCGGACTACGTGCGCCCGATTGTGGCGAGTTCCCGCGAGGCGTCGGCGACGTGGGACCAGCCCATTCGACTCCTGTTTATTGATGGGGACCATTCCTACGAGGCGTCCAGGGAAGACTTTGAATGCTGGGAGCCTTTTGTGGTCGCGGGAGGGCTGATTGCCTTCCACGATATTGGTCGTGGGCCCGGTGTTACGGAATTCTATAATGAGTTGGTGACTGGGTCTTCGGCCTTTACCCAGGTGCTTGGGGTGCTCGGTCTCAACGTGTTGCGGAAGGCCGGTTGAGCGGGGCGTTGGAACCCCGTGGACAGATGCTTTTAACCGGTATATATGGTAGACTTCGACGCAGAACGACGTCGGGGCACCCCACCCTTGTGCAGGCTGGCGGTGAAAACGTTGTGGATGCGCGGACCATCCCTATTCAGGTGTCTCAGCGATGGCCGGGGCTCTAAGTGCTTTTGTTCCAAACGGTTAAAAGTTTCCTTGGTGAGCTTGAAACTTTTTTGGAACGTCGGGGATACTAAATAACATAACGTAGGAGTAGTATCTCGCATGTTTTTGAATCCTTCCAGACGATTCGGTGGCCTTGTCGTGGCCGGTGGATTGAGCCTGCTGTCCTGGTCGCCTGTCGCCTCCGCAGAAGGCCCCACGCCCGAGGCCCTCGACTACTTTGAAACCCATGTGCGCCCGGTGTTGGCGAGCCGCTGTTACCAGTGTCACGGCCCCGAGAAGCAGAAAACAGGGCTCCGTCTTGATTCCCGGGCGGCCATGCTGCAGGGGGGCGAAGGCGGTCCGGTATTGCGCGAGGGCGATCAGGCCCTCCAAAGCCGCATTCTGGGCGTCATCGGCTATGCCCAGCACACCAAGATGCCGCCCGACGCCAAGTTGCCCCAGGAGCAGATCGATGCCCTCACCGAATGGGTAAAGATGGGGGCACCCTGGCCCGAAGGGGACGCCAACCTGGCCACCACCGCCGCGACACCTTGGGAAGAGCGGGTCGCCGGTGCGAAAGCCACCCACTGGGCTTTCCAGAAAGTCGCCAATCCCGATGTGCCCGCGGTAGAGACGCCGTCCCCCATCGATGCCTTTGTACAGGCCAAACTCGCGACTGCCGAACTGGCCCCCTCACCCAAAGCCGACAAGCGCACCCTCATTCGCCGGGCCTATATGGACCTCACCGGGCTGGCCCCGACGATGGCCGAGGTGCAGGCCTTCGAAGCGGATACCAGCGCCGATGCCTTCGACAGGGTGATTGAGCATCTGCTGGCATCGCCCCACTACGGCGAGCGCTGGGGCCGCCACTGGCTCGACGTGGCGCGCTACGCCGATACCAAGGGCTATGTGTTCCAGCAGGAGCGCAACTTTGGTTTTTCCCACACCTACCGCGACTACGTGGTGCGCGCCTTTAACGAAGACCTGCCCTACGACACCTTTCTGAAACACCAGCTGGCGGCTGACAAAATGGAGCTGGGCGAGGATAAGCGTCCTTTGGCCGCCCTGGGTTACGTGACCCTCGGCCGTCGTTTCGTGGGGAATATCCACGACATTACCGATGACCGCATCGACGTGGTCACCCGGGGAATGCAGGGCCTTACCGTGGCCTGCGCCCGGTGCCACGATCACAAGTATGACCCGGTTTCTGCGAAAGATTATTACGCCCTCTATGGCGTGTTCCGCAGCAGTGTGGAGCCCGGCGAGTTGCCGCTCATCGAGGACCCCGATCCCAATGACCCGGCGTACCAGGAGTATCTCGTAGAGCTGGGTAAGAAGCAAGCCGAGCGGGAAGCCTATATCGATAAAATTCAGATTGAGTTGCTGACCCACGTGCGGGACGAAGTCGGCACCTATTTGAAAGCCGCTGACCTCGCCTGGGATATGGAAGACAAACACCTGAAGGTGGTGGCCAAGGAGCACAAGCTGAAAGGCGACCTGCTCATCCGCTGGCGCAATCATCTGAAGAAGTTGTCCGAGCAACACCACCCCGTGTTGGCCCCGTGGTTCACCTACCGCGCCGTGCCCGACGAAGAATTCGAAGCAAAGACGGGCCCACTGGCGAAAGAAATCGCCGGGAAGAAACTGGGTGGCCAGGCCATCAACCCCCGTATCGCCCAACGCTTCGAAGGCGATGCCCCCAAGACCATGGATGAGGTCACCGCGCGTATCACGGCAGCCATCCGCGAGGCCGACAAAGCCTGGACCGATACCCTCGCCTCCCACGCGCAGATGGCGACCCGTCAGCCGGACAATCCGCCGACGGTGCCTACGGCATTAGAAGACGGCAACCTGGACGAGATTCGGCACCTGCTCTATGGGGCGGATAGCCCGGCCAATATTCCCCGGGGCGATGTGCGCAAACTCAGCGAAGTGCCGATTCAGAATCAGATGCGCAATCGCGACAATGCCATTGCCCGCGTCGAGAGCACCCATCCGGGACGTCCCAACCGGGCCATGGCCCTGGTGGATGCGCCCAAGCCTTTCGACCCCTATGTATTCCGTCGGGGTAAGGCCGGTAACCGGGGCGATAATGTAGAGCGTCGTTTCCTCGATGTGCTGTCACCCCCCGACGCCGCGCCCTTTGAAGACGGCAGTGGTCGCCTGGAATTGGCCAACGCCATCGCGACCCACGATAATCCCCTCACGGCCCGGGTGATGGTGAACCGGGTCTGGTTGCATCATTTCGGCAAGCCCCTCGTTTCCACGCCCAGTGACTTCGGCGTGCGGAGCGATCCCCCGAGTCATCCGGAGCTCCTGGATTTTCTCGCCAGTGAGTTCATGGCCAGTGGCTGGTCGGTCAAGCACCTCCACCGCATGATCATGCAATCCCACACCTATCAGCAGGATAGTCTCGCCACCGGACCCGGTGTTGGGGTCGATCCCGAGAATCAGTTGCTCTGGCGCCAGAATCGTCAGCGCCTGGATTTCGAAGTTATGCGGGACAGCGTCTTGCTGGCCGCAGGCACCATCGATCTGAGCATGGGCGGCGAAGGCCAGGAAATGACCACGGCGCCCTTCATGACCCGGCGCACCATCTATGGTCGTATCGAGCGTCAGAATCTGCCGGCCCTTTTCCGCACCTTCGACTTTGCGAGTCCCGACGCCCACACCCCCATGCGTATCAATACGACGGTGCCCCAACAGGCCCTCTTCTTGATGAACAGTCCGTTCCTGGCCGAGCAGGCCAAACACCTGGCGGAGCAGGAGTCGGTGGCCCAGAAAGCCACGCCTGAGGAGCGCATCGCCGCCCTCTACCACACCGTATTTCAGCGGGAACCCGAAGCCCATGAAATCGAGCTGGGCAAGCGTTTTGTTTCCGAATACGGCGCGGCTCCGCCCGAAGAGTTCGCCAATCCCCGTTGGCAATATGGCTACGGCGCGGTGGATACGGAAAGCGGGATGCTCCAATCCTTCACGCCCTTGCCCCACTTCACGGGCAGCGTGTGGCAGGGTGGCCCGGAGATTCCCGACCCCAAGCTGGACTGGGCTTCCTTGCGTTCCCATGGCGGACACCCCGGTGGACCGGGCCTCGCCGTGGTGCGTCGGTGGACGGCACCTTACGACACGGTGCTCTCGCTGGAAGGTGAACTGAAACACAGCTCCGATCAGGGCGATGGCGTTTATGGCTACGTAGTCTCCAGCCAATCGGGCGTCTTGTGGCAGGGCCATGCCTTCAACAATGGAATCGCCACCAACTTTTCAAACGTGACGGTGAAAGCCGGAGAAACCATCGACCTGGTGGTGGATTGTGGTGCCAATCAGAGTTTCGATTCCTTCACCTGGCATCCCCGTTTCTTCGTTCCGGAAACGATGGTCGCCCAGGTCCCCGCAGGCAGCGACCTCGAGTGGTTGTCGCGGGTGGACTTCGCTGGCCCCCCGCCAGCCCCTATGGCACCGTGGAGCAAGTATGCCCAGGTGCTTCTCATGTCCAACGAATTCATGTTTGTGGACTGACGGAATTGCGAAATCGATTATCAACTGTGCGCCGCACAGGGAGTATATAGACCATGGGTCATCACAAACCGACCGCAGATGATTTTGTTTTGAACCGCCGCGATTTTCTCAAGCGGACGGGCATGGGCTTCGGCGCCATGGGCCTGGCTTCGACCCTGCTCCAAGGCGGAGAGGCCTACGGGGCCATCAATCCCACGGCCCCGAAGACGCCCCACTTTGAGGGCAAGGCCAAACGGGTGGTCCACATTTTTCACAACGGTGGCCTGTCGCAGGTAGACTCCTTCGACCCCAAGCCCATGCTGAGCAAGTATGCGGGCCAGGATTTGCCCAATATGAACCTGCGCACGGAACGGCCCACCGGTGCGGCACTGGGTTCGCCCTTTGAATTCAAAGAGCACGGCGAAAGCCGCATTCCCGTGAGCAGCCTTTTTCCCCACATCGCCGAAAACGTGGACGATATGTGTATCGTCCGCTCCATGTATGCCGACGTGCCCAACCACGAGCCTTCCCTCTTGCTGATGAACTGCGGCGACGCCCGCCAGATTCGTCCGAGCATGGGTTCCTGGGTGACCTACGGACTCGGCACGGAGAATCAAAATCTGCCGGGATTTATTTCCATGTGCCCCAAGGGCTATCCCATCCAGGAGTCCCAAAACTGGCAGTCCGGATTTCTTCCCGGCGTGTATCAGGGGACCTATGTGGACACCCAGCACACGGAAATGGAAAAGCTTATTGCCCACATCGACAACAACTATCAGAACACCAAATCCCAACGCGCCCAGCTCGATCTCTTGAGTGAGTTGAATCACCGCCATATCGAAGCGCGGAATCACGACAGCGATTTGGAATCCCGTCTTCAGTCTTTCGAGTTGGCCTACCGCATGCAGATTGACGCGACCGATGCGTTTGATGTGACCCGCGAGCCCGCCTATATCCGCGAGATGTACGGACCCGGTGTTCATGGGCGTCAATGTCTTATTACCCGCCGCCTGTTGGAGCGGGGTGTGCGTTTTATCCAATTGTGGCACGGCGCCGGCCAGCCCTGGGACAGTCACGACGACATTGAAGAGCGCCATGGCAAGCTGGCGAAAGAGTGCGATCAGGGCATTGGCGCGCTGTTGAAGGATCTCAAGCAGCGGGGCATGCTGGAAGATACGCTCGTGGTGTGTAGCGGTGAATTTGGCCGCACACCCACGGTGGAATTGCCCAAGCCCGGTTCGAACGCCGGTAAGATCAACGGCCGCGATCACAACCACTATGGCTTTACCTGCTGGATGGCCGGTGGCGGCGTGAAGGGCGGCCACATCCATGGCGCGACCGATGACTTCGGGTATCAGGCCGTGGAAAACCGGGTGCACGTCCATGATCTGCACGCCACCATGTTGCATTTGCTGGGCTTCAACCACGAGCAATTGACCTACCGCTACGCCGGTCGGGATTTCCGCCTGACCGATGTGCACGGGAATGTGGTCCACGACATCGTGGCGTAGAAGCTGAGTCGCTACCACGGAAGTTGGTCTCGTTCACACGGTGTCACGAGCGAGAGATCGTCATTCCCGCGAAGGCGGGAATCCAGCAAGTCTTTTCGCCGCCGTTTCCACGTTTCTGGATCCCCGCCTCCGCGGGGATGACGGCATCATCGAATCTGGTCTCGTTCCCACGGTCCTCCGTGGGAATGCCCGCCTTGCCGCTCCAGCGGCAATTCGCCGCAGGCGAAGGGTGGAACGGTGAGCGTGCTCCTGCGCGGGCACCGGGCTTCGCACCTATTCGCTTCCGGGGGACCGGAAGGGTAGTGCGTAACACCGGGGGACCGGTGGCACGCGCGAGAGATCGTCATTCCCGCGGAGGCGGGAATCCAGCAGGTATTCTCGCCGCCGTTGCCGCGATTCTGGATCCCCGCCTCCGCGGGGATGACGGCATCACCGAATCAGGTCTCGTTCCCACGGTGTCACGCGCGCGTTGGGATGCCCCTTCGTGTGCGGGGCGCTCGACGGGCATGCTATGCTATGCGCATAAATGGGCGCACTGGTAGATGAATCGCAACGAACCCGTGAATGACATGCAGGAGTGGTAGTGTTTATGGAGCAGCAACAGGACGAAGTTTGGGCGCGGGTACGTGTGGAGGCGGCGGAGGAGGTCCAGAGTGAGCCTATGCTGGCGAGCTTCATCTATTCCATTATCCTCAATCACAAGTCGCTGGAAGACGCCCTGAGCTTCCAGCTCGCGGGTAAGTTGGAAAGCCATACGCTGACAGCCGTTACGCTACGCGACCTCATCGACGAGGCCTTTCGCAACGACCCCAATATCGGTGCGGGGATTCGTGCGGATATGGTGGCCGTGTGTGACCGGGACGCCGCGTGCAACAAATACTCCACCCCCCTCCTCTATTTTAAAGGCTACCAGGCGATTCAGGCCTATCGGGTGGCCCATTATTACTGGAACCAAGACCGTCACGAACTGGCGCTTTTTCTCCAGAGCCGCATTTCCGAGGTCTTCGCCGTCGACATTCACCCGGCCGCACGCATCGGTCACGGTATTCTGATGGACCACGCCACAAGCGTCGTTATTGGCGAGACGGCGGTCGTGGAAGACAACGTGTCCATGCTCCACGAGGTGACGCTCGGCGGTACGGGCAAGACCCATGGGGACCGCCATCCCAAGGTGCGCCACGGGGTGCTGATTGCCGCAGGGGCCAAGATTCTGGGCAACGTGGAAATTGGTGAAGGCGCCAAGGTCGGCGGCGGTGCGGTGGTCTTGAACGACGTGCCGCCCCATACCACCGTGGTGGGTGTGCCGGCGAAGCCTGTGTGCCACACCAAGGAAGAACAGCCAGCCCTGGAGATGAACCATCGCATCGACGAAGATAACTTTGTCGCCGGGGATGGCATTTAAATAGGCGAAGATTCATCTCGGACATTTTCGACGTCATTCGGTTGCTGTCTTAAAGATTTGGCCCGAGGCAGGCGGGCCGCCTGCGCTCCCAATGGGTACAAAGGTTGCTTTGAGCGGTAGTGGCCAAGCCGTCGGTACGTTGGCCTTTTGCAGGCGCTTGCGTACGCTGTCGTAACGAACGAGTTGGATTTGATCCAGGTCTGCCTTCGCTCATATTGAGGTTTGATTTGAATAGCTGAGTTGTTGTTCTTATTGGCGCAGCACATTCACTGCCGTGGCCCCGTGTTGGCACGTCCTATCGGTGCGTCTACGTAGGTCAATGGAACGGGCTTTCAGCCCTCAAGCAATTTATTGGTCCAAAACATGGGGCGTTGCCCCATGCTGATATGCCATTGGGCCGTTGGCCCTGCAGAATGTATCCGCAATGTTTCAAAGTTCCCCTCCATAGCGCCAAAGGCGCGACACATACCAGCCTGGGGCGAAGCCCCAGGAAACCAAGGGTTTTCTACGATAAGGGCTGAAAGTCCGGCCCATTGTAGGTGTCAAAAACGCTCTTAATTGCAGGTCACACGACTAAAGCAGGGGCGACACCAGCTTGCAGAGCCCCTCGATCCAGTCGTTGGTGAGGTTCGCCGGTGCGGGGTGCCATTCATCCGATTGGGCGCCGACATCCTCAATCCATTGGGCGATGGCCTGGATTTCTTCCGGACTGTAGTGGAAGAGGGCGATCTCAAAGTTGAGATACATGCTCCGCATATCGAGGTTGGGGGAACCGGTAACGGCGAGCACATCGTCAAAGACCATGAGCTTGGCGTGTATCATCCCCTTGGGGTAGGTCTCGATCCGTGCGCCGGCGCGGTGCAGGCGGCGTAGTGCCGGGCGACGGGCCCAATCGGGGATGCGGTGATTGGAGACTTTCGGCAGCACAATGCGGACATCCCGTCCCATACGTGCCTGGAGGCACAGGGACTTCAGCAGCGGTTCATCGGGCACGAAATAGGGCGTCACAATCCAGACCCGATCCTTGACATCCATGATGGCGCAGACGAGGGCGTCGTGCATGATGTCATCGGGTAGGTCCGGGCCGCTGGCCGCCACCTGAACGATGCGGTTGGACGCCGTTTCGGGCAGGGCTTCATTCAGGGGTTCCAGTTCCTGGTCGGTGGCGAAATGCCAGTCGCTACGGAAGATATCCTGGATGTCCTGCACCGCAGGCCCTTTCAGGAAGACACTCGCGTCGAGAAAGCGCTCCGCCTTGGGTGTGGGTCCCATGAAGAAGGTGCTCAGGTTCATGCCGCCGATCATGGCCGCGTGTTCATCCACCACCACGAGCTTGCGGTGGTTGCGGAGGTTGGCCGACCAGCGACGGCGCACGGGAATTACAGGCAGGAAATGGCCCACCTCACCACCGGCCGCTACCAGGGGGCGCACGAACCCACGACGGGTCCACAAGGATCCGAGGCTGTCGAGTAAGAGGCGAACCTTCACGCCCTCCCGCGCCTTTTTCGCCAGGACCTCCACGATAGCCCGGCCCACTTCGTCGTGGCCGAGGATGAACGTGGTGATATGGATGGATTCTTTCGCGCCTTCCAAGAGGGCCACCAATTCATGAAAGGCATCCTCACCATTGAAATGCAGGGTGATGGTATGTCCGCCCCGGGGTGCGGGCATGATCCCCGAGCGGAGCGCCCGGTCGGCCAGGCAAAGGGGCGGGATGGTGGAGGGAAAGGGGGCCGTTTCTTCGGCGTAGAGTTCCGTCTTTACCCGGCGTACCTGCTTGATCTTGCGGCCACCGAAGAGGAGGTAAAGGGGGACGCCTACGTAAGGGATTAAGACAATGGCCAGTGCCCACGCCATGGTGCCGCCCGGCTGCCGGTGCTTCCGCAAGACGTCGGTCAGCAACAGGAAGGCGAGGAGGAAGCCCGATACCGCCACAAAGTGCTCAAAGATATATACCACGTAGACCCATCTTTCTGGCCGACCTTGGGTCGCCCGCCACCCTTCAGTGTAGCGAGCGCCGGGCGCGTGGCTCAACTGTTTGGGGTGGCACGGGATCCCGGGGAAAGTGAATCGGGTGGCGCGACCAGGTTCTCCTGTTCCCAAATGCGCGGAAGGAACGACTTGAAGCCGTGTGAGTGAGAAGCGCACCTCCCGACTTGCTTCCTGTAAACCCAAGAACGCCCCCTCTGGCACCGGGTGCGGGAGGGGGCGTTGCGTCATTGGATTTGCGGTGCGCCTATTCGTCCTTCGGCTGAAGAATGAGATAGGCCGGAAGGCCGAGTACGTCAAAGTGCTCGACGATTTCCTTGGCGGGGGACTGATCCATCCGCTCGGCCTGGTACTTGATCTTCACGAAGGATTCCATCTTTTCTACGACCGCTTCGTCTTTGAGGGTCGTATCATCCATGACGAGGCAGTTCTTACACCAGGTGGCCCAGAAATCCAGGAGGACGGGCTTGCCGGTGGCCTTGGCTTCGGCGAGGCCCTCTTCCAGGCTCGTGTACCAGCCATCGTGTTCGCCCACGTCGACGGTCGTGTCCACCCGCATGAGGCTGAAGGCCAGGTAGCCATAGTAGGCCGCGAAGGCGATGATGAATACGCCGAAGGCCTGTTTTACACGGACCATCCACATGCCCGGCTTCGGCAGCACCGAAAGGCCCGCACCCACGAGGGGCCAGGGCAGGGCCATGCCCACGCCGAGAAGGAAGGGCAGGGCCAGGGCGAAGGTATTGCCCTGGCTGTAGCTGTCCTGCGCGAAAAGGATGGTGGAAATGACCACAGGCGCCACACAGGCACCGGCGAGCAGGGCAGAGACACAGCCCATACCAAAGGCGACGAGAAAGCTTCCGTTCTCGTTTTTCTTGATGCCCAGTTTGGTCTGGTACCGGGTGAAGTCGATATGAATGATGTCGAACATGGCCAGGCCGAGGACCACGAAGAGCAGGGCAATGAGGCCGTTGAACCAGGGCGTGGCATTGATGGTGCCAAAGGCGCTGGCGAAGCTCAGCATGACGGCCAGACCGAGGAGGCCATAGACCAGGGAAATGCCGATACCATAGGCGCTGCCCAGGGCAAAGCCCCGTCCCCGCGATCCGGCTTTGGTACCTGCGCCGATAATGGCGATGTTAACGGGGATGAGGGGGAGCACGCAGGGCGTAAGATTGAGGGCCAGGCCACCCACCACAATGAGCAGGAGGATAAGTCCCCAACTCTTGTTGGCAAAGACGCTGTCGTCCGTGTCCGATATTTCCCCGGTGAGTCCCTGTTCGAGAAACGCGACAAACGCATCACTGTCTTCATAGCCCGTGCGGCCGATTACCGTGAAGTCTTCCGCCAGGCTTTTCCAGTCGCCGGTCGCCGGCTTGGCCATTGCTTCTTCGGTGGCTTCAGGCGCCGTCGTTTCCATGGCAGGCGTTTCCGTGGTGGCGTCATCGGCGGTATCGCCGGGCCACGCCACCGAAGCAAAGAGGTCGGGGTTCACCGCCGTCTGGTCGTCGCCCACGGTGAGGGTGAACGTCATGTCCAGATTGTCGGGCGGCATGCACTGTTTGTCATCGCAGGCCTGATACCGGAGTGTGCCATTGACCGTCAGTTCGCCTGCGGGCGCATCCGCAGCAATGGCCAGCAGCAGGCCGATGTTGAATTCGTGCTCATAGACCGCCAGTTCATCTTCCAACACCTTAAAGAGTTTATGCTCCGGATAGACGGCTTCTGTCAGGCTCACGGCCCCATCTTCTTCCAGCGAGATTTCCGTGGGGATGAGGAATTTGTCCAGGGGCTTATGGGCGTTCACGTGCCAGCCATCGCCCAGACTGAAAGAAGCCACGGCGCGCACCGTGCTGCCCGGCGTAACCTGGGCCGTCTCGGCGGTAACGGTGTATTTCACATCGGGGCCTTGCGCCGGGGCCAGGGCTGTCGCCAGCAGGGCGAACATGGGGATGAGGTATCGGTAACAGGACCCAAGTTGCATGAGGGGGTACTCCTTTTTCAGAGATGAACGAGAGGTGGTGTCGCTTAGAGAAAAGCGACCGTAATGCGTTGGATAGGTGAGGGGGGTGGGGAAGGGTGCTCAGCCAAGTCCCACGCCAACGGCCTCACTCACCGACAGGGGTATATTCGCCCTTCTCTGCGGATCATGTCAATCGCGCACGCAGGTGGCCCCCTTGGATGAAAGGTCCAAGAGCAATTACGGGAGCTATTGGAAGCCGCAGGCGTCTGTGCCAACGACAATGGACCGGACTTTCAGCCCTTACTGTAAATAACCTTGATTTCCAGGGGCTTCGCCCCAAACTGGTATGTTTCGCGCCCTTGGCGCTATGGAAGTGGACTGGGTAGCACCGCGGCGAACGCTTGTAGGGCCAACGGTCCGGTCGTATATCAGCATGGGGTAACGCCCCATGTATTGGGGGCAATAAACTCGTTAAGGGCTGAAAGCCTGCTCCATCGCCCTTCGCAAACTTGCCGAAACGCGGCGGCGATACGGTTTTCCAGCAGTGAACGTCCTGCACCAATTCAAAAACAGTCCGCCTGCTGACATCAAACCATTACCCAATTGTAATGCCGCATTCAGGTGTCGGAATGGGCAAACTTCATCCATCCATCACTTAGGGCATCCATGCTAATCACCGCGCTTTGGAGGCGGACACGACAGTCCGGATTCCCATCAAAATGAAAGTCCGGCGTGCCAACAGGTGCCGGGAGCTCTACATGTCCCCGCGCTCCCCGGATGACGGTCGGGCGGAGTGCTTGTCCCGGCATGCGGGTCGTCAGCGTAATTTTGAGGTCATTCGCGTGTATGGCGGAAAAGGAAAGGGCGTCCGGTGTTTCCCGGGTTTCTGAGGCAAAGACGCCACCGAGCAACGTGGACGCCGTCAACTGGTCAATCTGAAAATGGTGGACGAGGGGATAGAGGGCAGAGAAGAGGGCATTTGCCGCGTCACCCCGACTCCCTGGGTGTTGGTGAGACCAGTGGCCCTCCGGTCGGTCCATGGTCACCGGTACGTCGGCCTGTATCCACCGGGGTGTCCCGGCCTGTGCTTCTCGTAGCATCCGGGCACCCATCGCCCAATGGTGGTCCATGACGTGGTCAGAGAGCAGGTGGAGACGCTCCGGGTAGTCCGCGGCACAGCGTGCGATGATGTGGGCGTGGTCTTGACTCGGCGCGAGGGCCGGAACACCATAGACCCTTTTTCCCGCTGCGAGGGCCGCTTCCGTGATGGGCGCCTGAAGAAAATCGGGGGTGGCCACCACCAGCGTGTCCAACGAGGCGTCGGCTACCAGTGATTCCCATCGGGTGTGGCCCGCTACGCCCCGGGGCAACCTTGCCAAGGTGCTCGTGTCGACATCGGCGACGGCTATAATTTCGCCGTGGGCCGTGTGGGCGAGCAACGACGTGCCCACCGCGCCATAGCCCACCAGTCCGATTTTCGGGGTCGGGGAGGCGTGGCTCCGGGAGGCGAAGGTGGCGAGGCCGGTGGCGGTGGTCGCAAGAAAGGAGCGGCGCGTGAGCGCGACGGTATTGTGATGTTTCATGGGAACCCTTTATGCTGCGTGGTAGTTAGAACTACAGCATGCCGTGTTGCTTTCGGCCATTGCAACTACATGGTGTGCTTCGAAGCCGCAAAGCACAGCTGCCCGGGAGAATACCTATGCCCTATGTAAACGTCCGCATCACCAAGACCGGGGTCACCCGGGAACAAAAGGCCCAGATCGTAGAAGAGATCACGGCGACGCTCCAGCGGGTGCTCAATAAGAAGCCAGAAAATACCCACATCGTCATTGACGAAGTGGAGCTGGAAAACTGGGGCTACGGTGGAAAGCTGACTTCCGATCGTTAGTTCACCAGGTTAACGCTCGCGAGACTGCCTTGCACCACTTCTTCCATAACTGGACAACCAACGCGCCGCCCGACTCAGAGCGTCGAGCGGCGTGTTATTTATGGGATGTGCCGAATCGTGGGGTTAGCCCCGGCGGCGGGTTCGTGCAGTCAGGCCGACCACCCCCATGGCAAGCAAACTCAGGGTGCCAGGTTCGGGGACGGGATTGGTGGTAAATCCACTCACCTCCACATCCGAAAGCGTACCACCCGATGCGGTCAATGTCATCTGCCAGTCCGCGTGATCAACGTTACCATGAAGTGCGTCGAACGTGGTGAATCCCATCAGGGCCTCTGTGGTGTCCATAAGGAATTCTCCAATGGCGATTCTATAGTTTCCCCCAGACGTGAATGTGTAGGAAAGATAAGAGTCGTAAAAATGGATGCTCCCATCTCCAAACGTTGAAACACTGTCATCATTAGATGCCAGTTCCGTATCCGTAGAAGAGAATAGGCGCAAATAGCTGTCCATGTACGTGAACTCACCATCACCGTTCAAGTCGACGTCGATACCGCTCAGATCAGTGATGTCGTTTTCTCTTGCCAGCACATCGAATACGACCGTGGTGCCCGCCGTAACACTAAAGGTAACATAGTTGACCGATATTTCTCCTGCGAATCCATCGCCATCGAAGTCGCCTTCATAAACGGTTCCGTCAACGGTGATGGCACCCGCAGTACTTGCGAGAGCCGAGATTCCAATTGCGATAATGGTAAGAGCAAATTTCTTGTTCATGTTGTTTCTCCTGAAGGTGCCTGAAAGCACGCGTTAAGTCATTGATGGCCTTGGAGCCGAAATCGAAAGGACGGTACTTCGCAAACTGCCGTGTTTTTCGATAGCGATTGCATTCTTAGCTTGTCAGGCTAGCGCTACCTGCCCTCGTGGGCAGGCCCCGTCCGGGCTAAGCGATCGCGACTGTGGTAGGCTGTGTCCGCCATCAAGATGCTGTAGTATCGCTGAGGTACTACATCGCATATCCATATGTAATAGGATCCTATAAACAAAGTCTGGAATTGCCCATTTAACCCCTTTCGTGCTCCATTCCATTTTTGCGCTTGCACGAAAAGAGCACACCGACCAAGTCGGTTACGAACGCCGCACAACGATCGAAGCGCGATGGAATGCCTCAATTCAACCCATGCGTATCCGCCTCGACGGTGTGTCGTGGTCTGAGACACACTCTCGTTCTCCCATCGGAATGCTAGCAAGCTACATGCCAGTCACATGTGTCATCAGGGTCTTGCGTTGCGGCTTCGGTGTTTGGTCAATAAGCACAACCGTTTCGCAGCAGGCGCAGGACCTTCGGTTTCTAAGGTCACGGTACGTGGCCCGGGGGAAACCACTCTTACCTGTATGTCTTTCGGACAGTGCTAGTGCGTGGGGTGCGGACATATACTGACCTGATACAAGGCTGACACGGCTATCAGGTTCTGATTTCATCTCAGGATGGGGGCGCAGCGGGCATTCATAGGGCGGCCCGCCGGCAATAGGCTCAAAAAAACGCGGCGTCTTCCCCGTGGGGGAAGACGCCGCGCAGCGATTGTGACGAAATATTATCCGCGGTAGTAGGGGGCCTTGAGACTCCAACCGTTCTGATAATCGCGGTAGGCCCAGTTGTTGGCGGCCTTCACGGCTTTCTTATCGGCACCGGTGAATTTCTGTTTGTCCGCGTTCCAGCCGAGCTTGGCACCACCGGCTACATAGGAGCAGGTGCCCAGGTGGCAGAGGCGGCTGGTGTTGTTGATGACTTCAACGGTACAGATGGGGTCTTCACCGCTGCGTACGCAATTGGCGAAGTTTTCCCAGTGGGGCTCGTTGAGGGGGCCACCGCCGACTTTCTTGGCTTCGACCGAGGACTTCTCGCCCTTGGGGACATTGTTGTCCGTCGGCCAGACCTGGTAGCCGCCGCGGGATACCTGGAGGCTGCCCAGGGTGCCGTGGAACATGATGCCGTGGTCGTCGGCATCTTCGGGTACGTGGTGGTTCCACACCCGGTTTTCGAAGCTCATGGTGAAGTCATCGAATTCGAAGAGAATGTCGAGGGTGTCGGGGGTGGTGCGGTTGTCCTGCAGGACCCACTTGCCGCCATTGGCCACGACGGACTTGGGCTGGAGGTTGGGCTTCACGTCTTCGTTTTCCATGGCCCACAGGGCGATGTCGAGGAGGTGGGCACCCCAGTCGGTGACTTTGCCGCCCGAGTAGTCGAGGAACCAGCGGAAGTTGTAGATCCAGCGGTTGGTATTGAAGGGCACATGCTCCGTCCAACCCTGGTGGAAATCCCAATCGAGGCCCATGGCTTCATACTTGGCCTGATCGTCTTCACCCATTCCGATACCGGCGATGGGCTCTTTGTCGTGGATCCAGGTCTGCACGCGGTGCACTTTGCCGATGTAGCCTTCGCGGACCATCTGGACGGCTTCCTGGAAGTGGGCACCACTGCGCTGCATGTTGCCTGCCTGGAAAACCACGTTATTGCGACGCACGGCGTCTACCATGGCGTGGCCTTCTTCGATGGTCGTGGCGGCCGGCTTCTCACAGTAGATGGCTTTTCCGGCGTCAGCGGCATACATGGTGGTGAGACAGTGCCAGTGATCCGGGGTGGCGATGACCACCGCGTCCACGTCTTTGTTCTCGATGATTTCGCGGAAGTCGTGGTGGGTCGTGGGGTCGAGGCCGGGTTTCTTTTTGGCAAACTCGAGGGCGCGCTCCAGATTCTTGGAATACAGGTCGCAGAGGGCGATAGGTTCCATGTCGTTGCGCATCATCACAAAGCGAAGATCGGCGCGGCCCATGCCACCGATGCCGATATGGCCCGTGCGGATCTTCTCATTGGCGCCGAGCACCGTCGACGGAAGAATGGACTTGTAGAGACCGGTGCCAGCGCTGGCGCTTTGTGCAGCCGCTACCGTGGCACCCGCCACTGCGGCGGTCTTGATGAATTTGCGACGGCTCTCGGTCGCTTTGGGGGTCTTGGACTCTTCTGACATTATACTAACTTCCTCCAGCCAATCGCTTGTTGTTGGTTGTTACATGGGGTCTCTTGGTATCGCGGCTGCCCAGGTTGCCGAAGCGGGGCAGTTGCGGCGGGTTGCCCCGAAAGAGGGGGCACGAGGCGGTTGTGCTGCAACCGCGTTCGCCATAATACTCTCCGTCCACAGACATTTTCAAAACGCCACTGGGGCAGGCGTTTTCTACGGGTGCCCCCGGGTCTACGGCACCCGAGGTAAACTATTGGCAGCACTGTGAAGGCTGTGGTACACTCGATCGGTATCTGGAAAAGGAGCTCATGCTATGGAAGCGGTACTCACCCATCTGCAAGATAATGCCCTCGTATACAGTGTCGCGACGGTCATTCTCGCCCCGATTATTTACTTTACCCGAAAATATTCGGTACCCGCCATTCTCTATTGTGTGGAGTTCCTCATCTACGCCGGTATCGTCCACGTCGTGGTCCATGTCCTGGTGCGTGTTACCCGTTGGTTCAAAGAGAGCTCTTCCATGAAAGCCCTGGATAGTCAAGGACGGCCAGAAGACGCACCCGAGTGGGGCACCCCGTTGCTGAACTTCTGGGATACGGCCGCCTACGATCCCAATTGGGTCTGGAAGGGCGAAGTGGCGGCGTTGGTAATCGTGCTCATACTCATGTGGCGGTATCGCCCCATGAAAATTCAGCGCAAGTCCGGGCGCAAGACCCAGGAATACGGCGCGAAAAAGAGCGGGGCTGGTGCTAAGGTGCCGGTACGGGGAAAGGCCGGCGGGTACAAGCCATCTCGGGGCACCCGGGGACGTCGCTGAAGCACCTCTTTGCGCGTGGCGGGGAATTCCACCCGGTCTCCAGGGGGTGATCTGGGTGGCAAAACGCAGTATTCTACCTTTTGTCCGGATTCGTGACCCCCTCCTATGCGCTAGGGCATCAATGGCTTGCCCATGTACCCCCGTTTCCCGGGGGTGGGAATCACTTGACAAGGGCCTTTCACAAAACGGGTGTCGGGTGTATAATGCCTTTGTGACTATTTGGTGCAAACGAAGAACCCGATACGGAACGGTGTAACGCGGTGCTAAGGACGGTATACCTTCTTGTTATGGTGGGTATTATCACCCTCGTAACCCTTGTCAGTGTTCCGTGGTTATTTCGTAAACGGTGCCCCGTGTGTGGTACCTGGAATGGACTCGAAGCGGCGGAGTGCGCCCATTGTTCCGAGTCGTTTCCGACGGACTATGAATGACCCGGCCCAGCGTGGCGGATTGTTCATTGAAAACGTGATGCAATGCAACTTGGTGGAGACAGTTCGTGGCCGCAAAAGTGAATTGTTCGATATGTGGAAAGTTAACTGATCCGACCTTGGAGAATTGTCCCCATTGTGGATCGCCGGTGGATATGGGCCGGGTGGGCGCGTCTGCTGCTCCCGTGAATCCGCCGGTCGTCCTGCCGGATGGCGCCGGGGAGCAATGCCCCAACTGCAATGCGCCGGTGCAGGATGGTGACATCGTCTGCGTGCGGTGTGGCGTGAATCTGCTGACCGGCCATCAGGTGGCCAAAAAGCAAGATGAATTTGTCCCCACCGAGACGAACCGGACCCCGATATTGATCGGAGCCCTGGTGGTGGCCGTGGTGCTGCTGGTAGCGGCGCTGGGCTTTGTGTTGCTGCGTGATCCGGTCAATAGCGCCCGTCAGACCGCCCGCTCGGGTGATCTGCTCGGTGCCATTAACATGTTGCAGAAGCACACCGATAATTTTGAAGATGACGGGGATGCCTTCGCGTTGTTGGGACGACTCTACTGGCAGACTCAGCAGTACCCCGATTCCTCCTCTGCATTTGAGACCGCGTCCCGGCTGAACCCGGATGACGAAGATCTGGCCTTTATGGCCGTGCTCGCGGCCGGGAAGATAGCGGGCCCCGCCGGTGCCGGGCGTCAGCTTTCTGCCCTCAAGCGTATGGTGGAAAATCACCCGGAAAACGCGCAGGCGCAGAAGATGCTCGCCCTGGCGCAGGGAGCTGCCGGGGAACTGGCGGCCAGCGAAACGGCCCTTTCGACTTGGGCCGGGCTGACGGATGACCCCCGGGATCTCGAAACCTACCGCGCCGTGGTGAATGCCATGGAAGGCGACTACGCCGCTGCTACCACCGCACTTTCTACGGGGGGTACGGCTTCGGAAGCCGCCCGCCTCGCCCAGGGCTATCTGGCAAGCCTGGAAGGCAACATGGAAACGGCCACGGCCGTGCTGGCCGGTGCTGTGGCTGACACCGATGACGATGTGGCCGCCGCCCGCCTTGGATTGCTCTATATGGCGCAGGGCAATTTCGATAAGGCCCTCCCCTTGCTTCGTCCCGAATTGGGCAGTCCGGCTGCCGACAGCGCGCGGTTCTTCTACGCCCTGTGCCTGCAGACGGCGGGCCTGGAAGACGACGCCTTACTCGACTTTGATCGCCTGGTGTCGGGCGGCGGCGAGTTTGCGGAAGACGCGGCTGTGCAGATGGCCATTATCTACACGGAACGCAATCAAGTGGAACGGGCGGAAGAGTCCATTCGCAAGGCCAAGACCTACGGTACCTCTGCCCGCATTTACACGGTGGAAGGCCAGGTAGCGGCGGCGCAGGGTGATCTGACCGTGGCACAGGACTTTTTCCGAAAGGCCATCCAGGAAGAAAATGACTATCCGGCGGCCCACCTCGAACATGGGTTGGCCTATGTGCGTCGTGGTGCCCTCACCGAAGGGGTGCGCGAGCTGGAGCGTTACCTTGAACTGGCCGATAGCCAGGTGTCCGGTGGGCGTATCAACGAAGTGGACCTCCTGGTAAAGCAGTTGCAACAGACGCTGGCGCAGAAACAGGGCTGAGTAGGGCCGATGATTGCCGTCCATGCGACTGAAAAACGACAACAAAACGGAGATATTCCGATGATTTATCGCGTAATGAGTGCGTTGCTGCTGGTTTCCCTGACTGTTCCGGCCATGGCGTGGGGGCCCAAAGCCCAATTGGCTATCAGCACCACCGCCATGCACCTCCTCTCCAAGGAGGGCAATATCCCCCTGGTCAAAATGGGGGAATCGGTGCGCCGTGGTGCCGCAGAGTCTCAGACGACCCTGCTGGAACTCTATCCCGACATGTTGACGGGCCCGATTCAGGCCATCGAATCGGAAATGCTCCTGCTCAAGTCAGCCCGCGGCCAGAAGCTCGATAACTATTTCGCCTATCGCATGGGCGCACTCGGAAAACTGGTTGCCCAAACGACGGCCCCCATGAGTACGGTGGACCCCAGTTTCCGTAACCTCTACTACACCGATGTGGAGCGCGCGATTGAGTCCACCGCAGTCTCCAATCAAAAACGGGAAATTGTCGATCCCGCCGTCTATTTCAGCCGCCGCATTTCCGAAGCGAATGCCAATAACGACGTGATCCTGAAAGAGTATCAGGGGGGCGTTGGCATTTCCGGCGTGGCCGGCTCGCTGCTGAGCGAAGACACGAGTCGGTCGGCCCGGGCCGTGGCCGATGTGTGGATGACCATCCTGACCGATGCCCAGGTCAGCCCCAACGTGTCGCCGGAAATGCTGCGCGACTACGGGCTTCGGGGCATGCAGTTTTATATCAACCGCAAGAATACGGCCGCCATGGATGCCGCAGAATTGCGCTACGCCGGATTGGCCCAGCCCACCCCCGAGTCGCTCGTCAAGCTGGGTGACGCGTATTTCAAGGCCGAGTATTATGAGCGCGCCGTGGAAAAATACCAGGTTGCCCTCGTGATGGACCCCGATCGTCGGGAAGTGATTGGCAAGATTTCCGATTACTATGTCGACAAGGGAGCGCGCGAACTGGAAGCCGAACGGCTGGAAATGGCGCTGGAATCCCTGCAGAAGGCGGTGGATGTCAATCCGCTTCACCCCATGGCAGAAGAGAATCGCCTGGCCGTCGCGAAACTCATCGAAGAGCGGGATGCACGGATGTCGGCCAACCAGGCCCTCATTGAGCGGGCCGAGCAGTTGGGCTCCATGGCGGAAGAAGAAGCGGTGCGGGGGCGTCACGTGGAAGCCATCGACCTGATTCGTGAAGCCATGAACACTTATGAAGAGGTGACCGACGAATTTCCGCTGGAGTTCAACCTGCGGGAACGGGGGCTGAACAAACTTCGCGAGCGCGTTCAGGCCTACAAGCGGGATATCATGGACAACGCGGAAGTCTTCAGCGGCAGCGGCTATGTGCAGGATGTGCCCCGTCTGGTCGCAGAGCACGGGGACGGGCTGGATGAGGCCGGACTCAAGGCTATTTTACAGCAGGCCTACGACCGGGAATACGAGGCCCTCGAACAGATTTACGGCGAAAAACTGAACACGCCGTGATGCGGGACAGGCCCTTAAAGCCAATGTCGCAAGCGGGATAGACCGATCGCCCTTTGGCTATTCCCGCGGCCATTCGATAGCAGACGGCTATCCCTTACATTGAAATCTTCTCACCGCCTATAGTATGCTATGGGCGGTTTTTTACGGGGACGCCAACACACATTTGTTTGCCTCCGGACCGTCTGCCAGCCGCTGGGAACCGCGGTTCGCCGCCTGCATACTCCGTATATCGTTATTCAATCGGGGTGTCCGTTCCAAGACGATTTTTCGAGAACGCGGCTTCACCCTATGTACCTTATTTCCAAAAGGAGATGGAACCATGCCCGTCGTTGATTTCAAGAAGTACTGCGCCATGCTCGACAAAGCGCAGAAAGAGAACTACGCCTATCCCGCCGTCAATATCACCACGACGGACACGATTAATGCGGCCATCGAAGGCTTCGCCGCCTCCAAGAGCGACGGCATTATCCAGGTTTCCACCGGTGGTGGTGCCCACGCATCCGGTAACCTGAAGGACATGGTCCTGGGTGCGATTTCCCTCGCCGAGCACACGCACCGCGTGGCCGCCGAGTATGACATCAACATCGCGCTTCACACGGACCACTGCCAGCCCGGCAAAGTGGATAGCTTCCTCAAGCCCCTCATCGCCGAGACGGCCCGCCGTCGTGCGGCCGGTCAGCCCAATCTCTTCAACAGCCACATGCTGGACGCCAGCGAGCTGCCCTTGAAAGAGAACATGGAGCTTTCCGTTGAAATGCTGAAGCTTTGCCACGAGAATGAAATCATCCTCGAAGTGGAAGCGGGCGTTGTGGGTGGTGAAGAAGACGGCGTGAACAACGAAGATACCCCCGCTGAAAAGCTCTACACGACTCCCGAAGACATGGTCGCGGTCTATGAAGCCCTCAGCCAGGTAAAAGGCGCCAAGTACATGTTCGCGGCGACCTTCGGCAACGTGCACGGCGTATACAAGCCCGGCAATGTAAAGCTCACGCCCATCATCCTCAAGAATGGTCAGGATGCGGTTATCGCCAAGTACGGCGAAGACGCCCGTTTCTGGCTCGTGTTCCACGGTGGTTCCGGTTCCTCGGAAGCCGAGCTGCGTGAGACCCTCGAGTACGGCGTGATCAAAATGAACATCGACACCGACACCCAGTACGCCTTCACCCGTCCCGTGGTGGAACACATGTTCCACAACTACGACAAGGTCCTCAAGGTCGAAGGCGAAGTCGGCAGCAAGAGCGAATACGATCCCCGCGCCTGGCTGAAAAAGGCCCGTGCCAACATGGCCGCCCGTATCTCCCAGGCCTGCGACGACCTTTGCAGCACCGGAAAGACCATGGGCCGGTAGTTTTCGCTACCCTCCCATTTTGTGCGTGACTGCGGTATAATACCCAGAACGCGCAGTAAACCCATCTAATCTGCGCGACCACCTGAATCCAGGTGGTCGCCTTTCTCATTTCGGGAGCTTTCTCATCATGGATATCATTGTTGCCAAACCCCGCGGCTTTTGCGCCGGTGTTGAGCGTGCCATCAAATGTGTGGAGCAGGCCCTGGAGCGCTATGGGGCCCCGGTCTATGTGCTCAACAACATCGTGCACAACGCCCACGTGGTCAATGAACTCCAGGAGCAGGGCGCGGTCTTCGTAAAAGATCTGGACGACGTGCCCGAGGGCGCCCATCTCCTCTTCAGCGCCCATGGTGTGAGCCCCGAGCGCTGGGAACAGGCCAAGCGGCTCAACCACGAAGTCATCGATGCCACCTGTCCCCTCGTGGAAAAGGTGCACTATGAAGCCCGTCGTTTCGCGAAGAAGGGCTATTCTATTATCCTTATTGGCGAAGAAGGCCACGATGAAACGGTGGGCACCATGGGGCAGGCCCCCGAGCACATCATCCTCGTGACCACCAAGGAAGATGTGGACAGTCTGGAAGTGCCCGACCCCGACAATCTCTCCTACATTACCCAGACGACCTTGAGCGTGGATGACTGCCAGGTCATCATCGATGCCCTCAAGGCCAAGTTCCCCAATATAATGCAGCCGCCCCGGGAAGACATCTGCTACGCCACCACCAACCGTCAGGCCGCGGTGAATGCCCTGGCCATGGAAGTGGATCTCGTGTTGGTGGTTGGCGACCAGGAAAGTGCCAACTCGGCCCGCCTGGCCGAGATTGCCCGGAGTAAAGGGAAAGAGGCCCACCTCATTCTGGATGCCAGCTACATCCAGGAAGAGTGGCTCGAAGGCGTTGAGCGCGTGCTGTTGACCTCTGGTGCCTCCGTGGCCGATAAACACGTGCAGGGTGTTATTGCCTTCCTCGAAGACCGGGAACCCTGCACCGTCGCCGAGCGCGAGTTGGTGGAAGAGAATGTCTACTTCCGGCTCCCCGCCGCGATTGCCTGACGGAAACCCGTGGGTAGCTCAATCTGGAGCGGCCCTTGTGTCGCCATGACGCGCTCCGTTGATTGCCGACAGCGCCCCGCCCCGTAGCGGGGGCCTCCAAGGCTCGTTTGCTCGACGGCGTTTGGCTTGGTGCCAGCAGGAAGCTGTATGGGGGCCACGGTCAAGCCCCCCCGGGCTTACCCGTGACATAACGCGATATGAAAACCTTTCGAACGACCTTTTAGCAAAGGCGCTACTTTTGGTGTGTGAATTCCGAGTGTTCAATGCCGAATCAAATCGTCTGATCGAGACCGATGGGTGTTATGTGCATGGTACAGCTGGTTCTTGACCGGAAATCCGTGTCGCCCCTATATTTCGGCTTTTCTGTGAAGGGCGATGGAACGGGCTTTCAGCCCTGAATGAAATTATATGGCCCAAACATGGGGCGTTGCCCCATGCTGATATGTTTCCGGACCGTTGGCCCTTTACGAGTTTTCCACCAGGAAACCAAGGCGACTTTCTTAGCGCCGAAGGCGCGCAACATATCAGCCTGGGGCGAAGCCCCAGGAAATTAAGGTATCAATTACGATGAGGGCTGAAAGCCCGGCCCAATACGGCTGACAAGAATGTCTTCAACGACAAATTGAACCACTGGATTCTACACAGGCAAGCACCCCGGGCTTACCCGTGACATAACGCGATATGAAAACCTTTCGAACGACCTTTTAGCAAAGGCGCTACTCTTGGTGTGTGAATACCGAGTGTTCAATGCCGAATCAAATCGTCTGATCGAGACCGATGGGTGTTGTGTGCATGGTACAGCTGGTTCTTGACCGGAAATCCGTGTCGCCCCTATATTTCGGCTTTTCTGTGAAGGGCGATGGAACGGGCTTTCAGCCCTGAATGAAATTATATGGCCCAAACATGGGGCGTTGCCCCATGCTGATATGTTTCCGGACCGTTGGCCCTTTACGAGTTTTCCACCAGGAAACCAAGGCGACTTTCTTAGCGCCGAAGGCGCGCAACATATCAGCCTGGGGCGAAGCCCCAGGAAATTAAGGTATCAATTACGATGAGGGCTGAAAGCCCGGCCCAATACGGCTGACAAGAATGTCTTCAACGACAAATTGAACCACTGGATTCTACACGGGCAAGCACTGAGGGCTTGACCGCGGCACACTTCGGCCTACGTAATGTTCGACGATGTGTTTTGAAGCCCCCCGGGCGTCGGGGGCCAATTCCACTATCGGTCACCATGGTGCTGCCGCCACAGTGAGAGCATCACCAAGGCAAAGAGACGGTAGCCGTGGTCCCGTTTTCCCGATTGATGGGCTTCGAGCATGGCACGGACACCTCCATCCCGCAGGTAGGGCAGCGCGTCGCGGGATAAGAGCGTGTCGTGGACCAATTCTTTCCACGGCCCGGCAATCCAATGGGACACGGGGGAGTTGAAGCCCGCCTTCTTTCGACGAATCACTCCGTCGGGCACATGGCCCCGAGATACGCGGCGCATGAGATGCTTACCCCGCAGGCCCCGAAGTTTTTCCTGTGGCGGGAGGCCCGCGCAAAATTCTACCAGGCGATGATCGAGGAAGGGACTGCGTACTTCCAGCCCATGGGCCATACTCGCACGATCCACCTTCACCAGAATGTCACTCGCGAGCCAGGTCTTATAGTCTACGTAGAGCATGCGGTCCAGGGGGTTAAGTGTGGGCACAGCGTCGTAGGCGGTGCGGAACGACGCAAGGGCATCAAAGGAGTCGAGCGACAGATCGGGTGAAACCAGTCCACGAAGTTCTTCTTCCGACTGGAGCATGCGCCACCAGCCGTGGGCATCGCAGGCGTTGCGATGGGCGCCCCCGATAAACTGTTTCATTTTAAAGAGGGGACCGACTTTGCTGCGCTGGTCCGGCAATTGCATGGCCAAGGCGCGTGCGGCAGCCAACAGGGGCTTGGGGACCCCATGGAAAACCCGGTGCAGTCGGTCGGCCGCATGGGTTGTGTAGCCCGCGAGTAATTCGTCGCCCCCATCGCCCGAGAGCGCCACCGTGAGATGTTGGCGGGCCTCACGACACAATACGTAGGTGGGGAGTATAGAGGTGTCGGCGAAAGGCTCATCGAGGTGACGGGCTACTTCCAACAGCAACGCCGGATCCTCACAGGTGACCGTGGCGTCATGGTGGGAAGTGCCCAGTTCCTCGGCGACGAGTTGGGCCCAGGGCAGTTCGCTATAACTGCGCTCCTCAAAACCCATGCTGAAGGTTTTCAAGGGGCTCCGCTGTGCCAGCATGCGCGCGCAGATTAAACTCGAGTCGAGCCCACCACTGAGGAAGGCCCCGAGGGGTACCTCACTTTCCAGTCGGTCGCCCACCGCCTGATCGAGGAGGTGGTTGAATTCATCGGCCGCCGCCGCGCCAATGGTATCTTGTGAAGACTGGCGGGCCGTCCAGATGGCCGCCAAGTCCCAGTAGCAACGTTGTTCGATGGGGCTTCCGGGAGACCAGGTGAGCATTGTGCCGGGAGCCGGTTGCCGGACCCCTTGGAGGATAGCCTCTTCTCCAATGATGTAGCCGAGGCTCAGATAGTGGAGGAGTGCGTGTTCGTTGAGGCCGTGCCTGGCCACCGGGGCGCTCCGCAGTGCCCGCAATTCCGACGCGAAATACAGGTCGCCATCCGCCCCTTCGGCCCAATACAAGGGCTTTACGCCCAGGCGATCCCGCACGAGGTAGAGACGCCGTTCCCGACCGTCCCAGAGGGCGAAGGCAAACATGCCCACCAGGCGCGACAGCAACGGCTCCATACCCCACGCGGCGTAGCCCCGGAGCAGCACTTCCGTATCCGATTCGGTGCGGAAGACCGCGCCCTGATTTTCCAGCTCCTGTCGCAGGGCACGAAAGTTGTAGATTTCCCCATTGAAAGTCACGGTCAGGTCGCGCGCGGAATCATGCATAGGTTGGGCCCCTGTGTCCACCCCAATAACGGCCAGACGGCGGTGTCCCAGACCGATGTGCGCGGCGCACCACGTGCCCCGACCATCAGGACCACGGTGGGCGAGGGAGTCGGTCATCTCGTCGAGCAGGGCCGGGTCCGGAGCTTGCTCGGGAGAGGAAAGGGCCATACCGCAAATGCCACACATAAATTAGCGCGCCCTTCGGTGGGTGCCGGTTGCGTTTCCGGTGCGGACCGTCGCTGCCTTATCGCCGCAACGCATCATCGTTCCGAGGTACGTAGCCGCGATCCGGTGCTACCACGTCGGCGACACCAAGCTGGTTTCGAATCGCATGAAATCCGATGGCGAGGATAAGGTTGGCCGTGCAGAACCCGAGGCTGAGCAACACCAGGAACGGAAAGGCGCTTGGGAAGATACCGAGAACGAGCAGGGAAAGCAGCGTGATGGCGGTGACGGCGCCCGCCTGTATGAGAAAGAGCTTAATCGGATTGAACAAAATGATCGTCATGACAATGATTTGCAGGGCCCGTCGGGTATCGCGAAAGAGGTGGACGTGACTGTTTCCGGTGCGCGCATAATATTCGATGGGGCGGTAGTCCACGTGCTGATTGGTTTGGAAGGCAATGATGGTGATGCTGGTCGTAAACGAAAATCCGCCCGAAAGCGCCGGAGCGAAGCGCAGCACCATATCGCGCCGCAGAATACGCAGGCCACTATTGATGTCCGGGATGCGTCGGCCCACCACGAACTGGGCGAGGTGGCGGAAAAAGTAGCGTAACGTAGCCTTGAAGGCGCTCTGGTAGTAGTGTATTCCCTGGCGGGCCCCCACGAGCATATCGAGATCCCGCATTTCTGCGTCGCGGAGCATTTCCGGGAGGGCATCAATAGGATAGGTGCCATCGGCATCGGCAATACCTATCCAGGTGTATCGGGCGTTCCGGATGCCCGTGAGGAGTGCATTGCCATAGCCCTTGTTGGTGGGATGGGCGATTACCCGTGCGGTGGTCGCCCGTGCTTTGGCGAGGGTGTCATCCGTTGAGCAGTCATCTACCACGATGACTTCGAACTCGTGGCCCGTCTCTTCAAAGGCCCGGGTAACTGCGCTGACCGTTTCTTCGAGTGATTCGGCCTCATTAAACGCCGGAATAATGATGCTAATGTCGCCCATGGCATTCCCCTCTGCCGTACTAGCAAAAACGTCTAAGACCTCAGCAGTGTAGTGGGTCGAGCACGTCATGTCAACCCCTGCAATCGATCCGCCCTGCGCTATAGCCGGTGCCGTGTCCGTCTTGATACAATAGGCCGATACTTTTTCGCCAATACCTACAGGCCCTCGTGTCCTGCCAACAGAAAGTTCTTCCACCATGACTATGGAAACCTCCAAACGACTCTTTGACGAAGCCAATAAGACCCTGGTGGGCGGGGTAAACAGCCCTGTGCGCGCCTTTAACGGAGTGGGGGGCCATCCTTTCTTCGTGCACTCGGGCAACGGGCCTGTGCTCACCGATGTGGATGGGAACGAGCTTATTGACTACGTGCTCTCTTGGGGGCCATTGATTCTCGGGCACTGCAATCCCATGGTCGAGTCGGCGGTACGGGAGGCCCTGTCGCGCGGGGCGAGTTTCGGCATTCCCACCGAGGCAGAGATTCAGTTGGCGGAGAAACTGGTGGCGATGGTGCCTTGTCTGGAAAAAGTGCGGCTGGTAAACAGCGGCACCGAAGCCACCATGAGCGCCATTCGCCTGGCCCGGGGCTACACGGGCCGGGACCTCATCGTGAAAGTGGAAGGCTGTTACCACGGCCATGTGGACAGCCTGCTCGTGAAAGCGGGCAGTGGCCTGACGACCCTGGGTGTGCCCACCAGCCCGGGAATTCCCGAGGGTATTGCGGCCACCACCCTGACCGTGCCCTTCAATGATTTGGCCGCCCTGGAAGCCGTATTCGCGGCCCATGGTGATCAGATCGCGGGGGTGATCATTGAACCGGTGGCCGGCAATATGGGCGTCATTCCCCCGGAAGAGGGCTACCTGGCCGGCATACAGAAAATCACCAAAGGCCACGGCGCTCTCCTGATTTTTGATGAAGTGATGACCGGATTCCGCGTGGCCCTTGGCGGTGCCCAGGAACGCTACGGAATCACCCCCGATCTCTGCACGCTGGGCAAAGTCATTGGCGGCGGATTGCCCGTGGGCGCCTACGGCGGTTCGGCGGAAATTATGGACCACCTTTCGCCCCTGGGGCCGGTTTATCAGGCGGGCACCCTTTCGGGCAACCCTCTGGCCACGGCAGCGGGATTGGCGGCCTTGGGCGCTCTTTCCGAAAGCGGCGTTTTTGATGCCATCGAAGAAAAGCTGTCCGTGTTGGGCGAAGGAATGGCGGATATTGCGAAAGAGGCCGGTATTCCCATTTACCAAACCCAGGTCGGCACCATGGCCTGTATGTTCTTCCACGAGGGGCCCGTGCGGAATTATGAAGAAGCCACGGCGTCCAACACGGAGCGGTATGGAAAGTTCTTCTGGGGTATGCTCGAGCGGGGCGTGTATTTCGCACCGTCCCAGTTTGAGGCCTGCTTCATGAGCGCGGCCCATGAGGAAGAGGAGCTCAACAAAACCCTCGATGCGGCGCGGGAAGTTTTTGCGACGCTTTAGAGTAGGGAACGGGACGGCAGAGACATGAGGGACTACAGGGACGAACATTTAGTCGTTGAGGGAGGGGCCCAATGAGTTCGGATAACAGCGAGAAGCGTTTGACGAAGAAGTTGGGCCCTCTGGCTTTTGATGCGGAAGACTTGCGGCGGGTCGCGGAGCATATGGCTCGTCTCGGAGACGTGCAGATTCGCCGCTTTGGGGTGGACTATCCCGATTGGGAAGCCTTTACCCGTGCCCACAATGCCCCGTATCGCACACTTTATTTTGTGCTACCGACCTTGGAAGTGCAGTTGACGAGTAAATCTGGAGCGATTTTTTATGTTCCGGAGTCGGAGGACGAAGCCATCGCAATGGAAAAGTTCCTCGGAGCTTTCCAGGAAACGCCAATAGTGCAATATCGTTACCTTTATGGGTTGATGCTATTTATAGCGGCGATGGCGGCGGTCAGAATGGGACAATATCACGTGTTGCTATTGTGCTTCGTCATTCTGGGGCTATTTGCCCATACACTTGATGATGCCATGTCACGGAAAGACCAAATGAGACGACGGAAAGGTCCATTGAACGATTTTAAGATGGCCTGGGCATTGCTCTTTTTGGGGATTTTTGTCGCGAAATTACTCGTAAATTTTATGGGTTCGTAGGGTGCGACCGGATTCTTCGGTCTTGTAGTTGCGCCCTCTCTTTTTTCCGTGTAATTCCGTGTCTTCCGTGGTAGAACTAGTTTTATGACCACGGAAGACACGGAATTACACGGAAAAATATCAATTATCAGGTGGCGAATGGAGTTTGTTGCGACCGCGCTGTCATGGGAGATTGTGACCAGGGAAGTGACATTTGGACAGGTGTCACCGGCTTGAGGAATCCATGGTATGCTGGTTGTCCGGGGGCAGGATTGGGATGGATTCGCGTCAAAGGAGAGCGTCATGCGTTGGTTGTTGGGACTGTTGTCTCTTGTTGTTTGTGTAATGTCCCCGGCAGAGCTGCCGGCAAAGACGGTGGTGCTGACCTTCGATGATTCGGTGAAGTCTCACCTTACGGTCGTGGCACCCGCACTGAAGGAACGGGGCTTTGGCGGGACCTTCTTTATCTCCCAGCTCTGGATGAATGACCCGGAACACTTTCTTTCCTGGGAGGAAGTGGCCACCATCCACGAGATGGGTTTTGAAATCGGAAATCACACCTGGACGCACCTCGGCGTCAACGACCCTGCCGACGCGGCCCTATTGGAGGGCGAATTGGCGCTGGTAGAGTATGCCCTGCGTAAGGTCGGGGTTCCCAAGCCCATTTCCTTCGCCTGGCCGGGTAACCAATTCAGTATCGAAGGTGTGGCGGTGTTGGAAGCCGCAGGATACAAGCTGGCGCGCCGGGGCATGCAGCCCGAGATGCCCTACGGACGCATTGAAATTGGACCCCGCTACGAACCCGCACGCCACCATCCCCTGCTCATTCCCACGACGGGCGACGGTTATCCCGATTGGACGCTGGAGCACTTTAAGAAACTGGTGAACAGCGGCAAGCCCGGCGAGCCGGTGATTGTCCAGTTTCATGGCGTTCCCGACATCACCCACCCCTGGGTGCACACGCCGCCCGAGCGCTTCATGGAATACATGGACTACCTCAAGGCCGAGGGTTTTCACGTGATCGCCCTGCGCGACCTGCTGCCCCTGGCGGAGGCGAATCCCGAGGCCAGGGACATGCCCGCCATGCGGTACCGGTTGCCCAAAGAGGGCAAGCCGATGCTGCCTCCCGAAGTGAGGGCGACGCGGGCGGACCTGGGTTTCTGGATGGAAAACATGCTGGTCCATCACGGTTTCTCGCTGGAAGAGGCCGCCCAGGTGACCGGGTGGGACATGGAAACGGTTACGCAGATAGCCTCGGCCATGACCTTTGCCCAACCAGAAACATCAGCGACCTTGAAGGTGTTGCCCTATCCCGGTGGGCGTCATCCTCGCATTGGATTCTTGGATGGTGCCATCGCTCCCCATCGCGGCACCAAGGCCAGCATCTTTTCGCCCTGGTCCGACGGGGGCTACGTGGTCCTCGATGTGCCGGAAGCTATCTGGCACGAGGGCGAACTCATCTATCTTGCCCACACCCATATTCCTACGTATTGGGACAAGCAGAACGTGCGTATCGAGAACATGGACTGGGTGCGTTCCGAAACGGGTTTGCATTTCGAGCGGGAGCTGCCGAATGCCGTGAAGTTTGGCGTCGAACTGTTGCCCGGGGACAAGGTGGTGGAGGTGGATCTCTGGCTGGAGAATGGCACCGAAGAAACCCTTACGGGACTCCGTTCTCAGGTCTGTGTCATGTTGAAGGAAATGCCGGGTTTTTCGGCCCAGACCAACGACAACAAAACCTTCGAGCAGCCCGTTACCGTGGTTCGCAGCGAAGACGGGAAGCGCGCTATTCTGATCGCCTTCCAATACATCAACCGCTGTTGGGGCAACAAGGGCTGTCCCTGCGCCCACGCGGACCCGAAATTCCCGGACGCCAAGCCGGGCGAGCGACACCACGTCAAAGGGCGCGTCTGGTTTTACGAAGGAGACGATGTGGCGGCGGCACGAGAAGCCGCGGCGGCATGGGTTGGTGAAGTCTAGAATTTAGCGTTGAGTCTGCCACCCTCAAGATCGGGATTAGGGTGATCTAGTGAGAGCCTTGGGTTCAGCCCAAGAATCTCCAAGGGTGCCACCCTTACGCGGAGGAGCGAAGCGAGGGGGCTTACGGGTGCGGGTGCGCGGAAGATAGCGCAATTCGGTAAGGCGGTCAGCGACGCGGCGGTGTTTTTCTCCGCGCAGGCTTTTCATCTTGGCTCATGTTTGCCGTGGTGGCCTTGCACCCGTAAAGCCGCTCGTACCTCGCGTCTGTAAGGGTGGCACCCCCTCGGTGTTGAGGATGGGACGTGGAGCTTGCAAAAAAAAAGACCCCCACCGGCATCCATCTGCGGGCGGGGGTGTTTGGCTTTTAACGTGTGTGGCCTATGCCGTCAGGGCGAATTCGCCGTTGACACTTTCCTGGAGAAAATCCTGGTTGTACAGGTCCGCAATGGAATTCACCACCAGGTCGGGCTTGTAACCAAAGTGCTTGAGGTCTTCCCGGTTGGTGCCACCGGAGAGGACGAGGATGGTGCGGTATCCCATGTTCACCCCGCCGAGGATGTCGGTCTCCATGGTATCCCCGATCATGGTGGTTTCGCCTGCCGACAGCCCGAGTTCTTTCCGTGCCGCCCGCATCATGATGGGGCTGGGTTTGCCCACGCTGAAGGCCTTGACGCCCGTCGCGGCTTCCAGCATAGCGACCGTCGCGCCACAGCCGGGCCGGATACCCGTGGGCGTGGGGCAGCTGGTGTCCAGGTTGGTGGCGATAAGTTTTGCACCACCCTGGATGTAGTTGACCGCCTGCTCGACCAATTCGAGGTTGAGCGTGCGCCCTTCGCCCACCACCACATAGTCCGGGTCGTGATCCACGATGGCATAGCCACTGTCGTGGAGGGCATTGAGAAGGCCCCCTTCGCCGATGACGAAGGCCGTGCCGTTGGGTTTCTGTTGGGCCAGGAATTGGGCCGTGGCCATGCCGCAGGTGAAGATGTGTTTTTCGTCCACATCAAAGTCGCGTCGGCGGAGTTTGATGGCCATATCGCGACGGGTACGCTGGCTGTTGTTGGTGAGAAAGAGGAAGGGGATTTTGCGGGCGCGGAGGGCAGCGACGAATTCGACGGCCCCCTGAATCATTTCATTGCCCCGGTAGATGACCCCATCCATGTCGATGAGAAAACCGTGTTTCATGGTATTCCTTTCTGGGGCGGAGGGCCGTGTCCGCACGACCGCTTTCGGTCGCCCCGTCGTGTTTTTCTTTTTCTTGTTTATCTTGGTCACGGGAATGATACCCGGTGGATGTGCAGATTCTGTTAGGGCGGTATTAATTTTCCGGGCGGAGTCTTTCCCACCGGCTGAGGAAATACTACGCGCCTCCTATATTATTGCGATTAGGAATGGGTTTTATTTTTCCAGCAGGCCGAGCGCGTTATACTGAGCGTAGAAGGGAGGCCGCGCCTTTTTGGAACTGGGAAAACTCTACATTGGGACCGCTGGCTGGTCTTATGCCGATTGGAATGGCATTGTGTACCCCGCCAAACGGGGACGTACCTTCCATGCCCTCGATTGTTTGCAGCAGTGGTTTAACACCGTGGAGATCAACTCCAGCTTCTACCGTCCACCGAGCCCCAAACATGCCGAGTCCTGGGTGAAGCGGGTGGCCGAGCGGGAGGACTTCCTGTTCACCGCGAAACTCTGGGAACGCTTTACCCACCACCGGGATTCCTGGCCGACGCCATCGGAGATTGCCCAATACCGCGATGGCATCGCGCCACTGAAGGAAGCGGGAAGGCTGGGCGCGGTGCTGGTCCAATTTCCGTGGAGCTTTCGGCGCACGCCGGAGAATCGCATCTGGCTGGGGAAGGTGGCGGACGAGTTTGCGGACTATCCGCTGGTGGTGGAGCTGCGCCACAGCACGTGGGACCTGCCCGAGGTCTACGCGGGCCTGCGGGAACGGGACATCGCCTTCTGTAACATCGACCAGCCCATTTTCAAGGATTCCATTGAGCCGTCAGACCACGTGACCGCGCCCATGGCGTACGTTCGTTTTCACGGGCGGAACTACGACAATTGGTTTCGGGAAGGCGCGGGGCAGAACGAGCGCTACGACTATCTCTATAGCGAAGACGAGCTCAGGCCCTGGCTAACGAAGTTGAAGACGATGCAGGCGAAGGCGGAGAAGGTCTACGTGGTGACCAACAACCACTTTCAGGGCCAGGCGGTGGTGAATGCGCTGGAGATTCAGGCGGGGCTGGGTGGGGATGTGGGGGAATTGCCCGAGTTGCTTGTTGCGCGGTACCCGCGGCTGGGAAGTTTGGAGGGCGCATAGCGTCCGCCGCAGGCGGAAAGGGTGAAGAATCCGGCGAATAGCTTTCGGGTTTGGGCGGTATTCGTTGTAGTGATTCGGAGGTTGGATGAACGAGGAAGATATTGGGAACGGGGTAGTCGTATTTCCACCGGTTCCGCCCACCGTGGCGGAGGTCGTGTGGCGGTGGGTCCGGGTTTCGGTCGTGACACTGGTATGTTTCGAGATCGCCTGGGGGCTGTATTATGCCTTTAACTCGGATGAGGCGCTACGCGTTGCACTGGGGCAGGTGATGATCCTGATCGGGATATGGGCCGTCACTGTAACGTTGGTTGGTATTGCAGTAACCCTGATCCGGAAAGGGCCGTGGGTCCGGTACGTGGTAAACGGCCGGACGTTGGCTGTCTTGCGTCCGGGTGCACCGGTCCGGTTTGTGAAAAAGGAAGCCTGCGTTGCCATCCACCCCTGGCGCGGGCGCCTATTGTGTCAGCCAGAACAACCGTCGCCACTGCGCCTGAATGCCACGTTTGCCAAATACTGGCCGCTGCTATGCAAGCGGTGGTGGCCAGAGGTCTGGGAGAAGGAGGTGTCGCGCTATGCCGTAGGAGGTATGCTACCGGTGCCGCTGACTATTATTTCCTCCATTCTGGTAATGGGGTTGTTCGCGCCCGCGCTCTCCTATGCCCAGGAAAAGGGTTTCGCGGGGATCGGGGCGACGCTTGTGGCCTTTGTGCTTTCGGAAATTCTGCCCGGGGCCTGGCTCTGGGCCCACTGGTCCCGGGCGCGTAGTTACAGGTGCTCCCTCGTGGAGGAGAAACCGACGGAGGAGCAAGGTACAGTGACTGGGCCGGGCGGTGTTTCGCGGTTTCCTCAACAGGCACCGACATGGAGGAGGATACTCGGGCCACCCATCGCGGGGCTACTTATCGGGGGTATGGGATTGTATTTCTTCGCCGATCTTGTTCCAAACCAGCTCCGGCGTGACGGCGTAGAAATGGACGGGCTCATTCTGAGCATACTGGGCCCACTGGTCGCGTCATTCCTGGCGTTGCTTGTGTTGCCACTTCTCGGTTTCGTGGATAGCGTCGTCCGGCGGCGGGCCTGGGTTTGTTACATGATCAACAGCCGCACCTTGGCCATTTGCGTGCCCGGCAGGGCGACAACCTATGTAAAACGTCGGGATTGCATGCACGGTTACCCGCTCCGAAGACTGCTTGTGCTCCGGGATGGCCGCAAGGTTTCCCTGGGGCTCTTCCGGGGCGACACCCCAATGTGGGCCTCTGTGTGCGGACGGTGGTGGCCTGGATTGTGCGAGCGAGATAGCTATTTCGGTATGTCTCTAATCTCGGACGCATTTTTCGGGGGTGTGATGTGGATGTTCATGGTGATGGGTGTTGCGGTCTCCATGAATGTGATCGGGTTTGACCCAGACGCGGAGGGTGCGTTCGCTCTTGTCGTCAAGGGGTCCGGCGTGGCGGTGACTGCGCTGACACTATTGCTTCGCTGGCGGAATCGACGGCATGTGGTGGAGTTTGGGGAACCAGGCAGTGAATCGGAGGTAGATTGAGCGAGCAAGAATCTGAGAATGAAGGTGTTGCGCGGTTTCCCCAACAGGTGCCAACCTCAGGGAGTGTGCTCGGGCCATTGATCGCGGGGGCGATGTTCGGGAGCCTGGGACTGTGGTTTTTTGCTGTATTCGTCCCCAGGCTTCTTCGGCAGGATGGTGTCCCGTTGGGTGGGCCGACAGGGGCTGCCGTGGGACTCTTGAGCGTGCCATTCCTGGTGCTACTCTTCTGGGTACTTGTCCGACTTCTGAATGGCGTTGTTCGCCGGAGGGCTTGGACTTGCTACATGGTGAACAGCCGTAGCCTGGCCATTTGCGTACCGGGCCGACCGACGGTGTATGTGAAACGGCGGGATTGTGTTCGCTGCTATCCACGGCGCAACCAACTCGTGCTGCGCGATGGCCGCACCGCGAATCTCGGTCTGCTGAAAGGACTCGGGAGTGTCTGGGCACCCCTGTGCGAACGTTGGTGGCCCGAGGTGTGGGCAGCACAGCAAGCGAACATTGCTCGGGACTATATTCATACCCTTCTTCGTGTGGATTTGTGTGCGGCGGGTGTGCTGTGGGTCCTCTTGTGTCTGTTCTGTGTTTTTATAGCCAGGCAACTGGGGTTGGTGCCAGACACGGAAGGCGGGTCTCTGCGGTCATTGATGGTCAGTGCGCCGGTTGCGATAGTGGTTGTTGTCGTGGGGGTCGTACTGTATCGCTGGCTGCGATGTCGGTCTGTCGTGGAGTTGGGAACCGAATTGGATTGACAAGAGGGCGGGGAACGGGTGCCTCACCCGTCCGCAGCGCCGAGTTCTTCGAGGGCCTTCTCGAGATTTGCGACGGGGGTGAAATAGAAGGTTTTTCCGACCTTTGCCCCGATTATGAGCCCCTTGTCTTGAAGTCCCAAGAGGTCCGTTCGGGCCGTCTGGTAGGCGACGCCGTGGCGTGTCTGGTGGGATACGATGTTATAGCGGTGGGCGGGGTGACGACGGTATAGGGACAAACTGGGTGGGGACGTCTACTTCGAGATGGGGCGATAGACCACCACGTCGGCGCGCCCTTCGTCCTCTTCCCGCAACGCATCGCTTTCCGCTTTCTGGACGCTGATGGTGAAGTAGTTGAGATCCGGCGCAGCAGCTTTCATGCGGAGCAGGGTGCCGCCCTGGTGATCGATGTGAAATTGACCAATCAGCAAAATAGCCTTCCCGTGGGCGGCCTGGGCGCGGAGCACCGAGTCCGCCATGGTGGCATCCCAGACCTGCTGTGCCTGGAAAAAAGTTTCCAGCTTTTCTTCGCTCAGAGGCGGCATGCCACCCATGGACTCCGTGCTTTTTACGGACTTCTTGGTACCTTTCTTCGGGGCGGGCGGTGCACTGTGGTGGCGCATGGTATCCTTGAAGCGCTCCGCATAGTCCTGTTGCGCAATAGGCGTCGGCACGACGAACTGGTCCGCATAGAATTCCGAAAACCGGGCCAGACCCTCAAAGCCTTCCAGGCGTGCGAGGCGGGTGAAACGACGGGGTGCGTTCGCCGCGATGACCGGTGCCTTGGCTGCCTTGGCCGCGTCGACCGTAGGCTGATAGAAGTCATCCCACCTTCCCTTCGCACCCCAGTCCTTCGAATCGGTCGTTTCCACCAGCGTCTTCTGGGCGATGGTATCGGCCAGGTACGCATCGACGAGGGGCTGTTCATTCCGCTCAAACATCTCCAGGCAGACGGCCACCGGATGCTGCGCGAGAAGGGCCGTCACCAGGGCCGTCTGAAAACGATGGCCGGCGAGGTCGTCATGCTGTTCACCGAGAATAATGACATCCGCCGCCGCTGCCTGGGCCACCAGGGCATCCCAGCGGAGCGGTGTGTTGTCTGCTGTAACGAGTACCATGTCCTCCGGTGCCGGGAGCTCCTCTTCTGCGGCGGCCTCCGCCGCAGGGCGATGGGTCGAAGTGGTGGCACAACCGGCGAGGAAGCTCAGGGCGAGAAGCAGGCAGGCGGAATAGTTTTTCGGGTGCAATAGCATGATTAGATTCCAAAGAGGCGAAGGGCGATATGCAAAGAAACTTTTGTTTAGCAACTATAACAACGCCGATGCTATGAGGTCAAATTGTGTTCAGGTATTGGAGGTTCGGAGTCTAAGTGATGGTATTTCAGTGGTTTACGAAATGCTAATTCATGCTGAATCCAAGCTAATCCACCGGCTCTGCCGGTGAGAATTCATCAGGCGCTGCCGTTCCTGCGTTAACTTTCGGGATTCCTGCACCGGTCGGTGCATGCTGTGTTCTGTTCCAGTCCCGTAGGGACGACATACCGTAGCCCAGCGGTGGAGCGAGGTACGAGCGGAACCCTGGGTAGACCGGACCGCAAAGCGTTGAACTCCGAAGGAGTGGCACAGGAAAATCATCGTAGATACCCGGTACCCTTATGCCACCCATTCGGGGTTAAACGCTGCGTGCATGCGCGTGATCCCAGGGTTCGCTTCGCTCACACCTGGGCTACGGTATGTCGTCCCTACGGGACTAACTGCCTTGGTCTATGAGTTTGACCAGTTGTCCCCTCTTAGGGGCCTTCCTCATACCCCCGGCTCTGCCGGTGGTTGCTAAATTAGCATGAGGAGCCTATCTGCCATGCCGTTCAAGGCGCGTTATACTGGTCCTCCCATGTAACGCACCACGCTTCCGGTACTCCGGGAGCAACCCCGTGAAGTGCTCGGTGCTCCATCCCACGAGGGATCGGGGAACGAGCGGTGAACTCCCGGGAGAATCGCACGAACTCCCCAAGACGGGCTGGCACGTACCGTGGAGAGATCGTGCGGTACGTTTCGGGAGTGCCCAGAACGTCGGCCTACAAGCGCTCCGTCAACCAGGGAATCGCGTCCGCAACCCACGCTGCCGGAAGTTTGTGGCCCGAATCGTAGAGTATGAGCCGGGCGCTTTCCGGGTTAAAGCGTTGATAGAGGGTCTTGGCCTGTTCCTCATTGCAGAGGCCGTCGGTCTTGCCCTGTAACATGAGAAAGGGGCGTTCGCCGATGGGGGCCACGTAGTTGGCGGGGTCGAGGACCGGGTCCTCCCGCCAGGAGACGGGCACAACGCAACCGACGGCGGCCTTGATGCGGGGTTCGACCGACGTGAGGGAGACGGCATGGAAGCCGCCCATGCTATAACCCACGATACCGAGGCGCTTCACATCGATGTCCGGGCGGGTCTCAAGGTAGTCAATGCCCCGGCGGTAATCGCGGAGGGTCTGGGTGATGATGTCGCGGAGGGTGAAGTAGTTCTTGCGGGGCGGGGCACCGGGTGGATTGTAGTCATTGACGACCGCATAGTCGTTTTCCGCGATGCGGTCCCCGTGGGCCTGGGCATCCAGGGCAAAGACGGCAAAGCCCGCGTCCAGCAGGGCCTTGCGGGTTTCACCCCCGTGGCTGTAACCGCCATCCTTCCACCAGCTGTCCTTGGCCCCCGACCAACCGTGCATGAGCAGGACGCAGGGGAACGGCCCTTCGCCTTCCTGCGGGCGTTCCAGATAACCGGGTACCAGCGCACCCCGGACGCCGCGGAACACGACTTTTTCACGAATAGTCCCGTCTTCTTCCTGGCGTTCCACGACCCGTGCTTCCAGCGGAATCGATGGGTCGTAGTCGTAAAATGCGCGGAGCAAGGACTGGGCATCTGCAGCCAATGGCGCGGGCTTGGTGGCGTCTGCGGCAGCGGTCCACGTGGTGGCGAAGGCGACGAGTATGATGGCGAGTGATTTTTGAATCATAGTGCTTCCCGAGAGTTCGCGCCAGACAGGAAATCTGTGGCACAACCAGCCTCTTGATTAAAGCAACCTTTACCGCAAAAGGCAAGGAATGCCACTGGGAAGTATGTTTTTAGGGGGGCTATCCGGGGCGGGGCATTCCGTCACGATAGGTAATGATACCTTAACTTCAGGTATACTGACGTCCCACCTGTTTGACCAGGTGACAACGCACGGGATTCCAGGCTGGGTGCCCAGAGCGGGTTGGTGAAAGCGAATACGTCGCAGGATGGAGCGGGCTCCGTCTGCAACGAAGCGCAGCACGTACGGACGGGAACTTATGATGATTGACGCCTCGAAAGTGAAGCGATTCGGCTGTATGGTTGGTGGAAGTCGTCGCATGCGTCGGGTCTTTTCCATGATCCGGAAGGGTGCCGCCGTCGATATGCCGGTCCTGATTATCGGTGAGACCGGTTCGGGGAAGGGGTTGGTTGCCCGGGAATTGCACGAACGAAGCGAGCGGCGGGACAAGCCCTATATTGCCTTCAATACCGGTGCCGTTGCGCCGGAGCTGGTTGCGAGCGAGCTGTTTGGTCACCGCAAAGGGGCCTTCACCGGCGCAACCGAAAACAAGGTCGGGCGCTTGTGCGAGGCGAACGGAGGCACCTTGTTTCTGGATGAAATCGGTACCATGGATGCCCGCATGCAGGTTTCCTTACTTCGGGCGCTCGACGAGGGTAAGATACGGCCCATCGGTGCCAAGCGGGACGTGCCCACCAATTTCCGGTTGGTGGCGGCCACCAACGAAAATCTCGACCAGGCGGTAAAGGAAGGGCGCTTCCGGGACGACTTGCTCTATCGGCTGCGCGTGCTCTGTATCAAACTACCGGCATTGCGCCATCGGCCCGAAGATATTCCCATGTTGTGCACGGACTTTCTAAACGCCATCAACCAGGAATATGATTTCAGAGTTAAGGGCATCTCTGCAGAGGCCATGCAAGCGCTGCAGGAATACGAATGGCCTGGAAACTTGCGGGAATTAAAGAATGTGCTGGCCCAATCGACCGTGACGGCTGCGGAGGGCGAGATTGAGCTGGAGCATTTGCCCAGCGTTATCGCAGGTACGGTCTCGCTGAGCGATATCGAGCCTGAGCCCCTCTTTACTGACGTCCGTGTCGCACCAGGGGCACCTGCCAATGGTACGGAGACCTTGCCCGAGGCGGCGCTCATGGATTCTGTTCCGCCGCCGTCTCCCGCACCGAGCCCCACGCCTGTGGCGGCAGCGGAGGAAGAAGCTGCCCCGCCCCTACCGAAGACGGTGCAGGACGGCCTCTTTATCCCTGTCGGGACTACCTTGGAGGAAGTGCAGCGCGCCCTCACGCTGAAGACCTTGCAGAGCTGTGGGAACAATAAGACCCAAGCGGCCAAGCTGTTGAAAGTGAGCCGAAAAGCCCTCTATGACAAACTGGTGCGCTGGGGTGATGACAAGCATCTTATCCAGTAAACGATTGGAGCACGGACCGCCCCGCCGCGTTGAGGGAGGCGCGGGGGAGTGCGGTCGAGGCGGTCAGTGCCAGAAGGTCATGCGGCGTGGAGATTACCAGACCGCAAGACAAGGGCTTAGCGACTCAAGATGACCCACACGGCGTGGATGATACCGGGGATATAGCCCAGCAGCGTCAAGATGAGGTTTATCCAGAACTGCAATCCAATGCCCACCTCCAGGAATACGCCCAGTGGCGGAATAAAAATCGCGATTATGAGTCGTACGAAATCAAAGGCGGCTTCGTCGTTTGGCATGATAAGTTTCTCCTTCTCGTTGCGCACCGCAGCGTTTCTCCTTCCACGAATCCACGCATCGGCCTTATGCGACGGGTCTTCGCCCCATGGTGCCCCGAAGCAGGAACACGAGAAACAGCACGATGAAGATAAAGAACAGGATTTTCGCGATCCCCGCCGAGGCGGAAGCGATGACACCGAATCCCAGCAATCCAGCCACCAATGAAATAATCAAAAATACTGCAGCCCAGTAGAGCATCGTACTTTCCTTTCCAGTTACGGTCCCGCCATCCGCGGCGGGACGTGCCAACCTTAATGCAATCGTCGTGCCAAGCGGTGCGTCCCCCTGTTTTCGGGGGTTTCGCGCCCGGGGGAGCGAATTTATGGGCTGGGTGTGTATAGAAAGGTGCTTGCTGTGTAGCATCTATACGTGTGGGGCCTTGGCGGCACACGTATAGCGGGCGTTATGGGGCCGCAGGCGTTGGTACACTCCTTGCACCTGTTGGGTATACAGGCGTGGCGGTGGGAAGGGTTCCCACCGTAAGAACAACGAAGGAGTCTACCCCATGAAAAAGACACTGATTGCGACGACCATGATGACGGCGGCGCTACTGGGTGCCGGGTGCGATAACGCGTCCAATGAGAAGCCCCCCCTCGCTGACCCGGCCGCAGCGCCCGTTCCGGTGCCTGACGGCGTAGTCTCGACGACGCCCGAGGTCACCCCGCCGGTTGCGGTGGATACCGCCGATGTCGAAGAGAAGAGCCTTCGGGAAAAAGGGGCTAAGGTTGGGGAGGAAGTGGGCGAATTTGCCGATGCCGTTAAGGATGAGATGAAGGACGTAAAGAACGAGGTCAAGGACTTCTTCAAGGAAGGCCAGAACTCCGCCCAGCACACGTTGAACGAGCGCCTTGAGGCCCTGGATGAAGACCTGGAAGACTTGCGCAATTCCATGGAGGATCTGGGAGATAAGGCCGATACAAAGGACAAGGCCGCCTGGGAGAAACTGGAATCAGACCGAAAAGCCCTCGAAAAACACGTTGAGGCGTTAAAATCGGCTTCCAAAGATTCCATCGATGCCCTCGCCGATGACATTGGAGAGCAGATGGAAAACCTGGGTGATGCCCTCGAAGAATTCGCTGAGGAACTAAAGAAATAACCCCGCCACCGTGGAGACGCTTAGCGGGTAAACATATGCCGTAGTGCCTGCCCTGGTCGGGTACCCCCATGGGGGACCTGGCCAGGGCAGGCAGTCGTGTAACGCAAGTTCTGCAATTGGCTGATGTTTCTGGTCTCTCTTGTTTATACAGTTCCTCCCTCCTCCGGAGGAGGGAGGAACTGTACCAGGGTTGTGTTTTTCAG
>JAXMOL010000004.1:0-205276 GCA_034669905.1 Candidatus Hydrogenedentota bacterium
CGGGGCACCAAACGAAACTACCCCGGTATCTTCCTTTGGAATACGGTCATTACTCATCAATAGGCTCCTTGCCCTCAACACTAATTCTTACAAGGAGACTGTCTCAACTATTCTGGCACAGAGGGTATGGGACGAGGTTCAGAATTTTACCCTCACGCAGGACCTGTTCGTGGATCGTGTCGCCGATTCGGGCGCGAGCTATGTTGGCGGGACCAGCGGCAATTATTTCATTAAGGCGGGTACCGTTGTATCCAGCCACTACGTGCAGTGGGACCCAGCCGGGTCGGCGAGTGTTCAGGCGACACTCAATTTCGACTCCGATATTTTTGCCTTTATTACAGGCGATAATCGGTTGGATAACAGCGACTATCTTGGGTTGCCGGGAATCGATTACGGCAACTTCAGTCTCCGTGGTCTGGAGGGCGGCGACACTACCAATTTCAACGGAGGCAGTGTGGACATAGATTGGACGGCCAACTCACCGGGGGACTGGACTCGGTTGATCACGGCCGTGTCGCCCGGCGCAGCTCCGGTTCCGGAGCCTGCAACGATGAGCCTCCTGGGCATGGGCTTGGCCGGTCTGGTTTATCGTAATCGGAAGCGGACCGCATAGCACCAATAGAAGCTAGCATCAAAAGCCCCCGACGCTGAAAGGTTCAGGGGGCTATTTTATTTACGCAATATTGAGTGGCGTTTATTGTTCCAACACGCTGTAGTCCACGGGCACATGGTTACCTTCCTCGAGAAAGCGCGCCATGATATAGAGCGAGTCACTCAGGCGGTTGATGAAGGCGAGGATGGCCGCGACCTCAAATTCGGGGATGACATCCTTTAGTTGGACCAAGGCCCGTTCCAACTCTCGCGCCACCGTGGCGACCACGTCGGCCTGGGCGGATAGGCTGTTGGATGCCGACACGATGAAGGACTTGGGCAGACTCACCCGGGCTTCCAGGGCAGACTGAATTTCTTCCAGTCGGGTAAGGTGGGTTTCATCCAGATCCGCCTGACGGTATTCCGGGTGCTTGCCGCTCGGGTCGTTGACCGCCGTCCCAATGAGGAAATAGCAGTGGAGGAGCCAGAAGAGGGGCTCGTCTAATTCGCGTTGTTGCGCCGTGCCACGTTCGAGAATCTGCATGCGCAGCAGGGCTGTCTGGGCGCGAAGGGAGTCGACCTTCCCCGTTGTCTGAAGGATGGGGTGCGACTTGGGCAGACGTTCGCCGGCCAGAATCATGGTCGTGCCGGTGTCGCCGCGTTTCGTGGTGACGGGGGATGTCATAGGTACTGCTCCGTTTCGAGGCAATGGGACAGCACGTGGGGCAAAAGTCCCGGTAAGAAGCGGAGGGAGTACCGAAGGGACTTCGGTACAAAACTCCGCCCGATTGTTGTATATATAACGACGGACATCGATGGCCCCGACGGTTCTGGACAATGCTACCCGAAGGGGCACGGGAAATCAATTGCCTGTTATTCGACGGTAATCCCGACGGGGCAGTGGTCCGATCCCATCACATCCTGCAGGATGAAAGCGTCTTTCACCCGGGGCATGAAGTCCTTATTCACGAGATGGTAGTCGATGCGCCAGCCGATGTTGCGGGCCCGGGCCCGGGTCCGATAGGACCACCAGGAATATTCATCCACCGCATCGGGATGGAGGTGGCGGAAGGTGTCCACGTAGCCGTGCTTGAGGAAGCGGGTCATGGCTTCACGCTCTTCGATGTAATAGCCCGCATTGTTTTCATTGTCCTTGGGGCGTGCGAGGTCAATCTCGGTGTGGGCGATGTTCATATCCCCACAAAGAATGACATTGTTTCCCTCTTTTACGAGCTTATTGGCAATCTTCGTCTTGGTCTTGCAGTAGTCGAGCTTGTAGTCGAGCCGTGCCCGCTTGGCCTGACTGTTGGGCCAGTAGCCATTCAGGATGGTGAACTCCTCGAACTCCAGAATCTGGATGCGCCCCTCGTCGTCGAAGCGCTCGACGCCGGAGTTGCGGACGGACTTTGGGGTGAGGCCTTCCTTCACGAAGGCGGCCGTACCGCTGTAGCCCTTTTTCTTTGCCGGATTAAAGTAGGTGGTGTAGCCTGCGGGCCGCAATACGGACTCTTCCAGATCGTCCGGAAGGGCGCGGGACTCCTGGATACAGAGGATGTCGGGTTGGGTGGCTTCAAACCACTCCAGGAATCCGTTTTTGAGCACGGCGCGCATGCCATTGACGTTCCAGGAGAGAATGGTAGTCATTAAAGAATCCTTCCACGAACCGGGTGTTCTTTCGTAGGGGGAAATGGGGCAAAAAGAGGGAAAAATATGGACGAAGCATACCGTTCACAGCCGGGAAGATGCAACCACCGAAGATGGAATCAGGGCTTCCCGAATCGCGTTCAATGGGCTATGATAGAGGTGGGCGTGCAAAAGCAATTGAGGAACATGACGATGCGCATTCGCAAACCAGCAGTCTCGGGCCGCTTCTATCCTGCCGATCCCCCGACCCTCCGACGAACCATCGAAAAACACCTGGCCGCCGCGCCGATCCACGCGCGACCGGAAGCGGTGGCGGCGGTAATCGCGCCCCACGCGGGTTATCCCTATTCCGGGCTGACGGCGGCCCACGCCTATAAACGCCTGCTCGGCAAGAAAGTACGGCGGGTAGTGTTGTTGGGCTGTTCCCACCATTATCAGTTTGATGGCGCATCGATCTTTCGTGATGGCGGCTATGAGACCCCCCTGGGCATCGTCCCCATCGATGAATCACTGGCCCGCCACCTGGTCACCTGCTTCGGGAACACCTGCCCAGAGGCCCACGAGAACGAGCACGCATTGGAAGTCCACATCCCGTTTCTTCAAATGGCCCTGGAAGGAGATTTTAAACTCGTTCCCATTCTCTTCGGCAGCCGCCCGGGAGATCATCACGAGGAAATGGGGGCGGAACTTGCACGCTGCCTGGAACCTGACGATCTTGTTCTGGCCTCGACGGATCTTTCCCATTTCCTGAGCGAATCGGAAGCCAACGCCCTGGACCAGCGATCACTCGATCAGGTGCTTCGCAAGGATGCCCACAAACTGTGTGAGGCGGCGGCCCGGGGGCGCTGTTCCTTGTGCGGAGCCAGTGCCGTTGTGTCGGCCATGGCCTACGCCAATGCAATCAAGGCGACCCACTGGGAAGTCCTCGACTATCGAACGAGCGCCTGGGCCAGCGGAGAAACGGACCGCGTCGTCGGATACAGCGCAATATCCATGGAGCGGGACGTGGCATGACGGCGCCAGGTTTGTCCCGCAACCCGGCAGCGGGATATAGTGATTGCTGGTTTTTATAGCAAGTCACCATGCAGGGAGTTCCACATGCCGGTTACGATTAAGCAGGTTTGCAATGCCATGGAGCGCTGGGCACCCTCCGGCCTGGCCTACGAGTGGGATCGGGTAGGTTTACAGGTGGGGGACCCCAAAGCTCCGGTCACGAAGGTGATAACGTGTTTGACCGTGACAGAAGAGGTGGTGCGCCGTGCTGAACGGTGGGGCGCAGACCTCATTGTCGCGCACCATCCCCTGCTTTTTCGGCCCCTCAAGTCCTTGCGTACCGATGATGTGCACACGCGTCTGTGCTTGCGTCTCGTGGCCGCAAATGTCGGTTGTTTCGCGGCCCACACCAATCTCGATGTGGTACCCAACGGTGTCAATACGTTGTTGGCCGAAACCCTGGGCCTGCAGCAGATTCGTCCCCTCATTCCGATCGCGCAGGGCGTGCAGGTGAAGGTCGTCACGTTCGTGCCGGAAAGTAACCTTGATGCACTGCGTGAAGCCATGGCGGCGGCCGGGGCCGGTCACATCGGGGACTATCAGTCTTGCAGTTTTACTACGCCGGGCACAGGTACGTTCCTTCCAGGCGATAGCACCCAACCCTATGCGGGCAAGAAGGGCGCGTTGAATCGTGAGGCCGAAGAGCGGCTGGAAATGTTGGTTCCTGAGGTTCTTCTGGGAGCCACCCTTGCCGCCCTCCGAAAAGCGCACCCCTATGAAGAACCGGCCTACGACGTCGTCGTCTTGAAAAATCAGGATGCCCGGTATGGGCTGGGAGCCCGGGGCGTGCTGGAAAAAGCATTGAAGCTGGGGGACTTCGCAGAGCAGGTGCGCTCCGCGCTCAAACTGTCCCACGTGCGTATGGTTGGTCGTCCCGGTTCACCGGTAGAGCGTATCGCGGTATGCGGAGGCGCTGGAGGGGGAGAAATCGGCCAATTGCCGGACGATATCGACGTCTTCGTGACCGGTGACTTGAAATACCATGAAGCCGATGGTGCCCGGGAGCGGGGGCTGTCTCTCATTGACGCGGGCCATGTCGGGACGGAGCGGGGGATTGCCACCCATATGGCCCGTTATCTGCGAAAGGCCGTGGGCGGTATTACCGTCAAGGCCGTCGTGGAGGGGGAAATCTTTCAGGTGGTTACGGGAGGCTGACGGCAGTCAGATAGCTTCGTTCTGGCCGTCACGGTGCACGAAAGCCGCGTAATCTGATAAAGTATCCGTCATAGTGCGTTTTAACCGAATTGGAAATTGCACCCTTGAAAAAGCCCTTGAAGATTCTTTTCGCAACGGCCGAAGTGGCCCCCCTGATGAGCACGGGCGGACTGGCCGATGTGGCGGCCGCCTTGCCGAAGGCCTTGCACAAGGCGGGCCATGATGTGCGCCTCGTTCTTCCCTTTTATCAAAAGCTGCCCCGTCTGCCCGAATCGTGTCGGCGCAACATGTGTCTGGCCCATTTGGGCACCCATACCGCCTACGGATGTATGTGGGAGACGACCTTGCCTGATAGCGAGATTCCGCTCTATCTGGTGGAGCACGAAAACTATTTCGGACGCATGGCCCCCTACGGCGATGGGAACCATGAGTACGGCGACAATGCCGAGCGCTTTTGTTTCTTCTCTCATGCCGCGCTGGATGGTATCGCCGGCACCGGATGGAAGCCCGATGTGGTTCATTGCCATGACTGGCCCACCGCGCCCATCCCCCTGAGTCTGAAGACGACCTATGCCAATCACCCGGTGTGGGCAGGGGTTCCCAGTGTGTACACCATCCACAACCTGGCCTACCAGGGGCGCTACGGCGCGGAAAAGATGGCAAGCACTGGCTTCGGACCGGAGCTCTTCAATCCCGAGTGCCTGGAGTATCACGGCGACCTCAATCTGATGAAAGGGGCCATCACCTCGGCCGATCGAATCTCTACCGTGAGTCCCCGCTACGCACGGGAGATCCAGACCATCGAATACGGCGAAGGGCTCGATGGCATCCTGCGAAACCGCAAAGAAATTCTCAGTGGGATCCTCAATGGGGCGGACTATAGCCTCTGGGATCCCGCGACCGATCCCCACATTCCCGCTAATTACAGTGCAAAAGACATGTCGGGTAAGGCCACCTGTAAACAGACTTTCCAGCAACAACTCGGTCTACCCGAGCGGGATGTGCCCCTCTTCGGTATCGTGAGTCGTCTGGTGTGGCAGAAGGGAATCGACCTCGTAATGGAAAGCGTTCTCGGCCTGCCCGAAGACGTGGCCCAGATCGCGGTGTTGGGGACCGGAGAGCGTGGCGTGGAAGACGGGCTGAAGCATCTGGAATCCCAACGGCCCGATTCCGTCCGGGTTATGCTCGACTTTAACGTGCCCATTGCGCATCAGCTCCAGGCGGCATCCGATTTCTTCCTCATGCCATCGCGCTATGAACCCTGCGGCCTGAGCCAATTCTACAGCTTTGCCTACGGCTCCATTCCGATCGTCCGTCGGAGTGGGGGCCTGGCCGATACGGTGTTGGATTGCAATCCGGTCAATCTGAAACGGGGTGTCGCCAATGGCTTCTCTTTTGTGCCCCTGACGTCCCATTCCCTGAGTAAGCGGCTTCAGCAGGCCGTGGCACTTTACAATGACCCCGCAGCGTTCCAGCAGGTCCAGGCGGCCGGTATGGCCCAGGATTTTTCTTGGAATCGTTCGTGTGAAACCTACATCGAATTGTATCGAGATTGTATAGAAGCGGCCTGATGGAATTATCATTCGAAACCCAAAGTCCGGAAGAAACCGAAGCGGTAGGCTATTTATTGGGAAGCATGCTGCCCGGCGGTACCCTGGTGGCCCTGGAAGGGGACTTGGCGGCAGGCAAGACCTGTCTGGTGCGGGGGATGACCCGCTTTTTCGCCCAGGACGCCCCGGTTCACAGTCCCACGTTTACCCTCGTAAACCAATACGGTGACGTGGAGGCCCCCCTCTATCACCTGGATCTCTACCGCCTCGGCGGTGCCGAGGAATTGGCGGAGTTGGGCTACGAAGAAATCTTCGATTCTGCTGGTATTTGCGTGGTGGAGTGGGCGGAAAGGGCGGAAGGTCTCCTGCCAAAGTCACGCATCCATATCCAGTTGGCCCATGGCGGCGGCGACCGAAGGACCTTTCACATGGGCAACCATGGTATTGATTTGCCGGAAGACTGGACCGAGCAGATTCAGGCCGCCGTGGCCAAGGCATCAACCTGACGCGGCTCAGGTACCGACTGCGCGCAGGGCGTTAAGGAACTCCTGGGCACTGCCAAAGCGCTCCTCCGGTTTCTTTGCGATGGCCTTCATTACCACGGCGTCCAATTCATCCGGAATGCCGTCGACCAGCATGCCCGGTGGTTTCGGTACCTCGGTCAGTTGCCGTTCCATGACATTGCCCGTTTCAAAGACGATCTTTCCTGTCAGAAGTTCATGGAGCACAAGCCCCATGGCATAGAGATCCGATCGGGGCGTGGCCTCTTCTCCCCGTGCCTGTTCGGGGGCCATATAGCACGGCGTCCCCATGACCACGTTGCTGCCGGTCAGGTTGGCACCATGGCCCTTGGCGAGACCAAAATCCATCAATTTGACCAGGTTCCCTTTGGCAATGAGAACGTTGTCCGGTTTAACGTCCCGATGTACAATCCCGGCCTGGTGAATGGCCTCCAGGGCGGCACAGGCCTGTCCAACAAGGTTCACCGCTTCCCGGGGCGGTAGTGCCCCTTTCTTCTTAAGGTACTGATTCAGGTTCGGGCCCTCGATATACTCCATGGCGATATAGGAACTTCCTTGCTCCACACCAATGTCGTAGACGCTGAGGATATTGGGATGGGAAACCTGGGCGGCCGCCTGGGCCTCTCGCTTGAATCGCTGACGAAATTCCTCCGAACCGTCCACAAGGGTGCCCAGAAACTTGAGGGCAACGGGCCGGTCCAATTGGGTGTCGCGGGCTTTGTAGACGACCCCCATGCCACCTCGTCCCAATTCACTTTCCAATTCGTAGCGGTTTTGCAGGGTCTGTTCCACCATGGACATGACGGGCGATTTCTGGTTCCCCGATGGAGGCGTGACCATGGTGGCCGAATGGGCAATGCCCTCGCCACCCCCCGCGATGGAAATGCGGGATTGCACACTGGAAAGCCGTTGGGCGACGTCCCGGAACTGAACGTCCACGGTGCGAATTTTCAAGAGGACGTCCTGAGACTTGTCCAGTTTTCCCAACTGTTCATAGGCCAGGGCCAGCATCCAGAAATAATCCATGTTATCCTTGCGCACCCGCTCGTTCAGCAGATGATTCTCCAAGGTGGCCGCACTATGGGCGAAGTCTTTCAACTCATAAAAGGCACGCCCCAATAGTCCACGGGAGGAATTAAAGTGGGGGTGATCCTCCGGAAGTTGCTGCAAAAACTTTACGGCCGCCTCCCATTTGTGGGCGTGAACCATGGCCAGACCGGCGCCATAGTATTCCCTCGCGCGCTCAAAGTTTTTTCCCGCCTGAATCGGATCATTGGCCTTCCAGAAGCAGTCACCGGCTTTCCGGAAGTTGCCGCCCCCTTCATAGGCCATACCGGCCTCTTTCCACTGCTGCCGGGCTTCATAGTAGCGACCTCCGATTTCGGAGGCCCGTTTTGTTTCACCGGCCTGGTGCATGCATTTTGAGGCGGTTTCCAGTTGTCCGGCCTGCAGATAGGCTTCTCCCGCCTGCACGTATTCACCGACCTGATGATAGAGACGTCCCGCCACCTCGGGGCGTTGGCTTGCCAACATGATCTTGGCACATTGGAGCGTAATGGTTCGGAGTTTCTCTTTGGAAATCTTTGCCGTGGCCCGTTGATCCTCCAGAAGGCGGAGACAGGCCTCTGCAGCGATGGCCCGCTCCGTGTCTATCGCCTTGGAGTCCGCAAAATAGACGTCATAGAGATCCGCACTCTCTACGGGCTTGCCCGCGAGATGGTAGGCTTCGGCGGCCTGGGGCAGGGCATCGCCCCGCACAAAGGCCTTTGCGGCCTTGAGATATTTCTTTTTTTCCAGATAGTACTGGGCTGCGGAGCGATAGTCCCGCGCTTTTTCGAGCAGTTTTGCCGCCTTCAGGGGGTAGCCCGCCTTTGCCCATTCCATAGCCGCTTTCTTGCGGGCACCCGCCTTGGTGTAGGCCTTCGCCGCTTCCTTATGACGACCGAGTGCGGCGAGGACTTCGGCGAGCTTTTCAAAATCGCCTTCTTTCCGTAGTCGCGCCACGGCCATATCAGGATTACTGAGGGCATCGGCGCGTTCGGTTTCGGAAAGTTGGTGCGTTCCAGCGCCGTCCGTCTGGTGCAATTCCCGTTCATAGCGCTTACGACGCCGACGATCTTTGATCCGCAGATAGATCTCATAGCACAGGAGGAGAAGGCCAATGGTACATCCCGTCTTGAAGGCAATGACCTTCCAGGAGGCGTCCATCGCGACTCCGAGGTAAAGCTCTACCCAGCCCAGGGGGATGTTTAGAATCCCCTCCCAATACATGCCTGCAATTCCACCCATCGCGTCCACCTGTCAGCTCGATAAATCCAAGTACTGTCAGCAAGTACCCAAGTAATTGCTGACAGCCATCCTACGTCAAGCTACTGGATTTTGACAAGGTTCTTAATTTTAGCGCTTTCTGGCGCAGGGATCGGGCGTTCCTTTCGAAGGGGCCCGTTGCTTCCATCCGCCGTTGCCGCGCTGTATCCCGCTACTTTTCAACCGCTTGAGATAGGCATCTTCGAATATTTATTCGGCTCCTCGCTTGAAAATACGCCAACTTCCGTGCAAAATAGGGGGCAGAGCAAGCGGGGTTGTTTCTTGACAACTGTCGTGCTTGCGATAGACTGCCCATAGAAGGGGGCGCCAGCAGGAAGCTCGCGTGGTGGATTGGCATTGCTTATCTGCGGTCGCGAAGCGGGAGAGACCATACATTGAGGTATGCCATCGTATCCGACATTCACGCCAATCTGGAGGCCTTCTGCGCTGTCCTCGAACAGATAGATGAGATGGGCGTTGACCAGATCGTTTGTCTGGGAGATGTAGTCGGATATAACGCCAATCCAAACGAGTGCGTCGATCTCATTCGCTCCAGAAATATTCAGACCGTCCTCGGAAATCACGATGCGGTCGCGTGCAGCATCGAAGAGCCCTGGGGTTTCAATCCTGTGGCCCTGGCCGCGGCCATCTGGACCCGGGAGCATCTCACGGAAGAGAATCTGGAATGGATTCGTAATCTTCCGGATGTGCTTAATTTCGAGACCTTTGCGACGGTCCATGGAGCGCCCAAGAACCGAAACACCTATCTCTTTACCTGGGAAGATATTCTTCCGCACCTGACCTTCCTGGAAGAACAGAATTGCAATATCTGTTTCATCGGGCACACCCACAGTCCCGGGATTTTCTCCACCGACGGTGTTTACTCCGTGGACGACGACTCCAAGTTTTCGCTGGGTACCGGGAAGAGCTTTTTCATCAATCCAGGGTCAGTCGGACAGCCCCGCGATGGCAATCCCCATGCCGCGTTTGGTATCCTAGACACCGACGAGAATGTTTTCGAGCAAGTGCGCATTAAGTACCCCATAGAGAAGGCGGCTAAACGCATTGTAGAGGCAGGATTACCCCAGTTTCTTGCCGATCGTCTCTTTTTGGGTAAGTAAGGAGTTTACAGAGTGCGCCGCGCACAGTTGGAACGAAGCACAAACGAAACCGCTATTTCCCTGGAAGTCGCCATTGATGGCAAAGGGGATTCGGATATCGACACCGGGGTCGGTTTTTTCGACCACATGTTGGATCATCTCGCCCGCCATGGGCTCTTTGACCTCACGGTGAAGGCCAAAGGAGACCTCCACATTGATGCCCACCACACGGTGGAAGATGTGGGAATCTGCCTTGGCAAGGCCTTCCTCGAGGCTGTAGGTGTACCCAAAGGCATCCGCCGCTATGGGCACGCGGTTGTTCCCATGGACGAAGCGCTGGCCGAAGTGGCTGTCGATTTCAGTGGTCGGCCCTATCTTGTCTTCAACGCTGATCTCCCGAAAGGTAGTCTGGGTAATTTTGATCTGGAGTTGGCGCAGGAGTTCATGCAGGCTTTTGCCGTCAACGGGCGGCTTACCCTCCACGTTAACCTGCGCTATGGTAGCAATACGCACCACTGCATCGAGGGGATTTTCAAGGCATTGGCCCAGGCATTGCGCCAGGCCCTGGAGATGGATCCCCGAAACACGGGAATCCCGTCGACCAAAGGAATGTTGGAATCGTGATAGCCATCGTGGATTATGGAATGGGTAACCTGCGCAGCGCACAAAAAGGGCTGGAGCAGGTTGGCCACGAAGCGGTGATTACGGACGATGTGGGCTTGATCGAACGGGCGGACGGCGTCGTATTGCCCGGTGTAGGTGCATTCAAAGATTGTATCGACGGTCTTACGGAGCGTGGACTTGTGCCGGTGGTAAAAGCCGCTGCAGCCAGTGGTCGGCCCTTCCTCGGGATTTGCGTCGGTCTTCAACTGTTGTTTGACTACAGTGAAGAGGGCGAGGGCGCCGAAGGTCTGGGTATTTTTGGTGGACGTGTCGTCCGCTTTCCGGATGCCGCCACCACCGGATTAAAGGTCCCTCATATGGGATGGAACGCCATTACGCCCACCCAGAACCCCATGGCCTCGGAAATTCTATCCTATACGAGCAAAAGCCCGTATACTTACTTTGTACACAGTTACTTTGCCCAACCGGAAGATCCCGGTATTGTGCTGGCGACCTGCGATTACGGGGTATCATTTCCGGCGATCGTAGGACGTGATAACATTTATGCAACGCAGTTCCATCCGGAAAAAAGTCAGCACGAGGGCCTGGCGATATTGAAAGCCTTTGGCAATAAAGTGGTTGCAGGTGCAGGTATTGCCTGATCAGGAGGGAAGTCGATGATCAAAAGAATTCTGGTGCCCACAGATGGCAGCGAATCTTCGGCGTTGGGGGTGGAATATGCGGTAAGTCTGGCCAAATCCTTTGATGCGCACATTCAGGGGATTTACGTCGTTGATGTGAAACTGCTTGAAGGGCCCTTTCTACAGGATCTTTCCGCCTCACTCGGTACCGCACCCTATGTGAATTACCAGGGCAACATCTCGCTCCTCTTGGAAGAGCGGGGGAATAGTGCCCTCAAGTACCTTTCGAAAGCCTGTGAGTCGGCCAACGTGCCCTGCGAAGTGACGCAAGCTTCCGGTGTGGTTGCGAAGACAATCACAGACCACAGCGGCCTCGCTGACCTCATTGTGATGGGGCGGGGTGGAGAGCATAGCGAGTGGCTTGAAGGGCTTATCGGGTCCACGGCCGAGGCCGTCATCAGGCGCTCGACCTTACCGGTACTGATTACCGGGCAGAGCCGTGTCGGGCGGGACAACATCCTGGTTTCCTACGATGGTAGCAGCCATGCGAAGAATGCGTTGAAAACGGCCGTGGCATTTGCCGAAGTCTGGAAGACGAAATTGCAGATTCTGGTGGTGGGCGAAGAGTCCAGTACCGAAGGCGTCGTCAGTAAGCTGCGAGGCTATCTGGATGCCCACGAAATCGAGGACGAGATCCTGCGGGCCGAAGGGGATCCCAGTGAAGTCATCGTCGATACGGCCGCCTCTGTAAATGCGGATCTCATCGTTATGGGCGCATATGGTCACTCAAAAGTTCGGGAGCTCGTGGTGGGTAGTGCAACAACGTATGTTATCAATCATGCCGGTTGCCCTGTACTTCTGGCACGTTGAGTCGGTAGTAGAAACCTAAAGGAATGCTGTGATGGACGAAGCCCTGATTGCTGAGCGGGTGAATGGATTTGTAGGCGATTTGCCAGCTCTTCCCTCCGTTGTTGCCGAAGTGCTTCGTATGACGGAGGACCCAGGGACTTCGACGGGAGAAGTCAGCGAAATAATTCAGAGTGATCCGGCCATGACCGCGAAGGTCCTTCGCGTGAGTAATTCCTCCTACTACGGAATGAAGCAGTATGTCGGCACCCTGAAACTGGCGCTGGTCATACTGGGTGTCCGTGAAGTGCGTAACATCGTCCTGGGGATTTCGGTCTTCGAGACGGTGAGCGATCGCAGTACGGATCTGAAAGTCGCGCAGGATATCTGGCATGGCTCACTCCGCACCGCGGGTATTTGTAAGAAGCTGGCGGAGTCGATGAAGCTGGGCTTGCAGGGGGAAGAGTTCATTGCTGGCCTTCTCGCTGACATTGGGGTTATGGGCCTGCTTCGAAGTGAGGACACAACATACCGCGCCCTTTATGACTCGTTGGGAGAAGACCGGCTGGCCCTGCGAAAGGCAGAGCAGCTTCATTTTGGCTTTACCCACGCTGCGGTTTCCAAGGCGATGGCGGAGCGTTGGAATCTTCCCTACACCCTTTCCGATTCCTTAGGAATGCAGTATGCCGGGGAGAAGATTAGCCTGACGAATGCGAAAGATCCGAAGTTGGCCGCCCTCCTGCGCATTGCGCGCACCATAGACCACAACGAGGAAGGTACATCCCAGTTGACCCGTGCTCTCGCGGAAACCGAGGCTTGGTCCGTTTTAAAAGACGCCAAGCACCCGATCCCCGAAAAAGAGCGTCAACCATTGATTATGGAATATATCGAAGAGTTGAACGGAGTGGCGGCGATCCCCCTCTAGGAATACCCCAATACGGGCAGGTTGAATTAAAGGCAGTATCCTATGGCAGGCAAAGAAAAAGTTTCGATTAAACGGTCCGACCAATTCCAGGAGGTGGATGAGGAACTCTCCCGTGTCATGGAAGAGTTGGACATGACCATTGAGCGCGTCAGTGCGATTTTTGATGGTAAATCAGAAGAAGATCTGGAAGCGCTCATCGCCGCCAAAGAAGATGAAGCGTCCGAAGAACGTGCACCCGAGTCTGCCGAAGTCACGGAAGTGAACGGGGAGACTACGTCTGAGAACGACGCACCGGTCCCCGCCGCAGAGGTTGAAGCCACCGAATCGAAGGAAGACTCAGTGGAGCCGGATGCAGGATAGTCCTGTTCCGTCTCGCTGCCCCACCCGCCCATGCATATTCTCATTACGGACCCCCACACCGATGGTGGCGGGCAGGTCCGTTATATCCAGTCTCTCGTGCGAGAATTACTATCGCTGGGCCACCGTGTCACCATTGGTTGCCGGGCCAACAGCATCCTGGCGACGATCGCCGCCGATCTTGGCTGTGACTGCCTGCCGGAATTCCATTTTGCCCGGGGGCTACGGCTGCGCAAGTGGTATCAGGACGTGCAAACGATGGGGGCCTTCCTTCGTAAAGAGCGTCCGGATGTCGTGCATGTCAATGGCTCTCAAGACCACTGGGTGGCCGCGTTGAGCAAATGTTTCGGTCTCCGCGAAATCTGCCTGCTCCGTTCCCGTCACAATACCTACGTGGTAAAGGACAACGTGACCAATCGGTGGTTGAATCGACGCATGACCGACTACCAGATATGTGTCTGTGATATGGTTCGCCGTGACTTGGCCGCCCACAGGTCCTTTGACGGAAGCCGGATGGTCGCGATTCACAACGGTGTCGATGCCGAAACCTACCGTCCCCAGAAAGCCTTGCGAGAGCAGGCCCGTTCGGAGCTGGGTTATGGTCCCGATGACCTCGTGTGTGGTATCGCCGCCCGCCTGGTGAAAGCGAAAGGGCACACCTATCTTTTCCAGGCGCTTGCACAGTGTATTGAGACCATACCGCAGGCGAGGGTTCTGGTCTTGGGCCAGGGGGCGCTGGAGAAGACACTGGCGGAAGAAGTCAGGGCCCTTGGCCTCACGGATGTCGTCCAGTTCGGTGGTTTTCGAGATGGCATGGAGAAATGGATACAAGCCTTTGATATCGGAGTGCTTCCCTCGATAGACTGCGATACGTCGTCCTTCAGCCTGAAAGAGCAGATGGCCGCAGAGATTCCGGTGCTGACTTCCGACTACGGCGGACTGACAGAAATTGTCGACGACGGAGTGGAAGGCCGTGTGGTCCCTCACGGCACGGTAGCGCCCTTGGCGTCAGCGTTACAGGCATTATTGTTGGATGAGCAGGAACGAAGGGCGATGGGGCAGCGAGGTCGTCAGCGGGTGTTGCGTGAGTTCACCGGTTCCGTCTTTGCCGAACGGACTGTGAAGGCCTATGAACGGGCGAGGGAGATTGCCAGTGAACATACTTCATCTTGACGAACAAACGGGTTGGCGTGGTGGTGAACAACAGGCCAGTTGGTTGATTCAAGGGACCGCCGCCAAGGGACACACCGTGTGGATTGCGGGCAAGGCAAACAGCCCCTTCCTCAATGCCGAGCACGGTGGTGCTGCGGTGGAGCGTATCGCCGTGCCCTTCTGGAATGAAGTGGATCCCGTTACGATTTGGAAGCTTGCCCAGCTCTGCATGCAGGAGCAGATCGACATAATCCACGCCCATAGCAGCCATTCCCACATGATCGCGGCCCTCGTCGGTATCGTGGCGAGTCGCCCCTCGGTCGTGGTGTCTCGGCGGGTCAGCTTTCCCCCGAGGACCGACTTCATCAATCGTTGGAAATACCGCGCGCCCGATCGAATTCTGGCTGTCTCCCAGAAAGTCGCCGACGTTCTCGCCGACTATGGGCTTTCGTCGAAGCAAGTGGTGCGGGTCTATAGTTCCATCGATGTAGAACGACTGAATGTTGAGGCGGCCGACCGGGGCGAATTGGGGATCCCCGATGACCTTCCTTTGTTTTTTAACGCCGGCGCACTGGTGGGCCACAAGGATCACGAAACCCTGCTTGAGGCCATCGCGCTGGTGCGGGATCGTATGCCCCGCTTTCATCTCCTCATTGCGGGCGAAGGGGCCCTTCGCCCGTCCCTGGAAAAACAGATTGCACGCCTCGATCTCGACGATTGGGTGACCCTTGCGGGCCATCGGGACGATGTGCCCCAATGGATGCAGGCCGCCGACTGCTATGTTTCCTCAAGCTGGTCAGAGGGCTTGGGAACATCGGTCCTGGAAGCCCTGGCCTGTGGAACGCCGGTGGTCGCCGCTGAAGCGGGGGGCATCCCGGAAATGGTACTCCCGGAGAAAACGGGGTATCTGGTGCCCAACAGAGATCCCGAGGCCCTGGCCGATGCGCTGGTGAACTGTCTTGAGCATCCGAAAAAGGCCCGTCAGATGGCCGTGGCCGGTGAAAAACTGGTCCGAGACACGTTCTCTACGGCAAGAATGGTGGAAGACACCCTGGCCCAGTACCACGCGCTCGTGGCCGAGCGGTTGGGGCTAACGGCATGAGCGATTCTCAGGACCCGAAACTGGCCCCCGGTAAGCTTACCGTGCTCATTCTGGTACCCAATGCAGAAGAGAAAATTGCCCGGTGCCTCGAGAGTGTTCAGTGGGCGGACGATATCTTCTGCATCATCGATACGAAGACCAGCGACGGCTCCGAGGCCATCGTGCGTCAGTATACCGAGCACGTGGTCTTTCACACCTACGAGAACGCGGCCGCCCAACGCAATTGGGCGTTGCCCCAGGTGACAACGGAATGGACCCTGGTTCTGGATGCCGACGAGTGGGTTTCCGAGGCGCTTCGCGAACGGGTCCTCGCTATTGTCGCGGCCCCCGACAGTCTGCACGGGTACGATATCAAACGCTATTCCTATTTCTTTGGTCGACTGATTCGCCACTGCGGTTGGCATCGTGATTACAACCTCCGGCTTTTTCGGACGGCGGAAGGACGGTACCTGGACAAGAAGGTGCACTCCCGGGTCGTTGTGGAGGGGGCCGTGGGGACTATCAATGACGTGATGTATCATGATACCTACAACAGCTTTGAGGAATACTTCACCACCTTCCATCGCTTTACGACCTGGGGCGCCGAAGATGCCTACCAACGGGGTAAACGGGCCACCTTGTTAGACCTGACCTTTCGCCCGGCGCTCCGTTTTGTTAAAATGTATGTTTTTCGGCAGGGATTTCGTGACGGCTACCACGGCGCGGTCTTATGTGGACTGGCCGCCTGCTCCGTTTTTACCAAGTATGCCAAGCTGTGGCATCTGGCCCGCCAGGAATCTGCTTCTCCTCCGGACAACCGCGACGCATCATAGACAGGTAGTAGTTTCATGAGTTTGATACGGCTCGACCGCATTCAGAAAAGTTTTGCAGGCCAGGAAGTGTTGACAGACGTCGACTTTCGGGTGGAAGAGGGGGAGCATATTGGCCTCATCGGTCGGAATGGGACGGGTAAATCCACTATTTTCCGCTTGATTACGGGTGAGATGGATCCCGAACGGGGCACGGTGGACCGGATGAAACGGGTGCGGATTTCGTGCCTTTCCCAGCTCCATCGCGTGGAGGACAATAAGACCATCCACGATATCGTCATGGAGTCCTTCGCCGATATTCTCGAACTGGAGAAAGAACTCGCGGTACTCGAAGAACAGATGGCCTCTGGCGATCCGGAAATTCTCGATATCTACAGCGAAAAGCAAGAGATGTTCACCATTCGTGGGGGCTATGACTTCCGCGTTCGTGTGAAGCAGGTCCTGCAAGGGCTCGGCTTCTCCGAAAGTGAATTCGACCTGCCCTTCATGGTGCTCAGTGGGGGGCAACGGACCCGGCTCATGCTGGCGCTCGTGCTCCTTCAGGATGCCGATCTGCTCCTCTTGGATGAGCCGGAGAATCACCTGGACCTGGAAGCCCGAGAATGGCTGGAGTCCTACCTCAAAGACTGTACGAAGGCCGTCGTCGTCATTTCCCACGATCGGCAGACCCTGAACCACGTGGCCAACCGCATCGTGGAATTGGAGCGGGGGCAACTGCGCAGCTATCCGGGCAACTATGATGCCTATCTGGAGCGCAAGGCCCTGCTGCGCGAACAAAATCAGGCCGACTACGACCGTCAACAGGAGTTCATTCGAAAAGAGCAGGCCTGGATAGATCGCTTCCGCTATAAAAACACCAAGGCGAAAGCCGTCCAGAGCCGGGTGAAGCGCCTGGAGAAAATGGAGCTGGTGGAACCGCCCCTCGCCGAAGCCAGTACTGTCCGGCTCAAGACGGGCGACGTGGCCCGCTCGGGAGAACTGGTGTTGGAAGCCCGTGAGTTGAGCATGGGATACGATGATCTGACCCTGTACGACTCCGTCTCCTTTAAAGTGAGTCGCGGTGAGCGGGTGGGGATTGTGGGACCCAACGGGACCGGGAAGACGACCCTCCTTCGCCAGTTGGCGGAACAGCTGGAAGGACGGTCGGGCGAAGTGTCCCTCGGTCACAAAGTCCAGCGGGGATTCTATGAACAAAACCACGAATCGCTGAACCCCTCCAACGATATTCTTACCGAGGTGCTCTCGGCCCGTCCGGAGTGGATTCCGGAACAGATTCGCACCTATCTGGGACGCTTTCTCTTTACGGGGGACGATGTCTTTAAGAGTATCGCGAGTTTGAGCGGGGGGGAAGTCAGTCGCGTGGCCATGGCCAAACTGCTACTCGGTGAGTTCAACCTCTTGCTGCTCGACGAACCGACCAACCACCTCGATCTTGTTTCGCGAGAAGCCCTCGAGAACCTCCTGGTAGGATACGAAGGCGCCATCATCCTCGTGAGCCACGACCGGACATTGATCGACAAACTGGTCGAAAAGCTCGTGGTGATTGAAAATGGGAAAGCAACGGTGCACCTGGGCAATTATACCGACTATCGTTGGGGCCAGGTCGGTAAGCCGGAAGAGCCCACCGAAAAGACGACGGATGACGTGCTCAAGATCCGCCGGGAAACAACGCGAAAGAAAAAGAAGAGTACCGATCGCGAGAAGAAAAAACAGAAGGACCAGTTGGCCAAACTGGAGCAGGATATTGAGTCGATGGAGACCCTGATCAACGAGCTCGAGACCCAATTTACCCAGGTGGCTCCCGATGACTATCAGACCCTGGAGAAACTCAAAGGGGAGTATGACGCCTTGAAGGCGGATCTTTCCGAGATGTACCAATCCTGGGAGTCCCTTGCGGGCTAGGAAACTTCCGTCCCCCCGGGAGGCATTCTGAGAAAAGTGCGGTGTGGGGGCAGGGTACGGATTTGGCGTGGACTTCGCGGGGCCCCGATTCGGGTGACTTGTCTAAGCCCTTGTCAGATAAGAATCAATCCCATGGCGTAATAGATGACGGACTGGGTGGTAGAATAGGCAGAAAGCCGCGCTACATGGAAAAACAATTGACAATAAAAGGTTTACATGGTATTACAATGTCTGTAAAATAATGCCAGATGATGGTCCCATCAACGAACGTGGTTACCCCATGGCACCACGCGCTGTTACGTTGGGCGAATCAGAAGCCACAACTCTAACTACAAAAGTGTTGGATGGGGAACGCACGCGGATCGTGGGTGAGCCCGATGGAATCACCCGATTCGGTCCGACCGCAGAAAAACAGGAGAACGTCTCGCATGAAACACCACCGGTTGGTGAGCAAAATGCCGCAACAATCTCAGAGTAACTTTCAGTCGAAGGTTGATTTTATCGTCAGTCTGACAGAGCGGATCGTCGAATTCACTTTCAGTAAAACGGCATAGGTCCTGGAAAGGCGTCATAATCATGAAATCACACCTTCGTTTTGTTACCAAGTCTCCCTCCTGTGCGCAGAGCAACTTTCAGATTAAGTTGCAGGGCGTACTTGATATTGTAGACACCCTGCTGCTCGCGCAGCGCCAGTCCATTTGGAAGGCATTCTTCCCTTCTGAAGGTGCGACCGGTGAGAGCGGCGGTACCGATACCGGTGGTGACCTCGGCCTCGGTGGCGATCAATAAGCCCTTCGCCCAAGCGATTCCAATAGAACTTATGACACCCAAGACCCCGCGCAATGCGGTGGGCTTGGGTGTTTTTCGTTGGAGGGAGACAACGGGGCATTTCGCCGAAAAAAATCCCCTCGGGAGCGAGGGGAAATGTAGAGGACGTTGACGTTGTAGTGGGGGACTAGATGCGGCTTTGCGCCAGCTTCGTGATGGCGATGCGCAACATGTCGCAGTCCGCAAAGCGATCCTTCGGGTTCTTAGAGAGGGTCCGCATGATAATGTCGCCGAGTGCCTGGGGGCACCGGGGATTCACGATCGTAGGGTGCTTCGGCTCAACGGAAAGATGACACTGATAGAGCCGTTGAAGGCTGTCTACCTGGAAAGGTACTTGTTCCGTAAACATCAAGTAGAGCGTGACGCCCAGGGAGTATTGGTCGCTCTGGGGAGAGGGGCTGTCGTTGCGAATGATTTCTGGCGGCACGTACATGGGGGTAATCTGTTCACCGGCACCCCGATCGATAAGCTCGATGAGCAGGCTACTGCCGTACAGTGAGAAGTCGGCCAGTTTCACCTGTCCCGTACGGGTGAAGAGGATATTCGCCGGCTTAATATCGTGGTGAATGATTTTCTGATCATGGAGATATTGGAGGCCCGAGCATATCTGCCCCACAATATTGATCCGCTCGTTCAGGTTCCACGGGCGGTTCTGGAGGTACCACTTCAGGTCGGGACCGTCAATGTACTCCATGATCATGCAGCGGCCGTCTTCACCGTCTATAAAATCATATATCTGGACGACGAAGGGATTGCTGTATTTCTTAAAGCGTTTGACGGATTTTACCAAATCCCGCAGGTGGAGTTTGTTGCGAAAGAAATTCTCTCGAAACAACTTGATTGCAACAACCTCACCCTTCTTGGTGTCGATGCCTCGATAGACACGGCCTGTGCCGCCCTGACCCAGGATGCGGTCCAACTTGTAATGATAGAGTGATGCCCGATCGGGGGTAAATTGATCCACAGTGCTGCCTCGCTGTAGTTATGAATATCTTCAGGAATTAGAATCCAATACCAAGGCGATGCTCGGTGCATCCGCCCAGAGTCCGTCCAGGTCGAAGAATTCCCGAGACTTTTCACGGAAGACGTGAAAGATAACATCGCTGAAGTCTATCAGAAGCCACCCGTCCTGAAAGGAGCCTTCCGAGTAGATGGGGTTGGCACCGTTCTCTTTCATGCCTTCACGGACGGCGTTGAAGATAGCCTTGATCTGCGGTTCGCTGGTCGCGGTGCAGATGACCAGGGCGTCGGTTGTCAGGGTAAGCCCCGTGACGTTGTAGGCCTTGATGTCGGCAGCTTTCTTCTCCTGCGCGAACTCCGCCATCATTTGGACCTTGGTCTCAAGACGCTCGGTATCGGATAGGGGGGTAGTCTTTGGCGTTAATGTAGCCACACGTAATCTCCTAAGTGGATAGCTGCTTCCGCAGGATTTCATTTACCATTTTGGGGTTGGCTTTTCCTTTGGTGGCCTGCATCACCTGGCCCACCAGAAAGCCAATCACCTTTTCCTTGCCACTGCGGAATTCTTCCACCTGGGCAGGATTCTTCTCCAGCACCGCCGCGATCATCTGCTCCAGTTCACCCGTGTCACTAATCTGGACCAGCCCCTTGGCCTCTACGATGGCTTTCGGGTCGTTGCCGGTCTGGAACATGTCCACAAGGACTTCCTTGGCGATCTTTCCACTAATTGTACCATCTTCAATGAGGTTTATCATCGACGCCAATTGGAGCGGCGTGATTTTGATGGTGCTGAGGTCCCCTTCTTCCTGGGTTATGAGGGCCTGCAGATCGCCCATAATCCAGTTGGCCGCCTTCTTGGCATCGGGTACCTCCGCCGCGGTGGCTTCAAAATAATCGGCCATTGCCCGGGTCTGGGTCAAGACGCCGGCATCGTAGGCGGAGAGGCCAAAGGTTTCGATGAGACGTGTGCGGCGGGGCGTGGGCAGCTCGGGCTGGCCTTCCTTGATCGCCGCTTCCCAGGCCTCGTCCACCACGATGGGCACGAGGTCAGGTTCCGGAAAATAGCGGTAGTCATGGGCCGACTCTTTGGCGCGTTGAGAAAAGGTGACTCCCCGGTCGTCGTCCCAGCCACGGGTTTCCTGGATAATTTTGCCGCCGTCATTCAGGACCTGGATCTGGCGGGCAATCTCAAATTCTATCGCTTTGTAGGTGCCGCTGAAAGACGCTACATTCTTTACTTCCGTCTTGGTGCCAAAGGGCTCGGTGCCAACAGGGCGCACGCTGATATTGGCCTCAGCACGAAGTTTTCCCTCTTCCATACTGCAATCGCTGACTTCCAGGTACTGGAGAATCTGCTTGAGCTCCGTGAGATAGGCATAGGCCTCGTCGGCGCTCCGGATGTCCGGCTCGGTGACGATTTCCAGCAGGGGAAGGCCGCAACGGTTGAAGTCGACGCCACTCTGTCCACCACCCAGCGTGTGGGTGTTGCGTGCTGTGTCTTCTTCCATGTGGGCCCGCGTGATACCGATACGCTTCTTTTTCCCGTCAACGTCGATATCCAGAAAACCATCGTGGTTTATGGGGAGGTCATACTGACTGATCTGGTAATTCTTCGATTGATCGGGGTAGAAGTAGTTCTTCCGATCCATCTTGGACCAGCGGGAAATGGTACATCCCAAGGCCAGGCCCACGGCCACGGATTTGGTGACCATCTCACGATTCAGTACCGGCATGGCGCCGGGCATGCCCAGGCAAACCGGGCACACATTGGTATTGGCCGGGGCGTCAAAATTGGTGCTGCAGCCACAAAACACCTTGGACTTGCAATTGAGCTGCACATGGACTTCCATGCCTATTACGGCTTCATATTCCATGTCTGTCGTCTCCTATATAGGCGGCCTCACGTGGCCGGGATAAGTAGTGAAGAGCGGATAGGGAAACCCGGTCCCGCGAAACTACGACAGGGCGGGAAGGCCCAGGTCGTTACCCCCATGCTGTTCATAGCAATAGGCGGTTTGCAGGAGTGTCGCTTCGTCGAAGGCCTTGCTCAGCAACTGGAAGCCCACGGGAAGGCCCGAGGCGCTCTTGCCACAGGGCAGCGAAATTCCGGGAATGCCTGCGAGATTTGCCGAGATGGTGAAGATGTCGTTTAAGTACATCTCGAGGGGATCGCTCGACTTTTCACCCATCGCAAAGGCCGTCGAAGGCGTCGTGGGCGTCAGGATGATATCGCAGGCCTTGAAGGCTTCGTCAAAGTCCCGCGTGATGAGCGTGCGCACCTTCTGGGCTTTCAGATAGTAGGCATCATAGTAGCCGCTGGACAGCACATAGGTGCCCAACATGATACGGCGTTGCACTTCTTCACCGAATCCTTCGCTCTTGGACTTCACATACATCTCCGTGACGTTCTTGGCATCGGGATGGCGAAAGCCATAGCGGACACCGTCGAAGCGCGCCAGGTTGGCGCTGGCCTCGGCCGGGGCCACGATGTAATAAACCGAGACGGCGTATTCGGTGTGGGGAAGAGAGACTTCCACAATCTCCGCGCCCTGCTCTTCCAATACCTTGGTGGCCTTTTCCACCAAGGTGCGCACTTCGCTGCCGAGGGCATCCACGAAGTATTCTTTGGGTAGCCCGATCTTCAGGCCTGCGATGGACGCTCCGAGTTTCTTCGTGAAGTCCTCGGCAGGAAGATCGGCACTGGTCGCGTCTCGCGGATCCTTGCCGCTGATCACATTCATGGCCAGGGCTGCATCGCGGACATCCCGGGTGAGGGGGCCAATCTGATCGAGTGAGGAGGCAAAGGCCACCAGCCCATAGCGGGATACCCGTCCATAGGTGGGCTTGAGCCCCACACAACCACAAAAGGCCGCGGGTTGACGAATCGAGCCGCCCGTGTCACTTCCGAATGAGATAGCCGACGTGGCGGATGCAACCGATGCGGCGGAGCCACCGCTGGAGCCACCGGGAACGCGGGAAAGGTCCCAGGGATTGGCCGTCTTCTGAACCGCGCTGTTCTCCGTGGAGGAGCCCATGGCGAATTCGTCCATATTCACTTTGCCCAGGACCACGGCATCATCTGCCAGTAGCTTCTGGGTCACCGTGGCGTCGTAGGGACTTTGAAAGCCTGCGAGAATCTTGGAGGAACAGGTGGTTTCGCCTGCCTGGGTGCAGATGAGTTCCTTGAGGGAGATGGGAACGCCCGCGAGCGCGCCGACCGGCTCTCCGGCGGCGATCTTGGCGTCCACGGCATCGGCCTGCGCGAGCGCTTCGTCACGCCAGACCTGGGTGTAGGCACCCACCTGAGCGTCGACGGCATCGATACGGGCGAGGAAAGACTCGGTCACCGCCCGTGCGGATACGGCACCGCTTGCTACGGCCTCACGAATCTCAAAGGCAGACTTCTCATACCATGGGCTCATGCACCACCCCCTTCAGCATCAAGAATTTTGGGGACCATGAAATACTCTTCGTCATGTACCGGCGCGCCGCGAAGAGCCAGTTCCCGGGGAAGGGAGGGGGCGACTTCGTCTTCACGAAATACATTGGTCAGGGCCATAGCGTGCATCATGGGTTCCACGGCATCCGTATCCAACTCATTCAACTTGGCCATGTAGTCCAGGATACTGTTCATCTCATCCACCAGCCGCTCCGTCGCGGCCTCGTCCATATCGAGTTGCGCCAGACCGGCCACATACGCGACATCCGAACGGGTAATCGTGCTCATAAGTCTTGCTTTCACCTGATTGTTACACTGTGTGGGAGGCCCCACCCTGCGGATGCGAAGGAGAGGCACGCGAAGTGCGTCGCCGGAACCGCGACGGGATGGAAAATCCCGGAAAGGCAGTCCCTTAAGGAACAAGAGGATAGCACAGGAACGGGAAATGAATCCATCCAAGTGGCTGTATCGCCATAAGATAGGGGGCTCTTGGGCATGTCGCCCTCCGGTTATGCTACACTCCTACTGACTCCGGCAACGGTGTGGTATACCGGGTGCGCAAGCCCGACACACGGTGCTTTGGGGTCCGCATTCCCCTGCTCCTTCACCTGAAGAAAGTCAAGAGACGTGCTTCCTGAACACTATGCCCTGGAACAGCGCCCTGGCCAGTGGGCTATTGCCCTGGCTGAAGAGCGGGAAGCGGTGTGGGCGGCGTTGCTGGAGGAGAAAGGCTGTGTCGCGATGCCGGACACGGGACGCGCAGCAGTCTCCTGTTTTCCTCTGCGCTCGGGGGAGGGCATTCGCCGAAGCTATCGGCGGGGAGGCCTGGTGGGTAAGGTGTTTCACGACCAATTTCTGGGAAACCGGATGCGTCGTGAATTCGACGTATCGCTGGCCTACTACCAGCTCGGAGGAAGCATTCCGGAGCCACTGGGCGTGTGTTGGCGGCGGACGTGGGGGATTTATCGGGGTGCCTACGCCGCGCGGCGCGTGGAGGGGGTTACCTTGCTAGCCTATCTGCAGGAGGGTGCGCATTCGAGCGAGGGCGTCCTGGAGGCCGTGGGGCAGATGGTCCGCCATCTACACGATGCGGGATTCTGGCATGCCGATTTGCAGGTGAAGAATATTCTTGTCGCGCAGGGAAAACCCTGTTTGATAGATTTTGATAAAGCGCAGCGGTATTCGAAACTGGGGCGCATTCCACGTAGCCGGAATTTGTTACGGCTACGACGTTCATTTGAAAAGCAGGGGCTTTCTCTGGATAATTTCGCCTCACTTCTTCATGGGTACGGAGACATTGTCATCCCCGGCTGGCTTCAGGGTCTGTACCGGTTGCGGGGAGTGAGTGCCGGACTCCGGGGAGCACCTTGAATCGACCCGACGGGCCGTAAAACTTGGGAACATAGCCGATTCACGCCAGGTGAATGGGACAGAAAGCACGCCAACGATGGCATCACTTTGTATCGATGACACGATAGTAAAGACCCGAAAGGGTCTGGCTACGATCTATTGCCGACCGCACATTGCGCCCGAACGGGTCTGGGAGATCTTGGAGGCGCCTGGTGAGGAAATAAAGGCGTCCCGCAAATCCATCGTGCGCCGGGTGGACCAGTTTGTCATTAAGAAAAGCACCTTTGCGGGCGGCAGTGGACCACTGAAGCATACCTTTCAACGGGGCCGATACCGTCGTGCCTGGTTTGCTGCCCATCATTTGTTGAAGCATGGCGTACTGGTGCCTGAACCGATTGCGTTCATCGAATGGGGACGTCTCGGCTATGTGGCCGGCAATGCGATGATTGCCTCCAACCTGACAGGTCAGCACAATGTGGAAAAATTCCTCATGGCGTTGATTCGAGAGAATGCCGGCGCGGACACCATTCACTCATTTCTCGGGGCCCTGGCTGTTGCGATCAATGATTTCACAGCCTGCGGCGCACGTCACGGCGATCTCTCCGGAAAGAACGTCTTCACCTCCGACGGACGGCGATTTACCTTCATCGATTTAGACGATGTGACCCTCGAAAGCACCTTCGATGAAGAACAGCTGCTCAAGAATCACGTCCAATTGTATGATTCCTTCTGCGACGTGTTGAGCGACAGCATTATGGTGCCCTTTATGCAGAAGATTCTTCCGCCGGAAATCGACATCCGGGTTTGGATGCCGCGCGTTCGGACAGCCCAGCACGTGCGTCGGGAGGCCGTCGAAGAGCGGTGGAGTCGTGAGGGGAAAACCGGCAGTTCGGGCTGAGCCTGCGCGGAGACGAGAGGGTTAAGGGGCGCCCATTATTTCGTGGGTGAATTTGGCCTGACGACGTCCACTGACCGGGCCACATTCGAGACGTACGGCGTCCAGGGGCTCGCCGTAGGCCTTTTCCAGGGCGTCAAGATCCAGCAGGAGGGTGACGGTGACCCCGGTTTCAACCGTTACGGGACGTCTTGGGGTGAGCACCTCGTTGTGGTAAATCCAGACATCTCCAGGGGCAATGCAGGGCTGAAAAGAATCCTGCCCGGTCGCTTTGCAATAGATGGTTACATCGTAGGCCAATTCGCCCGCCTGAGGCGCCGTGAGGGAGCCACTCCCTACGAAAGAGGCGGTGTGTTGACCGTTGTTTTCCATGAAGAGCGCGAGATAGGGGGGGGCCGCCTGCTCGATTCGAAAATCTACCTGGGCACGCCAGAGATGAAACCACGCCAGCCCCAGGCACAAGGCGGTCATGAGCACCACGGACAGGCCAATCGTAATAAAGTCCTGTCGTTCCCATCGGGTAAACTGCAAGGGACCGGGTTTCTTTTCTCCCAACGCCGCCGCGTAATCCGGGAGTGACATGGCGACGGGGCCACCCAGTTCCTCGGCGCGGTTCACCTTCAGGAGGCGATTGAGCTGCTGGATGCGATGCCGTATGGGGGCCAGATCGGCTTCCGAGGCGTTCTGGGCCATGCCAGCCTGCAGTCGGCTTCCCGCTTCCTGAATCGCCTGCTCGGCTTCGGCGCGCACTGCCTGAATGCCCCGGGCGGCCTGTCGGCGAAACCGGGCGCCCCCGTAGGGCACGTTTTCCGCAGTCCGCTGCAGGGCCTCCTGCCACGAGAGCAGCAGGCAGAGACGTTGCGCCGAAACCTTCAGATCCATACTACCTCACTTTTTCATCGCTGCAGCAACAAAGTCGCGAAAGAGGGGTTGGGCCTTCAGGGGCGTGCTGTTGAACTCCGGGTGAAACTGGGAGGCACAGAACCAGGGATGGTCCTCTACTTCAATAATTTCCACGAGCTCATGCTCACCCTTCATGTGGGTACCACTGATAACGAGCGGGCCCTTGGCCTTCAGCGCCTCGAGAAACTGATTGTTAAACTCATAACGATGGCGATGCCGCTCTTCGACCGAATCGGCACCATAGGCCTTATGCGCAAAGGTGCCCGGCTTCAGATCACACCGATAAGCACCCAGTCGCATGGTGCCGCCCAGGTCTTTCAGGCCCCGCTGCTCGGTGAGCAGGGAAATGATCGGAGACTCCGTTTCCGGATCAAACTCCGTGGAATTGGCGGCGGCCAGACCTGCGCAGTTTCGCGCCATCTCGATGACGGCCACCTGCATGCCAAGACAGATGCCCATGAAAGGCACTTTCTGTTCCCGGGCGTATTGGACAGCGCGAATTTTACCCTCTACGCCGCGGCTGCCAAATCCTGGCCCTACCAGCACGCCGTCGTAGTCTTTCAGAACGCTCTCCGGCTCCACGCCATTTTCAAACTGCTCGGAATCCACCCACTCCAGGTTGACGTGGCAGCCGTTCGCGATGCCGGCATGTACGAAGGCCTCGTTGATGCTCTTGTACGCGTCGTCATGACCGACATACTTGCCCACGGCCGCAATCCGCACTTCCCGGGTGCTGTTTTTGAGCCGTTCCACCATCTCCGTCCACTCGGTGAGATCGCTCTCTGCGGCTTCGAGATTCAGGAGATTCAGTACGGTATCATCGAGGCCCTGTTTCTTGAAGTTCAACGGGATCGCATAGAGGGGCGAGACGTCTTTCGCGGAAATGATCGCGTTGTCCGTGACATCGCAGAACATGGCGATTTTGTGCCGTTCTGCATCCGACAGCGAGTAGGGGCCGGTACGACAGACAATGACGTTGGGCTGGATACCGATGTCGCGCAGGGAGCGTACACTGTGCTGGGTCGGCTTGGTCTTCAGTTCGCCGGCGGCCTCGATGAAGGGCACGAGCGTCACATGGACGAAACAGCAATTGGGCGGGCCTACGTCGAGGCGGAACTGGCGCAGCGCTTCCAGAAAAGGAAGGCTTTCAATGTCGCCGACAGTACCACCAATCTCGACGATGACGATGTCGATGGGGGTTTCCGAATCCGTGGTGACCTGGCGAATGCGGGACTTGATTTCATCCGTGATATGGGGGATAACCTGGACGGTCTTTCCGAGGTATTCGCCACGACGCTCTTTCTGGATGACAGCGTTATAGATGCCACCCGTGGTGACATTACTCTTTTGTGACAGCTTGCACGTCGTGAAGCGTTCATAGTGCCCCAGATCGAGGTCGGTTTCCGCCCCGTCATCGGTCACAAACACCTCGCCATGTTCAAAGGGATTCATCGTGCCGGGATCGACGTTGATGTAGGGGTCCAGTTTCATCATGGCGATCTTGAGACCGCGCGCTTCCAGCAAGAGGCCAAGCCCCGCGGCGAGGATGCCCTTGCCTACCGACGAAACCACCCCACCTGTCACAAATACATACCGAGTCATACGTTATCCTTTTGCAGCGTGATGCTGTAACAATTCTTCTACTTTTTCGAGATCGGAAGGTACATCAACGCCGATCGCGACATAGCTTGTCGTTATTACCGCGATCTGAAACCCATGTTCCAGAACGCGCAGTTGCTCAAGTTTTTCCGCCCGCTCCAACGGTGTGGATGCGAGCGTGCTATAGGTTAATAAAAAGTCTCGCCGATACACATACAGTCCGATGTGTTGCCAATAGTTTCCCGAAGGCATTCCGCCATCCCGAAAGTAGGGGATAGGCAGTCGGGAAAAATAAAGGGCATTCCCATCGGTGCCGCAAACTACCTTCACCACATTCGGATCCTGGATCGCTTCCGGATCGTCCAGGGCGCGGCGGGCCGTGGACATGACAGGCTCCGGATCCGCCAGCAAAGGGCGGATCGTGGCGTCAATGGTCTCTGGATCGATGACCGGCTCGTCGCCCTGCACATTGACAATGAGCTCCGCGTCAATGCTGCGGGCCACTTCGGCGATGCGATCAGTGCCTGTCGGGTGTCCGGGATCTGTCAGGACCACTTCCACGGGGTAGGGGGCCAAGGCGGCCACTACTGCGGGATCGTCGGTGGCGACGATTATCCGATCAATGAGCGTCGCTCTTTTGACCTGCTGCCAGGTATGGTAGACGAGGGGATGGCCCATGAGTGGCGCGATGATTTTGCCCGGGAATCGGGTCGAGGCAAGTCGGGCGGGGATCACGGCGACAACGCGTGGTTTATCACTTTCCGCCATAGGTAAACCCGTCCCTGAGATACATGCAATGCGCCAACATTTAGGTGAGAAATCGTAATGAGGGAGGCTGGGGGAACCCGTTTCCCTAACGGGATCGTAAGATAACACAGGAGGCCCCTGAGAATCAATCGATTTGCCCGCTGGAAAGTCCGTCAGGAATCCGTTATAGTAGTTTTAGCATGTGTTACCGTTATCTGGAATTACAACCCATTCTACCAAGGGCATGATGTATACGATTCCCAAATCAGGCCACCGCTGGGCGCGCTTATGCCTGGTCCTCGGCACGTGTGCCTTGCCCGCCCTAAGCCCCGCAGGTGACTTCAATAATCGGGTCAAGCCCCTCTTGTCCCAACATTGTTTCGCCTGTCACGGGCCCGACGCCAAGCAACGTAAAGGGGACCTGCGCCTCGACGTGTCGCCCCATGATGGCGCCATGCCCCCCGAGCGTTTTGCCGAGATTTTTGGCCAGGATCGGAAGACCAGTCTTCTCTTTCAACGAATCACGACCCACGATACCGATGATCGTATGCCGCCGGTGGAGAAACCCGGCCTTTCTGACAAGGACATCGCTGTTCTGGGAGACTGGCTGGATGACGGTGCGCCCTACGAAAAACACTGGGCCTTCGTGGCTCCGAGTTGGCCGGATATCCCGGACGTGGGGGAGAGCGACTGGGTCAAGAACGATATCGACCGGTTTATACTTCGGCGACTACAGGAGGAGGGCATCGCGCCTGCCCCTCTCGCCGAGCCGGAAACGCGCTTGCGCCGGGTCTATCTCGATCTGGTGGGCCTATTGCCACCGCCCGTCGCTATTGAAGCCTTTACAGCTTCCCCCACCGATGCATTATATGCCCGGATTGTAGAGGAATTACTCGCCTCGCCCCATTTTGGGGAGCGGTGGGGAAGGCATTGGCTTGATGCCGCCCGCTACGCCGATTCAAACGGATACAGCATCGATGGCCCCCGTGAAATCTGGCCCTATCGGGATTGGGTAATCGACGCGGTCAATGCCGACAAGCCGTTCGATGAATTTGTGGTGGAACAAATCGCCGGTGATCTTCTGCCAGATGGGACCCGCGACCAGCAGGTCGCCACGGGCTTCCATCGGAACACCATGATTAACCAGGAAGGCGGCATCGATAAAGAGGAGTTTCGGATCGAGGGGATTGTCGATCGGGTGAATACCACCGGCGCCGTCTTTCTGGGGCTGACGCTGGGCTGTGCCAAGTGCCATGATCACAAGTATGACCCGGTGTACCAGGATGAGTACTACAAGCTCTTCGCCTTTTACAACAACGACGATGAAATCGACTTGGAGCTGCCCAGTGAGGAACAGGCGGCTCGCATCGCTGCGCTCAAGGCAGAAATTGCCGGTATTGCGCCTGCCCGTGACGCCTATCGGGCGGAAGCAATTCAGGGAAAACTCGAGGTCTGGCTGGCCGGGCAATCTGAGGAAGCGGTCAAGAATTGGGGCCTGAAAGAACAGGCGGCGCAAAGGACCCCGCGGTCCGAATGGACCGAGGAACAGGAACGGCTCATTCAGAAGCGTTTTCTCCAGGCGGATGAGACGTACCGGAATTTCGAAGCGCAGATTAATGCCGTTCAGGGAAAAATGCCCAAGGTGCCTAGAACCATGGTGCTTCGAAAGCGGAAAGAAGCCCGGGAGTCCCACCTCTTCGAGCAGGGGGACTTCACCCGCCTCGGCGAAAAGGTCCTTCCGGGCACCCCAGCCGTCTTACACGCCTACGATGGCCCCGAATTCGGGAATCGGCTCGACCTCGCCCACTGGATTGTTTCCAGAGAGAACCCCCTGACAGCCCGGGTCACCGTGAACCGTTATTGGCAGCACCTCTTTGGCCGGGGTCTGGTTGAGACAGAAAACGATTTTGGCTATCAAGGTGCCCTGCCGACTCACCCCGAACTTCTGGACTATCTCGCCAACCAGTTTGTCGCCCGGGGATGGTCGACCAAACGGGCGATTCAGGAGATGGTCCTGTCCGCCACCTATCAACAATCCTCTCGACACCGCGATGATCTGGAGGTGGTGGACCCCCGGAATTATCTCCTGGCCCGACAGAACAGAGTCCGCCTGGATGCGGAGATTATCCGGGATGTGACGTTGACGGCCTCAGGCGCACTGAATACCACCATCGGTGGCCCGGGCGTCTATCCGCCCCAGCCTGACGGCGTCATGAAGCTGGGGCAGCGTAATCGCCCCTGGGATGCGAGCGAGGGCGGCGACCGCTTTCGACGGGGAATGTACACCTTCTACTGGCGGGCCACGCCGCATCCGGCATTGGCGGTCTTTGATGCGCCCGATGCCATGGTGGCCTGTACCCGTCGGAGCCGCTCCAATACGCCCCTGCAAGCCCTCACCCTGTTGAACGATGCGGCCTTTGTCGAGCAGGCCGAATTATTTGGCGCACGCCTTGCCGCGGCCCCCATGGAGACCGATGAGGAGCGCATACGCTATGCCCTTCAATTGAGTCTGAACCGTGCTCCCAGTGACCACGAGATGGCCATCCTGCGGGAGCTTGTGGCGGATGTTCGAATGCAGAACGATACGAAGGCCGCCACGGAATGGGTTCATGTGGCACGGACCCTCTTTAATCTGGATGAGTTCATTACCCGCGAGTGAGCGAAGGGATGGTCATGCGTAGTACACCCTATCAACAAGCCCTGCAAGGCGTCACACGGCGTCATTTTTTCAAGCAATGTGGCATTGGGCTGGGCTCCATGGCCCTCGGCTCTTTACTGAATGATCAGGCCGCTGCCCGAACGGTCGGTAATGAAATGGGGATTTACCAGGGGCAGGGGCAACTCCCAGCCAAGGCCAAACGGGTTATCTTCATGTTCATGGCGGGTGGCCCCAGCCAGCTGGAGCTTTTCGACTACAAACCCGCTCTCCAGAAGTACAACGGCCAGCCTATACCCCAATCCTATATTGAGGGGAAACGCTTTGCCTTCATGGATTCCTTTGGTAACGATGGGCCGCCGAAGCTCCTGGGTACGGTGCGGGATTTCAAACAGCATGGAAACTGCGGGGCCTGGGTGTCGGAATGTCTTCCCCACACCGCAGGTATTGTCGATGATATTTCCTTCCTGAAGACCGTGGCCACCGACGTGCCCAATCATGCCCCTGCCAAGATCTTTATGAATACCGGTTCAGGCCAGTTCGGACGTCCGAGCATGGGGGCCTGGGTGAACTACGGCATCGGCAGTGAGTCCCAGAATCTTCCCGGCTTCGTCGTCCTTCAGTCGGGCCCCCGGGGGCCCCGTGGCGGCCAGCCCAACTGGGGGAGCGGTTTTCTGCCAGCGGCCCACCAGGGCGTTCCCTTTCGGTCCACCGGGGATCCCATCCTGAATCTGAGTACACCCGAATCCATCTCTGCGGATAGCCAGCGTCGCGTCATTGACGCGGTCAATGGCCTCAATCGCGCCCGACTGGACGTGACTGGGGACGGCGAAATCGCCGCCCGTATCAGTTCCTATGAAATGGCGTACCGCATGCAGAGCAGTGCCCCTGAATTAATGGACCTCTCCAAAGAGAGCCAACATACCCTTGATCTCTACGGTGCGAAAGTCGGGGAGCCGTCCTACGCCATGAATTGCCTGCTCGCCCGGCGGCTCGTGGAGCGGGGGGTACGGTTCATACAGCTTTACCACACCAACTGGGACCACCACGGGGGCAACTCCGAAAACCTTTCGAACAGCCTCGACGAAGTCTGCCACGATGTGGACCAGGGTTCCGCTGCGCTGGTGAAGGATCTTAAACAACGGGGGCTTCTTGAAGATACGCTGGTAATCTGGGGGGGCGAGTTTGGAAGAACCCCCATGGGAGAGATTCGCGATACGGTGGGACGTAACCACCATATTGAATGCTCCACCATGTGGATGGCCGGAGGCGGTGTAAAGGCGGGCTATACCCTCGGCGAGACCGACGAACTGGGTTTCAGCCCGGTGGATGCGCCCGTCCATGTCCACGATCTGCAAGCAACGATTTTACATCAACTGGGAATTGATCACGAAAAGCTGACCTACCGATTCCAGGGGCGCGACTTCCGCCTCACCGATGTGGCCGGTCATGTGCAACACGATCTACTTGTTTAGGGGGATACGGTATCGTGCCTGTAAGTATTCAAGTTCAGATAACCACCTGTGTTACGAAAATCGTGGCTACGGAGCCAGCGTCCGTCCTCGATGTGGGCTGTGGCTTCGGAAAGTGGGGCTATCTATGCCGGGAATACCTCGATGCCTTTAACGGGCGGTGGCGTCCGGAAGATTGGACCACCCGCATTGATGGGATTGAGTTTTTCGAACCCTATATTCTCGCCCATCAGCGGGCCCTGTACAGCAACATCACGATTGGAGATATTCGGGATCTGTGCCATAGCATCGACGAATACGATCTCATTATTGCCGGTGATGTAATTGAACACATGCATAAAGATGAGGCCGAGGAAGTGGTCGAAACCCTCTATGCAAAGGCGCGGAAGATGCTCATCGTCAATATCCCCCTGGGCAAGGGGTGGGATCACCCGGCCCAATACGGCAACCCTGCGGAATTGCATCGCAGCGAATGGTACACGGAAGATTTCGAGGGCTATGCCACCGAGCGTGAGACCTATCGTTTGCCGGCGGGAATTGACTACGGTTCCTTCTATTGTGAGAAGGGACTCGATCCCCATGTGCGTATCGCGGGCTTTGTCAATGCGTCCCTCTTTTATGACAAACAAGGCGACTCGGCAAACGCCCTCCGGTATCTGGAACGGGCCCAGCGTGTAGAGGCGGAACCGCTGGAATCTACCTTGTTACTCGCAGATACAATGATTCAGTTGGGGAAAGTGGAAATGGCGCAAGAGCGCCTTGGCTGGGCGATAGAACAGTTACCGGAAAACGGGATGCTACGCCTCTTTCTTGCAAAGCTGTTGTACGCCCGGGGGCAGCAACGCGAAGCGCTGATTACCCTGCAGGAAGTGGCAGCATTGGAAAACCTGGAGCCCGCGTTAAGGCAGGAAACGGAAGGCTTGATGGCAAGCTGGACGTGAGCCGGGTCAGGCCTTGTTCTGGACGATTTCTTTGACCAGATCTTTGCGTACGGAATAGGAGCGCTTGCCGTACTGGATGAAGTAGTAGGGATCCTTGTCTTCGATCTTGTCGGCGGGCTGTGTCAAGCCGCTGTGGAACTGGATGACGTAAGGATAGCCACCGCCAAGGGGCTGACCGGGGCCGGGACGTTTGGGTGTGGCGTCCTTTTTCGACCCGTCGCTACGGCCATGGGTGGCCCGTGACGCCGTCATCTTCGGGAAGCGGGGACGGGTCAGGGTGCTCGTGTCCCCTGCATATTGCTTTACACGAACCACATACTCCCGCGTCTCTTTGAAGGGCGGAACTCCGCCGTGTTTCTTTACATTGCCCGGGCCAGCATTGTAGGCGGCCAACGCCAGGGTCGTGTCGTTATCGAATAGTTCCAGCATCTTTGCGAGATACTGGGTGCCGCCGGCGATGTTCTGTGCGGGGTCAAAGATATCCGAAACGCCCATGTCCCCCGCGGTGCCCGGCATGAGCTGCATGAGACCACAGGCCCCTGCACTGGATCGGGCATTGGGGTTCCAATTGCTTTCGGCCTTGATCACCGCGTAGACCAACGTATCATCCACGCCGTAAAGTTTAGAATAGTGAGAAACCAGTTTGGAGTAGTCGTTGGAGCTATACCCCGTAGGTTTTCGCGCCTTGCGGTATTCCGGGTGGATTACGATGGGGTCAAATTTCAGTCGGTCCTCACGAAAATCCGGGTGCCGCTTATACTTCGAGATGCGGTTGGTGAGGGTGGGCGTCCCGGAACTGCTCTTGAACCGGCGCATCCCCAACTCACTACGGCGCTTTGTGGCCGAGTTTCGCCGGTTGACCATGTGTGATTTGCCAATGGTCTTGGGGGCCACTTCCTCCTCGGCAAGGCTTGCAGAGGGCCAGCCGAGCCCAGAAAACAACCCCGTTACCATCAGAATGGCAACAGGCAGACACTGGGTCCGGAGCCGGTCAAGAGAAACCGGTTTTTTCAAGATTGCATACATCATCGTCAATAGTATACGTGTCCCTTTGAGAAAGCACAAGGCAAAATACCGCCCAATCCAGCCCGGCTACGATTTGCCCTTGCGTGACTACCGGTACCAGTGATACCGTTGTGCCAACCTCCAAGGAAGCTCCCTGCCGATGGCCGATTCTATCGAAGCCCAGATCATACAATATCTTGATGAAACGAAAAAAACCGTGGCTACGGCCGAATCCTGTAGCGGTGGTCTGATTGCGCACCGCCTCACCAACGTTCCCGGCTCATCAGGCCCATTCCCGGGCGGTCTGGTGGCCTACAGCAATGACGTCAAGAAGGCGTTGCTTTCCGTTCCAGAAGAAACCTTATCTGTCTACGGCGCCGTAAGTCAACAGACGGCCATCGCTATGGCGGAGGGTGCGCGGGCACAATTCGGTACCGATTACGCGGTTGCCGTAACCGGCATTGCGGGCCCGGGTGGTGGCACCGAGGAGAAGCCGGTCGGGCTGGTGCACATGGCGGTTGCCCGTGCTGCGGCAACCGAGGCATGCCATCACCACTTTGAAGGTGACCGGGAAATTATTAAACTGAAAACATCCGAGGCCGCTTTGGCCCTCTTGTGGGAGAACATACGTAAATGAGTTCCGGATTCGTCCATCTTCATGTCCATTCGGATTACAGCGTGCTGGATGGTGCCTGTAAGACCAAAGAGCTGTTGGATCGCTGTGAGCAGTACGGCATGAACGCCTGCGCCCTGACGGATCATGGCAATCTCTTTGGTGCCGTTGAGTTTTACCAGATGGCGAAGTCTCGGGGCATCAAGCCGATTATCGGTTGCGAGTTGTACGTCGCGCCCGCCGATCGAAAAGATACGAGTACCAAGTATCTGGGCTCCTACAACAACCATTTCCTGCTCCTGTGCGAAAATGAAGCCGGGTACCATAATCTCTGCAAATTGAGTTCCAAGGGGTATCTCGAGGGCTTTTATTACAAGCCACGGGTCGACGATGAGTTGCTGGCCAAGCATTCCGAAGGGTTGATTGCGACGACTTCCTGTCTGGCGGGCCGCGTGCCCCAGGCCATTATGCAGGACAACATGGATCTGGCGGTTTCCCAATTGGAGCGCTATATCGAGATCTTCGGCAAGGACAACTACCTCGTCGAACTCATGCACCACGGTATTGAGGAGCAGGAGAAGGTGAACCCTGTGCTTCAGCAGTTGGCGGAAGACTATGGGCTCATGTTGGTCGCCACCAACGACTGCCACTACATTGACCAAAGTGATTCCGAAGCCCACGAGGCCTTGCTCTGTGTGCAGACGGGTACGACGCTGGAAGACGAGAAACGCTTTAAATTCCCCACCCAGGAATTCCACTTCCGCACCGAAGAAGAAATGCGGGAAGTCTTTAAGGATTGTCCCGAGGCCGTCGACAATACGGTTAAGGTGGCAGAGCGCTGTAACCTCGAGATTCCTCTGGGCGAAAGTCTGATCCCGGCATACCAGCCCGACGGGGGCTATGTGGACGGGGCGACGCCTCTGAGCTACCTGACGGAGCTCGTCATGACCGGCGTCGAGCAGCGCTACGGCACACCGCCCCCGCCGGAATACGTCGAGCGGGCGGAGTTCGAGCTCAGTGTTATCGAGCGCATGAAGTTTGTCGATTATTTCCTCGTGGTATGGGATTTGATTAATTTCGCCAACCAGGAAGGCATCCCCGTAGGCCCAGGGCGTGGTTCGGGTGCCGGTAGTATCGTGGCTTACGCGCTCAAGATCACCAATATTGATCCCATGCGCTACAACCTCCTGTTCGAGCGCTTCCTCAATCCCGAGCGGGTATCCATGCCCGATTTCGACATCGATTTCTGCTACAACCGCCGGGAAGAAATGATCGCCTATTCGTATGAGAAGTACGGACGGGAGAATGTCAGTCAGATTATTACCTTCGGCCGTATGCTCGCCAAGAACGTGATCCGTAATGTGGGCCGCGTCCTGGGGATGAGCTACGGGGATGTGGATCGTATTGCCAAACTGGTGCCCGACGAGCTGAAGATCAAGCTTCAAGACGCGGAAGACCGGGTCGAGGAGTTGCAACAGCTTATTGAGCAGGACCCACAGATCCGCAAGCTCTGGGGACTGGCCAAGCGCCTTGAGGGGACGATCGGTAACTGCGGCACCCACGCGGCCGGTGTGGTGATATGTGACCACGACCTGACGGACCACGTTGCCCTCTATAAGGCAAGCAATTCCGACACGGTCGCGACCCAGGTGGAGATGAAGTGCGTGGAGGAGGTGGGACTCCTCAAGATGGACTTCCTCGGACTCCGTACCCTCACGGTGGTGCATGAGGCCGTACGCCTGATCCGCGAGGGACGCGGGATCGAAATTGATATCGATAATATTTCCTGTGATGACGACACGACCTACAGTCTCCTGCGTTCGGGCCAGACCACGGGAGTCTTCCAGTTGGAAAGCTCCGGTATGCGTGATTTGGCACGGCGTATCGGGTTGCAGAGCCTGGAAGAGATGAGTGCCCTCGTGGCCCTCTTCCGACCCGGTCCCATGCAGTTCATCGATACCTATATCGAGGGTAAGTACAACCCGGAAACGATCAAATATGACCACGAACTGACCCGCTCCATCCTGGAAGAAACCTACGGTATTGCCGTTTATCAGGAGCAGGTGATGCAGCTGGTACAGGCCTGTGCCGGATTCAGCCTGGGACAGGCAGACATCGTGCGTCGTGCCATGGGTAAGAAAAAGAAGGATCTGCTCGATGAGCAGAAGGCCAAGTTTATTGCGGGGTGTGCCGAAAAGGACATCGATGCGAAGCTGGCCGGGGTCATTTGGGACAAGATTGAAACCTTCGCGGGGTATGGCTTTAACAAATCTCACAGTGTGGCCTATGCCTTCGTGGCCTACCAGACCGCTTATCTCAAGGCGAATTATCCGGTAGAGTTCATGTGCGCCCTGCTGACCAGTGAATCGGGGAACCTGGATAAGGTGGCCATGTACGTCGATGAATGCCGACGGATGGGTATCGATGTGCTGCCACCCGACATCAATCACAGTTGGAATTATTTCGCCGTGGACGGTCAGTCCATTCGCTTTGGCATGGGTGCCATTAAAAACGTGGGGGAGGGGCCCACCGCAGAGATTACCCGGGAGCGCACCGAGAATGGTCCCTTTGAAGATCTCTTCGACATGTGCAAACGGGTAGATACGCGCATCGTGAACCGTCGGTGTATTGAAAGCCTCAACCGTGCCGGTGCCTTTGTTGGAATGGGCTGGAATCGGAAACAGGTCGAAGCGGTGCTTGACCAGGCCCTGGGCGAAGGGCAAAGCGCCCAGCGGGACCGGGATGCCGGCCAGTTCTCACTCTTCGATATGGATGGCATGGCCGACACAATGGCCACCATGCACCAGAAGCCCGAGCTGCCGGAATATCCCGACCATGAAGTGCTTCAGATGGAGAAAGAACTGCTGGGGCTCTATATCAGCAGCCACCCCCTCGATCCCTATCTGGATATCATCGACCGCTTCGGCACGGTCAATCTGATCAACCTTGCGGAATACAAGGAGGGCCAGATGATCAATGTGGCCGGGTCGGTCAGTACGGTGCGCATTCACGTCACGAAAACGAACAAGCGTATGGCCTTCCTCGGGTTGGAAACGCGCCAGGGCCTGATCGAGGTGACGGTGTTCTCCGACACCTTTGAGCAGAAGGCCGGGCTCCTCGCCCAGGACATGATCGTCATGATTCAGGCGCGGGTCAATTATCGCAACGATGAACCGGGCCTGGTGGCAAACGATGTGTTCGCTATCGAAGATGCTGAGCGTCAACTGGTGAAGGCGGTTCACATCACGCTGGAAGGAGAGGCGCTCCAGGAAGAGCGGGTGGAGAAACTGGCCGAACTGCTTGGAAACGCCAAGGGGGAATGCGACGTCTATCTCCACTGCACGACACGTCAGGGCAAGAAGGTAGTCATTCATGCTACCGAAGCCTGCCTGGTTCCGGCCACCCGTCAGTTTTCCTATGCCATTGAAGAAATTGCAGGCATGGATAGTGTCTGGTTTTCTGCCGGTATGGGGCTTCCGACCCACCGTCCGGAGGAGATTAAAGTTCGGGAACCCAAGCCGTGGGAACGGAAAAAGAAGAGCCAGCCCGCGTAATCTCTTTGCAAAAATCCGCTTTTCTACGGTAAACTTTAGGCTGGGTATACCTAACGTACTACTCTTGAGGTACTTAAGATATGTTTTATGCAATGCTCCTTACGCTCGCGGGACTCGCAGCCACCATGGAAGTCTCCAATGAACCCGTCGCCTTTGTGGTGGACTATGGGGAGATGAAGGATATTTCCCTCACCGCCCAGGATGTGTTGGTGTTCTCCTTCGACCTTCCGCAGGTGAGGACCATCGAAAACAGCCAGGTGACCTACGCCAAGCGGAGCATGGCCGAGATGATGGCCGCCATCGTCCCTGTCGAACCTCCGGATAGCAAACCTACCTTGCCCAATGAAAGCCGCAAGAAAAAGCGTCTGGACCATACGCCACCCTTTACGGGCACGGTCACTGGGGACGTGACGATCCTGAAAAGTGCGGTCAACCAGCGCATTATTCTGGTTTCCAACATTCAGGGCGATGGGTTGATGCAGGTCCTGGTGCGGGGGAACACGGCGAAAAAGGCTGATGGCGCCGAAGCCAAGGCCCTCTTGAATACGCCGTTGGTCATTGTGCGCAATTCCAAAGCAGCGACCGAGGTGGTCGTCGATGGCGCTAAATCACAGAAGATCGAAGACGTGGCGCCCGCAGTGAAATCGTCGCTCACCTCCCATTTCAACGGAGCGCTTCCCGAAAACCTGCGGATCGTGGAGCAGACCATCACGGTAGAGTAGGCCGTCCCCGTCGGAGTGTACTCGGCCCCAGTCCAACGTGTCTGCAGTCGTGCCGAAAGCGCCGTCAGGTTGTAGTACCGATTGAGTTTCCCCATTGCGCGTTGCGCGAGCCCCCCGTCCAGGGGACCCGCTACCGGATTGACGGCATGGGGGATTTTTGCTAAACTCAAGGCAATCAACTGGATACAACTATGAGGTCCTGTCTGCGCTTATGGGACTGAATCCGATAGATCGCTCGAAAGAGCAACGCCCTCAAACGGCCTCACCAGAGATCCTGGTCATTGGTGGTGGCAAGGGCGGCGTGGGAAAGACCTGCTTCTCCGTCAATACGGCCGTGGAAGTGGCCCGCCGTGGCTGGCGCGTTATCCTGCTTGATGCCGATCTCAGCTGTTCCAATATTGAAACTGTGCTGGGTTTTCGTTCGGAAAAACGCCTGGATGATTTCTTCCTGCAGAAGGGCAAGAAACAACTCCAGGAAATCGTGTGCCAGACGCCCTATCCGAATCTGAGCCTCATACCCGGCACCAGCGGCCTGATGGATGCCGCCAATCCCCGCTTTCAGCAGAAGGTAGCGCTTATCCGGGAGTTGCGCCGGCTGGACGCCGATCTGGTCATGGTGGACTTGGACGCCGGTGCCCATCTGAACACCCTGGATTTCTTCCTGATGACCAATACCAACGGGGTCCTGGTCATTACCCCCGAGCGAACCAGTATCGACAACGCCTTCAAGTTCTTACGGGCTGCCTTATTTCGGCGCATCGAGCGCTTTTATCGGAGTCCCGAAGTGGGCTTTCTCCTCAAGCGCAATGAAACCCTGACGGATTTTCTGATATCGATCAAGAAAGCGGACTGTTTTAAGACGTCCGTGAAAAAGCAGCTTTGTGATGAGTTGCTCGCCCTGGCGGCGGCATTCCGGCCCAAGATCGTGGTGAGCAAAGCCAGTAACGCCCATGAAGCCAAGATAGCGGCCACCATACTCGCCAAGTTCGCACGACAGCATCTCTGTATTGAGACGGAGAATCTGGGCTTTGTCTATTTTGATAAGTACGTTTCCGAAGCGGTAAACTCCGGGGTACCCTTCGTGGTGGGAAAACCACAACTGAAGATTTCAGGCTGCATCGTCGACATGGCGAACCGATTAGGATATTTTTAATTATGGCGCAAGATGACGTGAAAAAGGCCGAAAACACCCCCTTGGAACTCGACTTTGAGGCAGATGATGATTTCGACAAGCTGGACAAGGCCGGAAAGAAGGGGCTCTTGGGCCGCTTTAACAGCCGCTTTAATGACAAACTTCAGACCAGCCGAGGCCACGAACGCCAGCGGGATGCCGTTGCTGAAACGGCCAGCGCACCCAGTGCCAACGTGGATGAGCTGGCGATGCGGCGGGCTCGTACCGTGAGCAGTCAACGCATGATCATCCCCGAAGGGGTCATTATTGAAGGTTCGCTCAGCAGTGCCTCGGACACCGAAATCGGTGGACGGATCGAAGGTAATATCACCATTGAGGGACGCCTGCACCTCGGGCCCAGTGCCCTGATTTCCGGCAACGTACGGGCCGGTGCCTGCAAGATTGAAGGGCTGGTTGAAGGCAAGGTGGAGTGCTCGGAAGATCTCGAATTGGGACCCACCGGAAGATTAAATGCCGATATTCTTGCCGGGAAGCGAATACATATTGCAGGTCAGGTGTATGGTAATGTGACGACGCCCGGCATCTTGCGTCTGGCCGCCACGTCCGCCATTCATGGCGACGTTCGTGCCCGCAGCCTCGCGATGGAGGAAGGGGCAACCTTGAATGGCCAGTGTGTGATGCGTGCGCCGTCCCAGCAGCAACCGCAAACCGAAGGCAGTAAAAAGAAGAAGTAGCACACCATGTATTTCGATCCACTCTATATGCTCATTATTTTCGTCACGATGGGCCTCTCTCTCTGGGCCCAGGCCAAAGTAAAAGGTGCCTACAACAAGTATTCCCAGATCGGAAGTCGTTCCGGGATGACGGGCGCCGATATCGCCCAGTGGATGATGGACCGGGAAGGTATTCACGATGTGGCGCTGGAACAGGTGGCCGGTGAGTTAACCGATCACTATGACCCCGCTGCCAAGGTGGTTCGTCTGTCCCAGGGCGTCTACAGCGGACGGAGTATCGCGGCCCTTGGGATCGCCGCCCACGAGGTGGGCCATGTGATTCAGCATGCCCACGGCTACGCTCCCTTGCATCTTCGTTCCATTATGTATCCCACGGCAAGCATCGGTACGAAATTGGCCTTCCCGCTGATCTTTATCGGGATCATTGCCGCGCCCCTGCACTTCCTCACGACCGTGGGCGTACTCTTGTTCGCGGCGGCGACGGCGTTCACGTTGGTGACGCTCCCGGTAGAGTTTAATGCCAGCAGCCGGGCTCTCCATGCCCTGGAAAACGGTAACATCCTCACTGCGGACGAAATGCCGGGTGCCCGCTCTGTGCTGGGTGCGGCCGCCTGGACCTACGTGGCGGCAGCCGTCGCATCGGTCTTGATGCTTTTGTATTACATCTCACTGGCGAACCGGCGATAGCGCACGTAGCAGAAAACGGGGCCTTGTGAACCTATTTCGAAATGTACTGTGTGGCTGGAGCATCGTCCTGATGCTCCAGCTTTGCCTTTCTGCGGCGGCCGCTGAGGGTGAGTTGCGCCTGCGGGTGCGGGGTTCCGCTGCGGGGGTCGGTTTCGCCGCCCACCGGGAAGCCGTGGTTGCGGCCCAGCACGAAGTCATGCGGGAGATTCTACGTTCCAAAGTGGCATCGGGCGACCTCCGTCCATTCCGTAGCATGATCCGCAAGGCGGAGCACTATGTGACGCGGGTGGAGGAGCTCCATATCGACAACCACGAGGGCGAGACCCGGGTGGAAGTAGATGCCTACGTGGATATGGCCTCTGTGGAGCAGGATCTCGCCACGCTCGTATTGCCCCGGCTGCCCACGCCACCCACCGTATCCTGTCTGATCGCCATCGAAACGGGCGGTGCGGTGGAGGTAGAGTCTCCGGGTACGACCGAAGAAGCCCTGGTAAAGGGGCTGGAGAACCTGGGCCTCGATGCACGGGCCCACACCGCCCACGACGCCCTGTTTTCCACCTCCGATTACCACGATGCCGTACTGGGGGATCTGACGGCAAGTGCCCGGTACGCCCGGGAAACCCTGGCAGACGTGGTATTGATTGGGGTGGTTTCGCTTGAGCGGAGTGAATCTCAAGACGGTGGCACAGCCGGTAGAACGCGGGCCAGTCTTAATCTTAAAGTCTTGCGGGGAAACGATGGGGATTTGCTGGACGTCTTTGCCCGCTCTGCCGCGATTACGGGCCTCGATCCTCAAAGTTGCCGGGAAGAGGTGCTCCGTGACGTGGCCGCAAAGGTGGTGGGGGATGTTACCGTGTCGACCGTGCTCTCCGTCCTCAGCATGCAAAAGCAGGACGAGGTGCTGATCACGGTCCAGAATCCGGGAGCCCGCTCTCGCCTCGCGGCGTTTACGGAAGTCTTCCAGCGGGAGCCCCTGATCGATTCCATATCGGAGTCCTTTTTCTCGGAACGACTGGCCCGGATACGGCTCGGCTACACGGGGAGTCTCGCCTACCTCGTCGACCAGATTGACCAACAAATCTATGAAGGGTGGCGCCTCGAGGTCAACGAAGTCGTCGGCCGCGAGATGACCCTGTCATTCATCCCCCAGGAGTGAGTGGGCCGATCCCGTAGGGTTCTATTTGGGCTGCCGGGTGTTCAGAAGGCGACATGGTCCCCAGCGTTTCAAGGTCCGCAGCCGCGGCAGGATCCAGGTAGAGCTCATTCCAATACCGTAGCGCCATCCCCCTTGTAACCAGGGGAAGTTCCTCTGGACCGGTCCCCAGCAAAAGGTCCAGTCCAGCCGAGACTTCCCGGTACCCGAAGTGACTGCGGATAGGGGTCGTACCCGAGTACCGGGGATTTATTTCAAAACAAACCGGGCCCCGGGGGGTATCCCTCAGCTGGATGTTACAGGGGCCAAGGGGCCGTAGTTTTCCCACGATACGCTCTGCCTCGGCACGAACGGCAGAGTATTCACCCAGTGATGCCCGATAGGTGGTACCCGCGAGGAGTTCCCGTTTCATGCAGCAACTGGGGGCAAGGGTGCCATCGCCATAGTGAAAACAGCCCACCGTGTATTCGTCGTCTTCAGTGCCCAACATTTCCTGGATAAGATAGTTGTCCTTCCCCAGGACATAGTCCAGATCCCGTTGATTGACAACCTCAACGAGTCCCCGGGAACCACCGCCCCGCCGGGGTTTGGCGATCAGGGGAAAGCCGCACTGGGCGACCAACGTCTCAACGGCCTGCTGGTCGGAAACTTCGGCATAGGCAGGATGGGCCAGACCGTGTTGCGACAGCCAGTGGCAGGTACGTAGCTTGTCGTCGCCGATTTCCATCACCGCTTCCGAACTGCAGAGGATACGTGCCCCCGTCTCGTCTTCGATCCGGTGCTTGTGACGGGCCATCGCCATCAAGACGGGTTCCGCCCCGGAGAGGATGACCGATACGGATTCCGCCTTTACACATGCGAGCAGCCAGGGAAGAAAATCGGGGTCATGGGCCCAAGGAGAAACGAACGCCTTGTCGACCGTATAGAGGCCCATCTGGGGCGGCGAAATGTCGGCGCCCAACACCCGCATGGGCCGTCCGTCGTGTCGCAGTCCCTTCAGAATGCCTTGACTCACGTTGCCGCCCACCGCCAGCACGAGTACGGTCGGATTGCTCACGGGCCGGTTTCCTCTCGAATCACGAAGTAGGGCTTGGCCTGTACCTCGATATAGATACGCCCTACATATTCGCAGAGCAGACCGGTGGCCACCAATTGGCAACCAGAGAGGAAAAAGAAGATGGCCACCACCGAGCCCATCGTATTGATGTCGCCCACGGTCAGACGGATATAGGCCACCCATAGGCTCATGAAGAACCCGATGGCGGCAAAGCCCCAGCCCAGAAGGCCTATAAACTGCAAGGGCGCTGCGGAGATGCTGGTCACCAGGTCGAAGGCCGTACGCACCAATTTCAACAGGCCGTATTTGCTCGTTCCATGGCTCCGTTCATCGTGCCGGACTTCCACTTCGGCCACCCGGCCGCCGAGGGCTGCCGCATCCACGGGAAGGTAGCGGCAGCGGTGGGTGAGAGTCAGCATGTGCTCCACCATCTCACGGCGAAAGGCCTTGAGCGCACAGCCATAGTCATGGAGGGGCACCTTGGTACTCTTCGCAATATAGTGATTCAGGATGCGTGACGCGCCCGTACGGAAGAGACTGTCCTTGCGCTGAGAACGCCAGCCACTGACCATGTCGTAGCCTTCGTCCAATTTGCCAAAAAGGACGGGGATATCCTCCGGATAATTCTGAAGGTCGGCGTCCAACATCGCCACATAACGACCCCGTGCACGGGAAAATCCGGCATAAAGCGCAGGACTCTGGCCAAAGTTACGCGTGAACACAATGACGCGGATAGCTTTTTCCCGCTCAGCCCATTCCTTCAATCGGACACTACTACCGTCACTGCTACCATCATCCACGAAGATCACTTCGTAGGAGCCTTCCATCGCCGCGAGGGTGTCTAAGAGTCGTCTCACGAGTTCGTCGAGTGTATCGATTTCGTTAAAGACGGGTACGACCACCGAATAGTCCGGTGTTGGAGCCGTTTTCGTGTGGGATGGGGTGGGGTCAGTGGGTGTCGTCATGTGCCAGAGCATAGTACAGGATTCTCCCATTTTGCAACGGACCCACACAGCGGGACAGCAATTCACCTCGGGAAGCATCCGAGGTGCGGGATTTACGGGGTCGTCGCATCGCAATATGCTTGACCAATTCGAGCAGATCGCCTATCCTGTTCAGACTGTGGGGTGTGCGTTACCGGCGTGTGGAGTGAGCCCGGGCGCTACCCATCGTCACCACCAGGAAGGATGGACGCACGATGGTAAGATACGGGGTACTTGTGGCGATTGCGCTGCTGGCGGGCAGTACGGTCGCCGAACTGCAGCAGGTGGAAGTCGGCGGCGAAATTCGGATTCGCGGACGACACTGGAACAGCAATTACAGCCGCAGCTTCATCGGGGTCGGCACGCCGCGCTATGAAAACTACCATTTTGCAGCCCGCCCTTTGGGGCCATTCGGTTTGCTGAGTCGTTTCGATTTCGACAATCGCGGAGACGATTTTACCTTTGTCGAACACAATACCCGGCTCTTTGTGAAGGCCGATTTTACCGATGACGTCACCTCCTTCGTAGAATTTGAAAGCTTCAATATCTGGGGTTCCGATTTTCGAAGCAACTATCTCTCCGGGCAGGATGTATCGGGGGGCAGCGATGTGCAGCTCTATCAGGCGTACCTCGAAACCCGTCACCTCTTCGGCCTTCCGATTCGGGTGCGGGCCGGACGGCAGGAAATGCAGCTTGGAAAGGGATGGCTGGTGGGGGACAGTATTACCCCGGCCCTGGGTGTCAGTTTCGACGGTATCCGACTCACCTACGAGAATGCCGGGTGGGTCCTGGATGGCTGGTGGCACAAACTCGAGGAACGTAACCGGGGGGATGGCGATGTGGATTTTTATGGGATTTACGGTACCTATAGCGGCTTGGAATCGGTCAACCTGAGCGCCTATTGGCTGCTTGTACGGGATGGAGCGGTCCCCGTGGACACGACCGGCAGTCTCGGCACCGAGTGGCTAGAGGATCTCTTGGGTCTGGATGACTACGACTCCACCTGGTTACACACCGTGGGCACCCGTCTGTGGGGTGCTCATGGAGCATTTGACTACGATTGGGAGCTCTCCTATCAGTTTGGGGAAGCCGACGCCGTCGGGGCCCAGTTTAACCCCCTGGTCTATGGGGATGACGGGGCCACCTTTGATGCCATCGGGACGGATTTAACCCTGGGATATACCCTCGACCTGCCCTGGTCACCCCGTGTCTATGTGGGGGCGGCCTATCTGGAAGGTGAAGACAACCGGGACTTTCGATTTGGCGATAGGCTCTTGCATGGCCTGCGGGACACAGAATCCAGCATCTCCTTCAATCGTTTATTCAGTGACTATGGATATGGTTTGCTGTTGGATATCAATTCGGAGCTCTCCAACTTCCGCCAGGTACGGGCGGGATTTACGGTGAAACCGACGGAAAAGCTCTCTGGAGGTCTCCGCGTGGCTTATTGGGAATTCAACGAGACCTTTGCCACGCCCGTCGTTCCGTTTCTACCGTTCTGGAATCGCGCGCATGATGATAGCCTGGGATGGACGACCTTCCTGGTGGGCAAGTACCGATACAGCGACGACCTATCCTTTGGCCTGATCTGGGAGCATCTCTTTACAGGAAGAGGTCTGGAGGAGGGTAATTTTCTTTCCCGCAATGCCCTGGAGTTTACTGGCGGGACGGATGATGAGGATGCGGACTATATTCACTTTGACATTCATGTCACCTTTTGAGATAGTCCGCAGGAGAAGTAATCCCCCCCTTTGAACGTTGATTCTACCGCAGGATTCGACTAGGATATTGATGTGGGAAGAAGGGGCGCGTGGAACCGCAAATCGGGAGTTTGCATCCGCGCGCATTCACGTTCCTATTGCATCGCAGGACGGCTGTCGTGGGCTTCATGCGATGTGCTTTGAAGCTGTCTTTGTCGGCGTGTCTCCGACTTCCATACGCTGGTCTCTACCTAATGAAAGCAGGAAGAATATGACAAAGAGACTCATGTTGTGTCTGGCCCTCCTTGGATTGACAACGGGTGCCGTTGCCGAACTCCAATCGGTGGAGGTCGGGGGGGAAGTGCGAATACGCGGTCGCTTCTGGAACGACAACTACAGTAACGCGGTCGGGGGACCGGCGACGCCGCGGTATACGGGGTCGAATTTTGCCGCCCGCCCGCTTGGGCCCTTCGGGCTTCGTAGCCGCTTTGATTTTGATGATCGGGGGAGCGATTTGGCCTATGTCGAGCATCGTACACGCCTGAACGTGAAAGCAAACTTCACCGATGACGTCAGCACGCTGGTTGAATTCGAAAGCTTCGACATCTGGGGCAGCGACTTCCGCAGCAATTATATCTCCGGCTTAGATGGGGCGGGGGGATCGGATGTGCAACTTTATCAGGCCTATATGGAAACCCGAAACACCTTCGGATTGCCGCTGCGAATGCGTGCCGGCCGCCAGGAGATGAAGCTTGGAAAAGGATGGCTGGTCGACGACATCACGACTGCCATTATTGGACGTTCCTTCGACGGTATCCGTCTGACGTATGCGCAAAACGGCATTGAAGTGGATGGTTGGTGGACCAAGCTTTCCGAGACCTTTTCAGGCGATGATGACGTCGATTTCTACGGCCTCTACGGCACCTATAGCGCCCTGGAAAGTGTCAATGTCTCCCTCTATTGGATGCTGATTCGGGATGGCGTGACCGCCACCGATACGACACTCGGACCGGGTGGTGAGTGGGTGGAAGACCTCTTTGGTGTGGATGATTACAGTCCCACCACCTTACATACCATCGGCACGCGAATCTGGGGCGACGTGGGTTCCTTTGACTACGATTGGGAACTGGCCTATCAATTTGGCGAAGCCGATAACGTGGGGGCTTTGTTTACCCCAATCGTGTACGGTGATAATGATGCCAACTTCGATGCAATTGCCACCGACCTGAGTCTGGGCTACACCTTCGACACGACGTGGAATCCCCGGGTTTACCTTGGGGGCGCGTTCTTCGAAGGGGAAGACAATCGGGACTTTCGTTTTGGTGACCGACTTCTCAGCGGTATTCGAGGCACCGAATCCAGCGTATCCTTCAACCGCCTCTTCCCGGGAAAACCCTACAGTCTGATCCTCGGAATCAATCAGGAACTGTCTAATTTCTGGCAGCTCCGCACCGGCGTGAACCTGAAGCCTACCGAGAAGATTTCACTGGCCTTTAAGGTTGCCTATTTCCAGATTGACGAGGCATTTGAAACCCCCGTTATTCCTTTCATCGCCCCTTGGACAAGAGAAAATGATGAGGAACTGGGGTGGACGACCTTCCTGATGACGAAGTACCAATACAGCCAGGATGTGTCTATCGCGGTCATTTGGGAGCACCTCTTCACCGGCGACGGTCTTGAGGAAGGAAACTTCTTCGCGCGAAATGGCCTCGAATTTGTGGGGGGGACCGATGACGACGACGCCGACTACGTCCACTTCGATTTGCAGGTAAAGTTCTAGGGTACCTTCAACTGCCCATCACCCACGACGGGGTGCGACAATTCGAAGCATGATATCTGTGGCCGCAATGGGGCTTCTCCCATTGCGGTCACGTGTTGTTTAGCGGACAACGAATGGGTGAGACGGGTCGCACGCTTAGTCTGGCTGGGGAATAGACGTGAGGTTCAGCACGCCCGGCAGGAGGGTAAACGTTGCGGGGAGATAGCCCACAAACTCACCGTCGGCTTCGATCTCTACGGCATCGGGGCTTGTGACCTCAATTGACACTCCGCGAAGATAACGCACCAGATCCCGACGTTCACTCAGGCGGCCGGCATAGAGTTTGGGCAAACTGCGCAGTGCGTCCCAAAAGCCCACCGGGCCGATGTGGTAGCAGTCAAAGAGGCCGTTGTCGAGCCGTGCGTGGGGGGCCATACGCATGCCTCCGGCGTCATAACACCCCTTGGCGACGGAGAAGTCTTTGGTGAGACTGTGTGTCGCATCACGTCCGTCGATCGTGATATGGAGCACACTATCGCGGTAGGTCGCCAGCGTCACCAGGATGGCGCGAAGATAGGATAGGAAGCCCCCGAGGGCCTTGCTGTGTTCGTTTACGTAGCGACAGGCGCTGGCACCAATGCCAACGCGGGCCATATTGAGAAAATAGACCGGCTGCGGTGCGTCGGAATGGGGAGGGCGGCATGTTATGCAGCCGACATCGGCCTGCAGGACGGTCGCATTGCCTAAGGCCTCGATGCCCTGTATTCCCGGGAAGATACCCAGCGAGCGGGCAAGATCCGAACCCGTGCCCATGGGTAGAATCGTGAGGCGGGCATCCCGGTTTATGGGGACGCCCGCCGAAAACCATCCGTTAATGACTTCAAAATGGGTGCCATCGCCACCAGCGGAAATTATATGGGTGAACCCTTCCCGGAGCAATCCGCGCGTCAAGTCCGTGGCATGACCCGGTGCGTCAGTGGGGCAGTATTTCATTGGGCCCACCACCGTGCGCAAGGCGCCCTGTAGGGACTGCCAACGCCGGAGGCAGCGGCCCTGCCCAGCGTGCGGGTTGATGATGATGGCCGTCTTCAAGCCCCGGGTACCCTAGACGCGCACGTCGGAGGCGACGCCCAGTCGGTCCTGGTTGCGGGCCAGAATGGGATCCACTTCATCTTCGATGAATTCCACCACCTGCATGGGGGCCCGTCCAACGAATTCATCCATGTCGAGGCTATTGTGAATTTCTTCCAGGGTCATTCCGATGGCCGGATCATTGGCCAGGCGTTCCAGCAGATCATTGTCTTTGCCTTCCTGCTTCACGACGGCACCGGCTGCGTGGCTGTGGGTGCGGATGACCTCATGTAAATCCTGGCGGTCGCCGCCCTTTTTCACACCGGCCATGATGATGTTTTCCGTGGCCATAAAGGGCAGCTCGGCCCACAGGTGCTTTTCGATAACCTTGGGATAGACCGCGGGGTTTTCCATGACATTCAGGTAAAGATTGAGCACGCCATCGGCGGCAAGAAAGGACTCCGGCAAGCTGAGACGCCGTATCGCGGAGTCGTCGAGGGTCCGTTCAAACCACTGGGTCGCTGTGGTAAATTCACTGTGGAGGGGCTGGACCATGAGAAAACGGGAAAGGGCACAGGCCCGTTCACAGCGCATGGGGTTACGTTTATAGGCCATGGCCGAGCTGCCTACCTGGGTCTTTTCGAAGGGTTCTTCGATTTCTTTGAGATTCTGCAACAGGCGCATATCGGTTGCAAACTTGTGCACACTCTCGCCAATGCCGGCCAGGACCCGCAGCACCAGTGTATCCACCTTACGGGGATAGGTCTGACCGGTGACGCCGTAGGAGCTCTTAAAACCAAGCCGTTCGGCGACCAACTGGTCCAATTTCCGGACCTTGTCAGAATCGCCCTCAAAAAGGGCCATGAAGGAGGCCTGGGTGCCGGTCGTGCCTTTGACACCACGACAACGGAGGCGTGCCAGAATATCCTCCAGGTCTTCCACATCCATCGCGAGATCCTGTGCCCAGAGGCAGGCCCGCTTTCCAACCGTCACCACCTGGGCAGGCTGATAGTGGGTGAATCCGAGGGTGGGGAGGTCTTTCCATTTCAGGGCGAATTCTTTCAGGCGCTCCAACACCGCAACGGCTTTGGTCAGGATGATCTCGAGGGACTCCCGAATCTGAATCAGATCGGTGTTGTCGCCCACGAAACAGCTCGTGGCACCCAGGTGGATGATTGGTTTGGCCTTCGGAGCGATATCGCCCAAGGCATGGATATGGGCCATGACATCGTGGCGCGTCTCCCGCTCATAGGCACGGGCCTTTTCGAAATCGATGTCTTCCAAATGGGCTTTGAGCTCTTCAATCTGTTCATCCGAGATGTCCAGACCCAGTTCCTGTTCCGCTTGTGCCAAGGCCAACCAACAACGACGCCAGGTGGAGAATTTCTTTTGTGCGCTCCATACTTCCGCCATTTCGCGGGTTGCAAAGCGTTCCACCAGGGGAGAGGTATATACGTCGTTCATGAGATTTCCTTTTGAAACTATAAGACAGAAGCGGAGGGGCGAACACGGCTTGCGTTCGGCCTGCTGCTATTGTAATTGGAACGGTAGCAGACTACGAATTGGACGCCAATCAGGCGGAGGGCGCAGCATCTTCTGCACGAAGATCGAAGCCAGAACCATTGTCCAGGGCGGCGACGGCCGTCACCGGATTGGTCCGTTCTGCGAAAACGCCCCCGCCGAGAATGAAGGCACACGCTTCTTCGGTGTTGGTGGCCGAGTACGCGCCGCCCTGCTCCAGGGTAATCGAGTTTTCTTCGTAGGTGGCGACGTAGAAGAACGTGCCCGGCTTCATGGGCAATTGACGCACCTCGATACCATCGTGGCGAACCGTCGCAAGCCAGGCGGAATTATCGCGCTTGTCGGCGACCGCACTGACCCGGGGCGTGTTGTAGTCATCTTTCTCGTAGTCCAATGCCAGGCTGGTCAGGGCAAGTGCGTCACGGACGGGAAGCCCCTGGGCGATTTTTTCGGCAATGGGGTCCGTCTGAGAACCATTGGTCACCACGGCGACCTGGCCATCGCAGACCACCTGCACGCAATTGTAGGCGATATAGGGATTCTTGTGGATGTCCCCTTCGTGGCCCGCTTTGGGCACAATGGAAACCTTGGTCTCGGCCGGGACCGCCGTCCGATTGGGAAATGAACGGCTGGAGACGCGGTATACGGCACCGAGTTTACCTTCGGGCGTCTGAACCACACTGACAATACGACCAATATACATGCAAAGGGCTCCTGGTTGGGGTGTTTTCGGGGAATTGGATGGGAGGTAGTATACCCAATTCCACATTCGACACGCTACCCGAAAGCCAAAAGTCGTGGCCCCGCGCGTGGTGGCACGGGGCTCAAGAGGAGGAAGCTTCTACATCTTCCGGATTGGCAGCCACTTCGTGAACCGGGTCTTTCGGGAGCCATTTATCGAGCACTTCGGCAAGTATTTTGGGTTTGACAGGCTTGGTGATATAGTCGTCCATGCGCGCCGCCAGACATTTCTCCCGGTCTCCCTGCATGGCATTTGCGGTCATGGCGACAATCGGAATGTTGGGATTGAGCGCGCCAGATTCGGCACTCCGAATAACGGTGGTCGCTTCGTAGCCGTCCATCTCCGGCATCTGGCAATCCATAAGAACCAGATCATAGGGGATCGTTTCGAGGGCCTTCACCGCCTCGGCACCGTTGGCCACCGCCTCGGCCGAGAAGCCGAGTTTCTTCAGGATTCCAAGCGCCACGAATTGATTGGTTACATTATCTTCGGCGACAAGGATGCGGAAGTTGTTGGAGCGCAGTTCGCGAATCGAATGTCGGGTGTGCAGAGCGGGCTCGGATGATGGGGGCGTTTCATCGCCCAACACGAGCCGCAGGCTCTCGTGTAAATCGGATTGCCGAACCGGTTTGGTCAGGTAAACCGAGAAACCAATGGTTTCCATCTCCTTGGCATCGCCACGCAGTCCCAAGGAAGTCATCATGACCAGCTTGGTATGCTTGAGTTGCTCGTCGGATTTGACGAGTCTCCCGACCTCTGCACCGTCCATCCCGGGCATCTGCATGTCCACGATGGCCAGGGGGAAGGCCTGGTCCTGACGCGCGGCTTCGCGAAGTTTTTCCAGGCCCATGGGGCCATCGATAGCCTCAGTGGGAACCATGCCCCACGCGGTGAGTTGGGCCGTCAGTATTTCGCGGTTGGTCGCGTTGTCATCTATGATCAGTACGCGGGTGCCAGCGGCGCTGGAAAGATCGGGGAGGCGAACGGTGCGCTGCGACTGTTTCGGGAATCGGGCGGTGAACCAGAATTCCGAGCCCCGCTCGACAATACTGTTCACCCCGATCTCACCGCCCATCATCTCCGCCAGTTGTTTGGAAATGGCGAGTCCCAATCCGGTGCCCCCATAACGTCGCGTGGTCGAGGCATCAACCTGCGTAAAATGTTGGAAGAGATCGCCCTGCCGCTCGGGCGCGATACCAATACCCGTATCCTGTATGCTGAACTTTATCAATGCACTGTCGTCGGTCTCAGACTCCAGATAGGTCCGAACGACAATTTCTCCAACTTCGGTGAACTTGATGGCGTTGCCCGTTAAATTGATCAGAATCTGGCGGAGCCGGCCTGGGTCGCCCTGCAGGGCTGAAGGCACATCGTGGCCCATCGCGCAAATGAGTTCCAGATCCTTCTCATGGGCTTTCAGGGCCATGATCTCACCGAAATCGTCCAACAGCGAACGCAAGTCAAAATCGAGCACCTCCATCTCGAGTTTTCCTGCCTCGATCTTGGAGAAATCCAGGATGTCATTAATCACGCCCAGAAGCGCTTCGCCACTCGCCCGGACGGTCTCCGCATAGCGCCGTTGGGTCTTGTCCAACGGGGTATCCATGAGCAGTCCGGTCATGCCGATCACGCCATTCATGGGCGTTCGGATCTCGTGGCTCATGTTGGCCAGAAACTCTCCCTTGGCTTCATTGGCGGCTTCCACGTCGGCCATAGCGGTTTTCAGCTGGTTCATCGCGCCTTCGAGCTTTTCGTTCTTCGCCTGCAGGTCCGATTCCGCCTGCTTGCCGAGCCTGGATACCCGCCACGCCAATAAGAGGAAGGCGATAGCAACCAGCGTGTTGGTTATAAGCGCATTACGCCAGGTGGCATGCATCGTCTTTTCGGCAATCAGCCCTTTGTGTTCAATGGCCGTAATCAGCTGCTGGTCCAGTCCGCGCTCCGCCTCCAGATAAGCACTAAGCGTTTGTGCCAGCGTGGTTTGCAAATTGCGGCGTTGCTGCGTAAGTTGCAGTTCGCGCCGTTTTAGCGAAAAGAGTCCTCCTTCTCCCAATCGCAGGGTCTGGTGGGCAGCGTCGTCCACGGCACCCGTTCCAAAGGCACTATCCTGTACCTCTTGCGCAAGGGGGGCAAGCGCCAGTAACTCGGCATCCTCAGATCGGTGGATCGCCCGCATCAGACGGGCAAGTACCTGCCGCATCTCGTTGTCTTTCAGGCTGACCAGATTGTCCACTTCGGTTTCGCCGTGGAGCCGTTCGATGTACAGCGCCAGGTCGCTCATTTCGGATTTCAGGGTGCGCAGGCCCGTTAGGGAACCAAGGTTCTCGATGTACTGCACCGCGAGGGCCTGGGCGTTTTCCGGGGTCTCGTTGCGGTACTGCCGGAGCCAGATCTCCTGCGTTAATCGCCGACGGCCCTCCAGTTTCTGGACCGCGGCAGACAAGGCCCCCAATCGGGTCTGAAGCTCCTCCCAGGTGACGTTAAGCGCCGCGCGGGTTCGGGCCGACTCCGTCATGACGGCTTCAACATCCATGTGGACCCGGTCCAGGGTTTCGATGGCCGACTGCAGTGCGCCAAGTTCCTCGTCAAAGGAGACCTGGGCTGATTCCATGGCGACAAGATAGGGGCGGCAGGCGACGACGAGGACCTTGAGTTGTTGCGCGGGGGCGATTTTTTCGTCCGATTCCGTCAGAAGACCGTTCAAACGCTTTTCAATATGCTCGAAAATACTGTCGCGTTCTTCCCGGATGGTGCGCAGCACGTCGGTAACCCGGGCCTCGGCCATCGAGGTCTCATTGCGCTCCTCCCGTACCACTCGGAGGGCGTAGTATTCGAACAGCATGGTGAGGGTGCCGGCAATGATACCCACTGCGGCCAGCGTCCACACGAGGCGCGGTATACGATTCTTACTGTGCTGGCTCATCGGCTACTCAATTCTGCCCAGGAAAAGGGTACTACCTTGCCGCTGCGCAATACAGTAGGCCACACCTGATGGCAGGCCTGGTGCATCTCCGGTCCCAGCGCGAGCGGCGTGCCGAGACCGATATCAAAACTCCCCAGAGATTCCAGTCCATCGATAATGGATTCACGGGTCAGGGGGCCCTCTACAGTTTCCAGGCCGCGTGTCAGAATCTGACCAACAATATAGCCTTCCAGCGACCCGAAGGTGGGTGCAGGCGGTGTATCCAGGGCTGCCAGGGCCGCGTGATAGACCTGCACGACAGGCAGGTCGGCATCAAGATGAGGAACGACCTGGGTAACGATTACACCGTCTCCCTGGGGGCCCAAGGCCTCCGCAAGGGGGGCAGAACCCACGAATGAGACATTCAGGAATACCGCATCAAGCCCGATGTCCCGGGCAAGTCTTATGAAGGCCGCACAGGGTTCATACGCACCCACCATGATGACGGCCCGGACAGGAACTGCCGCAGCGAGAATATCGGCCAACCCGTTTTCTACGGCATCCGTGTTGCGCTCGTAACGCCCATGTGCGACCCGGATGTCATCCACCAGCCCATGACGCTTCAGGGCCTCCAGGCCCCCTACATAGCCTGCGTCCCCATAGGAATCCCGCTGGGTGAAAAAGCCGATTTCGGAAACATCGATACCCCCTTCGGTAATCAGTCCATCGACCATAGCGGCGGTCTCTTCCGCATAACTCGCCCGATAGTTAATGACGTAGCGGTCTGGGGGGGTGCGACGCAATACGCCTGCTCCCGTGTAGGCGCCGAACAACAAGGTTTTCTCACGATTTGCGATTGGCACCGACGCCACGGCAGTGGGTGTACCCACATTGCCGACCACTGCGAGCACCTTGTGTTCTTGTATGAGGGTCTGCATATGGGGGGCGGTGCGGCTCGGCTCGTACCCATCATCCAGCGCAATGAGTCGAAGTGTTCTGCCGTCTATTCCGCCCTTACGGTTTGCTTCTGCCAAGGCGGCACGGACGCCGTCCAGCATGTTGAGCCCCAGTTTGGCGGCAGGGCCGGTGAGGGCGGTGGACATCCCAAGGGGAATTTCATTCTCAACCTGTGCCTGGACAGACCACCCAAGTAACACCGTAGCTGAAAGCAAGCAACGTAGCATGGACCCTTTTGCACGCATAGAATTCCTCGTCGGGAAGGCGCACTGGGGCTTTCGTGCCCTGGCAAAAGACTGAAATGCCCGAAGTTACCTGTCCACTTCGTAATTAGCGACAATGCCGTACGAGTTTTTGACCGCTTTCAATATAACATGAATTACGCCAATATCGAAGACAATTAGAGCATGATAGTGGAAAAAGAGTGAAACCTGTGTTCCAAACAGAGACCGCGCGTCAAAGCTGGCCCCGGAGAGATACGAAAAAACCGACTGTCCAATTGCTTGGCTGGACAGCCGGTTATTGACGGGAAAGGTTCCAAACCTATTCCGTCTGGAATAGGATCGATAAGCCGTTACAGGGCTGTAATGGTAATGAACGTCACCGGGCCGGACCAATCAAACGCCGCGGGGATATCACCTGCGCCGGTGATGCCAGTGTGGGCACTGATGGTGCCAACCGGATTGGTGCCCACGCGCTCATTGTCGCCGGGAACGTCATCGTCGGGCTCGTCTCCGGGAATAACCGCGGGCCCAAGAATGGAGGCGCCATCATCAATGTTTTCGTCGAGCTCGTCGTTTTCTTCCGTTCCTGCGTCAAAACCCAGTCCAAAATAGAGCAGGGTGCCGCCCGGTGAGGGCAGGTTAACGCTGTCGACACCCCAGAAGCCGTCGTTGGTGCCGATTAACATGCTGGCCATCGATATGACGTCGCCGGGAACACCGTCGATAGTCACGATCTGCGTGTCCACGAGGTCGGCGCCGCCATCATCAAAAGGCCCGAAGCGGGGGACCGTCCGCCCCATGGACGGGAAAGGAATGCCCGAATTGACCACATCCGATACATTGGCGGCCGCGTTCATTTCAGCCACCAATGTCGCGGGTGAGCCCAGTTCGGCCACTTCCTGAATTCCGGCACTGGCCGCCTCTCCATTGGTCCAGAAGCTGGTGGAGGCGGCGTGGGTGGCAAGGGCAACGGGCCCAAGGGGCTGGTTGCTGATATTACGGATCGTAATGACGTAACGGGTACTTCCGGGTGCGGGACAGCCCACGAGTGTGGCGGCGATACCAAGCGCCACGCAACCGGCAAGGGCACTTCGAAACACATTCTGTACGGGGAGCATCGTAGTTGATTCCTTCTAGGTAAGAACAAGGGTTAACTAGTGCATCATACTACGAAATACTTGGGTAATCTGTAAAGGATTAATTACTTCTTTGGTGCCACCGTGTTTACCGGGCTCGGTGGCGTGGCCCCCTGGAGTACCGCAATAATGTTATCTGCCGCCAGATTGGCCATGGCCGCCCGGGTCTCCAGGGTGGAACTGCCGATATGGGGTAGCAACACGATATTCTCCTGCGCGAGTAGGCCCGGATGAACCGTTGGTTCGTCTTCGAAGACATCCAGCCCGGCGGCGAAGATGGTCTTTTCCGTTAATGCGCGCGCAAGGGCATCTTCATCGACGACCGGTCCACGGGTTGTGTTGACGAATACGGCAGAGGATTTCATCGCGCGGAAGGTATCGCCGTTAAAGAGGTGGTGCGTTTCGTCAGTCAGGGGGCAATGGGGCGACACGATATCTGACTCAGCGAGGAGGGTGGGGAAATCCACATAGGTCAGGCCCAGGGTCTTTTCTTCCGCAGATGAAAGTCGGGTGCGCGAGTGGTAGAGGACCTTCATATTGAAGGCAGCGGCGCGTCGGGCCACCGCTTTTCCGATTCGGCCGAGTCCATAAATGCCGAGCGTCTTCCCGAATACATCGACGCCGAGCATGAAGGTGGGGGACCAACTGGACCACGCGCCGGAGCGGAGGAAGTGCTCGGATTCCGTGAGTCGGCGGCAAGTGGCGAGAATCAAGGCGAAGGTAAGGTCGGCCGTGGTTTCCGTTAGTACATCGGGCGTATTGGATACGACAATGTGACGTTCAGTAGCGGCGTCCACGTCGATGTTGTTATACCCCACCGCCATGTTGGCGACGACACGCAATCCTTCACCCGCCATATCGAAGACTTCGCCATTCATGGATTCCGTTAACATGGACAGGATGGCATCGGCCCCGGGGACACGGGCGATCAATTCATCACGCTGGATCGGTCGATCTTCGGGAAAGACGTCGACGCTGTCTTTTCCGAAAGCAGCCTCGAGCCGCTCAATGGCACTTTCGGGAGGACGACGGGTAATGAAAATCTTGGGCATGGAATTCTCCTACTGTCAGGCACGTGTGAGGAATCGTAGAGCGCACAGGGTGACACAACGAATCGGCGTGGCTCAAGCTATGGCATGGAAAGACTCACGAAGGGTCTTCTTCGAGTTCCAGGAAGGCCTCTACACGGGACACGGCGAGCGCGGCATCGGATTCCGAGGAAAAGGCGCGTTTGGGAATGATGAAGGCATTGATCCCGCCCATGAAGAGATAGATGGCCTCCGGGGTTTCCGCGATGTCAGCGACATTTTCCCAATCCAGACGCCCGATCCCCCGGTGGGTTTCGACCGTCATTCCATCGGTCTCCAGCTGTATATCGGTTTCGGTGAACATTCCCTTCTGCGGCGACATTCTCAAGGCCGCCTGGGCGATGCTGGGCCAGAGGCGGGTAATGCCATACCAATAGCCACCGCCAAGCAGAACCCCGGATATAACCATGTAGGCCGCGAAGTAGCCCGGGTGAGCGATCCCGAATTTCGGATGATCATACTCCCGCCATACGAAGAGCAGGAAGGCCGCCACACCGATAGCGTAGAGCCGTCGCATATGCCGACGGCCCGTCATCGTATGGGCGTAAAAATAACGCAGGTATTGCTCGTAATCCGTCCCCGTCAGGGTGAATCGGGCCGTAATTTCGCGCGCAGGGTCATCTGGAGCCATATCAGTACCTCTATGAACAACGCCCCAGAGGGCTCTCCGGGGCGTTGTTGTTCGCATGAAACTATCGTAACACTATACGTTATAGGTCGTCGAAGCCGTATCGCCACCACGTCCCGTCCAATTGGTGTGGAAGAACTCGCCACGGGGCTTGTCCAGGCGCTCATAGGTGTGGGCACCGAAGTAGTCCCGCTGTCCCTGGAGCAGGTTCGCCGGGAGAACCTCTGCCCGGTAGCTGTCGTAGTAGGAAATGGCGGAGGAAAGACAGGGCATGGGAATGCCGGCCTTTACCGCTTCGGAGACAACCCACCGAAGTGCCGGCTGGGCTTTGTCCACCGCGTCCTTGAAGTACGGCACCAACAGCAGGTTTACGCAGTTGGGATCGTTATCAAAGGCCTTCTTGATTTCATCCAGGAACTGGGCCCGGATGATGCAGCCGCCACGCCACATGAGGGCGATATCACCGTAATTGAGGTCCCAGCCGTTTTCTTTGGCAGCGTACTGGATGAGCTGATAGCCCTGCGCATAGGAGCAGATTTTGGCCATGTAAAGGGCCAGGCGAAGATTCTCCAGGGCCTCGGCCTTGTCGACGGAGAGTGTCGTGCCTTCGGGACCGGTAAGAATCTTGGAGGCCGCTACGCGCTCGTCTTTCACCGCGGAAAGGCAGCGGGCGAACACGGCTTCCGCAACGGTGGGTACCGGCGCACCGAGGTCGAGACCGCTGGTGGAGGTCCACTTCCCCGTACCCTTCTGGCCGGCCGTATCCAGGATGACGTCCACCATGGGCTTTCCGGTCTCATCATCGGTCTTGGCCAGAATCTCCGCCGTGATCTCGATGAGATAGCTGTCCAGTTCGGTCTTGTTCCATTCGGCAAAAACTTCCGCCTGCTCAGAAGCCGACATGCCCAGGAGGTTTTTCATGACGGAATAGACTTCGCAGATCATCTGCATGTCGCCATACTCGATGCCATTGTGCACCATTTTCACATAGTGGCCGGCACCGTCGGCGCCGATATACTCGCAGCAGGGGGAGCCGTCAGCCACTTTGGCGGAAATGGATTGGAAGATGTCCTTTACGTGCGTCCAGGCTTCTTTGGAGCCACCGGGCATGATGGAGGGCCCCATGAGCGCGCCTTCTTCGCCACCGGAGACGCCGGTACCGATAAAGAGTAAGCCCTTTTCTTCGAGGTACTTTGCACGGCGAATGGTGTCGGGGAAGTAGGTGTTACCCCCGTCAATGATAATATCCCCCTTCTCAAGGTGGGGGATAAGCTGTTCGATAAAGGCGTCGACCGCATCACCGGCCTTGACCAGCATCATGACGCGGCGCGGCCGTTCCAGGCTGGCGCAGAGCTCTTCGATGCTGTGGCATCCCTTGATGTTCTTGCCCTTGGCACGCCCCTCTACAAAGGCATCTACTTTGGCTACGGTGCGATTGTACACCGCCACGCCATAACCGTTGCGCTCCATATTGAGCACCAGGTTTTCGCCCATAACTGCCAGGCCGATCAGGCCGATATTCATTGTATCCATTGGTATCCGATCTCCGGGTTTTCGTCTGGTTGGTGGTTTCCTGTGGGCGCACATACAACCGGTGTCGCGGCGCACCACATGCCGTATTGTTGTTCAACCCCGACGTATTGCGTGATTAGCTTGGCTGAAAGCCTGCGGCGCGCTGCCGTTCTGCGGGGCGCCGAAAGTGGTGGACGATACAGGTCGTCTTGCTTTCCAACTCCAGCGGTGTGACATGCGAGAGCTCCCAACCCTCCTGTCCCATCGCGTTCAACTGTTCGTCCATCGTGTCATCATGAACGTGACCGTTGAACACGTTGATGGGCAATGTCTTATATTCCCAACCTTGAGGCATGTGTTTTCTCCCAATCTATCCCTGTTCGCGTGCGGCCTGCAACTCATAGGCAGGTAGTTTCTTGTCGGCGAACTTCTTCACAAAACGCGTAAAGCGTTGACGTCCGCCGATGACGGGTACACTGGGCCAATCCTCGCCGATGAGGGGCGTAGCATAGTCCAGAAATTCATCGGTCACATCGATTTTATTGTCGGCGATCCACTCCGCCGGGAAGGTGCGCTCTGAGTTGGCGACCTTCTCCAGGGGAACCTTATCATATTCCACATTGTAGATCAGACCCGGTGCGCGGAGGATGGTCGACATCCAGCCGTTCTCCCCACTGGCTGCGATCTCCGCCGCTTTCTGACCGACACGGTAGGCTTCGTCCAGGTCGACGATGGATGCATACGCGCAGGTATCGCGCTGATCACACCCGGGAACCTGGCCCCGTGCCGCGCCACGGGCGGCGAGACCTTTGTCATTCAGCAGGTTAACAACCTTCTGGGCTACGGTCAATTTGGAGGCACCAAACTGGGCGTGTCCGAAGGAGTCTTTTACTTCGCCGAGATCGCCCACATCAAAGCCTTCACTGACGACCACGACACATCGGCCATCGGTCTTCAGTTGGTCATTGATATTGTCGCACATTTCTTCGGGGCTCACATCCGATTCGCGCATATAAATCTGGAGGGGCATCTCCCGCTTCGGGTCGGCCAATCGGGCGGCTGCCGGGATATAGCCAATCTTGCGGCCCATAGCCTGCAACACCAGGACCGGGTCAGCAGGGCAGGAGCCGGCATTTTCTTCGTTCGCATTCTGAACGATGCCCATCCAATAGCGGGCCACACTGCCGTAACCGGGCGTGTGATCAATGAGCTTGAACTCCGAATCGCCCACATCGTTGTCGATGGTTTTCGGGACGCCCACCGCAATGAGGTCCAGCCCTTTTTCCTTGGCGAGGAGAGCGACCTTGTTGGCCGTATCCATGGAATCGTTGCCGCCATTGTAGAAGAAGTACCCGATGTCGTGGGCCTTCATCACCTCAATAAGCCGATCGAAATCTTCGTTTTGATGATCTTTGAGCTTGTATCGGCAGGTTCCGATCGCGCCCGCCGCGGGCGTGTAGCGGAGCAGGGCTACTTCATCTTCACTCTGCGCCGAAAGATTGAGCAACTCTTCTTTGAGCACCCCTTCAATTCCGTGCCAGCCGCCGTATATCGTCCCAAAGGTATCGGGGAAGGCCTTACAACCGTCGATGACACCGCGTAGCGAGCTGTTGATTACCGGACTGGGACCGCCGGACTGCGCCACGATTACGTTTTTTCCCATGGTCAACTTCCTTTCCGCTATTTGGCAGACCAGGTGTCTGCCGGAGGCGAAGTGGCCGACACCGCTTCGTCTTCGTTACTACTCTGACTTCACATCTTCCTGCGGTGGGCCCGTTTCCGAATGGGCGCCCCCGTCGGAAAACCAACGCATCAAAAAGCCTCGGTTCTTATCCAACATACAGGCCTTAACATAGTGGGCTGGCGGATAATCTGGAAACTCGGCCAGCACGTGATTGATGGCTTGAACTCCGGCCAGTTTGCCATCACGCAAATATACCGCCACCGCCTCATAAAGACGTAATTCGGGCACCAAATCGGCAGAAGACGCCCGCTTGGCTATGCCCGTAAGGGTGCGATCATAGGCCAGATTGGCGGCTTCCCGGTTCCCCAACTGGTCCCATAGTATACCTTCCAGCAGGTGGGCCTGTACATAGGCGGGCGATCGGGCGCCGAGTTTGGAACAAATCTCCAGCGCCTCTTCAACCCGTCCCGTGCGTCCGAGCAGGGTGGCGTAGACCCAGGCCGCCTCATCATAGTCGGGGTCCGTATTGCAGGCCGCACCGGCCAGCGACGTAGCCTCTTCGACCTTCCCCGAGGCCAGCTCTAATGCCGCCCGCTCGAGGAGTCGCAGGGCTTCCTGTTTCGGCACATAGGCGGCGGGCTCGGCGTCTGGATAACAGGCGCCCAGCAGGGGCAGCAGGGCGAAAAGGACCCACGGACGCGCCATCAGGTCTCCTTAATCCGATAGAGGATTTCTCCCGCATTGTGGACGACAAGGATACCCTCGTCCTCCCGGTTCTCATAGGCGGCTACATCGATGGTAGTGATGTCCCGGTATCCCAGGTTAATGGAGGTGCAGACTTCTTCCGGAATCGAGGTCGCCAGGGTAACGTTGACCCGGGGGGTCTCCACCCCGTCTTCATAGTGCCCCGCACCCTTCACGTGGGTGGAATGTGCCTTGATCGTGCCTGGAATATCTTTGAAGCGTTCGGTCTGTTTGGTGAAGTAATCCCGCACGTGGTAGCCGACCTGCTTGATCAATTTGTCGTGGGTTACGCTGACCTCGTGGATGTGGTCTCCGTAGATAATCAGTTCTCCGCCATCGGCCACCACCGGCTCCAGTTTGTACATGCACTTGCCTGCCACCCAGATCTCGTCATACATGGGCGGCGCCAGGGCCAGCACCGTGTGGAAGGGCTTATCTTTGTAGACGATATGGGTCTCTTTGGAGAGATCGGCCGCGGCGCTCCAAGCGTCCAGCGGTTTCCCGTAAAAGACAGCACGGGTGTCTTTGCGTTTTACCGTGAGACAGAAACATCGGGTATCCACGGGTACCAGACTGGCTGCCTTGTTGATCACCGCGCGCACGGGCGTGTCTTTTGTCCCGTTGATACTGTAATTGGTAATCAACGCGCCCAGCCAGTGGAACACGTCCAGAATGGCTTCGCCTGCGATGCCGGGAAAGAAATACTTGAAGCCACCGCTGAAACCGACCACCTCGTGGGGAAAAACCGGGCCCACAATACAAACGAGATCGTAATCGAGCACCCGCTTATTGATCGTTACGTCCACCGATTCCCGGAGCAAGCCACCAGAGATTTCTTCGATCTCATCTTCGCTAATCGTGCCTACCGTCGTGAGAGAGTCGGGGTCCTGCCAGGCGTGGTTATATACATCGACAGCGCCATAGGTGGTTTTCCGTTCCTCCGCAGTGACACCGAGCATGCGGTTGATAGCGTCTTCCGGCATGGGGGGATGGGTGCCCAAGGCGATGAGGTAGTCCATCTTACTGACTCTTTCGCCCAATTCCTGGTAGAGGGTACGGAAGAGCAGGGGGAGCGGCATGCTTCGGGTCGCATCGGGAATAATAAACAGGACCCGCTTTTCGTCCACATCCATTGCGGCGCAGGCCTCGGAGAAGACCGCGTGGATCTCGGACTCCGAGAGGAACTCGTTTTCGGCGACTTTTTGGATGAGCATAGGAGGATGCCTTTGTGGTGTTGTTTGCGTTGCGAATCTGGGATACTTCAGGAAATTCCCCGGGCAACGGGTCAGTCTATACGAAAACCAATGCCCTTGAGCTGTTCACGGAACGCGGAAGCGCAGTGGGCACAGGTTACGCGTGTATTGTAAAACTCCCGACGACGGGGGTACGTCTTTCGAAGCATGTCAAAGTAGGCCTTCCGACCTTCTGGCGACTCGTCTGCGATGGCGCGCATGCGACCATCATCTTCCCGTATAGGATACAACGTGTCGACCAGGGGTTTGAGTGACGTCGTGTCGGCCGACGGACTCAAGACAGGGTGTTCGGGCTCCGGTAAGAGCGGGTCCGGATTCCAGGTGGCCGGGATGCCAAGATACTGGCAGGCCGCCTCATAGATTTGCACCGTTCCCTTTACCTTGCCGTCAAAGGAATACCCGGCGATATGGGGGGAGGCGAGGTCCACGGCCGCGAGTAGTTCCAAGTCCACTTCGGGCTCATATTCCCATACATCCAGCACGGCCCCCTGGATATGGCCTGACTTCAGCGCCGCAAGGAGCGCGTCATTGTGGACGACCGGACCCCGCGCGGTATTGATAAGGAATGAGCCGGGTTTCAGGGCCTTGAGAAAGGCCTCGTCCACCAGGTGGCGGGTTGCGTAGGGCCCGTCGTTGGTCAGGGGTACGTGGGTCGTGACGATATCGCAGTTCAGGATTGCTTCTAAGGGGCGAAATTGTGCGTCACCACTGGCCTCGGCCCGCGGCGGGTCGTTCAGGACGACCTTCATACCCAACGCCGCAGCCTTCTTGGCGACGTTAGAGCCCACATTGCCAACACCCACGATGCCGATCGACTTGTCCGCGAGTTCGAAGGAATAGGTCTCCGCAAGGTGCAGAAGCGACGCCACCAGGTACTCACCGACACTATTGGCATTGCAACCCGGCGCACTGGAGAAGCCAATTTGCTTACGCTCCAGGTATTCCCGGTCTATGTGGTCTTCACCGATCGTCGCCGTGGCGACGAAGCGTACGGCGGAGTCCCGGAGCAGGGCCTCATTGACTTGGGTAACCGAACGTACCAGCAGCATTTCGGCATCCCGTACGTCCCCGGAAGAAATCTCCCGGCCCGGCCTCAGGGTGACCTCGCCCAGCCCTGAGAAAGCCTCAGCGACATAGCGAATATTTTCATCGGCAACGATTTTCATAACGTTCCTAACCGCAATGCGGCCTATTTCCAGGGGGGCGTGTCCGGGAGGTACTCTTCAAACTCTGCAATGACCGCCGCTTCGTAGGCACCGGCATATTCACCGGCAAAGAATTTGTCCAGCGCTTCGTCATGAAACCGTTTCCAGGACGCATCCTCGTGCCCGGGATTGATCGGGTAGAAAAGGGCTCCGTTGGCCTCGGCCGCCTTGCGGTCACCCGGTGCATCACCGACCATGAGGATACGAGACTTCTCGTAGCGGCCTTCCGAGGCCAGGGCAATGTGTTCGTTTTTCTTGCCCTGTTCCTGACCGGCGATGGTGAAGACGTACTTGGCGAGGTCCTGGCCTTCCCATTCTTCACGAAGGGCGCCCGTCGGGGTGGCCGAGCAGACCATCAGGTCGGCATGGGCTCCGGCTTTCTCCAAGGATTCGCGTACATAGGGGAAGGGGGGGAGCCCTTCGCCGACGATCTCGCCAACGGTCACATTAACCGCCTTGCTCCAGGCCAGGGCCCGGTGCATATCTTCATGATCGTGTTCCGCGCAGTAGGCTTCCAGGGCAGGATTGCCCAGCTTGGATTCAGTTTCCAGCCACTTGCGAAGATTGGGGATGTCCGGGAGGCGGAAGCCACGGGCCTGCACTTCCGGGCGCTCGATAAGGAGGTCGAAGGCATCGACCAGCGCGGGGAAGCGGTTAATGCCGCGCCACTTGGAGTAGAGATTGACGAACTCAGCGGCTTCCCGGGCGTATTTGGAAACGGCCTGCAGGCCCCAGAATTTGATGATATTGGGGATGAAACACTCTTTGTGCTTCAACTCCATGGTGTCAAAGGCACAGCCGTCTGAATCGATGCAGATAAGAAATTCGTGACCAGGTTTGTGGTCGCGGAGGGGTTGGGTCGGATCACTCATGGGGAAAACCTTTCTTCCAGACTGCGCCAGGCGCAGCACACATAATCTTAGGGCTAGACGCCCGAAAAGGCAGAGAAACCACCGTCGACAGGAATCATCGTGCCGGTGACAAATTTGGAGGCATCGCTGGCAAGCCAGATGGCGGCGCCCTTTAATTCATCCGCATCGCCATAGCGCCCCATGGGGGTGTGGTCGATGATGCTCTTACCCCGCGCCGTGGGCGCACCGGTCGCTTCGTCGGTCAGGAGAAAACGATTTTGTTCGGTGAGGAAAAAACCGGGAGCAATGGCATTGACGCGGAACTTCGGATTGTATTCCTGGGCCATATGTACCGCGAGCCACTGGGTAAAGTTGCTCACGGCGGCTTTCGCCGCGCTATAGCCCGGGATACGGGTAAGGGGCCGAACGGCATTCATGGAGGTAATATTAATGACATTGCCACCGTGCTCGTTTTTCAGCATGGCCTTACCAAAAATTTGGGTCGGAATAATGACCCCGCCGGCCAGGTTCAAATCCATAATACGGGATATGGCATCATCGGGAATCTGGAAAAAGGACTGTTCCGGGGAGGTCGTCGCCTCCTTCAAGTTACCGCCAACCCCATTTACCAGGATGTCGATGTGCTCAAAATCGGCCAGGATGGCGCTTTTACAATCCTCTGTGATGCTCGCACAATGGACATCGAGTGCGTAGGCATGGGCTTCACCGCCTGCGGCGACAATCTTGTCCGCAACCCGCTTGGCGTTGTCCACATTGCGGCTCGTAACCGCCACCCGTGCGCCGGCCTCTGCGAGACCTTCGGCAATGGCACCACCGAGGGTGCCGCCACCACCGGTTATAATTGCGGTTTTACCGGTCAGATCGAAGAGAGGATGAGCTTGCATGAAATTCCTAGCATTAAGTTAGTGATACACTGTCGTGGAAGGCACCATCGAATTAGCCGACGAAAAGGTCCCGGGGCGTACCTTAGCCTACGGGATTCCAATCGAAAACGTGGCCAGCAACATGGGGTGGAGCGAGGTGTTCTGCACACCGAGAACCCGGAAAATCGTAGCACATGGCCCCCATTGGCGACAAGGCGCGGCTCAATCCCGCTAGAGGGAGTTGCATGATGACGTTACGCATTGGCATGGGACAGATGACCGTTGTGGGTGGTGATTCGGAAGGAAATCTCTGCCGTGCGGAGGCGATGATTTCGGCGGCCGCGTCTTCCCAGTGCGATATGGTCGTTTTGCCGGAGTGTCTGGATTTGGGGTGGACCCATCCCACGGCTGCGACAGAAGGAGCGCCTGTTCCGGGACCCAGAACCGAGCGCCTCGGGCGTGCCGCCCAAAAACACGGGCTCTATGTCGCCGCCGGGTTAACGGAATGTTCCGGGCGGGAAGTCTACAATGCGGCCATATTGCTTGGTCCAGACGGTGACCTGCTCCTGACCCATCGAAAGATCAATGAACTGGCTATTGGGCGCACTCTTTATGGGGTAGGGGACCGCCTTTCAGTCGCCGAAACACCGTGGGGGCGGGTAGGCCTGCTGATTTGCGCAGATAACTTTTCAGATGCATCCACGCTTGGAAGGAGCCTGGCCACTATGGGCGCGGGACTCGTCCTTTCACCCTGCGCCTGGGCGGTCCCGGCAGATCATGATCCCGTGACGGCCCCGTACGGGGACCTGTGGAAAGAGGCCTACGGCAGTCTTGCCCGTGAAGTGAAGCTCACCACGGTGGGCGTCAGCAATGTGGGGTATTTGGAAGACGGGCCATGGAAAGGACGCCGCTGCATTGGCTGTTCCCTCGCAGTCGGGGCCGATGGCCAGACGGTCGTACAAGCCCCGTACGGCGTCGATGCCGAAGGGCTATATGTCGTAGACTTGAACCTGTAAATCGGGGGGCATCGTTGGGGAACGCATTGAATTGAAAACGTCGGTGCGCTACCATCAGGCAAATATTTTTTGCAGCGTCTCTCGGACGAATACCGTGGCGGCCTTCAGGTCGTTTCTTGATTGGAGTTGAAGCGGATGCGAATCCTGGTGACGACCTTTGGCGGGGACGGTGGGAAATCTGGCGTAAGCCAATATATCATTCAATTTCTGCGCTACTGCCGAAGCTGTGCGCCCGATATGACCTTTGACGTAATTCTCTACGAAGATGAGAAGGCCGTCTATACGGACCAGGACCCGGCGTTCGAAACTATCTGCCAGGCCGAATGGTTGCGCTCGGCGTCGGTCAATATTTTATGGCATCAATGGGGACTTCCCGCTCTCTGCAGGAAAAACGGCTATGATGCGGTTTTTATCCCTGGGGGAAACCGACGGTTGCCGTGGCGACTGCCCTGTCCGACGGTGGTGACGTGTCACGACCTGGGCATCCTCCATGTCCCGGATAAATACGATGCGGTTCACCGCTTTTACAACCTCCGCATCTTGCCCCATCTTCTCAAACGTCAGACCCGTATCCTGACGGTGAGTGAGACGAGCAAAGAAGACATCGTTTCTTACACCGGCGTACCCGACGAGCGGGTGACGGTCACCCTCAATGGTGTGGACCATGAAACTTATCAGCCCGGTGATGTCGAAGAAGCACGGGCGCTTGTCGCGAAGAACTACGGGGTAGAGACGCCCTATCTGCTCTACATCGCCCGAATCGATCACCCGGGCAAGAATCACATCCGGCTCATTGAAGCCTTTGCACGCCTGAAGGCCGAGACCGACTTACCCCATACTCTGGTGCTCGCGGGTAGCGACTGGAGTCGCGCCGAAGAAGTCCACCAGGTAGCGGAATCTTCGAGCGCGGCGGAACACATTGTGTTCACGGGGTTTGCACCCAGCGAAGATCTGCCAGCCCTCTATCGGGGGGCCGATTTGTTCGTTTTTCCCTCCCTCTTTGAGGGCTTCGGTATTCCCATCGTCGAGGCGATGAACTGTGGTACCCCCGTGGCCTGCGCTGACATTTCCTGCTTGCCCGAAATTGCGGGCGATGCGGCTGTTCTCTTTGACCCCTACGATACCGCTGCCATGGCAGAAGCCCTGGAGCGGGCCCTTACAGACGACGCGCTTCGGGCCCAGTGCATCGAGCGGGGTAAGGTCCGGGCCAAACGCTATAACTGGGAGGATACGGTTCAACAGACCGTGGACATTATCCGCGAAGTGGCCACGTCCCACGGCGCAACAGAGAAACAAGATCATGAGTGATTCGACGCCGAAAAATGGGGAAGTGCCCCGCTGCGCTGTAGACGGCCTGGAAACGGTCAGTCTCTTCAATATGCCGATCAATAATCTGACCCTCGAGGAAACCCTGACCGCGATGGGCGCCCATATCACGGCGGGAAAGCAGGGCTACGTGGTGACACCCAATGTGGATCACGCGGTGGAATATGCGGAAAACGAACGCTTTCGCAAAGCCTACCAGGAAGCGAGCTTCGTATTGGCCGATGGGGTTCCGATTCTCTGGGCGGGCAAACTCTTCGGCAAGCCAATCAAGGAAAAAATCAGTGGCTCCGACCTCTTGTATTGGTTGTCGGAATACGCCGCTGAACATGGTCACGCGGTCTTTCTGCTGGGAGCCGCAGAAGGGGTAGGAGCGGAAGCCGGTCGAATTCTGGAAGAAAAATATCCCGGCCTGAAAGTGGCCGGAACCTATTCGCCGCCCCTGGGTTTTGAAAAAGATCCCGTGGAAAATCAGAAAGCCATTGACGCCATCAAGGAATCTGGCGCGGCCATCTGTTACACCGCATTAGGCGCGCCCAAACAGGACCTGTGGAATTGGCGCTATCACCAGGAGACCGGCGCCAATCTCTGTCTTGGAATCGGGGCCTCCCTCGATTTTGTGGCCGGTCGTGTGAAGCGGGCCCCCGTCTGGATGCAACGCTGTGGGCTGGAATGGACCTGGCGCATTCTTCAGGAGCCGGTACGCATGGGGAAGCGATACCTGATCCGGGATGCGTATTTTCTGGTGCTGCTCTGGCGGGAGTGGCGTCATGGCAGTCGCACATGGAGTACAGAAGATTAGATAGCAGAACAGAAGTTGTTATTCTTGTGGGGCGGCCATTACAATGGTTATGTATTTTCAGGGGACGTGCGATTCGCAGCGCAATGCAAACGCGGACGAAGCATAAAACACCGAAGGGAGAACGTATTGTGACCCATTGGGCCACTGCGTACGCTGCTCACATCACGGAGCACATGACCCAGGCACTCCTGGTCACCGATGCACACTTTCGTGTGCTGCATGCCAGTCAGCGGGCCGCAGAACTATTGCAGGTCCCCGATGTCGCCGAGTTGATAGACACGTGCCTTTCGTCCACGGCGAGCGAGGAAGCGATTGGGGTTACGCCTGATTTTTACAGAGATTCCTCGGACGCAGTGGTCGACGGTCGCTACCACGTCCTGGCACCTGGGGCGAATGAGGTGGAAGTCCATATCACCTTTGTCGCGACGAGAGAGCCGCAGGAAGGCTATCTTATCCTTCTCGAGAGGGTGGCCGTCATAGATGCCATCGACGCGGAGGTTTTTCAATCGGAAAAACTCGCGGCGATGGATAACATTGTGGCGGGAGTGGCCCATGAGCTGAATAATCCCATGACGGCCATTCTCGGCTATTCGGAACTGCTTCTTCAGACGGAACAAAATGCCCGCCGCAAACAGCGAATTGCCCTTATCGCGGAAGAAGCGGATCGCTGTGGGAAGATCATTGCTAACATGCTTTCCTTCACCCGCAGTTTCGGCAATGACTATGAGATGGCCAATATCGGACTGCTCCTGGATGAAGTCATATCGCTCCGCGCTTATCAGATGCGGGTGGATGGTGTGGCCTTGAACATCCAGGTCGCACGGAACATTCCCATGAGTGCGGTGCAACCCTCGGCCATTCGCCGACTTTTCCTCAATATCGTTCACAACGCCCATCAGGCCCTTCAAGAGGTTCCGACTACCGCGCGCCGCTTTGATGTCGACCTCGCCTGTGAGAACGATCGGATTCAGATTCGTATGAGTGATACGGGGCCGGGTATCCCGGAAGAGGTGCGCTACAAAATATTTGACCCCTTCTTTTCGACACGCCCTTTCGGCGAAGGTATGGGATTGGGGCTGAGCGTCGCCTATGGCATCGTACATGAGCACAAAGGAAAAATCTGGATGGAGCCCCGCGACGGGGGCGGTACGAGCATCCATATAGAGTTCCCGATTAATCAGCCGTCGTAATTGTCTTACGGAATGATAGCACCTTGATGGGAAACGAGAAATGGCTCGGGTAGACACACTGAATACCTGTACGATAGCACCGGAAGAACTGGTATTTCGCGACACAGAGGAGCTGGCCCGACACCTGGATCGCACTCCGGATGTGACCGTATCGACGCTCGGCCAATCTCGGTCGGGCCAATCCCTCTATGGTTATACGATGGGAACGGGCCCCCTGACCGTGTCGATAACGGCCGGGTGCCATGCCGATGAGCCTGCGGGGCCCATGACTGCCCAGTTGTTGCCCTTGCTCTTGCGGACCTATGCCCCTGATCTTCTGGCGCAATTTTCCTTTCGGGTGGCCCCCCAGATGAACCCCGACAACGCCGACCGAAACCGGCCCTGGTTTTCCGACGCACCGGATTTTCTCACCTATCTGGCCCACGCACACCGGGAAATGCCGGGAGACGATGTGGAGTTTGGCTTTTCCGAGAGCCCGGAAGCCCGACCGGAATGCCGCGCGGCCATTCCTTTCTTGTGGCATCACGCGCCGGTGGTGGCCCACTTTTCGCTCCACGGTATGGCGTGGGCTGAAGGGGCGTGGTATCTCCTCAACGCGCCCTGGGCAGAACGCAGCCAAGCCCTGCGCGAGCAGCTCTATGCCATCACCGCAGCGCAGGGTATGGGGCTCCATGAGATTGACCGCAAGGGGGCGAAAGGCTTTACCCGTATTGCCGAAGGGTTCGCTACCACCCCCAGCAGTGTGGCCATGCGGGCCTTCTTCGAGGATGAGAATGATCCGGAGATGGCAAAAAAATTCCTGCCCAGTTCCATGGAGGTGGCGATGGCGACGGGCGACGATCCCCTTTGTATGGTAAGTGAGTTACCGTTGTTTTTGCTCGACGTTCCACCATCTATCGACGATCCCGTTCTGTTTCGCTTTCGCGATGCCCTCAATGGGGCCCGTGCGGCAGGAGATAAGGAATCACTGGAGCGATTGATAGAAAACTTTCGCGTCACACCGGTTCCCTTCGCAACCCAGGTTCGACTCCAGTTTGCCATGGTCGTCTGCGCCTTGGATCAGGTGGCGTCTCGGCGCGCCTGGGCATCGAGATAGGCCAGCAGGGCGCAGTCTTTGCAGCTCGGATTACTCTTGCACCAGTCTTCGTGTAATTGAAGCACGCCTTGTTGCCGCTGAAATCCGAAGCGGAGTTTATGGTCTCCCAGAATACGGGGCAGCATGCGCTTGTAGATGTGGTTGTCGGGTTCCATGGGCAGGCGGTGGTAGAAATCCAGTATCTGTTCTTCCCAACTGCGTTGACCGGACGAGCGCGCCCGGGCCAGGGCGAGGGGCACGAATACGTTCCCGATTATGGAGCGCACCCGACCCGTGCCAACCGGTGCGGTGCGGACCTTCATCGCGGCACGGTCTATGCGATAATGATTCGCCCAGAAGCCCATGGGCGCAGGAAAAAGTCCCTCGAACGCACGCCGCAACGCCACGGTGTTATCCGCGGATTTCCAATAGCGGTCCAGTGATTCGACCAGGCCATGGCGGCTGGTCCGGCTTACGAGGGCAGCGAGGCCCGCGATGCGCCGGCCCGGATAGTTATTGGGCCGCACCCCGGCCATTTTCCAATCCATTGCCAGGGGGCGCATTTGAGGGAAATGGCGTGCCCGAAGCGCGATGAGACGTTCGGCGTGGGGGGCAGGCGGATTCTCCCCGTCATCCGCATCAGGTAACAGATCAGCCAGGTAAAGCAAGGCGGCCTCCAGGAGAAAGGGTTCCTGATGGGCCAACTGTACGGCCCGGTCATAGGGGAGCGCCCGGGCCAGGCGCTCGAAGTGTTCTGTAAACCGACTATAGCCCAACGCACGGGCAATGAGTTCATAACTTGCCTGGTTGGCCCCAACGGCCTTGATGCGTTCGTGAATGTAGCGCGTCTTATTCAGCAAGCGCCAATCCCCAGAGAGGCGCAGAAAATCGGTGAGTATCTCGGCCTGGCCTTCTGCGACAAAGCGGTTGCAACTACCGTGACAGCGTGGCGCCAGATCAGGCGCCACTTCCACATCGGCCAGGGGCTTCAACCTGCCCCGCTCGATACGACACAGGGCGTCCAGACAAAGGTGGGGGAGGGCCTGGCCGGAAGCGGTCTCTACGCGGGTCTTCGGATCAGGCGGTGGATGGAGCAATACATGGAGCAACACCTCATTGTACCGTTCGTCACGATGGTGACCATGCTGATACCAGGCGGATTGCTCCAAATGAATTTCGACATCCCCCGTGTAGAGGACCCCGTTAAATTCGAGTTGGGCGCCCTGGAAGTCCGGGCCGGCGCAATGGTTCCACCAGCCGGGTGAAAGGACTTCCACACGATGCCCTTCCAGGGTCTTCACGGGCCCGGCCGCTACCGCATGGTCATACCAGAATTGCTGGACCACCTGTTCGGGGAGGCCGGTCTCCCGGTCTTCCCGCACCACGAAAGATCGGGCGGCATCGTAGGCTGCCAATTCGTATTCGATTCCCATCTATGGCCCCACTGCGGTTCTGGTGATTTCAGTTGTCTGCCGGCCGCAGCTCCACGGCGTAGCCGTTCAACACTGCGTTTCCGGAATGATAGTCCAGACGGGTCGCATCCACTAACTCATTGACGTTGGAGCCCGCGTGTCGCGCTGCCACTGCCATGCGGGTACCATCCACGCCGTGTCCCCATCCATGGGGCACACTCACCACGCCGGGCATGATATCTTCCGTCACTTCGACCGTCACTTCGATTTGGCCTGTATCGGTCGCGATATGGGCCCGTCCCCCGTCCACAAGCTGTTTCTCAGCGGCCGTATCGGGGTGTACCAGGACCGTACAGCGTTCGCGACCACGCACGAGACTGGGCACATTGTGCATCCACGAGTTGTTGGAACGGAGATGACGACGGCCCACGAGCAAGATGGAAGCATCGCCATTTCCACGGTGGAGCTTTTCGGCCAGCCCGGCAAGGTCCGACAGGAAGACCTCCGATACCAACTCAATGCGACCGCTGGGGGTACGCAGTATCTCTGGTAAGCGGGGTTCTAAGGGACCCAAATCAATGCCTTCGGGGTGGGCTTCGAGTTGGGCCAGACTTAAACCGTCGGCACGGTCATCAAAGGCATCCCCATAGGGGCCAGCGCGCAGCATAAAGTCTACAATCCGTTCCGGCCCCCGACGGGAACCTAATTTCGCAAGGATTCCGTCGACATTCAAGTGAGCGATTCGAGAGGCCGGCTGTTTGATCTCTTTCTGTATGACTTGACGGAGCCCCTGTTCATCCAATTGTTCCAAGTCCGCATCCGGCCCCATGCCCGCTGCAATACCGATGAGTTGGAGCAAGACCTGCCACCCCGCGGGTCGGTCCGTCGGGGGCATAATCGCTGGCGCATAGCGTGCGAAATTGTGGACCGTCAACTGGTTAAAAATGAGGTCGTAGTGGGGACGTTCCAACGGGGTAATATCGGGCAAGATGACATGGGCGTGACGGGTGGTCTCGTTCAGATAAATATCAAAGCTCACCATAAAGTCGAGGGAGGCGAAGGCCTGGTCCAGGGCGCCGCCGTCCGGCGTACTCAAAACGGGATTGCCACTTACCGTCAACATGGCTTTGATTTGTCCTGGGCCCGGGGTCTGTATTTCTTCGGCCATGGCGCCGCAGGGGAATTCGCCCATCACTTCCGGATAGCCACGGACCCGACTCTTTCGCCGTCCTGTAACGAACCCTTTGCCTATTCCGGGGGTTCCCTTGGTGTTAGTTCCTCCGTGAGCGACGCGGGTAAACATGACCCCACCGGGCCGATCCAGATTGCCGGTCAGGATATGGATAATATCCACCAGCCACGAGCTGATGGTGCCATAATCTTGCGTGGTGGTGCCCATACGGGCATGAATCGCCGCCGTCGGGGCGTCGGAAAGTTCACGGGCGAGCCTTCGGATGGATTCGGCATCTATACCGCAATGGGTGGCCACCTTTTCGGGGGTAAAAGGCGCGACGGCCTCTTTGAGTGATTCCAGGCCTTCAGAAAGCGTAATTGCCCCGTCCGCAACCACCCGCCCTTCGGCGAACAGGGTCTGCACGATGGCCGCGAGGAAGAGGGCATCCGTCGCCGGCCGAATCGGGAAGTATGCGTCGGCCATCTTGGCCGTTCGGGTGCGGCGGGGATCGACCACCACAATGCGGCCCCCACGACGCTGGATGGCCTTGAGCCGCTCGGGCAAATCGGGCGCCGTCATGAGGCTGCCATTGGATTCCAGGGGGTTGGCGCCCAGAATCAGGAGGTAGTCCGTGCGGTTAATGTCGGGAATGGCAATAGACATGCCATCGCCGAATAGCTGTCCCGTAGACACGTGTTTCGGCATTTGGTCGGCCGTACTTGCCGAAAAGATATTGGGCGTACCCAGCATTTTGAATAGGGGGAAGCCATAGCTCTGGATACCCAGGTTGTGGGAAGATGGATTGCCCAGGTAGACGCCCAGTGCCTCTTTCCCATAGGTCTTCCAGATCTTTTTCCAACCGGCATCGACGGCCGCGAAGGCTTCGGCCCACGTCACCGTGCGCCACGTCTCACCTTCTCGGATCATGGGTTCACGGATGCGATCCGGATCGTCCGCGAGCTCGTGTAATGCGACCCCCTTGGGACAAATGTACCCCCGGCTGAAGAGATCCTTCTCGTCACCGCGCACGGCAACAGGGCGCCCCGCATCCAGGGTGACCTGGACGCCACAGGTGGCTTCACAGAGGGGGCAGATAGTACGCATGACCATTATCTCCAGAGCTGCGCCGCATCAAACAGATGATGTGCCGGTTAGCGCAATGGTACTATACGGCTTTTCGGGGCACAAATTGATACATTCGACGGAAGGAAGCATGCTATGGAATACAATCGACTGGGAAAAACAGGCCTCCTTGTTTCAGAACTTTGCCTGGGCACCATGACCTTTGGCAATGAAGCCGATGAAAAAACTTCGCAGGGCCTCATGGAAGCCGCCCTGGAAGCAGGTATCAACTTTTTCGATGCGGCACACAATTACAACCTGGGCAAAACCGAAGAGATCGTGGGCCGCTGGATAGGCCCCCACCGGGATCAGATTATTCTCACCTCCAAGGTGTTCTTTCCGTCGGGCGGGGGCATGAACGATGAGGGCATGTCGCGCCGCAATCTCATTCGCTCGGTCGAAAAGTCACTCCAGCGACTCAAGACCGATTATCTCGACATCGTGTATTTGCACCATTGGGACGACAATGCGGCCATCGAGCAGTCCATGGCCGCCATGAACACCCTGGTCGAGCAGGGCAAGGTCCACTATGTGGGTGTCTCCAACTTTTCCGCGTGGCAGACCATGCGGGCCCAGGCGGTCGCAGAGCAACGCAACTATGCGCCCATTTCCGTGGTCCAGCCCATGTACAGTCTCGTAAAACGGCAGGTCGAAGTAGAAATCCTGCCCATGGCGGAATACGAAGGCTTTGCCGTGGTGCCCTACAACGCCTTGGGCGCAGGATTGCTTACCGGCAAATATCTGGAGGGCGGTACGGGACGGCTCGACGAAGCGGCCATGTATAAGCAGCGCTATGACAACGCCCAATATGTAGAGATTACGAAGAAGTTCGTCGCCCACGCGAAGGAGAAGGGGGTGTCACCCGCCGCACTGGCCCTGGCCTGGGTGAATAGCCATCCCCTGGTGAATTCCGCCATCTTTGGTGCCCGCAATCTGGATCAGTTCAAGAACACCCTGACCTGTCTGGATCACAAGCTCAGTTTGGAAGAGCGCAGGGCCGTATCCGCCCTGTCCATTGACCCACCCCGGGCCACCGACCGGGAGTCCATGGACGCCATGAAACAGCGGGGTTGGTAACCGTCCACCACGGCAAATCCATCAAAATAAAGACGCGGCCCCGTAGGCCATTACGGGGCCGCGTCGTTTTAGTGCGTTGCAACTTTACAGCTGGGTCGCGCCCCGCTCGCCCAATGCCTGTACCGCCTTCTTCACGTCTTCCGTTCGCTCTTTGGGGACCACCAGCACGGCGTCTTTTGTGGCGACCACGACCACGTCGGTCATGCCTACCACGGCCACGGCCCGTTTCTCCGCGCCCTCATCGTTGTAGACGATACATCCCGTACTGTCGATGAGGACCGGGTCACCGTTAATGACATTGCCGTTTTCGTCATCATTACCAGCACGGTCAAGGGCTGACCACGTGCCGATGTCATCCCATGGGAAGGTGGCGTTAATCATGACCACCCGCTCCGCTTTCTCCATCAGCGCATAGTCGATGGAGATGCCTTTAAGATCGTTGAACACCGAATTGACGGTCGCTTCGTCATTGGCCGACATGGCGGTGGCCATGGCATGAATGGCCTTGCCATAGGCCGGGTCTGCTTTTTCGAACTGACTGACAAAGGTGCCCACACTCCAGAAGAACATACCGCTGTTCCAGAAGTAATTGCCTTCGGACACATACTGCTCCGCCACGTCTTTCGGGGGCTTCTCTTTGAAAGAAGTCACGGGAAAGGCCTGCGGGGTGCTGTCCAATTCCGCGGTGCCGTCGGGAAGGGAGGCCTGAATATACCCGAAGCCCGTAGAGGGCCGCGTGGGGGGGATACCAATCGTGCCCAGGGCTGGCTCCGATTCCACCGTCTCCAGCGCTTTGCTCAGGGTAGCGATGAATTGTTCGGGTGCACCAATGCGATGGTCCGCCGTTACGACCGCCATGCTGATTCCGGACCCGTCATTCTTGTAGCGGGCCATCATGTAGGCAGCGGCATAGGCAAGACAGCCCGCCGTATTACGTCGGCACGGTTCGGCGATAATGTTGGCCTCGGGAATACCCAGGGCGGCGGCCCGAATGGCGGGTACCAGCTCAGGGCTGGTCTGGACGTAGATGTGTTCCGCAGGGATCAGGGGCATCAGACGATTGACTGCCTCGTGCAGCATGGTATCGGTGGGGCTCGTGAGGCGCAGTAGCTGTTTCGGGTTTAGACGACGGGATACCGGCCAGAACCGTTCGCCAGAACCTCCGGCCATGATTACGGCGACACGTTGATGGGAAGACATTCGGTAAAACTCCATTCTTTCTACAAGGCCCATAGGGATCAGGCCATGCAGACAGGGTTCAAACTTTCACGATAATGTAAATAGTTTACGCGAGTAGTGCGCCCGTTTGCGAGGTCATCGGAATGAATCGCTGATTTACCTGCGCCATACTACATCCGGAATTGCGCTATTTTCTGCCTGAGTGGTAGGATACACCCCGTTTCAATCCCCTTATAGCAACGCGCGTTGCCCCGTGAAAGTATCCATCCTATGTCCCGTGATTCCCGTATTTTCTACCTCCTACTTCTACTCGCCTTCACCGTATTTGCCGCCAATATCGGTGGCTATGATGTGTGGCCACCCGATGAGCCCCGTTATACCGAGGTGGCACGGGAGATGGTGGAAAGCGGCGACTACCTGGTGCCCCGTGTAAATGGTGAGGTCTATTTCGAAAAGCCGCCCATGTTGTTCTGGCTCATGGCCCTGGCTTCCGTGCCGTTCGGAGAGGTCAATGAGGTGGCCGCCCGGCTACCCTCGGTCCTTTGTGCCGTCTATATTGTCGGCCTGACCTATGCCTTGGCGGCACGACTTTTCACCCGCCAGGTAGCCATCTGGGCAGCCCTCTTGCTCATTACCTGCTTTCGCTTCTGGTACCAGGCCCGCAAAGGGCAGATTGATATGGTGCTCACGGCAGAGATGCTCACGACCCTCTATGCCTTCTGGCGCTGGGATGAATCGCGTCATACGAAGTGGCTCTTCCTCGCCTATGGGGGTGTCGCGCTGGGACTCCTCACGAAGGGGCCACCGGCCCTGGTGTTCCCCGGCCTTTTTCTCATCGCCTACTATTGGGGCAACCGGGAGGGACGGGCCTCGACCCGCTGGGTGTGGGGCTTCCTCGGAGCCATCGCGGTGGTCGCCTTATGGTATGTGCCCGCCCGTATGGCGGGCGCCGATACGGCCGCAGAGGCGGTCCAGAGTGGGATGGGTTCCAACCTTTTTCGCAACACCATTGGCCGTGCGCTCATGGGCGTCAGCAAGGCCCAGCCACCGTGGTATTACCTCAAGACCCTGCCGGTGGACATGCTCCCCTGGAGCTTTATCTGTCCGCCCATACTGTATTGGGCGTGGAAAGGGCGCAAAGACAACCAGGCCATGCGCTTTCTCTGGGCATGGATCGGGCCCGCCCTCATCTTTTTCAGCGTCATTATCGGTAAGCGGGAACTCTACCTGTTACCCCTCTTTCCCGTCTTTGGGATTTTGTTCGCGGCCGCCATTGTACATCTCAAGGAAACAGAGAATTACCGTTGGATGCGGCGTGGGGGGATGGCGTGGTCCGTCGTGCTGATAGCACTGGGATTTTCCCCCCTCGCACTGCCCTACATCCCCTATACATTGGAGTCCAACCTCCATCTATACATCGTGGCCGGCGTGGCCCTGGTGGCGGGTAACGCGGGACTGTTCTACCTTCGAAAATCCTCAGGGAGCGTCGTTCCGGCGACCTTGGCAACGCAAACAATACTCGTATTTACCGTCGCGGTATTTACCGTGTTCCCGGAGATTGATACCTTTAAGTCTGCCCGAGACATCTGCGCACCGGTACGGCAATTGGTGGAGGAGGGAGAAGACCCAACCATCTATTCAGCCGGGTTCTCTCGGGAAGAATACGTGTATTATTCTCGCCACTTTCATGAACCCGTATTCACCGGGCTCATCGGCGACATTCACCCGGACAATCTGCTGGAGCAAGCCAAGCTGCAAAAGAAAGCCCAGCGACTCATTCAGCGGGCGGTTGAAGACGTTCCACTTGCCGACCTGGCCCAACCTACCGAGTCAGAACGGAAGGCCCTTCGGGCGGCCATCGACGCTGCCGTGGCGGAGTCTGACGAGATAGAGGCCATCGTCCATTTCGAAGATGAACTGCGTGTGGAAGTCAACGCCTTCTTTGCCAAGCTGGCTGCGGAATCGCCGGTGTTGTGTTTCGTCCAGGAAGAAGATTGGCGCTGGCTGCTCGCCTTCCTCGAAGGAGAACAGCCAACGTCCATCATCACGGAACAGGGGGTCGGCAGTCGTCACGTACTCTTACTGGCCAATGACGCTGCCGTGGAAGCCCTTAAGACAGCCAATTCAGAATCATCGAAATTACCGTCGGGCCGGTAATGACCACCAGGAGGCCCGCAGCGACACTGGTGACACCGCCCACGAGGAGCATATCCCGGTTCTCGATCTGCCCCGTGCCATAGGCAATGGCGTTGGGCGGGGTCGAGATGGGCAGCCCCATGGCAAAACTCGCCATGATGGCACACATGGCCGCGAGCACCTGGGTCTCTACGGTGGAGCTCCCCAGGCTGACCGCCATAGCGATGCCGATAGGCAATAAAATCATGGTGGCAACACTATTGCTGATCACGGTGCTCATGGCCACAGCCAACACGCTGATGAGGGCCGCCAGACCGAAGAAGCCCAACCCTTCGCCGGGGAGTACTTTCACGATCCAGGTGTCCAGTCCCGTGGACGTGATACCGTCCCCGAGGGCGATACCACCGGCAATGAGCATGAGGATATTCCAATCCAGGCGATTAAAGTCCTCTTTGGAAATCACCTGGGTAAGCGTCAGTACCGCGGCAGGTAAGATGGCCACCACGGCAGTGGGGACCCCGTGCCAGGACCCCGTGAGCCACAGGAGCACGGTCACCGCGAAGGTGGAGTAGACTACCGTGGCGTGTGCCGTCAGTTTGAAATCCTGCTCTACTTTCACCTCAAAGCGATCGCTACGCGGGTGAAACAGTGTCAGGAGAAAGGCCCACATCACCGTCAAGGCGACCAGCATAAGCGGAAAGGCGAATGCCATCCACGTAAAGAAACTGATGCCAATACCGGCGTCTTCCAGTTGGGCCATGGCTATCGCGTTGGGAGGCGTGCCGATGGGGGTGCCAATACCGCCGATATTGGCGGCAAAGGGTACGGCCAGAATCAAGGCCTTCCGGAAGCGGTCACGGGCTTCTAAACGACTCAGAAAGGGTTGCACCATCACAATCATCATGGCCGTCGTCGCTGTATTGCTCATCCACATGCTGAAAATGGCGGTAATCAGCATGATCCCCCCGAGCACGGCCCAGGGTCGGGTCCCGAAGGCGCGGAGCAACAGGGCCGCCATCTGGACGTCAATCCGTTCTTTCTGCACCGACTTGGCCAGAATGAATCCCCCCAGGAAAAGAAATATCACCGGGTTACTCAGGCTATTGAAAACGGTCTTGTATTCCATGGTCATGCCGAGGTCTTTCGGCACGGCCACCCACCAGGCCTCCAGGGCGATGACACAGAGACTGGTTGCAAAGAGGGGGATGGCTTCCGTTATCCAGAGGACGACCGCACCGGCAAATATAGCCGCCATCCGCCGGGCACCTTCATCCATATCTTCTGGCATAAGCCAGTAACTCAGGGCCCCCGTCAACAGGGATAGGCCGCCCAGTGCCAGGTTCACCCATACCGGGCGCAAGGTTGTTTCCACCTCTTCATTGGTTACTTCGTCACTCATGGTCCACTACTTTCTGTTGCGGGGGAGATTCACGTCCCCAATCGTGCTACACAACCGAGCGTGCAGGCATTGAGAACGACAGAGCATATTCTATGCCTGTTACGGGCTTCAACGTGTTTTTCCACTTCGCACCACCCCAAATACCCTGTAATGGCGACCGGCCTCCGCGAACGACGGGGGAGCGGGTAGCTGGTAACCGGTCATTACACAATCGCATCATGCGCAGATCTGGTCTTCGTGATACACTAGTGTGCAGTCCGGTCCTGCGCACCCAAGGGGAGCGCAAGTGTATTTGCGCCCATTATACGGGACGATAAACATGCCATGTCACAATTGTGCAAATGGTATGGGTCTTGCATAAGTGACAGGCAGTAGAGTCCTACACCCCAACCCCACGAGGCCCACCGCGATGTCGAACGACCCGGTTGAAGACATTCTCTTATCCATGTCACTGCAAAAAGCCAGTGATGTGTGGGTCCGTGGTCTGGTTGAGAGCACGGTGGATGCCATTATCACGATCGACGAAGAGGCGACCATCCTGGAGGCGAACCTGGCCGCCCAACGAATGTTTGGCTACACCCGCAGTGAATTGCTTGGGGAGAATGTTCGTCTGCTGACGCCCCCCCATATTGCCCGCAACCACGATACGTACATCACCAACTATCTGGAAAGCGGTGTCCGCCGAATCATTGGAATCGGGCGCGAAGTGATGGCCCAACACAAGAATGGCACCGAGATCCCGGTACACCTTTCCATCAGCGAAGTGCGCATTGAAGGGCACCGGTACTTTTCCGGCATGCTGCGGGACATGACGGTTGAATTTGAGGCCCGTAAGGAGCAGGAGCGCTTGCTGGGCGAACTCAAAGAGCGCAACAAAAAGATCACCTGCCTCTACAGCGTGGGGGAGCTCATCCGGGAACAGGAAATCGCAACCGATTTGTTTCGCTCGGTCGCCCAGGTAGTGCGGCCGGCCTGCACCTTCCCCGAGATTACCCGGGCACGCATTCTCTTCGATGGGCAAGTCTATGAGGAAATGAGCGTCATAGAGACCCCCTGGGTTTGCAGTGCCCCCATCATCGTCGGTGGACGCAATCGAGGGTCATTGGAGTTGGTCTACCGGGAGGCCATTGAGCCCGTTGTACCCGGAAATCTTCTCCGGGAAGACGCGACCATGATTGAAGCCATCGCGCGGACGCTGGGTGAAGCGGTTGAGCGGCGGGAGGCTGAGGCCCAGGTTATACAGGCCTCCAAGCTGGCCTCGATTGGGGAATTAGCGGCCGGAGTGGGGCACGAGATCAATAATCCAATCAATGGGGTCATCAACTGCGTGGACATCCTCCTGGGGAATCTCCCAGCGGATGCGCCGGATCGACAGTTTGCGGAGTTGATACGTTCAGAGGCCGAGCGGGTGGCGACCATTGTAAAAAACCTGTTGACCTTTTCCCGCCAGCAATACGAGCACTACTCCTATGCGAGTATGGCCGATATGGTCGATACGGTGCTCTCGCTGAGTGCCAAAAAAATGGAAAAGTCTTTCATCGACTTCGACGTCTTCGTACCCGAGGGTCTGCCCCGCATACGATGTCGGCCCGAGCAATTGGAACAGGTCCTGATGAATCTTATCATCAATGCCATCCATTCACTGGATGAACGTTATCCGGCCGCCGCGCCAGAAAAGAAACTGTCTATCAGCGTTGAGTCGGCCACCGTACGCCAACGCAAGCACCTTGTGATGGTGGTGGAAGACCAGGGCTGCGGGATGTCCGAATCAACCCTCCAACGAATTTTTGATCCTTTTTTCACCACCAAAGGCCGTGACAAGGGAACGGGCCTGGGGCTGTCGGTATCCGATGGAATCGTGAAAGATCATGGTGGCTTTTTTGAAGTTACCAGTGAGCCGAATCGGTTTACCTGCTTCAAGGTCTATCTCCCTGTAGATGGCCCCGTCAAGTCAGGTACCCGCCGATAATTCAGGGAGCGTGTCATGCGTACCATATTAATCGTAGAAGACGAAGCTGTTTTACGCCTTACATTTGCCCGTTTCCTGGAAGAAGCGGGTTATGCCGTGGAATCTGCCGAAAACTATGACGACGCGGTCGCTTTCGTCGAACGCAATCACTTTGATGTAGTCGTCACCGACATCGTCCTCGGTGGTGAGACCGGCATCGATATCTTGCGTCACATTCGGGAAAAGTCCCCCGAAACGATGGTCATCATGATCACGGGAGAGCCCAGCGTGGAAACGGCCACGGAGGCGGTGCGGCTTGGTGCCTTCGACTATCTCTCCAAGCCGGTAACCGGGGAAGCGCTGAAACGGGTCGTACGCATGGCGGTTGACCGGGCCGGTCTCCTGGCAGAACGGGACGATTACGCCGCACGAATGGACGCCTATCGGCGGGAACTGGAGGCCCTCTTTCACGCGGTTAAAGAGGGGATCATCACCGTGGATGCAAATGGGAAGGTACGCCAGATAAATGCGGCGGCCGCCCAGATGCTTGGTGAGGACGTGCGCGAAATGGCCGGCACGTCGGCGGAGACACTTTTCTCGGGGCCCCTTCGAAAAGCCTACGACGCATTGCAGCGCACCCTGGAAACCCGCAATGAAGTGGAGGAATTCCACGTAGAAGCCACCCTGCCCCGCAGTGGGGAAAAGAGCTTTACCATGTCGACCACACCGTTGGATACCGGGGGAAAGGCGGCGGGCGGGGCCGTGTTGGTACTACGGGATTTGACCCGTATCAGCCGGCTCGAAAAGCAACTCGCGTCCACCCATCAGTATCAGAATATGGTGGGCAAATCTTCCCGTATGGCGGAAGTCTTCAATTTGATAGAGAACGTGGCGGAAACGGATTCCACCGTACTCATCTATGGCGAAAGTGGCACCGGTAAAGAATTGGTAGCGGCGGCGCTCCACTATACGAGTCACCGCTCCAATGGTCCCTTTATCAAGGTAAACTGTGCCGCCCTCGCCGAAGATATTCTGGAGAGCGAGCTTTTCGGCCATGTGAAAGGCTCCTTCACCGGCGCAGTCCGGGACCGGGTGGGACGCTTTGAAGCCGCTAATGGGGGTACCATTCTCCTCGACGAGATCGGTGATATTTCCCCCCGACTTCAGTTGCGGCTGCTTCGTGTGCTCCAGGAGCGCGAATTCGAACGGGTAGGGGATACGCGACCGATCCAGGTGGACGTCCGTATTGTCGCCTCGACCAATCAGAATCTGGTTCAGAAGATTGAGGAAAATACTTTTCGGGAAGATCTCTACTACCGGCTGAACGTCGTCCGGATTGAACTGCCCGCGCTACGAGAACGGCGTGCGGACATTCCCCTGTTGATCGATCACCTGTGTAAGAAGTTCAATACAATCTTCAAGAAAGACATTGTTGGCCTCTCCTCCCAGGCACTGGAAATGCTGATGCACTATCCCTGGTTCGGCAATGTTCGGGAACTGGAGAATTGCCTGGAGCGTTCCTTCATCGTATGCCACGATACTGTCATCCTGCCTGAACATCTCCCGCCAGAAATTGCGAAGCGCCCCCAACGTGCCATGGCCCATACGCCGAGTCCCCACGATGCAGAGGCCGCGGTGGGCTATGCCCGACAGGAAGACGGCGAACGCATGCGCGTACTGGAAGCCCTGGAACGAACCGATTGGAATGTGGCCAAGAGCGCCCGCATTCTCGGCGTAGCGCGAAATACCCTCTATCAGCGCATTCGAACCTTCAAGCTAACCCGTCCCAACGGCAAGGGCTTCTAAGGTCTTTGCGCCTTCTTTGCAGCCTGTGTTAGGGTCTCCTCCGGTTTACGTTTCGCCCAAGGGCTTCACGACGGAGAGAGCACCTATGAAGACAAGCACCGGTATCTGGAAAACTACCCTCGCCCTCGTTGCGCTGGTGGCTGGCCTCGTTGCCTCAGCTGCGACCGCGGCCGAAAAGGCCCCAATACGTCAGGAGAGTGCCACCGGTATCCGCCACTCCCTCCTGATTACAGGGTCGACCGGTACCTACCTCTTCGATGAATCCAGCGCGCTGGTGTGGGAGACGCCGGGGTATTCCCGGGATGGATACGTGCTGGAAAACGGGAATATTCTCCTCTCGATCGACGACACAGCCCGGGAGTATGAAAAGGGGACACAAACGGTTGTCTGGTCCTATGCCCTGGATCCGGTGAATAAGGAATTGGGTACCGTTTATCGGCTCGACAATGGGCATACCCTTGTGGTGGAGCGGGGGAGCAAACCCCGAATTCTCGAAGTAACGACAGACGGCGCCATTGCCGTCGAAGTCCCGCTGCAGCCAGACACCGACAATGACCATATGCAGACTCGGATGGCCCGTAAGCTCCCCAACGGTAATTACCTGGCACCGCACCTGCTGGCCTTCAAAGTGAAAGAATACACGCCAGAAGGCAAGGTCGTCCGGGAAATTCCAACAGACCTGCCCCTCTTTGGCAACCGGGACGACCACTCATGGCCTTTTACGGCCATTCTGCTGCCCAACGGCAATATCCACGCGAACCTGACCCACGGGAATCGGGTGGCCGAGTTCGGGCCGGATAATGAAGTCGTCTGGTATCTCGACAACAGCCACGTTGGTGGGCGACTCAGCGACCCCTGTGGAGGACAACGGATGCCCAACAACAACATGGTCATCTGCAGCTACGCCCAGAAAGATCCGGCCATGCCAAAGGTCTTTGAAGTCACGCGTGATAAAGAAGTGGTCTGGGAGTTTTTCCACCCCACGGCACGTGCCCATGAGGTGCATATCATCACCACCGATGGCGAACGGGTGACTCCCCTGATGCGCTAGTCGTTCAGCTCCAACACCACTTCCGTCGGCTCTCCAATAGATTTCTGTAATTTGAAGCCTATCTTCTGGCATACGTGCAGCATGGAGCGGTTGTCGGCCAGGACGGTTCCCGTGATCCGTTGGAGCCCTTCGGCCCGCCCCACATCCACGAGACGCTGGAGTAATTCGGAGCCCACGCCGTGCCCCTGCAACTCATCACTGACCACAATGGCGAATTCGCCATCGCCCCGACCATACTCTTTCATCAGGCGCCCCACGGCCACGATTTCAGAGACGTCGGTCGATTCGTTGTACCGCACGACGACGAGGGCGATTTGGCGATCATAGTCGATGAAGCAGAGGCGGGTGAGTCGCTCGTGGCTGACCCGCTGATCCAGGGATATCAATCCCAGGTAGCGGGAGTAGACCGTATCCGCGGACAAGGTCTTGTGAAAGTCCACCATGAGGGGCTCATCTTCTGAGCGAATGGGGCGAATGTGGACCTTTTCTCCCTTTTTCGTTTCCCAATCCCCGCTGTATTCCAGGGGATAGGGACGTATGGCCAGCCGCGGCAGATCGGCTTCCTTCACATCGGGCTCATGGAGGAGTACCCGACCATCCAACGCAACCAATCCCATGGGCGATGCGAGGAGGGGGTTGATGTCGATCTCTTTGATCCAAGGCTGCTCAACAACCAGCTTGCTGAAACGTACGAGCAGGAGCTCAAGGGCGTTCAGATCAACCGGGTCCCGTCCCCGAACCCCTTTCAGCGCGGTGTATATCCTGGTCTGTTCCATCATGCGCCGGGCAAGCGTCGTATTCAATGGCGGAAGTCCCAGGGCACTGTCTTTAAAGACTTCGACCAATTCACCGCCGGCACCAAAGAGCAGTACGGGGCCGAATTGGGCATCGATGCTGCTCCCGATGATGATTTCGTAGCCTTCATGGCGCACCATGGGCTGCACGACCACGCCCTCGAAGTGCGCCGCGCCGGCCTTCTCGGTGACACCTTTCTGTATGCTCTCGAAGGCGCCAGAGACGGTCTTGGCCGATTTCAGATTCAACTGGACGCCACCCACATCAGTCTTATGGGTAATGGTGTTGGAATAGAGTTTCAGCACCACCGGATAACCCATCTCTTCGGCAATGGCTACCGCTTCTTCCGCACTGGTTGCGACTTCGGTCTTCACGACCGGAATGCCATACGCTTTCAGAATCTTCTTCGATTCGTGTTCGGGCAAGGTGGTATGACCGGCGTCACGGGCGTTCTTGATGAGTTCCGCAACCAAGGCCCGATCGGGGCCCTTTTCGTCCTCATCGGGCGGGAGCAGGGGCGTCTCGTAGAGCCCACGGAGGTTATAGTTGTAGCGCCACATCAGGTTAAAGACCCGGGCGGCGGCATCGGGATAATCAAACGTGGGGATGTCGTGCTCGTTCAATATGGCATCACCAGCTTCCACGTCGGCTCCACCCATCCAACTGGCCAGCACGGGTTTCTTTGTCGGCATCTGGACCTTTACCAGTTCCTCGGCCGTTTTGGTGGGATCGGTCATGGCCTGGGGCGTAAGTACCACCAACAGGCCATCACTATTGGGGTCCTGGGCGGCTATTTCCAGGGCCTGGGCGTAGCGTTTCGGATCGGCATCCCCCAGGATGTCGATGGGGTTTCCGTGGCTCCAGGCCCCCGGAAGGACGGCATCAAGTTTTGCGATCGTATCTTCCGACAACTGCGCCAGTTCGCCACCATCGCCGATAACGGCGTCGGTAGCCAATACACCGGGTCCCCCCGCGTTGGTGAGAATCGTCAGGCGTGGCCCACGGGGACGGGGCTGCTTCTCGAGCACTTCGGCCATGTGAAAGAGGTTATCAATGCTGTACACCCGAGAGACACCGCTCCGTCTGAAAGCGGCGGAGAGGACCCCGTCACTTCCCGCCAACGACCCGGTGTGGGAGGCAGCTGCCTGCGCTGCAGCTTCGGTCTGGCCAGCCTTTATGACAATAATGGGCTTGGTGAGGGCCACTTCCCGGGCCGCCGAGAGAAAGGAACGGGCATTGCCGATGGACTCCATATAGATCACAATGCTCTTGGTATGCGGATCGTCTCCGAGGTAGTGGATGAGGTCGCCCCAATCCACATCCAGCATGGAACCAATCGAAACGAAAGCACTGAAGCCCACGTTCGTCTGGTGGCTCCAGTCGAGAATTGAGGTGCACAGGGCACCACTCTGACTGATAAAGCCGACGCTGCCGGGACGGGCAATGGTGCTGGCAAAGGTGGCGTTCATTCCGCTGATGGGGTTCATCACCCCGAGGCAGTTGGGCCCCACGATACGCATGTTGCCTTTTCGTGCCGCTTCGAGCACCTCCGCCTCTAAGGCAATCCCCGCCTCTCCAACCTCCTTAAAGCCTGCCGAAATAATAATGGCACCCTTCACGCCGGAGGCGACACATTCCTGTACCAGTTGGGGGATAGATGCCGCAGGGGTCACCAGAATCGCGAGATCGATAGGCTCGGGAATCTCGGATACGGCGGGATAGGCCTTGATTCCCAACACATTGTTCCGGTTGGGGTTTACGGCATAGATCGTGGCGCCGAAGGGGTTGCTGATAAGGTTCCACAGTATCGTCCGGCCCACGCTACCCAGCTTTTCCGTCGCGCCGATAAGCGCAACGGATCGCGGATTGAATATGGCGTCGATGGACCCGAAACGGTTGGAAGATCCAATTGGTACTCGATTTGAAGAAGATTCTTCCTGATGCTTCGGCATGATGGTGCTTACTCCCGACGCGCTGTCATGATTTGCTGAATTGGAACACATTGATGCGTTCGTTTTGATACTATCACAGGATGTATGTTGAAGTGGAATGAGCAAGTAGAGTGCCAGTTTGTTGCGCGCTGCACACCCGTCCTGCCGCGCACGGAGTTATCGTATATAACAAGTTATAAACAAATATGTTACAACTGCACCTCGCCCGCTGTTGCGCGCTACACGGCCCGGCCCGCTTCACAGATATGTTCAAGAAGAAATGCGACACTAGTGTGCGCTTAACCCCGATGGAGTCACTGCCTGGATGAAAGTTATTGTCGTTCGCCATGGAGAAACCGACTACAACCGTGCCCGCCGTATGCAAGGCTACGGCGAAGTGCCACTCAACGACCGGGGAATCCGGCAGGCGGCCCAACTGGCCACGCATCTGGCCACCCAGGGCGTTGAACAAATCATCTGCAGCGACCTCCGCCGCACGGTCATGACGGGCTGCATCATTGCATCACAGCTCAACGTGCACATCGAATACGACGCGGGACTACGGGAACGGGATCCGGGTGACTTCGTAGGGGCATCCTATGATGACGCACCGGGATTCTTCAACGATCCCGATTTCGTCCCGCCCAACGGCGAAGGCGTGCCGGCCTTTCGGCAGCGGGTGCGCGAGACTTTTGCCAATATTAATGCCCGCTACAGCGAAAGCACGGAGACCCTGCTCGTGGTAACCCATGGTCTGGTCTGTCATGCCTTTGTGGAGGAATTCTTTGGTCCCGCATTCAGTGCGGGGGTGGGGGCCGGGAACGGTACCCTGAGTATTGCCCGCGTGGTGGCGGGGGAGTGGCAACTGGAGAAAGCGACCTGCGATGCCCACCTGAGCGATAGGAGTGAGACGGTACCGGGTGGTGCACAAGGTGCCTGAAGCTGGATCCCCGTGGCGCAGACCGGGTATCGTAAGCGCCGTAGTAACATGAACCGGTTGGAACGTCGGGAGGGACTTCGTTATGAATCGGGAAGAATCTGAGAAAAAGTTAGCGGCGGCATTGGAACACGTCAGCCCGGCCCACTTGCGCAGCCGTGCGCTCGTTACCAAACGCCTTACGTTTCGCATGCATGAAGAAGAATTCGAGGAGATTCGACGTACAGCGGAATCGTTGGATTTGTCGATTTCTGACTACTTTTGCGCCCTTCACCACTACGCGGCAGCTCGAATCGAGGGCATCGACCGGGGTGCCGATTGGGTCCACCGTAATCCACGTCACCGTGAAGATTCGACCGAAGACTAGTCCGCGACAACGCTGAACACATCGATACGAAGGTAGGAGAAACCCCATGGCCGAGCCCGCGGCTCCGGAAGAACAAGCGGAATCTACGATACTCTCATTGGGGCTGGGCCTCATACTCGCCATCGTGCTGGGAGCAGCGAACGTCTATCTGGGACTTTACGCCGGGATGACGGTCAGTGCCTCGATTCCTGCGGCCGTGGTCAGTATGGCGGTATTGCGGGGTTTCTTTCGGCGGGGCACGGTGCTGGAGAACAACATTGCCCAGACGGTCGCTTCCACGGGAGAGAGCCTGGCCGCTGGCGCCATTTTTACCCTGCCCGCGTTGATCATTGCGGAGGTTTGGGAGCAGTTCGACTTCTGGATTAGTACCGGTATTGTCCTCATGGGAGGCTTGCTGGGCATCGTGTTCATGGTCCCCCTGCGAAAAGCCCTCATCGTCGATCGACCGGATTTGCGCTACCCGGAAGGCGTTGCCTGTGCCCAGGTGCTTCGCGTCGGACAGGGCGGGGCGACGTCCGGCATCCGTGCGATCGCCATTGGGCTGGGACTCGGCGCCCTGTTCAAGTTTTTCGTATCGGGCCTGAAGCTCCTCTCGGGCACGGTGGAATATGCCTGGTTTCAGGGGCAGCGGGCCTTCTACATGGGTTCCGACATGAGTCCCGCGCTCCTCGCCGTCGGATATATCGTCGGCCTGGGGATTGCCTGCCAAATTTTTCTGGGCGGCGTGATCGGGTGGCTCATTACCATCCCCTTTGCGGGACCCTACTATCAACTCGAGACCACCGATGCCCTGGAACACGCCTGGACCATGTGGAGTACAGAAGTCCGCTACCTGGGGGTGGGCGCCATGCTGGTGGGAGGCCTCGCTTCCATCTGGAATGTTCGTGCCGGATTGGTGGCGGGGATACGCAGTCTCCAGGGGGCCAGCGCCGAAAGCTCGGGAGAAGACGGGCGCACGGAACGAAATATTTCCCTTCAGGCCCTGCTATTTCTGTTGGCATTTACCCTGTTGGGTACGCTTGTGCTCTACTACTTCCTCATTCACCATCTTGGATTGGCCATCGTGGCACTCCTCGTCATGATACCGGCAGCCTTTCTCTTTGCGGCGGTGGCCACCTATATCGTGGGACTCGTCGGGTCGTCTAACTCTCCCGTTTCGGGCATGACGATCTGCGCGGTGTTGATGGCGGCCATCGTCATCAGTTTGACCGGGGGAACGGGGACTGGCGCCATATTGGCCACCTTGGGGGTAGCGGGGGTGGTTTGTTGCGTAGCCTGCACCGCAGGGGACGTCGCACAGGATCTGAAGACGGGGCAGATCGTGGGCGCCACGCCGGCCCGTCAGCAGTGGGCAGAAATCCTGGGGGTCGTTATCCCGGCACTCACCATGGCTCCCGTGCTCACGTTGTTACACAACACCTATACGATTGGCAGTAAGGAACTGTTGGCTCCCCAGGCGACGCTCTTTGCCAGCCTCGTTTCTGGCTTTTTCGGCGAAGGAACGCTGCCCTATCCCATGATTATAGCCGGGATGGGCGTTGGCGCGGGCATTCTATTGCTGGATGCATTCTTGCATAGCACCCGACCGGGCCTTCGCCTCCATGTCATGCCCATTGCCGTCGGGATCTACCTGCCCCTGGCCCTGTCCGTCCCAATCGTGCTGGGCGGATTGCTCCACGCCGGGCTCAAGCGTCTTTCGAAAGAGGACGAAGACAATCACCAGGGACTTCTCTTCGGCTCGGGTCTTATCGCCGGTGAAGCCCTCATGGGAATTGGTTTGGCGGTGCCCGCCACCCTGGGCATCACGCTCGCCCTTGATATGGAAAGCGTGTCACCCCTTCTCCGCGACGCGGTCTCGCTGGTGCTCTTTTTCGGGATAATCGTCGCCTATGCTTTCGTAGCACGACGCCGAAAGAACGGTTCCTGAAAAACTCGATGGGCCTATTATTCAGGCACCACAACCGTCGCGTAGGGCCGGGCCTCTTTCTTCAAGGTCTCGTTGAAGGTGTCGATTGCTTCGCGTAGTTCGGCTACCAGCTCAGGGTGGGCTTCCGCGACGTTCTGCTGTTCACCCGTATCAGACTTCAGGTTGAAGAGTGCCAGGGGCGTCTCAAGTTGCTTGTAGGGGGCCGGTAATCCGCCGGTACCTCCTTTGCCCCCATCAAGACTACGGTATGGATGGGGCAGGTGTAACTTCCAGTCCCCCTTACGCACCGCCATGGGCTGGGTGCCCCGATAAAAATAAAAGGTCTCGTGGAGGATGGTGTCGGGTTGCTCCCCGGAGAGAAGGGGCCACATATCCACGCCATCAAGCTTTCGTTCCCCGGAGAGGGGCACCCCGGCACGGCCTGCGACCGTGGGCAAAAAGTCGAAGTTGGAAACGACGGCATCACTCACTTGTCCCGCCGGAATCTTACCGGGCCACCGTACGATGCACGGCACCCGATGGCCACCGTCCCACGTGGTACCTTTGCCCTCCCGAAGGGGCAGGGCCCTACCCGCGTGATCGCCGTAGCTCAGCCAGGGGCCATTGTCGGAAGTGAAGAAGACGATGGTGTTATCGTCCAGCCCCAATTCCTGAAGCGTGCGAAGAATCTCACCGGTCGACCAGTCGATTTCCATAATGACATCGCCATACATGCCCTGCTTCGATTTGCCCCGGAACTTATCGGAAACACCCAGGGGCACATGGGGCATGCTATGGGCCAGATAGAGAAAAAAAGGCTTCTTCGCATTGGCCTGGATAAACGCCAGGGCATGTTCGGTATAGCGGGTGGTCAACTGATTCTGGTCGGGATTCTCTTCGATAACCTCCGTGTCCTTCATCAGGGGCAGTTCCGGGTAACCGGTAGCCGTGGGGTGTTTGGGCCACATGTCGTTGGAGTAGGGGATGCCGAAATAAGAGTCGAAGCCCTGGTTGGTGGGGAGGTAGGGGACTGTGTCGCCAAGGTGCCACTTACCAATGCAGGCCGTGGCGTAGTCTTTCTCCTTCAACACTTCCGCGATCGTCACTTCATCGGGATGTAGGGCCCGCAGTTGCTTGTTGGACTTTTTTTTCGAAGGGCCAAGCACAAACGGAATGCCGACGCGAACCGGATAGCAACCGGTGAGCAGCGCGGCGCGCGAGGGACTGCAACTGTTGGCTGGACAATAGAAATTGGTAAAGCGAATGCCTTCTTCGGCCATCTGATCGAGATGGGGCGTTTCGAAATCGGTGGCCCCGTAGGCCCCCGTATCAGCATAGCCTTGATCGTCCGTATTGATGATGATTACATTGGGCAACGCGAAGCCAGCCGAGGACCAGCCAACCATGCTGACAAGCAGTGGAAGGACGGCCGCCCCGATCAGGTTATGCCTCTTCATCTTCTTCCTCCCACGCCTCGATCAGCAAACTATGGCCAAATTCCCGGGCTTCTTTGACAAACTCCAGTGATTCATCATCGTCGTCGAGCGCGTCTTCAACCACTTCGAAATAGGACAGGGTATCGCCGGGCGCCCACCCGGACTCACGGATATAGAACCGGGCCAACTCCTCGGCACCAGCCGGTTCCTGGAAGTTGATCCACGCCGAAACATCAGCGCACTCGAAGCCTTTGTGTTCTTCATTGTCCGCATTAGGGGTGGCCGTGAGGGTAAACAGATACATGGGTAACTTCCTTGCGCTTTGAGGTGTTTCGAAAAATGGGGATGCCCAGACGGGTAGTCTACCTGAGATTGTGGCTGTGGGCCAAACCCAACACGGGGCTCGAAGAGGATTGATCGCGGGCTTGCCCGGTGTCAGAATAGCGGCCACGTAAGCCCACAACGAGGAGCCCGGAACATGACACAACCAGCAGGTTTCAGCACGGTTACTCCCTACCTGTTCGTAGACGGCGCGGCAGGATATATCGAGTTTCTGAAAGCCGCTTTCGACGCCGAGGAACTCGGTCGCCATCTCGGCCCCGGCAAGCGTATTGCCAATGCCATCCTGCGCATCGGCACCGCTTCCTTCATGCTCAGCGATTGCACCGAAGCCTTTCCTGCCATGCCTTCCGCCTATTACCTCTACGTGGAGGATGCCCATACGGCGATGGCACGGGCCCTTGAAGCAGGGGCCATCCAGGTGATGGAAGTGGGGGATATGCCCTATGGGGACCGGCAGGGGGGCGTGCGAGACCCCTTTGGAAATCTCTGGTGGATCTCCCAGCGGCTGGTCGACACCCCCTACTATTAGCTGCCGCTACAGGTGTTGGAGAATGTTCACTACGTTACCATAGGGATCCACGACATAAAAGCGTCGCACTCCCCAGGCTTCGTCCGTGGGGCCGTAGGTTATTTCAAAGCCCGCTTCCCGCATTCGTGCGCAGGCCTCATCCACCTTATCGACTTCAATGGATACATCGGGAAGGGGCGTGCCCGCGCCCCCTTCTGTCGCCACACTGATCTGTATCGGCATGGAATCCGCTCCCATATAGGTCTGTATCCACCCCTGATCCATCTGGCAATCGAGTCCCAGGACGTCCTGATAAAAGACATCCCCGGCTGACCGCTGCGGCTCGGTTGCTTTCAGGTTGGCGACGATGCGTTTAACCCGCATGACTAAAGTCTTCTCACCCCAAAGCCGCCCCCCACTTCGATAACCGCGCCCGTGGCATAGTCAAAGTAGCCTTCCGTGAAAGCCAATACTGCTTTACCCACATCCTCGGGCGTGCCCCAGCGCTTCTGTAGCAAGAGTCCATCGCCGATGAGGGCATCGTATTTGTCCGTCACCCCTTTGGTCATATCGGAGCGAATGACGCCCGGTTGAATCTCAAACACATTGATGCCATGGTCGGCAAGTCGAATGGTAAAGAGCTGACTGGCCATCGTGCCACCCATCTTGCTGATGCAGTACTCCGCCCGGTTCACGCTCGCGGCCGTGGCCGAGATACTGGTTATAAAGATGATCGTCGGGGTGATGGCCCCGTCTGTCCGTGGATTCGCCACCAGGTGATTGGCCACGCATTGGGTGAGAAAAAAAGTACCCCGGAGATTGATGCCCATGACCCGGTCGTAGCTCTCTGGCGTCGTCTCCAGAATGTCGAAACGTTGGGCCAGGGAAACACCGGCATTATTCACGAGGACATCCACCTGACCGAAGGCATCCAGCGTTTCCTGGAGGATGCGCGGGTGGTCTTCGAGACAGGCCACGTCGCCACGAATGGGGCAAAGTTCTTGCCCCAGGGCCTCTACGGCGGCTTTCACCTCATAAAGCCCAGACTTCGTATCCTCCGGGTCGGGATTCGTGGCCACACCGGCAATATCGTAGCCCTGGGCAGCCAGACTCAGGGCGATACCCCGGCCAATGCCCCGACTGGCCCCCGTAATCAATGCGACTTTTTTCATGGCGTGTTCTCAGTTCTTTCTCATCTCGATAGAAGGCAGACGATTGGAAGACGAACCTACAGTTCCGGTACGTCGAGCCAACGGCGCTCTTCCCAGCTCTGGATACCAAGTTCGGCCAATTGTACACCCTTGGCCCCTTCACGGAGTTTCCAGGGGAATTCCTCATCGAGTACCACGTGGCGAAGAAACTTCTCCCACTGCACCTTGAAGGCGTTGTCGTGAAGGACATTCGTGGGCACTTCGGTCCACCCGGCATTGAAATCGATGGGGCTCGCGATATCGGGATTCCAGACGGGCTTGGGCGTATTGGCAGCATGTTGGGTGACACATTCGCGCAATCCGGCCACCGCAGAGCCCTTGGTGCCATCGACTTGAAGGGTGACCAGGTCATCACGGCGCACCCGAACGCACCAGGAGGAATTAAAGTGGCAGACCACGTTCTGATCGGTCACAAAGGTGGCATAGGCCGCGTCATCGGCGGTGCAGGTATAGGTCTTGCCCTGCTCATCCACACGGGTGGGGATGTGGGTGGCGCCCAGGCAGGAGACCGAGGTGACGTTACCAAAGAGGTTGTCGATAAGATAGCGCCAATGGCAGAGCATGTCGGAGATAATTCCGCCACCGTCTTCTTTGCGGTAGTTCCACGAGGGGCGCTGGGCAGGTTGATCTTCACCGGTAAAGACCCAGTATCCAAACTCACCGCGCACCGACAGAATCTCTCCGAAGAAGCCGGTATCGATCAGGTGTTTCAGCTTGAGAAAACCGGGCAGCCAGAGTTTGTCCTGCACCACACCATGTTTGATGCCTGCGGCCTCGGCGAGGGTATGAAGCTCCAGCGCCTGCGCTGTCGTCTCGGCGGACGGCTTCTCGCAATAGATGTGCTTGCCCGCGGCAATGGCCGCCTTTACATCGGGAAAACGACGTTGCGTCACCTGGGCGTCGAAATAGATGGGGTAGTTGTCATCTTGCAGCAACGAGGCCAGATCGGTGGAATAGGGCAGGCCGCCGTGGGCATTGGAGAGGGCCTGCAGTTTGTTTTCATTCCGACCCACGAGGATGGGCTCGGGAAAGATGACCACATCGTCGTTGACCCGGATGCCGCCTTCCGAGCGAATCGCGGCGATGGAGCGGGCAAGGTGTTGGTTGGTGCCCATGCGCCCCGTGACGCCGTTCATGATGATACCGATTTTTCGTACATCCATGGTGTTTTTCCTTTATTCCGGTGGTGACGGGACGCGCCCTGCCACGTTCAATCGCGCTCAGGACGTGGCAGTTGCCGGTCCGAAAAAGGTCAGGTAGGTGTCCTTGTCAATCAGCCGTTTCAAATACACGGCCAATTCCATCATGTGGTAGTCACCCCACATAGAGGATTCTCCACAGGGTACCGATTGCCCCTCGGGAATGAAATCCCAGCCATTGGGGCGATGATAGACCGAATGGAGGAGCAGGCCCTGGTGCTTCGGATCTTCCGAGACATAGGGCGTATCCAGCAGTGTCTTGGTAACCGCCAGGCCCGCCTGGAAATAGCGCTCTCCCAACGCGGTATCGGTCCCGAAGTGCATGCCCAAGCGCAGAAGGCCCTGGGCCGAAATTGCGGCGGCGGAGCTATCCACCGGCTCGTGGGCATTAAAGGGATCAGAGATATTCGCTGCGTAATCGGGCAGGTTTACCAGGCCCGGCGCGCCCGTATCCCAGAAGGGAATACCGTCGAAGCTGGTGTGCTCGATATAGAATTCCGCCGTCGCTTGCGCCATTTCAATCAACAGGGAACGCAGCGCTTCTTTGCCACCAACCACATCGCAATCGCTCTCACTGAGTTCGTCGATGAATTCCAGCTCTTCCGCTGCGCCGAGCAGTACCCACGCCAGACCCCGGGTCCACGTCGAGAAGGCCGAGTAGCCCTGTTGTGTGCTGGGACAGCGGTACTGGCCGTCAGTCATGTTAAAGATACTCTCGTGTACTACCCGCCCGGGAATATCATAGATATCCCGGCCCTTGCCGTAGTAGACATTGTAGCGGTGCGTATTCTGAATGTGCTCCAGCGCCCGCTGGGCCAGGGAAATCTTCTGGTCACCTTCCCCCATCAGGACGTGACCCAACTGATGGGCCTTCATGAGGATACGGCAAGAGCGTATGGTGTCACTGAAGAGGGAGTGGGGGCCGTTGAAGCTGTGGATGTACCCCGTGCCATCGGCGATGCGGGACCAACGGGCCGCCTGTACGGCACCGGACGTCTTGATGGCCAACTCGTAGAAGGCCTTCACCTCTTCCTGCATGTCGATTCGGCCTTCATTGGCCAGTCGCAGCACGTTACCGTAGGTAGAAAGGTTATTGAAGCCGTGGTCGTGCACGCCGATGTGGCTGATGTGGGGAGCCATGTGGTCGTGAATGCGGAGTTTCGCGAGGTCAAGAAAGCGACTGTCCCCGGTTGCATCAAACTGCAAAACCAGACAACCGTATTGGAAGCCCTGCGTCCACTCGGTCCAACCACGGCTGGTGTAGGTGCCGGCTTCTGTAAAGACTGGCGATCCCTGCGTGGGTACCCACGCCTCATCCAGCGCGATCATTGTCGCGCCGGCCATCTCGAAGAAGTCTTGCAGGGGGACTGACAAATCCTGCATGTTCAGCGTGTTCGTGATATCCATGTGTTAACCTCAATCGGGTTTGATACGGTCATCCGGTCACCCGTCCACATCCGTGCGTTCCGCAGCCCGGGCGACCACTTGGCTGCCAGTATCCCACACCGGAGACCCTGTCCGCTTGGTAAATTGGGAGAACTGGGTGGTATATTGGGCAATTCCGCAAACCATCGACCAGTAAAAACTCCTGAAGTGTCCTAAAGATACGGTAGAAGCATGGTCACCGATGATGGGCGATTCAGGCAATTTGGAATATTACAATGACCGATTCGGTACAAAAGCCCGTGTCCCTTCAGCTCCCGGATTACGGAGTCTGGGTCGCGGAGAGTGTTCACGGACCTACCTTTCGGATGGGACCGGAACGCCATGACTTTCACCAAATCTATGTGGTCCAACGGGGCGAAGTCTTGTTGCGAGACGAACGGCTCTCCGCCCCTGTCCTGGTCTCGGCCGGTTCACTATGGGCGATTCCAAAAGGCATTGCCCATCAAATGGAAGATACGGCAGAATCCATTCTGCTGCTGGCCTGTCTCAGTGAAGAGCTGCTCCTCCAATCCGAGGCACGTTCCGCCCTCTGGGAAGCCTTGACCACCGGGCGCAGGTATCCCATTCGACCGGATACCATCCTCTTTTCCCAGATTCTGAACACCATGAACCAGATTCTGGCGGAACAATGGCAGGAGCAGCCCGGCCATAGCCTCCTCGTTGGCGCGGAGTTGGATCGGCTCCTGGTTCGATTGGCCCGCATGCATAATGTGCCGGCGGGCAACTCGGCCCCTGACCGCGTCGCCCGGGTCATTGCGCTCCTGGATACCCAGTTCTACGAAGTCTGGGATATCGACCGGGCGTCGGCACTTGCTCATCTATCACGGCGTCGATTTACGACGGTCTTTCGTGAACTCACGGGCACCACCTTCAATGACTACCTGACCCGGGTCCGACTGGGCCATGCCAAGGCCCTGCTGCGGGGGGGACAGCACTCGATTCCGGGTGCCGCGTTCGCCTCGGGTATGGCCGACATCTCCCATTTTTACCGCCTCTTCAAGAAGGAAAACGGCTGCACACCCGGCACCTGGATCCAGCGGACGGAATCGGGTGAAATGGCCGACGGGTGTGAATTTCCAAACGAGACGCAAAGCGTTATAGAATAGCGGGGGCCAATGGCCCGCACAGTGTGCGCAGTTTTCGAAGTTTTGCACCGGAGGATTCCCTAATGTGGACGTCTATTGTGTTGGTTACCCTGGCCATGCTGACAAGCGCACCGGCCGACGAGGCTGATTTTTACGTTGCCACCGATGGCGCCGACACCAACGAAGGGACGGTGAAGGCACCCTTCGCCACCCTGACCGCCGCGCAACAGGCCGTTCGTGCACGCATCGCCGCGGGCTTGAAAGAGGATGTCACGGTGTTTCTTCGCGGGGGCACCTATCGCCTCAGTGCTCCCTTCCACCTGACGGGGCCCGATTCGGGCACCGCCGACCATGCCATTACCTATGCCGCCTATCCCGGGGAGGAGGTTCTGCTCTCAGGCGGGCGCCCCATCACGGGGTGGACGGCGGGCGAGAACAACCGCTGGACGGTCACCTTGCCCGAGGTTGCGGCGGGGTCATGGCGTTTCCGACAGCTTTTCGTCGATGGCCAGCGCTTGCCCCGGGGCCGTTTTCCCAATGCCCCCGGCCTCATGCGGGTGGCCGGTGTTTCTGAAGATCTGACAGGCATTGTATTGGATGGCTCACCGGGTATCGACAACCTCGCGGGGATGAATGCAGAACTCGTGATGTTCCAGAATTGGTCCATTTCCCGCGCCCGTATCAGTTCCTCCAGTGATCGTACGCTGGCCTTGGAATATCCCATGGGCTGGGTGGGGCACGGCCCCATGACCAGCGCGAGTACGGGAAAACCGACCTACGTTGAAAACGCCCTCGCTCTGGTGGACGTGCCCGGGGAGTGGTACCTGGACGAGACCAGCGGCGTACTGACCTATCAGGCAGCGGAAGGAGAAGATCCCAACAGCCGCTCTTTCGTGGCCCCGGTGCTGGACTCCCTGGTTGCTGTGGAAGGAACCGCCGAGAAACCCGTCTACAACATCCATTTTCACGGGCTCGATTTTTCCCATACACGGTGGGAACTGCCCGCCTTTGGTTACATGGGCATCCAGGCAGGTCACTACGGCACGACGACCAAGGACCCGACCTTTGTCTTGCCCCTCGCGTTGTCTTTCATCTACGCGGAGCACTGCAGTGTTTCACACTCACGAATTGGCCACCTTGGTGCCTGTGGCATTGGTTTTGGTGCGGGCGCGCGCAGTAATCGGGTAGAGGCCTGCACCCTGGAGGATATCGGTGCCAACGGGATCATGGTGGGCTGGCGGGGACGGGGCGAGATGTCTCCTGCTACGGAAGATGAAGACAGCTTCCTTTCCGCCGACTGGCGTCAACCCGTCGATGTGCCCCTGGCCAACGTGATAACCCGCAACCTGCTCCAGCGATGTGGCGCCGTCAACCATGGGGCCGTGGCGATCTTCGATGCCTTCGCCCAGGGCACCAGGATTACACAGAACGTCCTACATGATTTGCCCTACTCCGGCATCTCCATCGGTTTCCGTTGGAACGAATCCAAGACAAGTCAGCAGAATACGCTGGTTGCGGAGAACCACGTTTATGACACCATGAAGATGTTGGCCGATGGCGGCTGTCTCTACACCCTGGGCTTCCAGCCGGGGACGGTCATCCGCGACAACCTGTTTCATGATGTGCATCGCAGTGACTTTGCCCACGGTGGGGCACCCAATAACGGTATCTTCTTCGACCAGGGGAGCAAGGGATATCGGGTAGAGAACAATACCATCTACAACACGTCGGGCGAACCCCTTCGCTTTAACCAGACCAATGACGAAAACATGACGTGGAAGAACAACCGCCTGGGGGTGGGCGCGGATTCCGTTATCAAGTAGGGACCGTGATGCGAAGGGGGGCTACGGGCGCAGGAAGCAGTTCTTTTCCAGAATCACCTGGGGCAACCCACCGGGGCAGGTGTGGGTCGCCGCCTGGAAGATGTGCCCCGACGTCATGTGAAAGGGCAGGGCGCAGCAGACGGAGATGCCCGCGGCCCGGATAGCAATGGTGCCCGATTCACTGTCTTCAAATCCGGCCACATCACGAAATTCTTCGGGATCCAGCCCAAGTCGCCCCAGCGCAAGAGAATAGAGATCGCGGTGGGGCTTCAAGCGCATCTCACAGGAATCGGACGCGGTGATAATCGCATCGTAATAGGTGGCCGGCGACTGAAATCGGCCTTCCACGCGCGCCGCGGTATCACCGGACAAGCCCCATGCGGAAACTCCCTCGCGAAGCTGTCGAAAAACTTCTCCCAACACGACATCAGCCTCATAGGAAATCGATGATGTTACGAGAGCAACCTTCGCCGGCTGGGCGGCAAAGTGGCGCCCAAGTCTCGCCAACATTTCCCTGCCATGCTCCGCTTCCGGCACGGCCTGACCGTGCGAGGCCAAATGCTGGGAAAGGACGTCGTAGCACTGTGGCGCTTCGTCGCCCAGCAATCCCGATACGAGTGCCAGATATACTCCTATGCCCGGCATGGGTTGAATCAGCAGGCCGTCTGAAGGAGCCCGGACATGGTCCGGAAGGGGTGCGCCCTGGGCCGCCGCAACCGCCGACAAGAGTTCATGGTAGCGCTGATAGTAAATCTCTACGGCGGCACGGGTAAGACGGGGGAAATCATTCGCGGGGAACGCCTCTCCCATTTCCCGGGCCAAAGCCGCGATTACCCGTTTCTCGGCTTCGCCATCATGGCGCGCGGTCTTGGTCAGGGCCTGAAAACGGCTATCCTCCGCGAGCGATGAGATACCCAGAACGGACAGCATACTCTCCAAATCCTGCACGCGGGACGCATCCTGTGAAAAACCGAGCGTCCAGGCAGCGGCATGGACCAGTGCCTCCATGAAACACGTGGGTACAATGGTATCTGCGTAGGTCTGAAGCAAATACTCCACGTGACGCGTACTGCTGTTTCCGATGATGTGGGGGTAGTCCTGTTCCGGATCAAGCCCGGTCCAGGCCGTGTCATCCATACGTCCACTGATCCGCCCCACCATGGTTTCCAAGGCGTTGATACACAGGGGCTCTGTCGTGGTGGTGGTGCCATCCATATCCATGACCGCAGCCTTCAGGCCGTTCTCGACATGGCTCCGCCCCGGCGCCAGGGCGTAGATGTCGTAGGGCGGAAAAACATGGGAAAGATTTCGGACCACGGCGAAGTCTTCGCCCAATTCGCTCATCAGACGGGTCGCCGTCATCGCATCCGTAAATTTAGGGAGGGCAGGGGACATTTCAGACTTTCCGGGATAAAACGGTATAGTGGAGTGTCGGCACAAGGAGCCGGGATCATAGCCGGGGGGCCGAGCGTGGTGCAACTCAACGTATGGGAAGGGATGCGGATGGGTGAGTCTTTCTATTCGACACCGAAGCAATCACAGTCAGCCTGGTATCCTGAAAACGCTTCGGATACGCAGCAACTTTTCTACGAGAGCATCGCGCAGTTCGCGGAAACCGAGCTGGCGGTGGCAGAGCCTGGCCTTGTCCAGAGAGATTATGCCCTGGCGCGACAGTGCTTTCGTCAGTGTGCCGAACTCGGGGTATTCGCCGCCGAGCTGGAGGAGGCGGATGGCGGACTGGGCTTCGGTACGGTCGATGCCACCCTGATGTGCGAGGCCCTGGGCAGGGGACACAGCCTGAACGTCGGGTTCATGGTCCATCAGGGCGTCGGGATGTTACCCGTGGCGTGTTTCGGGAGTGAGGCACAGCGGGCTCACTACCTACCTCCGGCCGCAGCGGGGGAGTGCATCATGGCCTTTGCCCTTACCGAAGCCCATTGCGGCTCCGATGCCCTGGCGCTCAGCACGACGGCTATCCCGGACGGTGACGGGTTCGTCTTGAACGGGGCCAAACAGTTCATCACCAACGGGTCCTATGCCGGGTGCTTTATTACCTTCGCGCGTATCCCGGATAGTGGAATAACGGCCTTTCTCGTCGACCGCGACACCCCCGGACTACGTATCGGGGCGGAAGAGGAAAAACTGGGACAACATGCCTCGTCGACCTGTAGTGTCTACTATGAAAACGTCCCTGTTGCGCCATCACAGGTCCTGGGGAGCCCAGGGCAGGGACACAAAATAGCCCTCAACATGTTGAATCTGGGCCGTCTTAAACTCGCGGCTGCCTGTGTGGGCAAGATGAAAGCACTGCTTCCCCTTGCCCTGGCCTATACCCGTGAGCGGGAGGCCTTTGGCCTCTCCATCATCGACTTCGGCATGGTACGTGATCGCATCTCCCGAATGGCTTCCCTATGCTTCGCCGTTGAGTCCGCCGTCTATCGCGTGGCGACCACCATGGAAGGGGCCTTGACGAAAGCACGGGCAGAACTCGGAAGTCTTACGGGGGCGAAACGACTTGCCGTATTACAGGACTTCGCCTTTGAATGCGCGTTACTGAAGTCCCTGGCCACCGAGTCCCTGGGCACCTTTACGGACGACATGCTTCAACTGTATGGCGGCTATGGTTTCAGCGAGGAATACCCGGCCGCGAAGGCGTTCCGGGATGCCCGGGTCACCCGCCTTTACGAGGGCACCACGGAAATCTGTCGTCTCACTATGATGCAACGTTTGCTGACCGCGGCGGAATCCGAGCAAGACGGTGACGGGGAGGAGGCATCAGACATCCAGGGACAGAAAAGGCTCGTCAGGAAGATGCTAACAAAGATTGGTCAGGGCAATGGCCCCGAGCAGCCCGTCACCGGCCCCTTGATGGCGATTTGTGAACGCATCTACGCGGCGGAAAGTGTGCTGCTGCGAAAGGAGCATACCCACGCAGCGACTGCGTACTACGTGGCATCGGTTGTTTCCGAGAACCTGGCGGATTTCCATCGCGTCGCAGGGCACCTGGGGATGTCCGATTGGACCGAGACACTCAATGAGGCGCTCTTCCCCGGCACAGATACGACGGCACTCCGTGACCTGCTTATTGCAGCACTCAAAGACGGCACCGCCCTATAGATAGCCCATGGTTTCCAGGCTTTCCAAAACCTCCGGTGCGATACGTCCCTCGTCCGTCGTGTCCTCCTGGTCGGAGTGCGCCCCTTCGCCCAACTGCTTCAGGGCCGCGGGTACAAAATCTCCACCGAAAGGATCGCTGTCTGTGGTCGGAGCCGCTTCCGTCCGATAGGGGGCACTTTCCCGTTGATAGCGCTCCAGCCATTCCCGTCCTGTGTCCCGCACGACCGGTAATCGCTCCACCAGGTTCTGTGTTTCCCCCGGGTCATCTCCGAGGTGAAAGAGGGCTTCCTTCGACACGGGCGCCCAGGGTGAGAGGGCCAGGAATTCGGAGGACTTGACGCGGTCCGCCATGACGCCTTGGAGTAACCAGTATTGCTTGCACGCCGGCGCGTCCAGCCAACGAGGGCCGGCGATGTACTTATAGTCGTCAAAAAGCACGGCATGCAGCTGGGCCCGACTCTCAGGAAAAAGACTTGCGAAAACCGGTCCCTGTCGCGGGGTATAGGCCCAGGCATTCGGGCCGGGGGCGAGAAGATACTGACCCGACACGGGCACCTCATAGGTCGGGTGAGGCACTTCGGTAAGGCGCAAGAGGGTGGGCATGACATCACTGATCGATACACGCTCAATCGCCGTTCCCGCCTCAATTAGCCCTGGTGCAGAAATAATCAGAGGGATACGCAGGGTCTCTTCAAAGAGGTTCCAGGCGTGGTCCGCAAAACCATGCTCGAGAAACTCTTCACCGTGGTCCGACACCAATACCACGATTGTCTTTTCCCGCAGGCCGAGCGACTCCAGGCCGTCCAGATACCGCCCGATACATTGGTCGATATAGGCGATTTCAGCATCGTAGTGCTTTTTCAGTTCCACCAACCGGGCATCCGTGATCGCCATGCCTTGCGTAACCAGGGCGGCGGGGTGTACCTCGTCGGAAGGCACCAATACCTCCCGGTCCAGTCCGAAGGGCGCGAGGGCCGATTCCGGTGGATTGTAGGGGGCGTGTGGGGCGTAGAAATGAAGGTACTGAAAGGTCTTTTCCCCCTGGTTTCGGTTCGCGAAATCCAGGGCCGCATCCGTCAATTCCCCGTCCAGGGCCGTCGAATTCACCTGTCCCGGGAAGAGTTCCGCTTCCTGGAAACTGTCATAGAATCCACGAAAACGCATCACGAAAGACGTCGAAAAGATGCCCGTCTTGTATCCCGCTCCTTCGAAGCGTTTCGGAAGATTCTCCGCCTGGGGCGTTGGTCGCGACGTCCACCCGAGGCCGGTGCCATTCATCGCGGGAGGACGTCCCGTAAAGAGTGCGCTGACCGCCTCCCCGGTAAAGGTAGATGCGGAGTAGGCCTTCTCAAAACGCAGGCCCTCGGACGCCAGGGCATCGATGTGAGGGGTTTTGCCACGGGCGTACCCATAGCATCCCAGGTGGTCCGGGCGCAGGGTATCCACCAGAATCACCGCTACGTTGTATTGGTCACCCGAGAGATGGACACCAACGGTTGGAGTGTCTTGTGATTTCGTACAACCGCTCACCAGGGGCACTGTGAGTAGGATGAAAATGAACGGAACTATGCGCAGGAGAGCCAAGACATATTACCTGGAGGTTGGAGTAGGGGCGTCGGGAATCCAAGGCACGGGGGAAACCCCGTCGGAAGTATAGAGCAGGATTACCTGGTCCCGCAATGGCTCCCGAAAGCGAAATGTACTTTGACGCTCTTCGCCCGTCAATATTTCGATACGATCGTAAAAGTCCTCTTCCACCATAACGGAATAGTTGTCCATCGCCTGAAGCGTATAGGTCCATTCCGCGTGGGGCACCGGGGCGAAACGGAAGTTGTGGTCTTCTTCGAATAGCGTCGTCGCGTAAAAGACTTCCACGTGGCAAGCCGGGCAGGGCGTGTCCCCAAAATACCGGACAGCATCCTCCAGCCCGGTACGGAGAACCAGGGCACCATCGTAGGAGTCCGGCTTATTAAGCAGCACCCCCGTCTTGTCCTGCGATTGTTGTTGAATGCCGGTTGTGACTTCCCGGGCGATCTCGCCAGCCTGATACCAGCGCTGGTTGGCGCACCAGAGATTTCCACACTGGAACAGGAAGAAGAACCCAACCAATGCCCATCGAATCTTGCGCCGTGACAGGCCGCCCAGGAGCCAGGCGGCGCCGAGTGCGGCGAAGACCGAGGCGAGGTAGAGGAAGCGTTCCCCCTCGACATTGGTCCATTGGATACGTACATTGATCACCGGCAAGAGGGCCAGCCAGAACGCCAGGTAAAGATAAAGGCCCATACGCCATGCGGGACGCTTCCACGCCAGAATCGCCCACAGGATGACATGAAGGAAGAGTGCCAGGGTGAAGAGATCTCCGAGACGACTGGCCATGGGAGTAAAATAGGCTGCCGTGCCTTCGGGCAGGGGTGGAAAATAGACACGCCACGCAAAGCGGGCCGCCGCCTGCGCGAGAAGATCCTGATGGAAGCGCAGGTGGCCCTGGGCGCCATACCCGGCGATAAAGGCACCGAGTTTCCAGTACCGAAGAAGAAAATATCCGGCGAGAATACCCGTCGACGCCAGCCCACTGATTACCCCATAGCGCCGCGTCAACGCGAGTTCACCCCGTTGCCCCAGATGGCATACCGTAATGACGATGAGGAAGGGGAGGGACAGGGCGGATTCCTTGCTGAGGAGGGCCAACACGAAGAAGGCTATAGAACCAACCATCGCGCGCGGTTGATTGAAACGCAGCCCATACAACACAGTACAAAGGGTCAGCAGGGAGAAGAAGGTCGCGATCAGATCGGTTCGTCCCGAAATCCACGACACGGACTCGGCATGACACGTTAGAACCAGAAAGAAAGCGCCCGCGAGTCGGGCTATCTCATGACGTCGCTTTACGTCGGGAAAAATCAGGAGCGCAAAGCACGTGACGAGTACGCTGTTCACCAGATGGAGCGTGACGTTGCTGAGATGATAGCCCAGGGGGTGGAGGCCCCAGAGATGGTACTCCAGCAGGAAGCTTCCCCCGACCAGCGGCCGCAGAAAGCCCCGCCCACTGCCGTCGGGCGCAAAGGGCAGGCGCCCCTGGATGACCGTGCCCAGATGCAAAAAATCGTCACTGCTGAAGTAGGAACGGAGGGCTGGGAAGAACAACACCCCCGCAAGGAGCGTATAGCCGCATGCCGTAAGCAACCACCAACGCGACGCAGGAAGTGTCAGAACGGTGTCATGAGCTTCTGACGGAGCAGACACAAGACTCCTTTCCAACAGCCTACACGTTGCACAGGTAGCGCTCCATCCCGTGGAGCACGGCAAGGCATTCTAGCGCTCGCCCACCTGAAATGGCAATGGAGCCCCTAGGAGGCGGATAGCACGGCGGCTTTTCCAGTACGCCGCATCTCCAGGACTTCGGAATACACCTGCTCATATTCCGTTACGATATCATCGCGTCGAAATCCTGACATGGCCCGTTGGTATCCCCGTTCACCAAGTTCCGCCGCCCGCACCGGGTCGGATAGTATCTCGACCGCACAGAGGGCCATGTGTTCAATATCGCCCACCTCACAGAGGTAGCCGGACACCCCATGCTCAATGACCTCGATAATCCCGCCGCTGGCCGTGGCAATTACGGGAACCCGGCACGCCATGGCTTCCAGCGGCACCAACCCGAAACTTTCATGTTCACTGGGCTGAATCACCAGATCGGCGCAGGGGATAATGGACTCGATATTTTCATAGTTTCCGAGATACTTAATGCGGTGGGAGATACCGAGTTGCTTGGCCACGCCGACGGCCGCCATGCGTTCCGGACCTTCCCCAACCATCACCAACGTGGCGTCCACATGCTCCAATACCCGATTAAAGACCCGAACCACATCGGTCACGCGCTTCACGGGGCGGAAGTTGGAAATGTGCATGATAATCTTGCTGTCACCACATCCCAGCTGACAGGGCGTCAGCGAATTTCCGTTGAATTTTTTGTGGTCCAGGAAGTTGTAAATGGTCTTGATGGGGCGTTTCAGTTGAAATTCCCGCATCGTTTCATCATTTAACCACTGGGATACGGCCGTCACAGCGCAACTGCGTTCCATGGCAAATTTGGTAATACGATAGAAAGAAGGGTCGCTACCGACCAAGGTGATATCCGTACCGTGGAGGGTCGTTACGATGCCGAAACGTTTCTCCACGGGGAGCATCTCCCGTGCGAAAATCGCCGCTGCCGCATTGGGAATGGCGTAGTGGGCGTGCCAGAGTTCGATGTCATGCTCTTCGGCCACTTCACAAATCTTGGTGGCAAGCGCAAGAGAATAGGGGGGCGTGCGAAACAAGGGATAGGACACCGAATCCACGTAGTGGGAGAAGATGTTTTCCCGATACGAACTGTGGCGGTAGGGCGGCTCGGACGTGACGAAATGGACCGTATGCCCCCGTTCAGCCAATGCAAAGCCCAATTCGGTAGCCATAATGCCGCTGCCCCCGGCAGATGGATGACAGGTAATACCAATCTTCATGACGGTTCCTCCAGTTCAGGCGGAAGATTCATCGCAAGGGGTAGTGTGCCATAGAGCGGCTCCCCGTAGCGAACGCCAATCGTGTTGCCCCAATAGGCGGCACGGGTTGCGATGGCATCCCAAAACTGCGACGAAGCGACCAGGGTTTCCGGTCCGTCGTAATCGACGTTGTGAAACTGCGAACGAAAGGCCCGCAGGGCTGCTATTTTTTGCTCAAAGAACGCCGTGATGTCGACCACATGAGTCGGCGTAGTCGTCCCTTCGAAATAGGCCGAATAACCATACAGCGTTCTTGCCCGCCAGGCTGGGGACTCGGTCTTCAGACCGTGAACGCCCGAAAAGAAATGGGCATCTTTCACCAGATCATGGGCCGCCTCGTGATCGGGATGGCGATCCGGGCGCATAGGGCCCAGAATTATCTTTGGCCGCAGCTGACGAATAATCTCAACCACCACGCACCGCTGTTCGGTGGTGTTGGCAATACCCCCGTCAGGCAAACGGGCATTGAGCCGGGTCGTCAGTCCCAGAAGACGGGCACTTTCGGCCGCCTCGATTTCGCGCTCGGCCACCGTGCCCCGGGAACCCAGTTCACCCTGGGTCAGATCGAGAATGGCGGTCCTCTTGCCGGCCTGGGCGAGTTTGCACAACAATCCCCCTACGCCGAGATCCGCGTCGTCGGGGTGGGCGCCAATGGCCAATACATCCATGCTCACAGTTCCACCTCCTGCAACTCATGATTGGAGGCATCCAATTCCTGCATAAGCCGGGGGATAAGGTCCCACCCGTACTGGAACAACCAGGAGAAGAGGGTGTAGTAGCGTTCCTGGGGCTTTCGCTCTGGGGCCAGCTCCGTGCTGAGTCGGGTCAATTGATTGCGAACCGTTTCCGTTCGATTGGCATCGGCGCGAAGTAGATTGCGTTCGAGGTGGTCGAGGGACTGGTGAACATTCGTCGAAAATTGCTCGGCCATATCAGCAGCGCCCCGACCTTTCTTTCCAAGTTTCTTGAAGTCGGCGGAGAGTCCACGTAGCGACGCCTCGATTTCCGTACGGCGTTCCGCCAGCAATGCCAAACTCGGGTCCTGGCTGCCGCTTCGAAGGGCCTGCTCTTCCAGTTCGTTGAGTGGTGCCCCGAGATCGGCAGGTTTCAGGCCGTATTTATTGAGCAGCTTGTTCGTTTTCAACGTGGTCAGGACGGCCCGAATTCGGGGATAGACGATGGGCATCGGGGTGTCAAAAGCATCAAATACGCCCCGCAATTGGCCCCAATAGGCCAATTCACCGGGGCCGGCGATATAAGCGCGCACCGGGAAAAGGTGCTGCTGAACCACACAGCGGAGGGCCACATTCGCCGTGAAGGCCATGGGGTCACGGTGCAGCCAGGCCTTCATTTCTGTCGGACTGAAGCGTTCCCCGGTATCGGGAAGGAGGAAAGCACCCTCCACGAAGTGGACGCGACAGCGCCGATTCTTGTGTTCGATAAAGAAATTGCAACTCACATCGTCTTTGACCACCTGCGCACCATAGCCCGCCTGTGCGAGCGCCTCACCGCCCACGTTCAGCCGGGCCGTACTGACCAGGGGATGGGTGATCTCATGCTCGAAAACGGGTAGCGCGGCGCGCCGTGCGGCTTCGAGCTCGGGCGTAAATAGCACCAGGGGCGTATCTCGGAAAAGCCGGGCCATCAGGCGTGCGTGCCACTCAGAGAGATTGTCCGCTGCCTCTACGCTCTCGTGAAGAAAGCTGGCAATCTCGGCAGAAAACTCCGAGCCAGGGGCCTCCACCGCTGCCGTTTCGATGAGCCCATGCAACGATTCGCGAACAGGAAGCCGGAAGATTGAAAGGGCGGGCTGATCGGCCGCCGCCTCCAGGGACAATGGCACGGCGCGGTGCTGCTTGTTGAGCAAATGAACCCGACTGATCTCATCAAAATCATGGTCGTCGCCACCCACCCAATAGACGGGCACAAAGCTGTCCGCTTCCGCGGCGTTGGCCTTCTCTGCGAGCTTCAGGGCCGTAATAGCCTTGTAAATCGTGTAGAGCGGCCCCGTAAAAATGCCCGGTTGCTGGCCCGTAATAAAAACACCGCCCTGGCCGTTGACTGATTTGGGCGCTCCGAGTCGCGCTTGATAGGCACGAAGATCGGCGAGCAGGGCCTCGTCCCAGGCCGCCGGAGGGATAGGGTGCTCAAAAACCTTCGCCGGGTGATCGGCATAGTGTTCCAGCAGCGCCGCCTGGCCATCAATATAATCACGGAGTAAGTCAGCCATTATTCCGCCCGCATTCCAACGATGATCTGTCGGGGGTGTGCCGCCGACACCGGGCTTCCGTCATAGTTTCCATAGCGGGCTTCCACGCGCAGACCCGCCTCGTCGAGGAGGGCATCCAACTCCGCGGGGGAATAGAGCCGCACGGACTCGGATGAGCGACTGACGTGCTGGCCATCGCGGGTCACTTCGGTTACTTTGTTGACCCGTTGCGTGGCCTCATCGACCCAGCGCTGTTCTCGAATCTCCAGGTCTTCCGCGCTGCGACGACTCTCTGGGTCCAGATGATTCCGGACATACTCGGGATTGAGGTAATCCACGAAAAAACGGCCCGTGGGTTTCAACGCCCGCGCAATCCCCTGAGCGACAGACAGGTTTTCCGCATAGTCCTGGAAGTAGCCAAAACTGGTAAAGAAATTGGCCACCGCGTCAAAGGCCCCTTCGAAGGGAATGGCCCGCATATCGCCCCGGAGTAAACGTCCCGACGCGCCCAACTGGGTCCGCGCGAAACCCAACAAATCAGGAGAGTAATCCAACCCGGTCACGTGGGGGGTATGTCTTAGTAAGTGCACCATGTGGCGCCCGTTCCCACAACAGAGGTCCAACACCGAGGAAGTGTCAGTAAGCTCTAATTGCGCGATGGCAAAGGCCGACTCTGCCGAAGCCGCTTCCACGGTTCGGTGGGCATAAATGATGGGGTAGAGGGCGTCGAAGGCACTGGCGAACCAGTTTTCATCCAGCTCTCCGGCGAGCCGTTCCGTTTCACTGAGACTCATTCACATTCCATGTCAGGGGTGGAGAAAGGCGGCGTTTCCCGTGACGGAAACGCCGCAGTTCGTGTTGACCAGTACTTATTCATCCATATATGGATTACATGTCAATTGATTCTACCATACCCGAAGTGCCTAGGCCGGATCGCCTATCGTATGGAGTTTCAAGAGATTGGTGCGGCCACCCGCGGCCAGGGGAGTACCGGCCACAATCAGGATCGTATCTCCTTTAGCGGCCACATTCCCCTCAATCAGCTTCTCTTCCACCTCGGCCACCAAGCCTTCGATTTCCTCGAAGTCACGGGTCAGGATGGCCGACACGCCCCAGAGAATCGCGCACTTACGGCAGGTCGAGACCTTGTTGGTGAAAGCCTTGATGCGGGTCTTGGGACGATAGCGAGCAATAGCGCCTGCGGTATAGCCCGTGGTGGTAAAACACACGATACGGGCGATATCGAGGCTTGTCGACATGCGAAAAACCGCCTGACCAATGGAGTCCGCATAGGAGTTCAGCCGTACTCCGGTCAACCCTTTACGGCGGGCCTGCAACTCCTCATGGCGTAACTGCATCATGCGGCGGGTGGAGATGTTCTTGTGGAGTTCCTGATCCGTTCGGAGTGCTACCCGATGCATGACCGTGCAGGCTTCGATGGGGAAATCACCCGAGGCTGTTTCGCCCGAAAGCATTACGGCGTCCGTGCCATCATAAATAGCATTTGCCACGTCGGTTACTTCGGCACGGGTGGGGTGATCCCCGTCCACCATGGATTCCAACATCTGGGTAGCCGTGATCACGGGCACCCCCATCTCATTGCAATGGCGGATGAGCCGCTTTTGGATGGACGGGACTTCCTCGAAATCGACTTCCACACCGAGATCGCCGCGGGCCACCATCACCACATCGCTCAGGGCAGCGATTTCATCAAAATTCTCCAGGGCTTCCGGGCGTTCAATTTTCGCCACGATACCCAGATCCGAGTCGGCATCGCGGAGAATCTTGCGAAGCCCTTTGATATCATCAGGGGACCGCACAAAAGACAGGGCCACGAAGTCGGCATCCTGGGTAAGAATAAACTCCAGATCTTCCCTGTCTTTGGCCGTGAGCGAAGGCTCGGCAATGTTCACGCCCGGCAGGTTGATGCCCTTACTCTCTCCGAGAATCCCGCCCCGGACGACGACACAGCGAATCTCGGGGGGCGCCACCTCGGTCACACGGAGTTCCAGGGTGCCATCCGCCATGAGAATGCGGTCATCCACCTTCACGTCGTTGGGAAGTTTATCGTAGGTCGTGGATACCTTTTCCACCGTACCGACAATCTTCTCCGACGTGATGGTAAACGGCGCGCCAGGCTCGAGACGAACCATATGGGGCGCCTCAAGTTTCCCGGTCCGAATCTTGGGCCCCTGCAAGTCCATCAGGACCGCCACATTGGCCTTCATACGCTGGGAGACTTCCCGGATTATCTGGAGTTGTTTAGCGTGCCCTTCATGGGTTCCGTGAGAAAAATTCAGTCGGGCGACGTTCATGCCCGCGTTGATTAACTTTTCGACCATCTCCGGGCTGGACGAAGACGGACCGATGGTACAAACAATCTTGGTATGTCGATGCATGGATTATTCCCAGGCTTCGAAGGCCCGATAAATCGCGTTTACCGCGCGCTCCAACGCCTCTTCTTCTACCCCGACAATGATGTTCATTTCTGATGAGCCCTGGTCAATAACACGGATATTGACATTGGCCTCCGATAGGGCGGTGAACAAGCGCGCCGCCACGCCGATATGGTGATTCATCCCCAGTCCCACCGTGGCGATCATCGCCAAGCCGGAAACCAGGCTGATACTATCAGGTTGACATCGTCCTTGGACGGTTTCGATCAGCGTGTCGCCCTGCGTACCCAATTCTTCGTCTCTGAAAATGAGGGAGATGGTATCAATACCCGTGGGCATATGCTCCCAGCCAATTCCCAATTCATCCAGGGCGGTCAAGACCTTGCGGCCAAAGCCCCGTTCATGATTCATCAACGTCTTTTCTATGTTCAGCATGCTGAAACCCTTGCGGCCCGCAACGCCGCAAAGGGGGTGCTCACTCTTGCGGTGGGGCACAATCCGGGTGCCCGGGTTATTCCGCTCCCGGGTACTCCGGATCTGAATGGGAATGCCGGGCTCGCGGACGGGATAGATGGCCTCGTCGTGGAGCACCGTCGCGCCCATATAGGACAACTCCCGCAACTCCTGATAGGTTACCTCGGCGATGCCCTTGGGAGAATCCACAATACGGGGATCCGCCATGAGGAAGCCGGGGACATCGGTCCAGTTTTCATAGAGTACCGATTCGGTGGCGCGGGCGACTATCGCACCCGTAATGTCACTGCCACCCCGGGAAAACGTCTTGATACGGCCGTCTGGCATGGAGCCGTAAAAGCCGGGAATCACAAATCGGCCTTCGCCCTTTAACCGTTCCCCGAGCAATTCGTAGGTAACCGGATCAAAGGTGCCATTGGCCTTGAACTTGATATAGTCGGCCGGATCGACAAACTCGGCCCCGAGCAGCGCGGCGATCAATTGGCCATTCAGAAATTCTCCCCGGGAGGCCATGAAATCAACCGCGTTGTCTTCACTCAACTGGGCTTCGATTTCTTCGATAAAGGGCACGACATCAAATTCGATGCCCAATTCCCGCGCCAATGCTTCAAATCGTTCCTGAATAATACCCTTCGGCTCCGACGCATCCAGTCCCTGAGAGGCGATACTGTGCCAGGCATACAGCAGGTCGGTTACCTTCCGATCCTTGTCAAAGCGTTTGCCCGGTGCCGACGGTACTACGAAAGCACGGGCGGGATCTTCTTCGACGATGGACTGCATGATTCGAATATTCGCAGCGTCGGCAAGCGAGGTGCCGCCGAATTTGCAGGTAATCTTCTGCACGGTAAGGTATTCTCCAGAGCATTATCCGGCGGCTTCTTGGCCGCCTGGACAGGGTAGCCTGACAATCCGCCACTTCCCATTGAAGCAGAGGACTGTTTAGTACATGTTAAGTGCGACGATCCACCACGGAGCTGGTGCACAACGTGGCCCGTATTCTCAGAATCGGATTCTTCGGATCGCTAGCGCGTCAAGGAATGAAGTTATCCAGCAGGCGGCCCACATCATTAAAGGTGACGAAGAGCATAAGGCCCACGATGAGGACAAGACCGGCCATTTGAAACTTCTCTAAGAAGGCAGGGTTGAGGGGCTTGCGACGAATGCCTTCAATACTGTTGATGACCAGCAGCCCACCGTCCAATACGGGAAGGGGGAGGAGATTGAATACCGCCAGATTGACACTGATGAGTGCGGTAATCCCTACCAGCCAGCCGAATCCGCGCTGCGCAAAGTGGGTGGTCATCTGATAAATCATGACCGGGCCACCGAGATTATCCGGGCTGACGTTCTGCATGACGAGGGCTTGCAGGGTCTCGACGGTAGTCGTAAAGGCGTACCAACTCTGACGAAAAGCCTCGGGCACGATCTGGCTCGCCGGCACGCGATGCAGGATGAATTCTTCCCGCATCTCAATGCCAATCGTGCGTACCGGATCAACGGTAAGTTCAATGGTCTCCGTGCTGGCCTTCTGCGCCAGTCCAAACAAGAGTTGGGGACGTTCCACGGTAGCGGAGAAGGTCTTTCCGGGACTCGCCAGGACAAGATCCGCCGCCTCGCGGTAGGTTACTGGTTTTCCGTCTATGGCTGTAATTACATCTTTTCGCTGCAACCCGGTTTCTTCCCGGAACTCCGGCTTGACCTTGAGCACCACGGCGGGACCGTTTTCCGCATCCTCACCCTTCCCATCGGCACCGAGCACAAAATTGCGGAACCGACCGGTCGTGTGGGGCGTGATGGTCAGGGGGATCAAGGTGTCGTCCCGCTTGACACTAAGGTCAACCGACTCCCCTTCGGGCATATCCTGTACAAGCGTCCCGAAGGACTCGATGCTTACCACATCCCCATTGGCCCGACGTACAATGTCACCTTCTTGCAATCCGGCCGCTTTCGCGGGCGTATCGTCGAGGACATTGGCCACCCGCACCGACGCGAAGGGGTGCACACCGAAGCGTGGGAATTCTTCTCCCTCCATCGTGACCGGCTTCAGCTTGCACACCAGAAGCTGGGGGGGAGCATCATCCGTTGCGCCGGGCCGCTCAATCTCAATGACATGGGCGGTCTCTTCACCTTTCAGCAACACCTTCGTGCTGAAGGTCTGGATGTCTTGCACGGGTTGCCCGTTCAGCGTATAGAGCAGGTCGCCGGGCTGGAAACCAATCGTATCGGGCGTCTCCTCGAAATCGACCGATTCACCGGAGGCCGAAATCTTAAAGAGAGGGGCCGTGGCGGCCGGCGTATTTTCTTCCACGAAACCAATGCGGGCCGTAATTTCGGATTCGGCCACTTCTTTGCCCATACCGGCCAGCAGACCATAGAGGAGCACGGCCAGGATCAGGTTGGCCACCGGACCCGCCAGAATCACGATGATCCGTTGCCACACCGGCTTATTGTTGAACCAGCGCTCCGGCGGGACGCCGCCATATTCTTTCGCCCGTTCTTCTTCGGTCAGCGGGGCATCTTCCTGGCCCGCCATCTTGACGAATCCACCGATGGGAAGGGCACCGATACAGTAATCGGTCTCCCCCCACTTGAAGCCCACAACCCGGGGCGGCATGCCGATGCTGAATCGGTCCACATAAATTCCGCACGCTTTCGCTGCGAGGAAATGGCCCAGTTCGTGAAAGAAAACCAAAAAACTCAGCACCAGGAGAAAAATAATAATGCTCATATCGAGATGAAACGTCCTGTCTTCATGTTACGTTGTGTTCGTCCTGCCCAGACGACGCTATCGCCCCAAACGGGCTTTCGTTAAACCGGAACTTCAGGGGCGGGCCCATTTCCTGATGGCTTCGCGCGCCGCCTGCCGCGCTATCGTGTCTGCCGCAAGCACGGCATCCAGATCGTAGTCCGACGTGCTCGTACACGTCGTACAAACGCTATCCACGACATCGCTTATCTGCAGGAAACCAAGTTGGCGATTGCAAAATGCCGAAACGGCCTCTTCGTTGGCCGCGTTCAAGATGGCGGGGGCTGTCCCACCGGCTTTTGCCGCATGTCGCGCCAGGGCGAGACATGGGAAGGCACTGAAATCAGGCGCATCAAAGGTCAACGCCTTCATGGTGGTCAGATCCAGTCGCTTCATCGGTAATTCTACCCGTTCCGGGTAGGTAAGTGCGAACAGGATGGGGAACTTCATATCGGTAACGCCCATATGGGCCAGGATATTTCCGTCATTAAACTCGACAAGGCTGTGAATAATGCTCTGGGGATGAATCACCACATCGATCTGCTCGGACGTTAAGTCGAACAACCACATGGCTTCCACGATTTCCAACCCCTTATTCATGAGGGTCGCTGAATCCACGCTTATTTTCGCGCCCATATCCCAGGTTGGGTGCCTGGTCGCCTGTTCGGGGGCCACTTCCGCCAGGGAAGCGCGGTCTCGGCCATAGAACGGGCCACCGGACGCCGTGAGATGAATGCAGGCCAGATCGCTTTGCTCGTGTCCATGGATACATTGAAAAATTGCATTGTGCTCGCTGTCCACCGGAAGAACCTCCACCTCCCGCTTCCGGGCATGCTCCATGACAAGCTTGCCCGCCATGACGAAAGGCTCCTTGTTGGCCACGGCCACACGGTTTCCCGCGGCGATGGCGGCCAACAGGGGGCGAAGTCCCACCGCCCCAACGACGGCACATAACACAGTATCAACAGGGACCTCCGCCAGGGAAGTGAGGGGCGACTCGGTATCCAGCAGGGTGACCGGCAGATTCATGGCCCGCAGTGTTTCCTGCGCGTCCGGATCGGATACCGCTACGTAAGCCGGGCGGAAGGCCGCTATCTGTTCCCGCAGCAGTTCCACGTTTCGATGGGCCGCCAAGCCCACCACCTCGAAGCGCTCCGGGTAGTGGCGGACGACGTCCAATGCGCTGCGGCCGATGGAACCGGTGGAACCCAGAATAGTAATTCGTTGTTTCTTCACTAACCACGCTCCAGGGGGAGGGTTGCTTCGATTTTACGGGCTGCCGCATGGGACAGGTAGGCCTCCGCTGAACGTCGCTTCTCATACCGCGCACGGATTTCGGCTTTGATTTCCGCCGCCGTCGGCAGACGGAGCAGGTGGGTAGCCAGTTCCTGGGCCTCTCCGAAATCAATTTCGCCGATTTCGGCACGGACCAGCGGCAGTGAAACAGCGGACATACTCAGGGAAGTGACCCCGAGCCCAATCAGCGCTTCGGTATAGAGCGGGTCACCGGCCATTTCACCACAAAGGCTACACGGGATCCCCGAGGCCCACGCCGCGTTGCAGGTCCACTTAATCATGCGCAAGACTGCCGGATGGGCCGGTTCATAGAGGTGGGCGATTTTCTCATTTACCCGGTCCACCGCGAGGGAGTATTGGATCAAATCATTGGTGCCGATGCTGAAGAAATCAACTTCCTGAGAGAGCAGATCCGTAAGGGCAACAGCGGAAGGAACTTCAATCATGGAACCGACTTTAATCTTCCGATCAAAGGGGATGCCTTCCCGGTCGAGCTCTTCTTTCACCTCCTCCAAAACGGCCTTGACCTGACGCAATTCTTCCACGCCGCTGATCATGGGGAACATGATCTGGATGTTGCCCAATGTCGACGCCCGCAACATGGCCCGCAGTTGGGGCTTGAAAATATCCTTCCGCTCCAGACAAAAGCGTACGGCCCGCCAGCCAAGCTGTGGGTTTTCCTCTTTGGATATCTGAAGATGGGACACGAACTTGTCCCCGCCGATATCCATCGTCCGCAGCGTGACAGGGAGGGGATTCATCGTCTCCGCTGCCTGAAAATAGGCCTGGTATTGTTCTTCTTCCGTCGGCAGGGTATTCCGATTGAGGAAAAGATACTCTGTCCGGAAAAGTCCGACCCCGTCGGCCGACTCGCGCAATTCCGGCACCAACTCGAAGGGGAGCTCTACGTTGGCCTGCGTCGGAATCACCACCCCGTCGCGGGTTGTCGTTTCCCCCTCCACACGAATGCACCGAAGCGCGCTACGCAGGGCGTCCAGGGTTTCCTGCTGTTGCCGATAGGCGTTCAAAGTCTCTTCGGTGGGATTTACGATGAGCAACCCTTCGTTGCCATCCACTATCACCGAATCCCCGTTCTGGACAAGGGCCGATGCGGTATGAAGTCCCATGACGGCCGGGATTTCCAGCGCGCGCGCGAGAATTGACGTATGGGAGGTAGGACTGCCGGAATCGAGTGCGATGCCCAGCACGTTGCTTCGATCCATAGTAACCGTGTCGGAAGGCGAGATATCCTGGGCGAAGAGTATCCCCGATGTCGTCATCTCAAAGGGCTGAATCGGCTCCGCATCCAGCAGGTTTCGCTGCAGGCGCTCCATCACGTCCAGCAAGTCAGCGGTGCGCGCCTGAAAATGGGCGTCTTGCACCGCACTCAGCAGGTCGGCATAGTACTGGCTCAACTCATTCAGGATGTGCTCGGCATTCAGTTCTTCTTCGGCAATCCGCTCCTTAACCTGTTCCAGGATGGTGACGTCTTCCAGGATTAACAGGTGGGCCTTGAAGATCTCCGCGTGTCCGTCGCCCAATTTCTCTGCGGTCTTGGCGTGGATCGTGCTCAAATGGGCACGGGTCTTTTCCAGCGCCCGCTCGAAGCGACGCAATTCCTTACCCACATCTTCAACGGTGTATCGGGGGATTTCGAAGCGATCATCGCGAAAGGCAACCGCAGGACCGATGGCTATACCGGGAGACACGCCTATGCCACGTAGGGTGGACTCCACTCAGGATTCTCCGAAGCCAGCCGCAAAGAGGTCCTTTATGGCCTTCATTGCCGCGTCTGCATCACTGCCCTTGCATGAAACCGTGATACGACTTCCCTGGGTTGCGGCCAGGGTCAACAACCCCATGATGCTCTTGGCATTCACACGGCTGCCGTTGAAGAGGAGGAAAACGTCGCATTCGAAATTCAACACGCACTGCACCAACGCGGCCGCGGGACGGGCGTGGATGCCCAGTTTGTTCACCACCAATACTTCTTCCGATAATTCCTGCATAATGGCTCTCTATCTATTGCTGTTTCTATTAATCCTGTGCCGCTGAAAGACGCTGCACATACCATGTAAAACGAAACGTTTGCGACCCGCCCGGGAGGAGCTGAATGGGCCACGCTGGCAGTACCACACTGCCCTGATGGACCCGCTCCTGCCCGCATTCGGACTGGCTGATCGTTTCCAGGGGGAAGAGATGAAAATCGATGGCCTCTCCCGTATGAAAGCCGGTTTCCAGTTTTTGCCACCCATCCCGCAGGGACAGATGCTTCAAGGCACACTCGGTCTGACGTGCTCCCAGGAGCAACCCCATCAAATCCCGATCCTCCGAATGATAGTAGCGATCCTCGGCGTCTCCCGTAAGAAAATTCACCACGATCTCCGGACAAAACACGCCACGAAGCGACTCCGTGCTCTCGTTCCCTATATCATACGCGATTTCGAACGAAGATTCATCGCTGTGGAGGCATAAGGCCTTGCGAATCCGCAAGAAGCCGTCCGGCACGTGCAATAAGGGTGCCCGCGTTTCCAGACTGAGGGATGGGGCACCGGGAACGACTTCGTAGACCGCCTGGGTGCAATCCGCCAATTCCTCGGCCTGATTGCGGTAGATCGCCTCTACCGTGGTTTCCTCGGGAAAGAAGTGGTCCCGCAAGCTGGCCCTTCGACAGAGGTCCGTATAGAGCAGAGCGGCCAGACCGCGCTCTTTGGGCTGAAAGGGTTCATGGATACTGTGGGCACCGTGCTCCGGATTGGCTTCCTGCTCTTCCGTGGCCAGATTGTCGTGGTAAGGCTCTTCACGGCGCGCCAGGGTGTTCAGCAGGTTAAAAGCCAGGGGCTTATAATCCAGTTCAAACAGGGTACCCCCATCGTGGGGGGCAAGGAACAGGCCCAGCAGGCCGTTCTCCAGTATCTGTTCTGCCTGTCCATCGCCGTCGAAGTCGACCGATTCCAAGGTGATCGATTGCGGCCGGGGTTCCAAGAGGTCCAAGGCGTTCTCTGCCCGAATTAGCTCCTGGTAAATCGCGGTACGCAGGTGGTTGAGGTATAACCCGCCAAACTGACCATGCCAATACGCGCAATTGCACTGCCCGCGGTGCAGATGGGTTTCGGCCTCCTGGAAGGCCTCCGTATCCGCCAAATGCCGCAAGCGGTCCAGTCGCTTACTGACGCGCAGCATGCGTTTCTGCATGGTATTGGCTTCGGGATACTTCGCCAGGAAATTGCGCCAGAAGCCCCCCTGCATAAAGGGTGCACACTGGGCATTCAGGTCGGGATACTCGGCCAGGGCCGCACGAGCCGCACGCAATTCCCGTTGGCGGGGCGTGGGGAGGGCCCACGCCATCATCTCCTGATAGGAAGCGCAGGTAACGTAGGTGCGACCTACCGGCGGATGGGCATCCAGGTGGGTGCGATAGGTGACCGCGTGGAGCCATTCTTTGTTGTCGGTCAGGGCCTGAAAGAATTCCTCCAGCCAGCCTTCCTCGTAGACGCTCTCGTAGGTGAAGGGCCAGGAGCCGAACTTCTCGCTGTCGTCATGCACGACCACACAGCGGTCACCGGCTTCGGTAGCAAGGTCCTTGAGGTAGTCGATCGTTTCGCTCACCTGATGAAAGGGAATGAGGTAACGGAGCTTCTCCTGGATGGGAAATATCTTGACCGCTTCGCCTTCTTCCTCGGTCATGTAATAGCCGTAGAGGTCTTCGGGACGGAGGCCGGAGCAGAGAAAATGGGCATCGTCCAGGGCGGCATACTCAACACCGGCCTGGGCCAGAATGCGGGCCATATGGGGTTCCCAGACCCGCTCGGTAAGCCACATACCCCGGGGACGCACCCCCAGGTGGGTCTCACAGAACTGCTGCATGCGCACGATCTGAGCCCGGGCATCCCGCTCCGGAATGGCACACAAGAGAGGCTCATAGTAACCGCCCCCCATGATTTCAATCTGGCCCGCCTGGGCCATACGTGCGATGCGCTCCACAAACTCAGGACGGTGGGCAAGAAACCAGTCCCACAGGGGGCCCGTATAGTGCAGGGTCACCTGTACGGCAGGGAAGCGTTCCAACACATCCAGAAAGGGTTTGTAGGAACGCTCATAGGCTTCTTCAAAAACGAAATCGAAGTTGCCTACGGGCTGGTGTCCGTGACACCCCATAATGAGGTTTATATGCTTCATAGAACTTGGACAACCTCTCTGGTGCGCTGACCATGCGTGCTTTTGCCCATCATGAATTGCCCGATGATGTGCCCCCAACACGACGCTCCGCTAGTTGCTTCGCTGATTGATGATGCCGAGAATCCGGTTGTTGAACTCCTCGGCGGGATTCGTGCCGAGTTCCTTGAGGCGATGGTTCAGCGCGGCCACCTCAATAATAATGGCAATGTTTCGTCCGGGACGAACGGGAATGCGCAAGTGGGGGATGCGTACACCCAGAATGTCGAGGTGTTCTTCTTCGAGGCCGGTGCGGTCATAGACCTTCTTCTGGTCCCATTCTTCGAGCTCGACCACCAGGCCGATACGCTTGGTGTTGCGCACGCAGCCCACGCCAAACACGGCTTTTACGTCGATGATACCCACACCCCGAATTTCCATGTGGTGCTCGATAACGGGATTGGTGGCCGCGTAGAGATTGTCTTCCCGAAGTTTCTTGAGAGCGACCACGTCATCGGCGATAAGCCGGTGACCACGCTCGATAAGTTCCAGCGCGGTTTCGCTCTTACCGACGCCAGGTGTACCGACGATCAGACAACCCACGCCGTAGCAGTCTACCGCCGTGCCGTGGATCACGGTCTCGGGCGAAAACTCCTCGGCCAGAAAGAGGATAATCCGGCTGATCACCTCATCCGTGGAGCGGGAGGTACGTAAGACCGGCACACCACGGTGATTGCACAGATCCAGGAAGACATTTTGAGGAGAGAGATTCCGGGAAAGCACGAAGATTGGAATCTCAAAGGAAAACATGGCCGTGAGCCGCCGTTCCAGCAGGGCCGGGGGCAATTTTTCCATGTAGTGAATTTCGGTATTGCCCAGGAGCTGCACGCGATCGTTTGCAAAATACTCCAGGTAGCCGCTCAGGGCCAGCCCCGGACGATTAATATCCGACGTAAATACCGGGCGGCCAATACCTTGAAAACCGGCGATGACCTCGATATCCAGATCATCGGTCATACGATCCAAGAGCCGGGCCACGGGGATACTGCGCTTCCGGTTTACAGGGAGGTCCTGGGTGTCCATGAATACCCTCGTGGGATGAGCGTGCGGCCGGGGGGGGAGAGCAGAACGGCGGACCAACACCATGGCGTGGTCCGCCGTATAATCAATGACTAGAATTTGGGTTCGATGAGCCCGAAGGTACCGTCTTCACGCGCATAGAGCACATTGACTTCCGAAGTCTCCGCGTTAGAGAACACCAGGAAGGGCTGATCTTCGACCAGTTCCAACTGCATGGTGGCTTCCTCGACGCTCATCGGTTTCATCGAAAGCTTTTCGCGGTGTACCACCCGGTGGGCCACGGCCACGGCCGTATCGGAGTTCTCGACCGATTCAAGCGCTTCTTCCACCGCGGCAGCACTATCCATCGAGATAATCGCATGGTGATAGTCCCGTGCTTCCCGTGCCGTGCGGGGCTGGTGGCGGTTGATCCGGTCCTTATACTTCCGAATTTGTTTCTCGATCTTGGCCAGCGCGGCGTCGACAGACGCGTACATGTCCGCTGAAGCCTCTTTGCTGTGGATGCGTACCCCGTTGGTGTGCAGGTTTACTTCCGCAATGTGACGGTGCTTCTCCACATCCAGGACCACGTCGGCCTCGAAGGCGTTGTCGAAGTGGGATTCTACTTTCTCCAGCCCTGTCTGGATATATGCTTTGAGGGCGTCGGTCATTTCCATGTGTCGACCGGTTACCGTAATGTTCATAGTCAGGTGACCTCCATTGCTCTAAGACTAATGATAATGCGATCATAGCACCCACTACGAAAGGGTGTCAAAAGTATTCCTTTGACGGACAAAAACGGAAAACCAATGCCGAAAACACCCCTAAACCGCGCCTTTTAGCGTTTCTTGCGTTTTCGAAACGAGAAGGATTGCCGCTGATTTTTGCCCAGAATGATGGGGCCACGCCGAGGGCCAGGGAGGTGAGGCGCTTTTTCACAGGGCTGGTGAATATGAAAATTCTTGTAATTTAGTCAACAATTAACTATACTACCCCTTGTGGCTAGAGAGCGACGGCTACACACGTCCAACGTGTACGTGGAGGCTTGGTATGGCAAAACAGGCACAACAAAAACAGGAACGGGTCATCGAGGCCGTGCGGAATGGCCTCGACGGTGACGACGCCGTGGAATTTATCCGCCAGAGCGGATTTGCCATGACGACAGCCGGGATTGCCCGACATTTACGCAAACTGGGAGGGAGAGGGAACATCGTGGCCTTGATTGAAGCGGGACTGAGCAATCTGGAGATTCTGCACCGGGTATATGGTGACATTGATGCCGAACTGGAAGCGGCCCATACGCCGAGCCAACAGGAACTCTTCAGTGACAATCCACCCACACCCAAGGTGCCGGATAACCTCCTGTTGCACAAGGATCTCTTCGAGAGCACCAAGATTACACTGAAGATCCCCAATGACCTTCATGAAGCCCTCCGCATGGCCGCCCGGGCCGAAGAAACGACCCAGTCCCAGCTCATTATCGATATCTTGACGAGCGCCCTTTCTCGCATGACCTTTGAAATGCCCCGCGACGAAGAGTAGGGGGCTTGGGTTGGTAGTGCATTGAAATCTAGCGGCACTGGCCACGCTTCAAAGGACCTGAAGGACTGGTGCAACGAAGATAACTGGCCACATGGCCAGCAGAAATTTCCAGCGATAAGCCCCACAGACGACCACCCCGCCAACACATCATCGGCAACGCTCCAAAACATTGTCCCTTCGGTCGTTTTCGTCCTTTTGATTCATACCCCTATTGCAACAAGGTCATAAAGACCAGCAACTCCACCTCGATAATCAGGTGCACGAGACAGGCGACCAGCCAGTTTTTCCGAACCAGGCACCACAGGGTCAAGACCACGGAAAAGGCGCACATGCCGATGGCCTCCAGGCCCGGCTTCTGCAAGTGATAGAGCGTTTCCGACAAGGGCACGGCGAGCCAACACCACTCCTGCCAACGCAGGGCCGGAAGTCCCCAGCGCCCCGTCAGTTCCTCCCGCTGCACGGCCCGGAGCAGCACATAGCGGTGGAGAAACTCCCAGCCCAGCAGCCAGGAGAAATTCCAGATCATGGCCCGCTGGACGTAGCCCCATTTCTGTTCCGCGCCGAGGTGCCCGAGACTCGGGTAGGTGGCCTGCAACGCCGGGATAAGGGGGATGATGAACATGGCGAGCATGCCCAGCACGGTAAGCCCGCCAATGAGAAGCCCATCCCACCGGTCCCATTTTCCTGCCAAATAGCGCCACTGCATCCTGGGCAGAGACACGACGAAGGGGATAACGAACCAGAAGATAAACTTGAAGACGTCAAAGCCCGACCACGGGGTGCCCCGAAGAGACGGGAAGGTGGTGGAGAGGTACCACTGAAGGCGCGACCAGGGAAAGGGCCACTGAACGCGCTGGGCCGCCAGGGTATCGATGCCCAGCACAAGAATCATGTAGACGACCACTACGGCCAACCATACGTATTGAGGCCGTCGTGTAGAAGCGCTTTTATCGTGCAAGTTTCTTCCCCTCACGCGTGTCCGGGAAGGGGCAGAGATCCCGCAGGGTGCACTGGGAACACTTGGGCACCCGCGCGGTGCACACGGCCCGTCCGTGAAAAACCATGTAGTGGGAGAAGAGGGTCCAGCAGTTGGGGGGCCAGACCTTCATCAGGTCCTGCTCAATCTTTACCGCATCCTGATTCTTCGTAAAACCGAGGCGATTGGTGAGGCGCGTGCAATGGGTGTCCACAATGACGCCCTGATGGCCAAAACACTCCCCGAGAACCACGTTGGCCGTCTTCCGGCCTACCCCCGCAAGCTGGACCAGTTCCTCCATGGTCTGAGGCACTTCACCGTCAAACTTCTCCATGAGGCTGCGGCAGGTGGAGAGGATGTTCTTCGCCTTCTGCCGGTAGAAACCACAGGAGTGGATAATCTTCTCTATTTCTTTCTGTTCCACCTCCAGAAAATCCTTGGGGTGGGGAAAGCGCTCGAAGAGTTCAACCGACACAATATTCACCCGCGCATCGGTGCACTGGGCGGCCAGGGCCGTCATGATCAGCAGTTGAAAGGGATTCTTGAAATCGAGGGTACATCGAATATCGGGATACAGCTCCGCGAGACGTGCATACACCTGGGGCGCACGTTCACGATTGGCCGTGAGGGTTGTCTTGATTTTTGGGGCAGCGGTCACACGGGTACTCCTGCGGGATTGGCTCTGCGGGGCGGGGCATCGTTCCATGTGCCGGCGCAGAATGAAATTTTGGAATGGGCCCATTGTACGAGGATGGGGGGCACAATGTCATGCTACGTGGATGAATCGTCACCCCCACATTCTTCTTGAGTTGTCTCACGGTATATTGCATTATGGCTGTCGGAGTAGAGCGTGTAACTACGGGGGAAGACACACAACGGGAGGAAAAGCAATGGCCGAACCCATATTCATGTCCAATGAGGATGACCCACGGATGGTGGAGGCCCATCGCGCGGCCCAGCAGTCCTTCAAGTATTTCTGGCGAGAACTCAGCTGGGAACGGCGGAGAATCGTTCCGGGGCTGGGTGTGGCCATGATAAAACTCGCTTTCACGGATGGCCCTCGCACGGACGGAAAACCGGACTACGAACAGATGTGGTGTACGGACGTGGAGTTCGATGGGGAAACCTTGAAGGCTAAACTCATCAATGCCCCCAACTGGCTCCAATCGGTCAAGGTGGGGGACGCAGTGGAGGTGCCCTTCGCCGAGTTATCGGACTGGATTATGACGGCCAATGATGTGGCCTATGGCGCATACACGGTCCAGGTAATGCGCGCCGGGATGGGTGGGGCCGAGCGCCGGGCCCACGACAAGGCCTGGGGCCTGGATTTTGGCGACCCCCACGAGGTGCAAGTCGAGATTAATCGCACGCGGAAGAAACCGGGATTCATCGCCCGTCTTCTGGGGGCCAAGTCCGCACCGAGTGAGGAGGCTGCGCCCCAAACGGGTTTTCGTGATCATCCCATGTGCGTCAATATGCTGGAGAAAATCGACGAACAACTCCAGACCGACCCATCGATGGCATCCTTCATAGACGAGCGGGGCTGGAGCATGCTCCACGGCGACGCCCTCGCCGGCAATCTCGGGGTCGTTAAACTGCTCCTGAAACACGGCGCGGATATAAACGCGAAGACTCCCGAAGGTAAAGACGCCGCCGCACTCGCGCGCCCGATCGGTTGGCACGAGATTGCGGACTATCTCACAAAAGAAGCGGGGTAAACCTATGGAGCGCCGCCGGTCCGATGGCATCGCGTGGAAAGCGTGATAGGCTCACAATCCAGCGCCCCCCCTTGCGCGAGAGGAGCAAACGCCCGGTGGCATGGCCCAGGGTGGTAGTGTAGGGGTTCTCAATGGCAGAGGTAGACATTCTTCGTTTGCTCGAAATGTCCCGACAGGGGTGCAGGAAATCAGGGAATTGTATCCACGCGGGTGCCCCAGATAAACTCGTAGTGTTGGATCTATACGGCGACTCCGTATCGGTGTGTGCTTGAGCATACGAGGAAGAAGGTAGGCTGGATGTCATTTTTTGAGATCGTTGGGTCGGCGGATCTGGAGAGGATTTCCCAAGCAATAGCGGAAGGTGCAGAAGTCAACGAACTTGAACCGTGCACCGGCAATACCCCGCTGATGCTCGTTTGCCGACAAAACGGCGAAAAAACACTGGAAATCCTCTCCGCGCTTATCGATGCGGGTGCCGACGTCAATCATGTGCGCAAATCAGACAAAATGACCCCGCTGAAACTGGCGTCGCTGCATTGCTCCGGGGCATGTGTGGAAAGGCTGCTTGCCGCGGGCGCGGATCTGGAGGGGCCACCGAGCTCGAAGGAAACGCCCCTTTTCCTGGCGTCACGGGCCAACAACTACGACGCGGTCATGGTACTGATTGGACACGGTGCGGATCTGGGCATGGGCGGCGCCATCGGGGGGGATGCGGTGCGTGCCGCCGAAGATGCTTACACCCAACGCCCACGAGAATCCGATGACGCACCTCATCAAGATTTTTCCGACCTGCTTGATGCACTGAGTACGCGGCTGGCAACCGACCGTCCTCAATTTCTGCTCGGACTGAACCCGCCTGCAACACAAAAGCAACTGGAAGCCTTCGAACATTCGACCGGTCTGAAATTACCGGAGGAATATAGGCAATTACTTGGGTGGCGGAACGGACAGCCCGACGATTGCTTCGAAGACTTTCATCCCTTTTCCGGTGAGATGTTCATGTCTCTTGCTTCGATCGAGGCAACGATAGCAACCATGATTGAGTTACTAGACACCGGAGATATTGATGAACGCCATTGGCACCGGGATTGGCTGCCCATCTTGGCCGACGGCAGCGGCAATCACACTTGCATCGACCTGTCTACGGAGGGCAATGGAAGAATTATTAATTTTGACCACGAAGTGGGATTCGCAGGCATTGCCCAGGGCAACCTCTCGGCGTGGTTGGAGGAATTACTGGCGAAACTTCAATATCTGGATGTTGAAGCGTGGGAGAAAGAACAATCGCGGTAGGTGTAGCGTCGCCCCACGACTTGGCCCCGCAAATGGACACATTGCATCAACGAAAGGGTATGCGCCGTAAACGGTTTCGGTCCGACCACTCTACCAAGTCGAAGTGGGACCGTTGGCTCGCGGAACTTCACGCAGCTTCTCGAAACTTGGCGACCCTGGCCGGATGAGAATTTTCATTTTCGCCAAGCCAACAGTTCTTCTGCCGTCCAGCAATTGATCACATGCTCGGCGGCAAGCCAGCCCTTGCGCGCGATACCCACGCCATACTGGACGTGGTCCAGGCCCGAGATGCGGTGGGCGTCGGGGCCGATGGAGAAGAGCACGCCCTTGTCGCGGCCATGGCGGATGTGGCGCCAGTCGATGTCAAGACGCTTGCAGTTGGCGTTGATTTCCACGGCTACCTTGTTGGCGACACAGGCATCAAAGACCTTCTCCCAGTCCAATGGGAAGCCCTTGCGGGAGAGGAGCAAGCGCCCTGTGGCATGGCCCAGGATGGCGGTGTAGGGATTCTCGATGGCCGTGACGATACGCTTGGTGGCTTCTTTCTCTTCCATCTCCAGCTTGTTGTGTACCGACGCCACAATCAAGTCGAAACTGGCGAGCACGTCGTCTTCATAGTCCAGCGAACCGTCCGTGCGAATGTCGGACTCAATGCCCGAGAGGATGCAAAAGCCCTTGAGCTTTTGGTTCAGTGCCGCGATTTCGGCCTGCTGCTTTTCGATGCGGTCGGGCTTGAGGCCATTGGCATAGCCCGCCGATTGGCTGTGGTCCGTGATGAGGAGGTATTCATAGCCCCGCTCCTGGGTCGCGACGGCCATTTCTTCCAGGGTATTCCGGCCATCGCTATAGGTGGAGTGGCAGTGGATAATACCCTTGAGGTCTTTTTCCTCCAACAGGGGGGGCGTCTCCGAGATGTCAAACTCGCCGCGGTCCTCCCGCAGTTCCGGGGGCAGAAAGGGCAGCTCCAGGGCTGCGTAGATAGCTTCTTCTGACGTACATTCAACAAGGGTATCATCGGATTTGAAGAGGCCATATTCATTGAGCTTGAGGTCACGCTCCTTCGCCCGCTGACGGAGCACCACGTTGTGCTCTTTGCTGCCCGTGAAGTGGAGGAGGGTATAGGGGAATTCCTTCGCGTCTACCACCCGCAGGTCCGCGCTGATGCCCGACTCGAAGCGCACGGACGACTTGGTCTCGCCGTGGCCGATGATCTGGGCCACCTCCGGCGCGTCGACGAAGTGTTGCATGAGGGCCTTTACGTCGGAGGTGGTGGCGACCATGTCGATGTCTTTCACCACTTCCTTCCGCCGCCGCAGGCTCCCCGTGACAGCCAGTTCACCCACCAGCCCGGATTCCTTCAGATAGGCCACCAGCGCTTCCGCCTGTTTTTCCGCCTTGTCGAAGTGGAAGGAGCCCGTATGCTCCCGGGCAAAGGTGATGCCTTCCAGGATTTTATCCTGCATCTTACCGCTGATGCCCTTGAGGGGCTTCAGTTCGTCATTCTTGCAGGCAGCCTCCAGTTTGTCCATCGAATCGATTCCAAGCTCATTGTAGACCTGCTTGATACGCTTGGGTCCCAGCCCGGGGATGGCAAACAACTCGTAGATGGATTCGGGAAACTCAGCGCGCATGGATATAAGGTCACTGCTTTCGCCCGTTTCGAAGAGCTCATTGATGATGGCCGCCAGGGCCTCGCCGATGCCCTTGATGTCCCGCAGGCGTTTTTCCGCAACCACCGTGGCCAGATCTTCGTCGAGGGTCTCAATCGTTCGCGCACCATTGACAAAAGAGCGGATACGAAAGGTGTTCTCGCCCTTCAATTCCATCAGCAGGGCAATCTCTTCGAGGACGCCCGCCACATCTTTCTTATCCATGATTCATTCCTATATAGCGGCCGAGAAAGAGGCCGAGAAAAATCGCACCGACGCCCAGCAGGTTTTGCCCGCCGATGTAGAGGGTCGCCAACATCCATTGTCCCTCACGCAGGAGGGCGCTGCCGTCCAGGGCAAAGGTGGAGAAGGTCGTAAAGGACCCCATAAAGCCTACCAGGATAGCCACCTTGGTGACTTCGCTGAATTCGAAGCGGTGCTCCGCCAGCGAGACAAAGAGGCCAAAAAGGAGGCAGCCCACCATGTTCACGGTGAAGGTCGCCCAGGGAAATCCGGTCCAGCCGAAATGGCGGACGAGGCCATAGACCCCAAAGCGGGTGAGGGCACCCAGGGCGCCAAAGAGCCCAACGGCACCTATTTTTAAGAGTAAACTTGTCGACATGGGGTCCCGTTCTGTGGGTGGAAACAGTGGACCTACTGTAGGGATTTTCGGCGGAAAATTGCAAACTATGGACGACGATGCAACTTAGAGCAGCCGTTGGCGCAACCAAAAGAGTTGAACCACGAATGCACACTAATTTACACGAATTTGGTTGGCCGCAAGAGAGCGCAAGGAACGCAGAGAAGTGCTACGCTTTTCCGTTCTCTGTGCGCTTGGTGTCTCTGTGGTGAAAATATCACCAGCTGACAATCATAAATAGTTGACCACGGACAAACCGGATGATACGGATGATTGGGAACGGAGGCCTCACGAAAGTCGCGTCGTGGACATTCGAGCCCGAAGATAGTTTCTAATTATATCCGTATTATCCTTTCAATCCGTGGTCAAAATTTGGGTTTTTCCCGACCCCTACTCGCGAGCGTAACCTTAGTATTGACACGGCGAAGCGAACGCTTTCGTTTTATTTTCTAGTTAAAAGGAGAAGAAAGCGCCAGATAGTAGTATGAAGTGCGCATTAAAAGACGCACTACCACGGAAGGCACGGAAATACACGGAATGAGTTACCTGTGGCTCAACGTAATTGGCGAATTTAGACGGGCAGGAGCCTGTGTACCGAATTTTACGCCCCCATCCTGTCGCGTTTCTTGTTGATGGCAACCGTCACCCTTAAGAAGAGAGCAATCAAAGGTAGCGACCCTGAAGATTCAAGCACTCCAAAATCCATCGTACACGCAGATTACACCGAAGGTTTCCGTGTAATTCCGTGTTTTCCGTGGTAGCAACTCTTTTCCGACAGGCTGGCACCACCTCAAATTCTGGCACCCACAGTTCAAACTCCATTACAATACGGCCCAATCAATTTCCAACACCCCACAGGAGAATTCCCCGTGCGTTTCCGTACCCGTGCCATCCATGCCGGCCAAGGCCCCGATCCCCAGCATGGCGCCGTCATGACCCCCGTATTCCAGTCGTCCACCTTCGCCTTCAATTCTCCTGACGACTCGGGCGAGTTTGACTACTCCCGCTCGGGGAACCCGACCCGGAAGGCCCTGGAAGAGTGCCTGGCTTCCTTGGAGAACGGCACGCGGGGCTTTGCTTTTGCGACCGGGATGGCCGCGGAGACGACCATCATGATGCTCTGCAACGCCGGGGACCACCTCATCGCCAGCAATGAGTGCTACGGCGGCACCTACCGGGTGCTCATGAACGTACTGAAGACCAAGGGCGTCGAAATCGAGCTCGTCGACATGGCCAACCTCAATGCCGTACGCCATGCCGTGAAACCCAACACGAAAATGATGTGGATCGAGTCGCCCACCAACCCGCTGATGAAGGTGGTGGATATTGAGGCCCTCGGAAAAATCGGCCAGGCCAACGGCATCACCACCGTGGTGGACAACACCTTCCTTTCGCCCTACCTGCAGAATCCCCTCGATTTGGGTATTGATATTGTCGTGCACTCCACCACCAAGTACATCAACGGCCACTCTGATGTGGTCGGGGGTGGTGTCGTGGTGAAGGACGAAGAACTCGGCAACCAGATCTATTTCCTGCAGAACGCCATCGGGGCCGTACCCGGCCCATGGGACTGCTTCCTCGTGCTCCGGGGCATCAAGACCCTGGCCCTCCGCATGGAAGCCCACATGAAGAACGCCCTGGCCTTAGGCGAATTCCTGGAATCGCACCCGAAGATCGAAAAGGTGCTTCACCCGGGGCTACCGAGTCATCCCGGCTACGAGTTGAACAAGAAACAGGCCCGGGGCGCGGGGGGGACCTTCTCCTTCTACGTCAAAGGCGGCGTGAAAGAGGCCTACGATCTCCTGGGCAAGTTGGAACTCTTTTCCCAGGCCGTGTCGCTGGGCGGCGTGGAATCGCTCATTGAGTATCCCTGGACCATGACCCACGGCCCCATGCCCGAAGCGGCACGTCGTGAGATGGGTATCGCGGAAAACCTCATTCGGGTCTCGGTAGGCCTGGAGGATTCGGAGGATATCATCGCCGACTTTACGCGGGCGCTGGCGTAAAAAAACTTACACGCGGATAAAATCACAATCTGAGCCAGAAGGGCGGATTGTGCCCGGCCACGCGTGTGGTGCCTGATGGTATTGCCAACCCTCAGCGCAAGTGGACGTCGTGCCAATCAGGCCAGGAAGCGGGCAAATTCCTCCACCGATTCCCGTGCATCCTGGAGTAGTTTCTCGATTTCCTGGGGGGAGAGGTGCGCCTCCAGGCGGGTGCAGAGCCGTGCCAGACTTTCATCCGAATCGGACAGGTTGGCGACCAACGCCACCGGAAGAGGACAATCGTACAGGGGGTCCTCGGGCCGGTGGTGGCCGCCAATAGCCGAGGCCAGCCCCGGCGGAAGATCCCATTCCTGTGCGATCCACGTCGCCACTTCGGCGTGGTCCCAATTAAAACGTTCCCGCTCGGCCTCCTGAAATGCCGTCTCCCCCTGATGCCAGGCATCCAGGATAGGCCCATAATCGTTGGGACGATGGTTTACCAGGAACGGAACGGCGAGGTCCTGAAGAAAGCCGGCGGAGAAGCACTCTGGGGCCTGGGCCGGGCAAATTCGTTTTGCGAGATCCCGCGCAATCACCCCCCGTAAGGCAGCGGTACGCCAAAACGCGCCTGTTTCCAGGCGCGCGTCCTGGATGGCCGGGACTCCCTTCCGCAGTGTCGCTGACATGACCAGAGACTCCACCTGGGAAAGCCCCAACAGGGATACCGCCATGGTCACACTGCGAACCTCGTGCCGGGGAGTAAATGCTGCGGAGTTGGCCAAGGCCAGCAACTTGACCGACAGGGCGGGATCCAACTCCAGGAGCTCTGCGATCTCTCCGGACGAAATATCGGGTTGACGGATTCGTCGCATCAACTCCAGGTCAACCTTCGAAAAAGAGGGAAGGGTATAGTCCCCTAAGGCGCCGCGGAGGGCTGTCTTGTGGTTCGTCTTTTTTCGCTTTAAGAACTCGAACATCATTCCGCTCTACGCGCCATCTTTTGGGCAAAGATACTCAGCAATCCCCCCAGACCGATATAGCCCAGAATGGCTTCGGAAACCGCCAGAACCTGCGCGGGCATGGAAGCGGGAACCGCATCGCCGTAACCCAACGTCGTGAGGGTTACAATGCTGTAATACAATGGGCTGAAGGGGGTTTCATACGCGCCATAGTCGATGTCCACCAGCAGGTAGGCCAGCGCGAAGCCAACCATTAGCACGCCCACCCACACGGTCCAGCGTAGCAGACTCCGCCCGCAATCCGAGGTCACCCACCAAATCCAGTAAACGACGGCGTGCAACCTACTCTGGCGCCGGAATTCATGCAGGTAGTTCTCATCCATCAGGTGACGTCGCACCAGGTAAGCTCCGTGAAAATCCACGTCCAGCACCTTCGTGCCAATCCAGTTCGCACTCTGATAGTCACGTGCTCCAGACATGGTGCAGCCCCGCAGATCCGCCCGATTGAGATTGGTCCCGGCCAAACGGACCCGGGTCAGGTCACATCCACGAAGGTCTGTATGAACAAATTCCACCCACGACAGATCGGCATCCCGAAAGCGACCATTCTGAAGCTTCGCACCCCCGAATATCCCTCTCTCCATGCGGGCTTCACTCCACGAGCTGTCCGTCAACTGCGCACCGACGGCACTCACTTCACGCAAATCCGCTCGGGCAAACCCGACATGCTTTCCGGTCGCCTCCGTCAAATCCGCCCGGTGAAGACAGGCGTCCAAGAACTCTGCACCGTCCAGGCGAGCCCGACACAATTTCGACCCGGTGAGGTTTGCCCCCACCAGGCACGCGTCTGAGAGATTGCAGCCCGAAAGGTCCGCGCCGCTGAGGTCCATTCCCGAAAGGTCCAGACCGGAAAGATCATGATTTGCAACCACTTGCCCTTGTAAGACAGGGGTACCATCGGCATCCTGAGCGATATCCAGCCCTTCCAGCCGACGTCGTAGCGCGCCAGGATCATCCTTATCACTCGTTGAATACGTCATGACACTACCTATGGTACTCCGGGGCAACCTGTGCTTGCCATACCGTTCCCTCTACCTCATAAACCTATCGACAGAGCAGACAGGTTGGTCCCAATCCACACCGCACCATGCCACCCCAGCGTAACACCGTGCACAATTTGGACCTATGCCCTATCTTACAGGAGAACGCGCTGCTTGTGCATTTTCCCACGTCATCAAGACCCGCTTTGCGAACATGCGCCGCCGTTTCGATCCCAACTGTGCTGCGCGGGCTGATGCGTATCTCGCTGGAAACAGTCACTGATTTCCTATCCACCCTTTTGAGGCGTGATAACGTATACTATAGGCGACCACGGTGCATCGTTGGATGGCTGGCGTGTTCATGGAGAGCCACGCAGAGCCAGCGGGTATTCCGGGGAGGAGTTTCACGTGCGCGCGCTGATCTACTGCCAACGGTATTCCATCACCATTGCCCTGATTCTGAGCTCCGGTTTGGTATTTGCCCAGAATCCCCCGCCCGATAGCGACACGGAGTCGGGAAAGAAAGAGGATGTCACCACCCCCGAAACGCCTCCGGTAGCCTCCCTGGAAAGCGAGCGGGCCGCCCTCAAAGAAGAACTCGAGTCGGCCCAACGGTCCGTGCGAGAAGAGACGGCGCAACAACTCGGTATCCCATTGGAAGCCCTCCAGGGCCGGGTCGATCGCATGCGTGCCTTGGACGGTTTGCTTCAGCAGCAAATCGGCACCTTGCAACGTAGTGCCGAGTTAGGCGCGAGCCAGCAGGATCTGGAGCGGGAAATCGCCACCTTTGAGGAACGCGGTCTCAGTGAGCCGCCCCCCTATAGCCTGGGCTTTGCAGAGGGACTTCAGAATGACGTTACCGCAGCAGAGCGCCACCTGGAAAGTCTCGAAACAGAACGGGCCTCCATTGAGCGGGAACGGGAAAGCGCGAAAGAACGGCTGCTGGAGGCCCAACGTGCCCGACGTGCCGCCAATGAGGCTGCCACGCAAGAGAACGGGCCTGCGAATGCACTGCGACTTACCTGGACACTGAACCGGGCCAAACTCGAGGAACGCTACCATCAGGCGGCGGCAGACGGGCGAAAATTCCGGCTGGAAATGGTCAACAAAGAGTTGGAGCTCGCCCGAAAACGTCTTGCCCACCTGCAGAACAAAGCCGAATCGGTGCGGATTCATACCAAGTTTCGGCTGGAAGAGCTGGAAGCCCGTCTGGCGGAAGTGTCGGCCAAGCGGGACGCCCTGGAGGCGGCATTGCCGGGACTTCGTGCGGCCCATGAGGCCCGAGACAACGAGCGCAGTCTTGCCCGGGCGGCACTGCAGGAGGGCGTCGTCAACGACAGCTTGGAGAGCGAACTGGCCATGCGGGGGACCCGGGTAGACACGGCCGCCCGTGCCCTGGAACTGGCCGAGAAGCAACTGCTGCTGCACGATATGGAAAAGCTCTTATGGGAGCGGCGCTATGCCGTGTGGCAAGGGGCCAACGATGAGGAATTGAGTCTCTGGAAAGACGAGACGGGGCGCTTTGTAGAAGAAACCCAGCGGGACAGAGAGGTACAGGAGGGCCGGTTACTCGATCTGCGGGCCAGCATTGGCGAACAGGAAAAAGTGCGTTCTGAATGGGGTGGCGAGCCCGCTGGCCTCACCGCGATTGAACAGCAAATCAACAGCCTCCGTGAGCGCGAAGCTATCTTGAACGCCTACCTGGGCGTCTTGTTGCCGCTGGAACGTTTTGCGGAACGCCTCCAGGCTGAGATTGAGCGGGAGCGCAATCAGGTTTCGTGGGGGGAGCGCTGGGAACGTTTCCAACGGGTCGCCGGGGTGGTCTGGAACTATGAAGTCTTTGCCTACGAGGACGGTGCGGTCACCGTGCGAAAGCTTATCATCGCTATCCTGGTGCTCACCATCGGCTTCCTCTTCACCGGCCGAATTTGTCGGGCCTTACGTGACCTGCTCATTGCCCGCACCCGTATCAATGAGAATGCCGCCGCGGCCGTGGAAAAGCTCTTCTACTACCTGGCCATTATCCTGATCCTGCTCTACACGTTGAATCTCGTCAATATACCGCTCACTCTCTTCGCCTTTTTTGGTGGTGCCATCGCCATTGCCGTGGGTTTTGGCGCACAGCACCTCATCAATAATTTTATCAGTGGCTTTATTCTCATGCTCGAGCGGCCCATCCGTATTGGCGATCTGGTGGAGGTCGATAGCGTCCATGGCATTATCCAGCACGTGGGCGCACGAAGCACCCGGGTTCTCACGTCCCAGAATATTCACCTCCTCATCCCCAACAGCAGCCTCTTGGAAAACACGCTGATCAACTGGACCTTGTCGGGTGAAAAGTACTGCACCCGAGTGAACGTGGGGGTGGCCTATGGCTCGCCCACGGAGAAAGTGGCGGCACTGATACTGGAGGCTTCGGCCAACACCAAAGCCATTCTCGATTCCCCTAAACCCCAGGTCTTTTTCACAGACTTTGGTGACAATGCCCTGGGCTTTGAAGTCCATGCGTGGATCAAGATGCGCCGTATCATGGACAAGCGCCGCGCCGAAAGCGATTTGCGGTTTGAAATTGACCGCCTCTTTCGCGAGCACGATATCTGTATTGCCTTCCCCCAACGCGATCTGCATCTGGACACGTCGCGCCCCTTGGAAATCCGAATGGTAAGGGACGACGACGAACAGGAGGGCTAGGCACCGCCGTGGTGGATACATGTCCAACGTGAGGGGAGACGGGCTCCGCCCTACGACGAGTCAGATTCAGCATTCCGGGCGCTCCACATGGAGCGCCCGAACACCCGGCTCTGCTTAGCTTTCGACGCCCAGCGCAATGGCCAGCACTTCGTGCATTTCTGAGACAAAATGAATCTTCAGCTTCTTCTGAATATTCTCGGGCACGTCGTCCTCCACCATGGAGCGGCACAACTCCGGCAGGATAACTTCCTTTACCTTGGCACGGGATGCGGCCAGCACTTTCTCTTTGATGCCGCCCACGGGCAGGACCATACCGCGTAGGGTAATTTCGCCGGTCATGGCCAGGGCACGCTTGACGGGCTTACCGAGCAAGAGCGAGGTGATGGCCGTCATCATGGCAATACCTGCGCTGGGTCCGTCTTTCGGGGTGGCACCCGCCGGCACGTGGATGTGGAGCTTGTAGTCCGTAAACGCGTTGGGCTCAATACCGAAGCGCACCGCGTTGCCGTGGAGATAGCTCAATGCGGTCTGGGCCGATTCTTTCATGACATCGCCCAACTGACCGGTAAGGATGAGTTCCCCCTTGCCCGGCATACGGGTGGCTTCGATGAACAGGATGTCACCGCCTACCGCTGTCCAGGCGAGTCCAACGACCACGCCGGGCATGCGGGTGCGCTCCACCATGTCATAGTGCACCTTGGGGGCCCCCAGATGCTCGCGAAGGTCATCGATGTTTATCCGGATGGGCTTCTTCCGACGGCTGGCGAATTTCCGTGCACAGCCCCGGCAAACATGACCGATCTCCCGCTCCAGGTTTCGTACCCCGGCCTCGCGGGTGTAGTTGGCGATAATGTGGCGTAAGGCGGCGGGGGATATCTTCAACTGACTCGACTTTATCCCGTGGGCCTCCAACTGGCGGGGCACCAGATAGCGCTTGGCGATCTCGAATTTTTCTTCCTGGGTGTAACCGGGAATCTCGATGATCTCCATCCGGTCTCGCAGTGCCCAGGGGATGGTGTCGCCCACATTGGCCGTGGCAATAAACATGAACTTGGAAAGGTCAAACGGCAGGTTGAGATAGTGGTCCGTGAAGGTGCTGTTCTGGGCCGGGTCCAACACCTCCAACAGGGCCGAAGAAGGATCGCCCCGGAAATCGTTGCCGAGCTTATCCAGCTCGTCCAGAATGACGACCGGATTCCGGGTTTGCACTTTGCGGGCCATCTCGATAATTCGCCCCGGCATGGCGCCCACATAGGTGCGTCGGTGACCGCGAATTTCGGCCTCATCCCGAACGCCCCCCAGGGCCATGCGGCCAAACTCCCGTCCGAGGGCCCGGGCTATAGATTTTCCGAGGGACGTCTTGCCGACACCCGGAGGCCCAATAAAGCACAGGATGGGACCTTGCGCGTCGGGCTTCAACTTGCGCACCGCCAGATACTCCAGGATGCGCTTTTTTACTTTTTCCAGACCGAAGTGATCCTCATCAAGGATGGCCTCCGCCCGCTTGATATCAAGCCGGTCACGGGTGGTCTTATTCCACGGTAGCTCTAAGACCGTATCGAGGTAGGTGAGGATGACATGATAGTCCGAACTCGATTCATGGAGCCGAGCGAGCCGGTCTACTTCGCGCATCAGTTCTTTTCGGACATCTTCGCTCACGTCCAGGGCTTCCACCCGCGTGCGATAGCTCTCTGCTTCGCCACCTTCCCCCTCGCCTTCACCCAGTTCCTCCTGAATCGCTTTTAGTTGCTGGCGCAGGAAGAACTCCCGTTGCCCTTTATCAAAGGCACTCTTGACGTTTTCATGGAGTTTACTGGAGAGCTCCATAATCTCCACTTCCCGCTGCAGCACATACATGAGGCGCGTAATGCGTTCCTGCGGTTCGGGCTGGGCGAGGATTTTCTGTTTCTCTTCATTCGAAATAGAGAGATTCCCGGCGACCATATCGGCCAGGTAACTGGGATTCTCCACCGATTCGATAATGATCTGGACCCCATCGGGGATATTGGGCGATAGGGCGATCAGCTGGGCCATCTGATTCTTTACCGCAGCGGCCAGCGCCTCGAGCTTGTCCTTGTTTTTTATGATGTCTTCGATGGGCATGATACGGACGACGGGATAGGGGTCTCTCCGGATGAAGCCATTGATGCGGCAACGTTTCAGCGTCTGAAGCATGACGTTGATGCCGCCATCGGGACGCTGCTGAACCTGCACCACCCGCGCAATGCAGCCCACGTCATAGATATCCCCCAGGTTGTGATTTTCCACCTTGGGATCCCGTGCCGCACTCAATACCAACAGCCGTTCGCCATTGTGCACATCGTTGACGAGCCTGAACTCGCTTTCGGTCTCGACAGTAATGGGGATGAGGGCCAGTGGAAATACCACCTGATCACGAAGCACAATCAGGGGCAGCGCATCGGGAAAATCAACCGGAATCGGTACAGGAAGTCCACTTTGGGCATCAATATCAGCCACGTCTTGTCAAACCCTTTTGGTTGTTCACCGGGAAAACGAGGGCGGGAGTACGCAACGTCACAGCCCCCGCGCCGTCGTCCTGTCCAATGGTGTATCCTAGTCACCTACAGTATACCCACCTGAAGGCACTGCATTAAATGGGGGCGGGTTTTCGGTAAAGAACAACACCGTTTATCCAGGGAACAAATCCCCATTGGACGGAAACACACGGTCACCCCAGTGGGGCGGTGCACCATTTCTTGCAGCGGAATCGTCTTCGAGGTGGCAGTGGCGTTCGAATATGGGTTAGGATCAGGCCCGTGAGCCGAATCGCGTAGTACTTGGGAAGACCACATGGGGTCGGACTACCACGCTCACATGCCGTGACAGACCACTGGTGTAGTCTTCCGTTCGGCTCAAATGCGAATTAATCTCGGAGTATGACATGATAGAAGACCGGTTTGTAGACCTTATCAGCGAAGCGGCAAGCGCAAAGCCTGCCCAAGTGAAGGTCGCCATTGAATTGTTCGATAAAGGTGCCACCATCCCCTTTGTGGCGCGCTACCGGAAAGATGCGACCGGTAACCTGGATGAGGTCGCCCTCGAAACCATCGAGAACCTCAACACCCAATACATCGCCTTTACGAACCGCCGGGACGCTATCCTGGAAAACGTCGAGAAGCAGGGCAAACTCACGCCTGAACTCAAGGCCCAGATCCAAGGCTGTAGTGATGCGGTGGTCTTGGAGGACCTTTACCTTCCCTTCAAGAAATCGCGCAAGACCAAGGCCACCATCGCCCGCGAACAGGGACTCGAACCCCTCGCGGACCTTATCTGGGCCCAGGAACCAGGTGAGCAGTCCATTGAGGCCATCGCCGCCACGTATGTCAGCGACGAAAAAGGAGTCGCCGATCCGGATGCGGCCCTCCAGGGTGCGCGAAACATTTTGGCAGAGCGTATCTCTCAGGATGCCGATTTGCGCCAGAAAGCCCGTGATGTGTTCCACGACGAAGGCGTGTTGACCACGGCGGCGACAAAGAATACGGAAGAGCAGAAAACGAAGTTCGAAGCCTACTACGATTTCAAAGAACCCATTAAGTCGATGCCGTCCCACCGGCTGCTCGCCGTGCTGCGGGGCGTTCGCAAGGGCTTCCTTCGCATGGACCTGGCTGTGGACGACGACGCCTTCCGTAGTGAGATGGCCAGTCGCTACTGTAAAGCCGATGGCGGGCCCCTTGCCACACAGATGACACTCGCCATTGAAGACAGCTACAAGCGCCTGATCCAACCGACCATCGAAAACGAAGTCATCCAGGCCGCCCGCAAGGTGGCCGACGATGCAGCCACCCAGGTCTTTCGCGAGAATGCGGAAAATCTGCTCCTGGCATCCCCGGCAGGCCATAAACCCGTACTCGGGGTGGATCCGGGACTCCGGACGGGTTCCAAGCTGGCGGTGATCGATCAGCAGGGCACCTACCAGGAAAGCGCTACCATCTATACGACGGAGCCCAAGAAGAACGAAGCGGCGGCGGCGGCGACCCTCCTGGACCTTATCAACCGTCACAACGTCGAATTGATTGCTATTGGCAATGGCACGGGCTCCCGGGAAATCAATCAGTTTATCCGGAATGTACTCAAAGAAAACGACAAGACCGCTATCACCACGGTCTTCGTGAACGAAGCCGGTGCCTCGATCTACTCGGCCTCCGAAGTGGCCCGCAACGAGTTCCCCGATTTGGATCTCACCATTCGTGGGGCCATCTCCATTGCCCGGCGTTTGCAGGATCCCCTGGCAGAATTGGTCAAGCTCGAACCCCGGCACGTTGGCGTGGGCCAGTATCAGCATGATGTCAATCAAAAGCAGCTGCGCGAAGGCCTCAGCAAGACGATCGAATCCTGTGTGAACCGGGTCGGCGTGGACCTTAACACCGCCTCCGTGGAGTTGTTGCGTTATGTCAGCGGCATTCAGCAGAACACCGCCCAGAACATTGTGAAATTCCGTACGGAGAACGGACCGTTCCAGAAGCGGACCCAACTGACCGAAGTGTCTGGCGTGGGGGAGAAGACCTTTGAGCAATGCGCCGGGTTCCTTCGCGTACAAAACGGCGTAGAGCCCCTGGATCAAACAGCCATCCACCCCGAAGCCTATGAAATTGTATCTTCCATGGCCGGGAACCTCGCGGTGGACACCAAGGATTTAATCCGCAATCAGGAACTTGTCAACAAATTGAAGCTGGAAGAGTTTGCCAACGAAAAGGTCGGCACCCTGGCACTCTCCGATATCAAGCTCGAATTGCTCCGCCCCGGACGGGATCCACGGCAGGAGTTTAAGGCGCCCCAGTTTCTCGACGGCATTGACGATGTCAACGACCTGGAAATCGACATGGTTACCGAGGGGGTCGTGACGAATGTGACCGACTTCGGCGCTTTCGTAGACATCGGGGTTCATCAGGATGGTCTCGTACACCTCTCCGAATTGGCCAACCGCTTTATTAAGGACCCCCACGACGTGGTGAAGGTCGGCCAGATTGTCCGGGTAAAGGTCATCAAAATCGATGCCGAACTCCGCCGGGTCTCCCTCTCCATGAAGGCCCTTCAATCGCCCCCGAAAGCCCGAGAGCGCAGCGCCGAAGAAGGGACCAGCAAGGCTCCCGAAAAAGGCAGCGCCCGCCGCAGTCCCGACGCCCAGAAGCCGGAAACCCGTCGCCGGGCCAAGCCCACCCGCCATGAGGGGGGAAAAGGCCATGCGAAAAAGGGGGGACGTCCCAAGGGCGGCAGCACGGGCGGCGCACGCAAGCCCGCGGCCCCGAAAGAGAATATGAACACCCTTCTGGCCGATCAACTTGCCGCCCTGAAAGACAAGTTTAACAACAACTAGGCAGGTGGCTCTGGGCGAAACTGCGAATTCTAAGCCCCAACTCTTGACATTCTGAAGCCGGTGTGGTACCTTTCCACAACTTTGTGGATTATTTGCCAGGTTTCCGGACGTTTACGCGCGCACTTCGAATCTCTGAAGTGCCCATCACGTAAGCACTTACGGTGCCACACCAAGGACACCATTCAGCATGATTCTCACGTTGCTGGTATAATGTGGGCGCGTGAGGCAGGGGGCTGACCGGCCTCGACCGGATATGCAGGAGATTGACGCAGAATGAATCAACGAGATGTTAAGAAGTTTGAGAAACTACTGCTTGCCGAACGCGATCGGCTGACCGGCAGCATCAAGAACATCGAAGATGCCTCTCGGTATGAATCGGGTCGGGACAACAGTGGCGATCTGTCCAGTTACGCCGAGTCAGGTACCGACAATTTTGAATTGGAAACGGCGCTCAACATTGCCAGCGGCGAGTCCAACTGGCTCAGCGAAGTAACGGAGGCCTTGGGCCGTCTTCATGATGGTACCTACGGCAAGTGCGAGGGATGTGAAAAAGACATTCCGAAAAAACGTCTCGAAGTTTTTCCTTCGGCGAAATACTGCATCGCGTGCCAGGAAGAGGTAGAAAAACAGAACGCCTACTAGTGCGACGAAACAGTCTCAGCATTTAACCGCGCTTTCCATACACAACAACGGATGGAAAGCGCTTTTTTCACCATTACTCGTTTCCACGTGGCGTGGTCCTGTACCCCTTATGCAGGGGACATACCCCGCGAATGCAAGGCAGGTTCTTTTCATGTATCCCACCATTCTTGAGCTGGGGCCCATTACCCTCCATTCCTATGGCCTGATGATAGCCATCGGATTTATTATTATCCTCTATTTCATGCAGCGGGACGCCCGCCGGGTTAACGTAGAGCCCCAGGCTATCGGCGATATGGCCTTCTGGACCCTGATTATCGGCGTCGCTTCCACGCGCTTGCTCCATATCATCATGTTCCCCCAGCACTACTCGTGGGATGATCCGATCGGATGGATAGATGTGCGGCGCGGGGGGCTCGTCTTTCAGGGCGCCATACCAACGGCCGTCGGTTACGTTGTCTGGTCCCTGCGACGGCGTAAGATCTCCTTCCGCACCGTGTGCGATGTGGTCATGCCCTATGTGCCGGTCGGCCAGGCCTTCGGACGAATCGGCTGCTTTCTGAAAGGGTGTTGCCACGGTGATCGGGCCGATGAGCTCTTGTGGGGCATCCGCTTTCCGGTGGATAGTCCTGCCTATGTGGCTCACCACCAACGCTATCCCGCGTTTCCAGCCGACGCCACCTGGTCCTATCCCGTCCACCCGACCCAGCTCTACAGCGTGGGCCTTCTTCTGGGCATGTGTGCGCTACTCTTGCTACTCCGCAAACGTCGCCCCTTTGAAGGGGTAACCTTCCCCATGTACTTTGTCCTCTATGGCATCTGCCGTTTTATCGTGGAGATTTATCGAGGGGACGGCAATCCTGTCCACACCATCGTCGGCATAGATTTCTCCTCCCAACAATTATTCTGTCTTGTCATGATCGTTTTTGGAATTGGGATGTGGTTCTATTTCCGTCAAACGCGTGACAATAATGCCGATCACCGCTTTCCCGATGGGATGGGAAGTAGCGACGGGTAAAGGCTTGGTCTAACCCGCCGGTTCCGGTATACTGTTTTCCCGGTAAGTGCTGGCAAGCCTCACAACCCTGGGAGTCCCTATGTGGCGCTTTGTGCATGTGACTGATCCGCATCTCGCGAGCAAGCGAGACGGAATATGGAACAATCGCTTCCTCTGTACCATGATGCCTGAGGTTATGGCGTGCCTGAAACGCGATCTGGCAGCGTTGGATCCTGCGTTCATCCTCCTGACGGGGGATATCGTGAGTGCACAGACCCGTGAGGCCATGTTGGAGGCCCGGGACGAGGTAGAGCGTCTGGGGATACCCTATTATCCGATGGGTGGGAACCACGACTTCGTGTTGCGAGAATCCCGGGAGTGGTTTCTGGAGGCCTTTCAACATCGCCTCCCGAGACCGTGCACTTACTACTCCTACACCCACGAAAACCTTCACTTCTGTGTCCTCGACGCCTGGTGGATGTGGTCGGACGGGGCGCTGAGTGAAATCAGTGAAGCCTCCGTGGCACGGGACCTGGATACCTCCTTGGAGGGAGCACGGTGGGCCGTACCGCCCCATGTGCTGGATTGGCTGGAGAAGGACCTCTGCGCCCACCCTGATCTCGCCACCGTTATCGCCGTCCACTACCCGGCCGTTCCTATTCCGCAACGGTTGCATACGTCGGACTTTAACAATGGGGGGTGCCTGGAGAATGGAGGACTGCTCCTGGAATGTCTCCGCAGCCACCCCCAGGTGAAGGCGATATTTTCCGGCCATGTCCATATGCACTTTGCAGAGGAACTGAACGGCATAACCCAGATAGTCACGGGAGCCTTGCCAGAGTTCCCCACGGAGTATCGCGACGTGCAGGTCTACGATGACCGCATGGAAATCAAGACCCTCGGGTTAAGCAATCCAGATTTCGCCCGACGCTCACTCATCGCCGGGAAGAGCTGGACGGCCGGCGGCCCCCAGGACCGGGAAGTGATCATTCCACTCCGTTAGGCTCCGGGGCACGGGGATATAGAAGGAGGGGGGCTAGGTGCCCGCCGGGGCGTCATCCGCCACGGAAAGGGAGAGCACCAGCACCAGCTCGCGATCTTCCTTCAGCTTCAGGCCACGGACCAACACCTGTTTGTCCGGACGGAGCAATAATTCCGTAGAGAGGGCTTCGATCTCCTTGGCCGGTGTCTCTTTCGACAGGGTCAGGATGCGGAGACGCACCCGATGCCGACCGTCTGAACCGGCAACCGGCGCACTCATTTCCAGGGTATAATTGCTCGTCAGCGCGATCCGCGTAATGCCGGACTCTTTCAGAGGATGAATCCCGGTGCTGACGTTCCGATAGGTATCGTGGGGGAGGGAGGACAGGACGCGATGTATCGCTTCCAGCCCCTTGTCATAGTGGGTGGTATCCCGGTCTTCGGTACGGGCTTCCACCACCCAGAGCTTCAATTCTGAACGTGCCGCCCCATGGGCCGTGGACCACGGCAGGGTCAGCGCTACAAAGAGGGCAACCGAGAGGGTTCGAAACATTATTAGACATCGTCCTCGGCGATAGAAATCCAAATGGTCGTCACCCCGTCATCGGAGTTATCCCAATGCACCGTCGCATCATTTAATTGGGTAGATACCGACTCGACTTCATTGGCCTTCACGGGCCCCGGGCCGGTAAATATAGAAAAGGTGGCAATGGCAATCACCAGCGCAGCGGCCGACAGGCTCATCAGGGCCCACATGCCGCCGGGGCGCCGACGGGAGCGGGAAACCTCGGCCTGTATACCTTCCATGAAGGCAGGAAACTGGTTGTCCGAGAGCACGGGCGCTTCAGGCAGGGCACCCAGGGCGGCGCGCAACTGCAGGAGCGATTTCTGATGGGCGGCACAGGGGCCACAGGAGGCCAGATGGGCCTCCACAGCTTCCTGCTCGTGCGATTCGCCATCGACGAAACGCTCCACTTTGCTTGTCCATTTGCATGTTTTCATAATCAACTACCCTCCACGTAGCCCATGGCGACCAATTTAGTCTGCAATTTTTTCCGGGCGTGATGCAATCGGCTCATCACCGTACCTTCACTACAGTTCATGACTTCCGCCATTTCTTTGTAGGACATCCCTTCATATTCTCGCAGCACAAAGGCCATCCGGTGCTTAGGGGAAATACCGTCCAATGCCGTTTGAATCGCCTTTCCCAACTCAGTATTCGCCAGTTCCTGACTGGGGTCAGACGGAGCCGCGAAAAAGTCCTGGGTGGGCAAGGCATCCATCGACACGGTCGGTAGACGTCGCTTTTTAAAATGGTCTTTACAGTGGTTGGCCGCAATGCGGAGCAACCAGGTCTTTATACCCGCATCGCCACGAAAGCGCCCGAGTGAACGGTAGGCCTTAATAAAGACCTCCTGGGAGACATCCCACGCTTCCTCGCGATTTCGGAGAAAATGGTAACTTAAACCAAAAACATCGTTTCGATACCGTCGAACCAACTCTTCAAAGGCCTGTGGCTCACCTGATTTCGCACGCGTTACCAATTCGGCATCGGTCGCATCACGTGGTAATTTCAGCTTCTCCACACGCTCCTCTTCCACAGCAATTCGGTCATAAAAGAGACCGGATTCGATTGACATGCTCATACGCTGAATCTCCTCATTCCACAGATAGAGACGCGCGGGGAGCCTATGTATTCAAAATACTTTCGTTCATGATTGTACCATCCTGGAGCGGGGGGTTAAAGTGCGAATACTACAACCGCCACTTACCCGAAAGCCCCGACGAACTGGCAGCCAGGCACCGGCGAAAATGCAGTCGCTTTAGCGCGAATCCTTCTGGTACACTTGAAAAGGAGTTGATGGCGATAGCAACACGATAAGAACGGCCTGGACCTGCTTTCCAGGAATACAGTTTGGAGAACCTATGCAACGCAAATCCAGCAGATCTGAATTCTTTGCGCTTTTCACCTTCCTCGCCGTCTTGGTACTGCTTCTGACCAATGGCTTCGCCCCGCGAATTCACGCGCAGGGAGATGAGGTTGATCTGTACCCCCGTATCGAACCCATCGGCGAAGTGCTCTCGAAGATCCTGAATGAGTATGTTGAAGATGCCGACCTGGACCAGGTTGTTGAGGGTGCCATCTTTGGCATGATGGGTGCCCTGGGCGGACACAACAGTTATATCCCGGTCGAAGTCCTGACGGAAATGCGCGAAGATACCCGCGGCGAATTCGAAGGCATCGGTGTTTCCATTCGAGAAGAGGGCAAAGAAGTCGTCATTTATATGCCCATCGAAGGGGCGCCTGCTGCGGAGGCCGGTTTACTCGCCGGCGATATCATCGTTGCGGTCGATGACGAAACCACTGCCAGCATGTGGGAAGCCAACGAAGACAACCCGGCTTTTAAGATAGTTAACGCTGTGGCTGATCGTATCCGTGGCGAGCGGGGGACTTCGGTGAAGATCACCGTATCCCGCAGAGTGGGTGGCGCGCTCCAGAATATGGACTTTATGGTCAAGCGGGCCAAAGTGCCGCTGGAAAGTATCAAGGAAGCGCGCATTCTTCCCGGGGATATCGGCTATATTCGTATTCGCGATTTCAAAGATAACACCGCGAAGGATATGCGGAAGCGTATCGTCGAGTTTAAGGAAGAGGGCATGAAGGCCTTCGTACTGGACCTTCGCTGGAACCCCGGTGGCCTGCTGAGTGCCAGCCGGGAAGTGTGCGATCTCTTCCTGCCGAAGAAATCCCTGGTCACCTACACCAAGGGGCGGCCCCGTGCGGATGGTTCGGAAAACCCGGAAAACATGGAACTGTACACCGATCATGCTCCGGTCCTGCCCCTCGATTTCCCGATGGCCGTGCTGGTCAATGGGGACACGGCGAGCTCCGCAGAGATCGTGACCGGTGCCCTGCAATTTCACAAGCGGGCCATCGTAATTGGCGAGAAGACCTTTGGTAAGGGCAGTGTTCAGACTATCATCCCCCTGAAGCGCCCCAAGGATACGGCACTCCGCCTTACCACGGCGTTGTACTACACGCCCGCGGACGTCACCATCGATCACCAGGGCATCCTTCCAGATGTAAAGGTGGAAATGGACCGTGGGGACGTGAACGCCCTTATCAACCAGATGTTCCGTTCCTATGAAAAGGACCCGAGCAAGCGCAACAAACAGAATCACGGCACCGCTTCGGGCAACGTAGTGACCGAAATTGACAGCGCCGATGAAGATAAGGAAGAGGCCCTCCTCGCCGAGGTCGCCGCGTACTACGGCGAAGATGTATCCAACATTCTGCGTGATCGGGTCAGCCTGAAGGAACGGGACGAGAAGACCGTAGAAGATCTTCCGCTCCTTCGTGCCGTCGAGATTATTCAGGAGAGCCCGGACTGGCCGGCGACCTTCAAGAAGTACCATCGGGATGTACGCGAGACCCAAATGGCCGCGAGCACCGTGGCCGAAGAGGAGGGCACCGCGTCCGAGGCAACCGCCGAGACGACGGAACCCTGATCCCCCCAGACAGATGACAGCCCTTGCGGCGCTATCGCTTTCCGCGATGGCGCCGTTGTTTACTAAGCAATACCGATTGGGAGTATTTATGCGAAGCGATGGTCGTACCCAGGATGCCCTGCGTCCTGTCACCTTTCAACGTCATTTCACGCGGCATGCTGCGGGCTCCGTGCTCGTATCCTTTGGCGACACCAAAGTGATCTGTACCGCCTGCCTGGAATCCCGGGTCCCACCGTGGCTGCGGGACAGCGGTAAGGGCTGGGTGACGGCCGAATACGCCATGCTTCCGGGAGCGACCCACGAGCGGATTCGCCGGGAGTCCAATTCGAAGGGCCGTGCCCTGGAAATCAGCCGCTTGATTGGCCGGTCGCTGCGGGCCGTCGTTGATTTGGAGAAACTCGGCGAACAGATGATCACCCTCGATTGTGATGTTATTCAGGCCGATGGCGGCACCCGCACCGCCGCAATATCCGGTGCGTATGTGGCGCTCCATGATGCGGTTGCTCAACTCATTACCAATGGCACCCTGACAGAATCGCCTTTGCTCGGTGCCTGCGCCGCCGTAAGTGTCGGTGTGGTGGGGGAAGAGGTCCTGCTCGATTTGTGCTATGAAGAAGACGTGGTCGCCGAAGTGGATATGAATGTCGTCATGAATGGGGAGCAGCAGTTTATCGAAATTCAGGGCTGCGCCGAAGGACAGCCCTTCGACCGGGGGCAAATGGATGCCATGCTGGCCCATGCGGAAAGCGGTATTGCCCAGATCATCGCGGCACAAAAGGACGCCCTGGCTCATGGCTGAGATATTGCTCATCGGTTCAGGCAACCGGGACAAGGCCCGAGAGCTGGCCACCTTACTGGAGGGGCTCCCCTGGGAAGTCCGCTGCCTGAAAGATTATCCGGCGGTCGATGAACCCGAAGAAGACGGCGAAACCTTCGAAGCAAATGCGCTCAAGAAAGCCCGGTTTTACGGGGAACATTTCGGGGTGGCCTGTGTGGCCGATGACTCCGGGCTCGCGGTGGATTTCCTCGACGGCGCGCCTGGCGTCTATTCCGCCCGGTATGCGGGTGAGGCGTGCAGCTATGAGGCCAACAACAAGAAATTACTTTCCGCCCTGGCCGGTATCCCCTGGCACGAGCGGACGGCCCACTTCTGTTGCTGCGCCGCCTTTGTACCCAAAGAGGACCCGTCGCATCATATCGAAATGGGTCTATGTCACGGGCATATAGCGGTATCCCCATCAGGCGCGGGAGGTTTTGGCTACGACCCCCTCTTCGTGCCGGAAGGGGAAGAGCGAAGCTTTGCCGAGATGCGACCGGAAGAAAAGCATGCCATCAGCCACCGCGGCCGGGCCTTTGCCCAATTGCGCCACTTCCTGGAGACCCGTCATGATAGTGGGTGATCCACGGCAGCCGGAGTCAATTCAGGACGCCGTTGCAACGCTCCGCAAAGGCGGGATCGTGGCCTATCCCACCGAAACGGTATATGGACTCGCCGTTGACCCGTACAATTTGCACGCACTCGATCTCCTGTTTTCCGCCAAGGGGCGTAACCGAGAGAAGGCTATCCTGTTGATTGTGGCAGACCAGGCCCAACTGGCCGATGTCACAGCAACTGTTTCACCGCGGGCACAAGCCCTGATTGATGCCTTCTGGCCAGGCCCGCTCTCCATCCTGTTTCCCAAACATCCCGAACTGCCCGAGGCCCTCGCGCCCGGTCTGGACAAGATCTGTGTCCGCTGCCCGGGTGCCGATGTTGCCCGGGCGCTTTGTGCTGCCTTTGGGGGGGCTATCACGTCTACTTCGGCGAACGCCAGTGGGGAGGCCCCCATAGCGCGCCTGGCCGACCTTCACTTGCCCCATATCGCGCTGGGCCTCGATGGAGGCACGCTGGCACCATCGCCACCGTCTACTATCGTAGACGCCGAAACCGGCGAGGTACTTCGCGAAGGCGTTGTCAGCCGGGCTGCGATCGCGGCAGTCCTGAACGACCTGAAACCCTGATTCCCCGCGGATTACTTGTGCTGGAGCCCCCGGACTCCCTACAATACCCCTGTTGAAACGAAGTCCAACCTACGGAATTTTCCCCATGAATCTCGCTTTCGGATGTGATCACGCCGGTTATGAAGACCCTGCACCCTACTACGCCCCGGCACTGATCGAGTACCTGGAGTCTTTGGGGCACTCCGTAGAACATGTAGGTACCTATGGGCAGGGTTCGGTGGACTATCCGGATTTCGCAGAGAAAGTTGCCTGTGCCGTCTTGAACAAATCGGCCGATCTGGGAATTCTTCTTTGCGGTACGGGCATGGGAATCAGCATCGCTGCCAACCGCCACCAGGGCATCCGGGCCGCTGCCTGTGTGACGGAAGAAATGGTGCGGCTGGCCCGCAACCACAACAACGCAAATATCCTTTGTATCGGGCGCCGCATTCTATCCATTGATGAATGCAAGCACCTGATCGATATCTTTCTGAGTACTGAATTCAGCGGCGGTGAGCGCCATGTGCGCCGCATCGACAAAATGGATCACCTCGGGCAAACGACCCGCACGACTTCCTGAGTTCGTCGACCACCTCCACGACCCCGCTGCCCTTGAGCCCCTGACTGCAGGAGAAGTATCCCTATGAGCGCATTGACGCCCCTGGAAATCGTCGAAGCCCTGGACCGCCATATCGTCGGTCAAAAGGAAGCCAAGAAGAAAGTGGCCATCGCCCTGCGGAACCGGTGGCGACGGCAACAGCTTCCCGAGGCCTTGCGTGAGGAAGTTGCCCCAAAGAACATCATCATGATCGGACCAACGGGCGTGGGCAAGACCGAAGTGGCTCGACGCCTGTCGAAATTGGCAGACGCGCCCTTTGTAAAGGTAGAGGCTTCAAAGTTTACCGAAGTGGGCTATGTCGGGCGCGATTGCGAGTCCATGATCCGTGAACTCACCGAAGTGGGAATCAAGCTGGTCAAGGAAGAGATGCAGCGCGAAGTACAGGGGGAAGCGGCGGCACAGGCCGAAGCCAAGCTGCTGGATCTCCTGTTGCCCCCCCAACCCAGCGGCCCCGAGAAGATTTTTCGACCGGGAGACCCCCAGAGTGGGGATGAAGGTCCCGCCAGAAACCTGGACCAGGACCCGGCCACCCGCACCCGGGAGATTCTGTTGCAGAAACTCCGGTCCGGCGATTTGGATAATCGGGAAGTCGAAGTCCGTGTCAAGGATACGGGCAACAGCTCCGTCATGCAGGTATTCGGCGCCAACGGGATGGAAGAAATGGGCGTCAATCTGCAGGAAATGATGGGGCGCATGATGCCGCAAAAGTCGAAGGTACGGAAGGTCACGGTCGCGGAAGCCCGGGGCATTCTGGAGCAAGAGGCCGTCCAGGAACTCATCGACATGGATAGCGTGACACCCCTGGCCATCGACCGGGTGGAAAATTCGGGCATCGTCTTCCTCGACGAAATCGACAAGATTGCAGGGCGGGGCCAACATGGTCAGGGCCCTGATGTCTCCCGAGAAGGCGTCCAGCGCGACATCCTTCCCATTGTGGAAGGCAGCACGGTCATGACGAAATACGGTCCCGTTCGCACCGATCACATCCTTTTTATCGCAGCAGGCGCCTTTCACATTGCCAAGGTGTCCGACCTGATCCCCGAGCTGCAAGGCCGCTTTCCCATCCGCGTAGAACTCGACAATCTGGGGGCCACCGACTTCGGACGTATCCTCCGGGAGCCCGAGTGTTCGCTCATTACCCAATACATCAGCATGCTGAAGACAGAAGGGGTTACCCTGGAATTTGATGACGCCGCTATTGACGCCATCGCCGCCTTCTGCCAACGGGTAAACGACGAGACCGAGAACATCGGCGCACGGCGTCTCCATACGCTGATGGAAAACCTCCTGGAAGATATCTCATTCGAAGCGCCAAACCGCCCGGGAGAAACCATTCGCGTGGATGTGGCCATGGTGAACGACCGACTGGCCTCCAAAGTAGAAGACCAGGATCTGTCCAAGTACATACTCTAAGGCCGTGCCACTGCGGTACTAACGGGGAGCGCGCTCGCTATGACCACCTTTGACGTCTTGCTGGAAGCCGGTGTGGGGGGGGCCGCCATGTCGGATCAGTCCGACGGCGACTGCGGATGGGCGGGGGCGGTCACGGGCACCCGAGGGCGCTTTCTCTTGGCCCAGCATATGGATCCCCCCTCCCTCGCCATTCAACGACAGGTCCACGGCACCCATGTGCGCACCGTGGGCCTGGCTACCCCGGGCTTGGGCGCCACCAGCCCCCAGGACGCGATGGGGGACGGGGATGGACTAATCACGAATGTGGTAGGCCTTCCGCTGGCCGTAACCGTGGCCGATTGCGTCCCGATATTACTCTTTGAGCCCCACGCGGGTGTTGTCGCGGCACTCCATGCCGGGCGGGAAGGTACGGTGGGCGGCATTGCCACCGAGGGTATACGCCAAATGGTCTCGGTGTTCGGGGCTGACCCGGGCGCGATTTTGGCGGTTATCGGACCCTCAGCCGGGCCTTGTTGCTATGAAGTATCTCCCGAAATGCGGGACGAATGTGGGGAGCAGGGGGTGGTCACCCGGGGGCGCCACCTGGACCTCTGGCAAAGCAATCGGGCCCAGTTACTTGGCGGGGGCGTTAAAGATGCGCATATCACGGTTACAAAGGAATGCACGATCTGCACGGAGCGCTACTACTCCTACCGCCGTCAGGGCACGGCCGCGCGGAATCTGGCGGCAATCATGCGCTGACACGGGCAGGGAGAGCACGTGAAATACTGAATTTGCGCATTGCACCACCCCGGGCTCTTATGTTAGAATCGGGCAGTCATATTAATGCGACTTCGCGGAAAAGTGGGTCTTGGCCCGCTTTTTTTGTTAACTGCCGAGGTATAAGGTGAGCAAAGAAGAACTCGTTCGACGTTTCTGGTCGGTATTCGAGCCTGAAATACTCGAACAAGGGTACGATCTTGTCGAGGTTGAGGTAACCGGACAAGGGGGCGTACGTATTCTACGGATATATATTGACAAGGAACCCGGTGGAATTCGTCATGAAGACTGCGCCACCGTCTCCCAGTTACTCAACCCGCTGCTGGATGCTGACAATTTTATAAACGACAACTACATATTGGAAGTTTCGTCACCCGGAATCGATCGTCCGGTGCGAAAACCCAAGGATTTCGAACGCTTTACGGGTGAATCTATCACGATTAACACCCATTCTCCCGTACTAGGGCAAAAGAAATTCACAGGCGTGCTACGCGGCTTTGACGACGGACTCATACAGGTGGATTGTGACGGAACCCTCTACGAGATACACGCAGAGAATCTTCGCAAGGCCAATCTAAACCGGTAGAGACCGAGCAGGGAGAGTGCTTTGGACCAGAATTTACGTATCATATTGCAACAAATCGAAGCGGACAAGAGCATCGATCGGGAAACCCTGATCGAGGCGATTCGCAGTGCTATTGAGAGCGCTGCGCGAAAAGACGCCGGTAATGCGAGCAACATCACGGTTGAGGTGGATCCCGACACCCTGGCCTTCAAGGTATTCGAAATACGCACCGTGATGGAAGAAGTGGAAGATGCCACGACGGAAATAGCGCTGAAAGAAGCCCTGGAATTGAATGCGGCGGCGACGGTGGGAAACCGGCTTAAGATCCAGACCCACCCGAAAGATTTCGGCCGCATCGCCGCGCAGACCGCCAAACAGGTCATCATTCAGAAAATCAAGGATGCCGAGCGCGACAATATTTTCGATGAGTTCAAGCAGCGCGAAGGCGAGTTAATTACCGGTACGGTAAAACGCATCAGCCATGGGAACATCATTGTATCCATCGGCAAGGCCGAAGCGCTGATTCCCTACCGCGAGCAGTCACCCCGGGAAACCTATCGTCCAGGCGATCGTATTCGCGCGATTCTGGTCGAAGTGGAGAAGTCTTCCAAGGGTGCGCAAGTGATACTTTCCCGCACGTCACCGGAGTTGGTACTCAGTCTGTTTGAGCTGGAAGTACCCGAACTCTATGATGAGACCATTGAAATCAAGGCGATCGCCCGTGAAGCGGGTAGTCGCACCAAGGTTGCGGTACGTTCCAATGATGTAAACGTTGATCCCGTCGGGGCATGCGTAGGCATGAAAGGCGCCCGCGTGCGCGCTGTAGTGGAGGAATTGTCGGGCGAGAAGATTGATATTGTGCGGTGGAGTGATCAGGCCTCGGAACTTTGTGCCAACGCCCTGAACCCAGCGGACATCCTTCAAATTCTGATTGATGAAGAGCAAGGAAACATCCAAGTCGTAGTGCCACAGGATCAACTCTCCTTGGCTATTGGAAAACGTGGACAAAACGCCCGCCTTGCCTCTAAACTAATTGGTTGGAACATCGACATCCAAGGTGAAGCCACCGAACGCGATGCCGAAGTGGACGCGCTGTTTGATGATGGCGACGAAGCGGAAGCATCCGCGCCGGCGGAGACGGTTGACCCAGCTCCCGACGCGCCTTCGGAGCCCCCTGTTGAAGAAGTTGCTACGGAGTCTCCCGAAGGAGAAGACACCGCGGCAGAACGTAATGACGCTGCGGAATAGCCCGTGTGTGCGCCCGGTGTGAACTTAATACTTAGATGGTCCGTCACCATGAGTTGACGACATCTCGATACGATATATTATCTCGGAGGACAAGAAATCATGCAGACAGTTGCCAGCCTGGCAAAACGTCTAGATATGACTGCGGAGGAAGCCGTTGCGACCCTGTGCAAGCTGGGTTTTGACGTCGAAGGCGTCGAAACGGACATCGATGACGACCAATGTGATCTACTCATCGACGTAGACGAAGATCCATCCGCACTTGACGCCTATCTCCAAGAGCGAAAAAAAGAAGAAGAAGCCCGACGCAAGAAAGCGGAGCGGCTTCAGAAGGCGGCAAAGAAAGCCGCAGCGAAGAAAGCAGCGGCCGCGAAGAAAAAGGCGGCAACCGCCGAGGTCGTGGCGGAAACTCCTCCCGAGGAGGAAGCTGAAAAAGCGGAAGCAACCCCCCCCGAGGTGATATCGGAGGTCATCGTGGTTGAAACGGAGCCACCGGCTCCTGAACCAACGACGGTGGAAACCGAGAAAGAAGCCCCCGTAGTGGCACCTGTCGTAGAGGAAGCACCGGTCATCGAAGAGAAGCCGGAAGTGGTCCCTGAAGAAAAGCCCGTACCCGCCGAGCCGGAAGTCGCTCCGGAAGTTCCTGAACCGGAAGTAGCCGCCGAGGCGGCGACGCCCGAAGTTGCTGCACCCGAAGCCGTACCTGCCGAGAAGACACCGGCTCCGGAGAGCGCTGAAGTGGAAGTACAAGCAACTGTCGACGAGTCCCCTGTGGCTGAAATCCTTCCGCCAGCAGATCCCGCCGCGCAAGCGGCCGACGCGGAAAAACAGCGTCGTAATGCCGATGCACCGGCCCATGAGAGCACCCTGGCAAAAGCGGAAATCCTTCATGACAAGGAAGAGGAGCAGCGTGAGGCGAAACCCGCCAAGCCGGCCCGCCCCCTTCCGACCCCTGATCCCGAAGTGGTTGCGGCGGTCATTCGCCGAGACCGCGAGAAGCGCCTGGGGCTGAATCGCCCCGGTGGTGCTCCCGGAGGTCCCCGCAATCGGGGTGCCGCAGGCGGCCCCGGCGGTGGACGTGACAATTCCAATGCCCCCGCACGGCCCGGTCGTTCGGCCCCGCCGAGTATCGAGGAAGAAGGTCGCCGCGAACAGCAGTTTCGTAACGCACCCCGCAAGCCATCGGCTATCGCGGGCAAAGCGGTACGTAAGAAGCCAAAGCGCGCGGAACGCGCCCGGGTTATTGAAAGCCATTTGCGTCGTGATGCAGCCGCAGCCGTTCGAGAATTCCAGTCGGGCGCCGGTGGTGCCGGCTCCAAGAAGCGCAAGAAAAAGCGCCAGACCGATGTCGAGCCCGTGGTGGTGGAGAAGGTAGGCGGCACGATCGAAGTCGATGAGACCATGACCGTCGAGCAGGTGGCCGATGCCATGTCGGTACCCGTAAATGATCTCATTCTGGACCTCATGGACGACAACATGATGGTCACGAAGAATCAAAGCCTGGACATTGATGTCATTCGCAAGCTCGCGGGCAAACGGCAGTTCGAAGTTCATTCGATCATTCCGGAAGAAGACGCGGTCTTGGCAGAAGAACCGGATGATCCTGCCGATCTCAAGCTCCGTGCCCCCGTCGTCACGATCATGGGTCACGTGGACCATGGTAAGACCTCCCTTCTGGACGTAGTCCGCAAGGCCAACGTTGTGGATGGCGAAGCTGGCGGTATCACGCAGCACATCGCCGCCTATGACGTCGAGTTGGCCGGTGGCCGCATCGTGTTCCTGGATACCCCGGGTCACGAGGCCTTCACACAGATGCGTTCTCGTGGTGCCAGCGTAACCGACGTGGTCGTACTCGTTGTCGCCGCCGACGATGGGGTGAAGCCCCAGACGATTGAGGCAATCGATCACGCCAAAGCGGCGGAAGTACCCATCGTCGTGGCTATCAACAAGTGCGATAAGCCCGATGCACAGCCTGACAAAGTACGTGCCGAACTGGCGAATTATGGCCTTCAAGACGATCAATGGGGTGGCGACGTCACCATGAAGAACGTCTCCGCCCACAGTGGTGAAGGCATTAATGAACTGATGGAGCTCCTGGTTCTGGAGTCCGAAATGCTGGAGTTGAAGGCCAATCCGGACAAGAAGGGCCGCGGCGCGATTGTTGAAGCCGAACTCTCTCTTGGACACGGTCCTGTGGCGTGGGTATTGGTTCAGTCCGGTACCTTACGTGTGGGTGACGTCTTCCTTTCCGGTGAGACCTATGGTCGCGTTCGGACCATGACCAATTCCAAGGGCCGTCAGGTCAAGGAAGCGGATCCCTCGACGCCGGTTCTCGTAACGGGCTTCAGCGCGGTACCCGAGGCAGGCGACCAGTTCTTCGTGCTGGAAGAAGAGCGTGTTGCGCGCTCCATCGCAGACAAGCGTGCCGCCCACAAGCGACAGAAGCGCGGTGCAGCAAGCAGCAAGCACATGACCCTGGAAGATTTCCACGCCCTGATGGAAGGTGTCGAGCAGAAGACGCTCAACATCATCGTCAAGGCCGACGCACAGGGTTCTGCTGACGTAATCGGTTCCAGTTTCGCCAAATTGGGCAACGAGGAAGTCTCCATCAATGTGGTGCACTCGGGTGTCGGTGGCGTAAACGAGTCCGACGTATTGCTGGCCAGTGCGAGTGACGCGGTGATTATCGGATTCCACGTGACCGCCAATGCCAAGGTCAAGGCCATGGCAGAGGAAGAAGGCGTCGACATCCGTACTTACCTCATTATCTACGAGGCCATCGACGAAGTGCAGCGCGCCCTGGAAGGCATGCTGACACCGGACAAGAAAGAAGTCATCGTTGGCCACGCAGAAATCCGCCAGGTATTCCGCTCTTCCAAGGTGGGGAACATCGCGGGTTCCATCCAGTTGGATGGTGAAACGGTACGTGGGGCAATGGCCCGCCTTATCCGTGACGATGTCGTGGTTTACACGGGCAAAATTGCTACCGTACGCCGTGAGAAAGACGAGGTCAAATCGGTTTCTCAAGGCTTCGAGTGCGGTCTCAAGCTTGACCGCTTTGACGACATTCAGACCGGTGATATTATCGAAACGTACCGCGTAGAGAGTGTTGCCAAAAAACTCGCCTAGGTATAGGACGCTGTGACGATTGGCATCCTGCATATAGACTTTTTGATTGACGGCGCCCGCTCGTTGAAAGACAAGCGGCGCGTCGTCAAAAGTCTTAAGGAGCAGGTCCGCAGTCGTTTTAACTGCAGTGTCGCAGAAACCGCGTACCAGGATTTATGGCAGCGGGCGCGCTTAACCGCCGTCGTCGTTTCCAATGAATCTCGCCACGCAAACACCCAGTTAAATGAGATCGGTCGCTTTATTGAAACCCGAATCGGCGGAAGTATCGTCGACTATCAGATAGAGATGTTATGAGTACAAAAGGACGTGGACAACGGGTTGGTGAACTGATCCGGCAGGAAATCGCACAACTTCTGACCAAGGGGCTCAAAGATCCCCGTATTGGATTTGTGTCGGTGATGGACGTGGAAATGTCCAAGGATCTTCACTACGCTACGGTGAACGTCAGTCTCTACGGCTCCGAGAAGGAACGGAAAGGTTCCTTGATCGGGCTGCAGAATTCCTCGGGGTGGATTCGCCGGGAAGTGGGTAAGAACGTACGGCTTCGTTTTACCCCGGAGATTCGCTTCAAAGCGGATGACACCCTGGACAACGTCTATGCACTTCAGCGCGTCTTCGATGAAATTCGCGATGAACGAAAAGGCGAGCCCATGATCGGTATCGGTTTACCCGCCGTTATTGAGGAACTGAAGAACGCGAACTCCTTCCTGATTACCAGCCATGTCAGCCCCGATGGGGACGCCGTGGGAAGTATCCTCACCCTGCGCTATCTGCTGGAAGCCCTGGGTAAGCGCGAAATCACCTGCATGTTGGCCGACCCCATTCCGGATGTCTACAAGACCCTGCCCGGCGCTGGGGACATCAAGACGCCGGAGGCCGAGATTCCCGCCTATGACCTGGCGGTCGTTGTCGATGTAGCCCGACTGGAACGGGTGGGCGCGGTGGCCAACCACATTTCCGACACCCAGAAAATCCTTATCATTGACCATCATCTGGAAGAAAGCCCCAACGGAACGTCTGGATTTATCGATTCGACGTATGCCGCCACCGGTGAGATCATGGTGGACCTTTATGAGGAATCTGGCAAGACACTGAGTCCCGAGGCCGCGAAATGCGCCTATGTGGCCCAGGTGACGGATACCGGTGGCTATCGGTACTCCAACACCAGTGCCCGTTCCCATCGCATCGCCGCCACGCTCCACGAAAGCGGCATTGATCACGCCGAAATCTGCAGCGAAATTTTCGAGCGAAATTCCCGCGCCAAGATGGCCCTGCTTATGCTCGTTCTGGACCGCATGGATTTCCGATGCGACGGACGGGTAGCCTCCTCCTATGTGACGAGTCAGGACGTGGAGCAGGCGGGCGGAAAGAAAGAGGACTTGAATGGCCTCGTGAATTTCCTGCGCAGCACCGAAGGGGTGGTTGCCGGCATTCTCTTCAATGGCGTCGACGAATCGACCACCAAGGCCAGTGTACGTTCCGACAAGCAGTTCAACGCGGCGGGCTTTCTGAAAGACTTCGGCGGCGGCGGACACGCAGCGGCGGCGGGGGTCACGATGAATGAACCCCTGGAGAGCGCCATGGAACGGGTGCTGACCGCACTGGAATCCAGTGTTGGGGCGGGTAATTCATGAATGGGATCCTGCTGATTGACAAACCGGCGGGAATGACATCCCACGACGTGGTGGATCGGGTACGTAAGGCGGCCCAGATGCGTCGCGTCGGTCATACGGGAACACTTGATCCCGCGGCAACGGGACTCCTGATTATATGCCTGGGCACCGCCACCCGCCTTTCCGAGCACTTTACCGCACTGGGCAAGACCTACGAAGGCACCATGCGACTCGGTCTCACGACGAGCAGTTATGACCTGGAGGGGGAAGTGCTGACCGAATCGGCTATACCCCCCTTGGATATGGACGCGATCCAGGCCCACTGCACCCGCTTCACCGGCGATCTAAAGCAGGTTCCGCCCATGGTGAGTGCGGTTCGCATTGGTGGTGAACGGCTCTATAAGAAGGCCCGGAAGGGCGAAATCGTTGAACGTCCCCCCCGGGACGTCCGCGTTGATGCCTTCGACGTGTTGTCCTATGAAGCGCCCGACGCCCTGGTGCGTGTCACCTGCTCCAGTGGCACCTATGTTCGCAGTTTGTGTCATGACGTGGGTAGCGCCATTGGCTGTGGGGCCGTGTTGGCTACCCTGCGCCGCATCGCGGTCGGGCGTCACCACGTGGATCAGGCGGCGCTCCTCGACAGTCTCGAGTCCCCGGAGCACGTGGCCGAGCGCTTGCTCCCCATGGGAAGTGCCCTTGAGCTGCCCGTGGGAATTCTGGATCCAGCCGCCCTGGCGACGCTCACCAACGGCGGTGGCCTGACCAGCATGGATCTGTTGGAGGGCTGTCCTGTGGTTACGGGTTGGTTGCAAATAAAAGACGAAGAGGGTACGCTGCTCGCCCTGGCCCAGGTGGAAACCCATCCGCAAGAAACCCGGATACTTCCCAAGCGCGTGTTTTGTGCTGGCCAGAACTGATATTGCAACGGCTTGATTCACGTACGGAGTCACTCCTATGCACGTGTTTGATGATGTTACCACCTGTACCTGTTCGCTTCCCAAGCTGGTGCTCACCATTGGCAGCTTTGACGGTATGCACCGGGGTCATCAGTATATCCTGAAGACCGTTATCGAGGCGGCCAGGGCCCAGGGCGGCAGCGCCGGCCTGATGAGTCTATGGCCCCACCCACGCACCTATTTGCAGCCCGACGCCGCGCCCGAACTACTCACCACGCCGGAAGAGAAACGGCAACTCCTGGAAGAAATCGGACTCGATGCGTACTTCGTCTTGCCCTTCAACAAGACCATCGCCGAAATGGATCGGGAAGCCTTTCTCCGGGAGATCGTGATTGGCAAGTGCCGGGCCCGGACCCTGGTCGTTGGCCACGATTTCTCCTTTGGCGCCGGGGCGCGGGGAGACTTCGCCTATCTGCAGGGTGCCGCCGCACCATTGGGGCTGGAAGTAACCCAACTCCCACCTCTCGAAGAGGGGAAAGAGCGCATCAGCAGTACCCTCATACGTGCAGAAGTCAACGCCGGGAGAATGGAGCGGGTACACCAGCTTCTGGGGCGACCCTATTGCCTCACAGGTCCAGTTATTCAGGGGCGTGGTCTGGGCAAAGGCCTGGGATTCCCGACTGCCAACGTGGCCCCGCCCGAAAATATGTTACCGGCTTTCGGTATTTACGCCGCCCGGGTCTACTGGGACGATTCCGAAGCGCTTGGTGCTGTAAATATTGGTTTGGCACCAACCTTGACCCATGCGAGTCCAATGATAGAAGTTCATCTATTGGATCACGACGTATCGCTGGTCGACAAGACCCTTCGGGTGGCGTTGTACCATCGCCTTCGGGGGGAAAAGAAGTTCCCCGATATCCCTTCGTTGAAAGAGGCCATCAAAAAGGATATAGTTGAAATCCGACGCTATTTTGATAGCGCCTGACGAGATTGCGGCAAATTGTAGTGATCACAAGCGGCCTCCTGTGCCATTGCAGTGTGAAGCCCTTCTAGAGGAACTTCCGTGGGCTTTCGGGGTTTAATGGAATTCATGCCAACCGCATGACAGTAATCCCCGAACGTTTGGATAGCGGCCATGTGTCCCCTCCAGACATCACTTCGTAGAAATTGTGTGTGTATGAGTAGTTTTCTGAGAAATACCCCTTCTTCGATTGTATCTCGGCCGAGAGCCCTTGCCCGTCAGGCTGGCCCCGTCGGACTGGTGGGATGCACCATCGTTGTGCTGCTTTCATCCTGCACCACCACCCACTATAAAGCCAGTGCGGACCGTGAAGTGTATGAGATCATCGACGAGAAGTCGGATGCCGTCGTGGGGATGACCGAAGATTTCAGCATCGATACCCCCGAGGAAGTCGACCTGCTTGAAGGGCTGCCCCGTATGGTAGTCGATGAACCCGCACTCGGCGAATCCGAGATTGTGGGGGCGGAGGCCGCCCGCCTTTCGCTGGAAGATGCCCTTCGCCTGGCGGTGACCAACAGCCGAACGTACCAGAATCGAAAAGAGAATCTTTATCTGGCGGCCCTCTCGCTCACCCTCGATCGACACCGCTACACGCCTGTTTTTTCTGCCGGTGCCTCCGCAGATTATGGCCGTAGCACGACCGATGTAACTGTACCTACCGATCTGAGTGGAGCCCTGGCGGCAGGCGGGGTCGTCATCGACGAGCTGGAAGCGCTGACCGGCACAACGGCCGACTTGCTCAATGCCTACGCGGCAGTTGTGGAGAATGCGGGCGACGTGGCGGGGCTGACGGGAACCCAAACCGAAATTGTGAGCGATCGCTCGGTGGCGGGCACCACGCAGGTTGGCGTGGACTGGCTCTTTGAAGGCGGGGGACGAATCGCCCTGAATCTCACCTCCAATTTCCTGCGCTATCTGGCGGGCGACACGGGCACCTTCAGTTCGTCCCTGTTGTCCGGTTCGCTCACCCAACCGTTGCTCCGTGGCGCAGGTTCCAAAGTGGCGGCGGAACGGCTGACCCAGGCCGAGCGGGATGTATTGTATTCCCTGCGCGATTTCAGCCGTTTTCGGAAGCAGTTTGCCGTTCAGGTCTGTGCCTCCTATTATGGCGTGTTGCAAGACCTCGACGCCGTGCGCAACAACTGGAACAGCTATCAGAATTTCAAGCGTAACGCCGAGCGCGAAAGTGATTTCGCAGAGGAAGGACGCAGCACCCTGGCGAGTGTCGGTCGACAGGAGGCGGCCGTGTTGAGCGCCGAGAATCGCTGGATCAATTCCGTGCGCAGCTATCAGGAAGGCCTCGATGAGTTCAAAATACTCCTGGGCCTTTCCACGGCGACGGCCGTCGTGTTAGACAATGGTGAGCTCGATTCCCTGCGTGAGGAGGGACTCAAACATCCCTCTATCCCGATGGAAGATGCGGTCGAAGTCGCCTTCAATGCCCGACTGGATCTCTATACCGTCCGCGATGAATTGGAGGATGCGGGGCGCATTGTGGATGTGGCGGCCAACTCCTTGCTTCCCGATGTGGATCTGGTGGCAGGGGCTTCGGTGCGCACCGCGGGTGAGGACAACGCGCAGCAGCTGGATTTCCGCCGGACGAATTGGAATGCGGGGCTGGATGTGGACTTACCCCTGGACCGAAAGGCAGAGCGCAATGCGTATCGCCGGGCCCTCATCGCCTATGAGCGCGCCCAGCGCGATCTGTCTCTCGCGGAGGATTCCATTTCACTGGATGTCCGTAGTGCGTGGCGTAATCTGGAGTCTGCACGGCGAAACTATCTGATTGCGCAGAAAAGTGTAGAATTGAATTTACGACGGGTTGAAGAGCAGGAACTGCTGGCCGAATTGGGCCGGGGCTCTGCGCTTGACCAGGTCGATGCCCAAAACAACCTTACCGAATCCCAAAACGGACTGACCGCTTCGCTTATCAGTCATACCCTGGCCCGCCTCCAATTCTGGCTCGATATGGGTATCCTGTATATCAAAGAAGACGGCCAATGGGAGGAGATTTCAAATGACTTCCAACGTGAATCCTGAATCAGCGCTAACTGGCAAGAAGAAATCGAAGCGCGGACGCTACCTGATTGTTGTGGCGGTGCTGGTCGTACTTGTCGGCTACTTCGTCTTTGGTACCGACGATTCGGAGCAGGTGAGCCGGGGCACCACCGTGCAAGCGACCCGGGGCACCCTGGAAATCACCGTGGTAGAGGGGGGCAGCGTGGAGGCCAAGGAGTCCCAGGAGCTGAAAAGCGAAGTTCAGGGCCAGACGAAAATCCTTTCGATCGTGGAGGAAGGATATACCGTTACAGCGCAGGACGTGGCCGAGGGGAAGCTGCTGGTTGAATTGGATTCAAAGGAGCTCATTGACCGACTTACGGAGCAGGAGCTTCAGTATCAGAATGCCCTGGCGAGTTTTACCGAAGCCCGTGAAGAACACGGCATTCAAATTAACCAGAATCAGAGTGACGTCAAGGCGGCCGAACTTGAAAGCAAGTTCGCCCTGATGGATTTAAAAAAGTTTCTGGGGGAAGATGTAGCGGCAGAAATCGCGGCCAAAGTCGATGAGAACTTCTACGCCAATCAGCCACTCCCGGCTGCCGGTAGTGAGCGGGAGGACTTGCCGGACGATGAGGGAGCAGATGCGCAGGCGGTGACGCGCGACCCGGAGACGGGACGTATCCACATGGAAAGTGCCAGTGCCCAGGATGTGGAGATAGACTTCAGCAAGTATGTCAACCGTGAAAATCTTGGGGACGGAGAGGCCCGCCAAAAGCTCCTGAAGCTGGACAGCGATGTGGATCTGGCGCAGGAGGATGTGGGGCTGGCAGAGTCCAAGCTGGAAGGCACCCGTCGTCTGTATCAGAAAGACTTCGTAACAAAGATTGAGCTCGAGAACGACGAGTTGGCGCTGAAGCGAAAGGCTATCAACAAGGAATCGGCCGAGACCGATATCGACCTCTATGTGAAGTATGAGTTTCCCAAGCAGGCCGAAAAATTGCTCTCCGATTACGAGGAGTCTCTCCGCAAACTGCAGCGGGCCCGGAAGCTTGCCGTATCCAAGATGGCCCAGGCCGAGGCCAAGTTGAATTCGGCGGAGGCCCGCTTTGAACTGCAGAGCCGTAAGCGGGAAGAATTAAAAGAGCAGATTGAGAAGTGCGAGATCCGCGCCACCAAGCCCGGCCTGGTCGTTTACGGGGAAGGCAATCGCAGCTACTACCGTAACAATGACCGCATCGAAGAAGGCGCCTCCGTCCGCGAACGTCAGGTCATCATTACCATACCGGACACCACCCAGATGACCGTGGATGTAAAGGTCCACGAATCCTATGTAAAACGGGTCGAGAAGGGCCAACGTGCCCGGGTCCGCGTAGATGCTTTCCCGGATATCGTGCTCGAAGGTGAAGTCTTCAAGATTGGGGTCCTTCCCGATTCACAGAACCGCTGGATGAACCCGGACCTGAAAGTCTATTCCACGACGATCCTGATCGAAGGACAGCATGATTGGCTGAAGCCCGGCATGAGTGCGGAAGGGGAGATTATTATTGAAACCCTGGACGACGTGGTGATGGTGCCTCTCCAGGCGGTGAACCAGGAGAAAGGGGAGACCGTCGTCTATCTGGCCGATCGCGGCATGGAACGGCGTGTTGTGGAGACTGGTTCCTTTAACACGAGTTTCATCGAGATCAAGTCCGGCCTCGAAGGCGGCGAAACCGTCGCACTTCGAGCGCCCACCTCTTCGGAACGCGGCAAAGATGACGACGCTGAAGATGAGACCGAACCGGAAGAGACGATAGGGGACGAAGCCGCCTGATGTCTGTTGCCGTCGCCAGTATTGTTCGCCTCGATCACGTGAAGAAAACCTACCAGATGGGTTCGGAAACCCTGGATGCCCTGGGTGGTGTGAATCTCGATATCCTGGAAGGAGAGTATGTCGCCATCATGGGGCCATCGGGCTGTGGTAAGTCCACCATGCTCAATATCCTCGGTTGTCTTGACCGTCCCTCGTCCGGCCACTATATTCTCGGCGACGTGGATGTTTCCCGTATGGAGGATGACGATCTATCGGATATCCGAGGCAGCAAGCTCGGATTTATTTTCCAGTCCTATAACCTCATCCAACAACTCACGGTTATCGAAAACATTGAAGTTCCCCTGTATTACCAGGGCATTGACGCCGAAGTAAGCCGTGAAATTGCCGTGGAAATGGCGACCAAAGTGGGCCTCGGTCATCGCCTGGACCACAAGCCTTTTGAGCTTTCCGGTGGTCAACAACAACGCGTGGGCATTGCCCGTGCGCTCGTGAATGACCCCATCGTCTTATTGGCGGATGAGCCCACCGGCAACCTGGATTCCCGCTCCGGGGCAGAAATTCTGGATCTCTTCGACGAGCTCCACGGACAGGGAAAAACAATTATCATGGTGACCCACGACGATGAGATCGGCGAGCACTCCCAGCGGGTCGTCCGCCTCCGTGATGGGATGATAGAGTCGGATATTCGCAATGGATAAGCGTCTCCTCGCCGCACAAAACACCAGTCCCTTCGCACCGGCCCGCTTAAAGCGCACCATTATCCTGGGCTTCAAGAGCCTCTGGCTCCATCGCCTGCGTTCGCTCTTGACGGTGTTGGGTATCGTTTTCGGCGTATGCTCCGTGATCGCCATGCTGGCCGTGGGGGAAGGGGCCAGCTTCGAGGCGCAGGAACAGATTCGCCGTCTTGGCAGCAACAATATCATCCTGCGGAGCGTCAAGCCGCCGGATTCAGACAGCAATTCGGCCGAGCAAACCTATGTCATCGAATATGGTCTGGTCTACGACGATCTCGAACGCATTCGAGAAACTATTCCGGGCGTGACCGTCGTGGTGCCCAACCGCATTATGCGCAAACGGCTATGGAACGCCACCCACCGGGCCGACGCCGATATCGTGGGCACGGTGCCCTGGTTTCCCGAGATGAAAAAGCTCAACATGGCGGAAGGGCGCTTCTTTTCGGAGTTGGAGAGCCACGAAAAACGCAATGTCTGCGTGCTGAGCGCTTCGCTGGTAACGACTCTCTTTCCCATAGACCATCCCATTGGCCGAAAATTGCGCGTTGGAAGCGACTACTACGAGGTCGTAGGGATTATCGATGTAGAATCCGGCCGCCCGGGCTCGTCGGATGAAGGGAGCAACCTGGACCGCATCTACATTCCGCTTACGACCGCGCGCGCACGCTTCGGAGAAGTGCTTCGAAAACGCAGTAGTGGCAGCTTCGAGAATGAAAAAGTTCAGCTCCACGAAGCCATCGTGCAGGTAAAAAATCAGGACGAAGTGGAAGAAATTGCCCTCATCATCGAGGAGATACTCAGTCGTTACCACAAGAAACGGGATTTTGAAATTGAAGTGCCGTTGGAATTGCTCCGGTCTGCAGAAGAGACGGCGCGCACCTTCAATATTCTGTTGGGCTCCATCGCAGCCATTTCCCTGCTGGTAGGCGGCATCGGCATCATGAATATTATGCTTGCCAGCGTCACGGAGCGCACCCGGGAAATTGGTATCCGCCGCGCTCTCGGTGCCAAGCACCGCGATATCATTACCCAATTCCTGATTGAGACGGTGTTGCTCTCGGCCACCGGCGGTGCACTCGGTGTGGTGGTGGGCGTGCTCATCCCGATTGCCATCGGGCGCTTTACGGATATGATGACCATCGTCACCCCGGAAGGCCCCATCCTCGCCTTCACCATCTCGGGCATCGTGGGTATCATCTTTGGAATCTACCCGGCCATTCGCGCCGCCAATATGGATCCGGTGGAAGCCCTGCGCCACGAGTAGTTTCGTGCGTTCATGGCGCCGTAGCGGGCACAGCCTCATCTACCGGGACCTTGGCCATGGTCCAACCTGCCGATGCGAGGCCCATGCCTACGAGGGGGCAGAGCAGATTGAAAAAGCACCAGGGGAGATAGGCCCACGTACTCACCCCCAGCACGGACGCGGCGAACGCCCCACACGTGTTCCAGGGAACCAGCACCGAAGTCACCGTACCACCATCTTCCAGGGCCCGAGAGAGGTTCTGTGGCGCAAGCTTCCGGGCGGCGTAAGTCCCCCGAAACATACGCCCGGGGACCACGATGGCCAGGTACTGCTCGGAGGCGGATATATTGAAAAAAATACAGGTACCAATGGTCGCCGCGATGAGACTTCCTGTACCCCGGACCAGATACAAGATGGCCCGAACAAAGGCCTGCAACATGCCTGTCGCCTCCATGACGCCCCCGAAAGTCATCGCCATCAGGATAAGGAAGATGGTGTTCAGCATGCTTCCCATACCCCCCTTAGAAAAGAGATCGTCAATCAGGGGATTACCCGTTGCACTCTCGAAGCCGGAAGCTGCCGTGTAGACTATCTGCTGGTATGCGTGGAACAGGGTGCTTCCTTCTGCGGCGAAGAGTAGCTCCCGCTGGAACACGATGGCTTCCAATGCACCGAGAAGCATCCCCGCAATGAGGGCAGGAAGCGCGGGGACCCGTCGCAGTATGAGCGCCACGACGATCGCCGGTGCGATCAGGGTATGGAGTCCAATACTGAAGTGGGATGAAATAGTCTGGAGGGCATCCTGGACCACCTCCTCCTGGTAGTCGGTGCCCTGGTAAAAGAGCCCCACAATTCCGAAGCCGAGAAGGGCCAGGCCATAGGCGGGCAACGTGGTATAGAGCAAATGGCGGACGTGGGTGAAGAGTTCCGTGCCGGCCACCGCGGGTGCCAGATTGGTCGTGTCGGAAAGCGGCGAAAGTTTGTCCCCGAAATAGGACCCGGAGATTACCGCGCCGGCCACCATAGGCAAGGGGATGCCCAAGGTCTGCCCCGTAGCGACCAGCGCAACGCCGAGGGTGCCCATGGTCGACCAGCTGCTCCCGATAGAAATAGACACCAACGAGCAGGACAGGCAGGCCACGAGCAAGAATACGGCCGGGTTGATAAGCGTAATGCCGTAGTAGATCAGCGTCGGCACGATACCTGCCAGGATCCAGAGTCCAATAAGTCCGCCAACCGTCAGTAGAATCAAAATGGCCTGCATGGACAACCCGATGGAATGAAGTGCGCCAGCTTCCAGTTTCTTATAGGGCACCTTGAGGTAGTAGCGCCCCAACAGACCGGCGACCATGGCAGCAAGCAAGAGGGCTATCTGATTGGGCCCGCCGGTGGCGTTGTCCCCGAAAACGGCCACGTTCAGGCCCAGGAGACCAATGAGCGCGACCAGGGGGAGAATCGAAAGCAAGAATGAAGGGCGTATCGTCTCTTCGTCCATATTAACTCCAGTTCCAGTTAGGGCATGACTATAGTAAGGGACGGACAGGGCCCCATCAAAACGGCGATCCCGTGCATCCCATCCTGCTCCTCTGCTACCCTCTCTTATCGACCAACACACTGCGGAAAGGTGAATCGATGACACGCGCACTGATACGGGAGCCCGAGGCCGTCACGGTATTGGGACACGATGGCGTAACGCTGAACGTCTGGGACTACGGGGGAGAGGGGATTCCCCTGCTCCTGTGTCACTGCACGGGCACCCTGGGCCGCATCTGGGATCCTGTTGTCTCCGCCCTGGGCGATCAGTTTCGTGTCTTGGCACCTGACACCCGGGGCCAGGGCGATTCGGAAGCCCCCCCAACCCGAGAGGACTATCGCTGGGATTTTTCCGGCAAGGATTTGCTGGCCATCCTGAAACACTTCGACCTGCCATCGGGCGTAGGAGCCGTGGGCCATTCTGCGGGTGGTGCCCATGTGGGTTATGCGGCGCTGGCGGCCCCGGATTCTTTCGGACGTATCATGCTCATGGATGCCGTAGTGGCCGATCGCCAGTTTTTTCAGGGCGATAATCCCCTGGCAGAAAAGGTGCGGCGCCGGCGGAACCAGTTTGATTCACTGGATGCGGCGCGGGCGCGGCTAAGCAGCAAGCCGCCCATGGCGCATTGGCACCCCGGGTCCGTGGCGGCCTATCTTGCCCATGCCTTTCTCATCGCACCGGATGGGTCCTGTGCGCTCAAGTGTCCCGGCACACGGGAAGCCTGGTTTTACGAATTGGGCGGCGCCAGTGACCTCTACGAGGCCCTGGGTGACATCGCCCTCCCAACGGCCCTGGTGACGGGTGAGCACAGTTATGGACAAGCATGGGTCGAAGCCCAGCAGGCACGACTCTCCGACGCCCGTATCGATGTGGTGCCCGGGGCAGGACACTTCATGCCCCAGGAGAAACCGGATGAAACCGCGGCATTGATTGCCGCGTGGTTTGGCCAATAGGTCTGCAGTGCGGTTCCAGGGAGGTGCCCTACTCTGGGAGCAGCCTCAGGGAAATCGGAAAACGTGCCCGCAATCCGTGGTGGGTATCCAGCGTGAGATATCCCTCCAGCTGTACCCCGGAATGGCCCACCGGGAGCGTCACGGTCTTGACGGCTTCGCCCCTTGGAGGGAGATCCCCAAGCGGAAATTTGTGGAAAGACTCGCCCTGTACTTCCAGTTCGAAGCCCAAATCACGCAGGTAAAAGGGGCGACGGTTCTTGATTCGGAGCGTCACCTTTTTACCCTCCACGGCTTCGATGGACACCAGGGCATCGTCAAAGGCGCGATGGAACGCGTCGTCCATGATGCGGTGGGTGTTGTACCCGCCATCGAATACTCCCGGATGCCGATCTGAGTTTCCCTTCATATAGAAATACCCACCGGCCATTTGGGCCTCTTCTACGCCCCACCGAAAGAGGTCATCCAGGGCCTCCACACCGGTCGTCGGCACCGCACCATGGTAGGAGTTAAACTCCGTAAAAATAACCGGCATCTGGTGTGACCGGGCGATGGCGACGCTACGCTCAATCAGGGGATGACGGTCAACTGCTTTCTGCGTGTCGGAAAAGTAGTAATTGACACCCATGACGTCCTGGCCCTGCCAGAGATCTTGCCCATAGAGATTGGCATAATGCACGGGACGCTGGTAGGGATCATGAATCTGATAGAGGGGGTGCATGGCTGTCAAAAACGCGACGTGTTCCCCTCCGATCTCATTGGCAGAATTCCAAAGCAAGACCCCGGCACTGTCGGCGTAGCGGGCGATAAAGGCGCGGGTCAGCGCCCGGGATGTGGCGAGTGGGGGACCATCCTGCCGACCAAATATTTCCTCGGTCGAGGCCACACTGAAGGGCGCGAGGACGTCATAGGTCAGGCCATCCTCCACGGCCATGTCAATCTGCCAGCGAGCCGGGTAGTCCCCACGCAACGAATTGAAACCGAGGTCTTTGAGAATTCGCATCATGAGCCGGGTGCGGGCGGGACTGGCGCCATCCATCCCATGGACGTTGACGCCTTTCACGATGAAGGGCTCGCCGTTGACGAGCAATTGACCATCACGGGTTTCCACGACGGTCGCCACCAGGCGGTCATACCAGGTGATGCGTCCGTCGGTCGCGGTGATGTTGTAGTACCCGCCGAAATGGGGTGTAACCTCAAGAACCACTTCTTCCGATTCGACATCCGACGAAAGGGGCTCCCCAACATCCCCCTGAAGGACAATATTCATGGGCCTTCCGTCAGGCGCGGGGACACACCGAATCCTCAGCTCTCCGTCTACGAGTTGCTCCCGAATGAAGCGGGGTCCCTGCGATTCCGTGTCGGTCACCCAGGGAAGGGTGCTCTGCGTGAGCAATCCCCGTTCTCCATAGACCCGGAATTCCGCCATCAGGGGGCCGCGGTGGCGACCGGGTACCGAAAAATGAAAGGTCTGGGTTTTGGAAGCGTCGATAGGGCGTTCTTGTACTTCCTCAAGAATCGCCTTGCCCGAGGGAGCCAAGAGGCGAAAGAGCACTTCGACGTTCTCATGGGGGCCATCGTTTCGGAGCGATATGGCAACCGCTTCCCCATCGGCCGTATCTTCAATGATGTGCTTACCCAAAGTCATCGCCGCACTGGAGACGTAAAAGCGTCCCGCAGGATACGACTGCCCCACGCGACTGGTAAGCACCCCAGGCACATTGTCGAGGAGGAAAGAAGCCCCGCTGCCTTCCGCGCGCAGGGATACTTCCAGATGGTGATTTTCATCCAACACGACGGGCTGGGAAACTTTCTTTACCGTGTCATCCCGCGGAACCGTGAGCGCCACGGTTTGCCAATAGGTCTTCCCGGCTTGCCATTCGCCGAGTGGGGGAACGAGGTCCTGCACCACGTGCGCAACCCGACGTACGCCCAAGGGGTCCCGTAGATCAACCTGTAGCGACGCCCCTTCTGGTGGGGCGGCACCCTGCAAGGAGAAGGGTATTCGAAGCCTGTAGGTATTTCCCATCACGAAACTCGAGACTTCCGAGTCTACCTCTCCAAAGGAAATACGAAAGGCCGATCGGTAGTGGTCCACTGCAGCGCCCTCGTGCGCGGCCGGCGCACGGAGATCGGGGACTGCTTCCCAGGGTATTTCCAGTTCACGTTCACGAAGCCCATCGCCCTTCGGGCCTTGCAGCTCCGCCAGGGTTTCGTCTACAAAAGCCAAGGCCCGTTGCGCGCCATCCCTGTCGCCAACCTCTTGAAGCCCTTGGGCCTGTTCCAAGAGGGCCTTCGAAACCCGGAACGTCTCGTCCACCGCAGCATCGTGCGCAGAAAACGGGGAGAGAGCCGTGAGCAAGGCCGCGCGCGCGTTCAGTTGATTGACCGTCTGGCTCGGTGGGGCCACATGAAAACGACGCGTCAACGGCGTTCCCACGGACGGAGTCACGGTGAGCGCATAGGAGCCTTCGCCCAACGCCTCATCGAGCGCAAAGGACTGTGTCGAGGCGCCTTCGGCAAAGGATGCCGTAACCCGCCCGGTGGCAACGGGCTCACCTTCGATATCGGTGACCCTATATTCAATGGCTTCTTCCACCGCCTCGTTTCGGTTTGCGAAGAGCACAACCGGGAGCGCCTCGCCGGTCGCGACCTCAGAGCGGGGGAGGTAGACGTAATTCAGCGGCGCCTCAATCGAGATATCCAAGGGGTCAAAGGCGTAGTAAGCCAGGTCGATATCCCCCGAATTAATGCGAATACCGAAGCGGTCTCCCGGCAGGGACACGGAACTTTCGATGGCCCAGCCCGTCGGCTCGGCTCCATGGGCCGGCCAGAATCTCGCACGCACCCTATCCCCTTCGATCTGCACTTTTTGCCAAATCCATCCTGTCACATTCCATTCGTCCGTAATCAGTCCCGTGGCGACCGACTCCGCCAGCGCGTAATCCTCACCGGATTCGGGCGCAAAGCGAAAGGAGATGCCGGTATCGTTATCCTGCTCCAACCAGAGATGGGGCCGCACGGTCTTCGTGTTGTGCTCCAGGCCCAGATCGTCTCCAAAGGCTCCCCCGACCAACACGACGCCATCGGCATCGTGCACGGAGGCATCCCGCTCCCGATAGAGCGCCACGTAGGTCCCATCCTGTTGATGGCCCCCTTTGGCCAGCAGCAGACAGCGGGACCCCGTCAGCCGGAGTACTTCGGGGCCATAGCCCGGCGGAGCATCTTCCACGCTTGCTTGAAGGAAACGGCCATCGCCGTCATAGTCCAGATAATCCCACGCACCTGGATCGGGTTCCCCCTGATAGAGGGGGGCTGCCGGAAAAAGGCTGAGTAATGCCGCAACGAAGAATATATTCATGATGTGCTCCCATCAGACCAGACAAAAGAAGTCCGATGGTAACGGATAGGTACCTGCCATGCCAAGGAAATCCGGGAAGGAGCTTGCCCTGTTCACGGGACACGGCAAAGGCCACCGATTGTTCATCGGCACCCCTGCGGATACTTAGCGCATGTCCATGGCGGCCATCCGACGGGCCTCGGCCTTGCCATACCACCAGCGGAGTACCATGTATCCTGCGCCGAAGTTGATGAATCCAATGCCACCGAGTAATGCGAACATGTACCAGACCAGCCAGGGCATGTCCTGACGCCACAAGACGAGGGCACTCAACAAGGCCGCACCGCTCGCAAAGACGAGACCGAGGGTGATGGACAACACGGGAACGCGGGCATGGCCCTTCCACGCGAAGAAGCAGGCCAGGGTGGCCCAAAGCGCACTGCCAAGACCGAAAAGGCTCCCGAGGACTCCTGCCATCGCGTGGCTCAACATCGGGCTATCCTCGGTGCTGAGAGAAAGCTGCCCCAGCGTCACACGGCCCGGACCTTCGAATCGGACGCCAAGGCGGACATGATCAATGGTATCGTCCGCCTGAAGGAAGAAGGGCGTGGACGTCAGCCGCTCCGCCGAGTCCCCGCTGAAGGTATCATTGAGCGCCCGCGAGAACCAGGCATTTTCCCCCGCTACGGCCCACATCTCCAGGTAGGCTGTCCCGGAAAGTCCTTCGCTTCCCATGAGCGCCTCATAACGCAGTACCGTTTCCGAAAGCCCGGGCGTCTCGAGCTCCCGAAGTACGATCGACGTAGGTTCCGTGCGGGTGTTTTCAATTTCCAGCCGGGGCCCGGATGCCCTATCGACCACACGCAGCGTAACTCCCTCGGGGGGCGTCGCTTCGGCCACCCACTGGGCCAGGTTTGGTGCCTGCATCAGTCCCTCCGTGAACGCCGATGTACAGAGCGCGATGAGCAGTAGGGTAATGAAGTTCCGGGTTTTCATGGGGAATCCTCCGTAGGAGTAAGGCACGCCTCGTGGGCGCGTAACAGGACTTTGGCCGACTCAGAACTGAGCTTTCCATCGGCCACTAACAGGCGCAGTGACTTCCGAAACGGGTCGTCATCTGCCTCGGCCTCCGCCGCTTCTACTTTGGCAATAAGCCGGTCCAGGCGGGCACGGAGGGTCGGATAGGAGACCCCGTACTCTTTCGCCAAGGCCTTCAGAGAGCCCGAGGCCAGAACAAAGCGCCGAATGAAATGGATATCTTCCTCGGCGAGGGCTTCCAACCACGGGGGCAACGCAGGTTTCACGACCATCTCCTTTTAACAAAATTAAATCTTAACTAAATTATACTTAAGAACAGGCCATGCGTCAAATAATATTCAATCCCACTTACATAAAATTAAAGGGCGGCGCACTGTCGCACCCACGAAATGTGTACCCCGTTGCACCGGTGGGAGTGCCCTGTTATGCTCACAACCGCAACCAACGGAAAGGTACCCATGATGGACTATCAGGAAATCCTCTTTGACGTCAGCGACTACATCGCCACCATCACCCTCAACCGTCCCGACAAGTTGAATGCGTGGACCATGCGGATGGAAGCCGAGTATCGCGCGGCCATGGCCGATGCGGAACGGCGTGACGATGTGCGGGTCATTATTGTGACGGGTGCAGGCCGGGGGTTTTGTGCCGGTGCAGATATGAGCCTGTTAAGTGCGATTACGGGCGGCGACGTGGACCTCGACAATGCGCAGGAGCACGAGCTTGCGGAACCCGGGGCATGGGAGGGTGTCAAGGCCGACTTTCAGAAGACCTACACCTTTCCCCTCGCGGTACGCAAGCCAATTATTGGTGCCGTTAACGGGCACGCCATGGGTATCGGGTTGGTCCACGCCATGTACTGCGACATTCGCTTCGCGAGTGACAAGGCCAGGTTTGGCACCGCGTTTTCACAGCGGGGACTCATTGCGGAGCATGGCCTGAGCTGGATGCTCCCTCGCCTGATCGGGGTGGAAAACGCCTTGGATCTACTCTATTCCGCGCGAATCATAGAAGCCGATGAAGCCAAAGGGATGGGTCTGGTAAGCCGTGTGGTGCCCCACGATGAACTCCTGGACCGCGCCCGGGAATACGCCACCCATCTGGCCACGATGTGTTCACCCCGTGCGCTGGGAATCATCAAGCGCCAGGTCTACGAATCCCTGCTGAGTGACCTGGGGTCCGCGACCGATATCGCCATCAAGGAAATGTTCGACAGTTTCGTCACCGAAGACTTTGCCGAAGGCGTGCAGTCCTTTCTGGAAAAACGTCCGCCAGAATTCACAGGGAAATAGTCCGAGGCGACTACGCGAGTGTAATGTCATCCCAGGCCACGTCGGGCGTAATGCTCCACGTGAGCGCGTGACACCGTTCCTGGACGACGCCCAAGGGGAACCGGGCATCTTTGTTGGATTCCGCCATGACCCGATAGGCGTGGTAGGCACAATAGAACAGGTCTTCCAATGCAATGACATCGATGACATCCCGTTGGCCCTGTTTGGCCACCAGGCGGGGGAGGTCGATGTCGAAAAGTTCGAGGAAATCCCGGTTGAGGGCAGGCCCCACATTGCTGGTCATGGGCACGCCGTCGAAGCCGGGCTGGAGATGAAATCCCAATATCCAGGCAAGGGACCACATACTCTCCGTAGCCCAACCGGCCTGATCGCGATATTCTGCCGCGCCGGCACGTTCCGTGTTGACGATATCCCGTTCCGCGTCCGTCAGCATGTCGAAGAGCCCGTTGTCATCAATATAGCGGGTCAGCACGTGGGAGGGCACCAACGCTTCGGAGGCACAGGTCCAGGCGACGGTGGCGTGCAGCCCCATGAGCCGCTGGGCAATTTCGATCCGTGAACGAAGGGTCTGGCCCGTACGCTCGGAGCAAAGGGGGAGTCCCTCAGGTGCATCCAGCCCGAATTTTGCCAGGGCGTTCCGCCCGTTCTCCCGAATGTCCTCTGCTTCCTGACGCGTCATGTGCAATCCCTTTCTGCCGACATCGGTCACGACCCCATACCGGGCTGACCAACGGAAATCCCCTGTGTTGACTATACGAAAAGCCGTAGTAGACGTCAATACCAAAAAGAAAACGTTGCCTGCTGTAGGGCCTACAGCAGGCAACGGAACTAGCGACTATACTTCGAAAGGGCTTGACGGAACGGCTTAGACCGTTTCCGGTACCACGTATCCGTCACGGTAGTCACGCGTCAAGAGGGCGTTGGCTTCATCATCGCCTTTGCACAACTCGGTCTTCGTGTCAATTTCCAACACGCGATTTACCCGCGCCGCCGTCAATGCGTAGTGCGAAAGGGCGGAGGAGTAGTGGCCTTCTTTCGGACCAGCGGTGAGGTCTTCGGCCTTGCGGCTGCGCACGCAATCGGTGAAGTTCTGGAAGTGGTTGACCGTGGCGCCGTCGAAACGTTCCTTGACCAACTCGCCTTCCTTGGCGCCCCGATAGGCCCGGTAGCCACTGTAATTCGGGAAGGTCATCCAACCTTCGGAACCGTAGAAGAGCACGCCAAAGGAGGTGCCGCCGGCTTCGTTGTTGGAGCACCAGGGGCGCACTTCCAGGGTCATCATCTTGTCTTTTCCGTCTTCGCCCTTGAACATGTAGGAGGAGGAGGAGCAATCGTATACTTCCTGGGCGTCGTCCCAGAGGAGCTTTCCACCCATGGAAGAGCAGCGATAGGGCGTATCCACCCCCAGGCCCCAACGCGCGGCATCCAGCTGGTGCACGCCCTGGTTGCCAATGTCGCCATTGCCGTAATCCCAGACCCAGTGCCAATAGTAGTGCACGTAGAGGCCCTTGTCTTTTTCATTCAGCATGAAAGGACGTTCCTGGGCTGGTCCCTGCCAGATATCCCAATCCAGTGCTTCGGGTGCCTTGCCGGGGTGGCCCTTACCGATGCTGGGACGCCACTTATAACAGACCGCACGGGCCATGTATACGTCGCCGATAATGCCGTTCTTAAGTTCTTCGATACCCTCGCGGAAACCGGGGTTACTGCGAAGCTGGGTGCCGTGCTGCACGATTTTCTTGTACTTCTCGGCAGCCTTGATGACCTGGCGACCTTCGAAACAATTGTGCGTCATCGGCTTCTCGACGTACACATCTTTGCCCGCCTGGCAAGCCCAGATGGTCGCCAGGGAGTGCCAGTGATTGGGGGTGGCGATGGAGATGACGTCAATATCTTTGTCGTCCAGTACCCGGCGGATATCCTGCTCCGTCTTCGGGGCTTTCTTGCCTTTGGAAGTAAAGAACTCCTTCGTGCGCGGCTCAAAGAGGCTGGCGTCCGGATCACAAATCGTCGTGACTTCCGTGCCGTCTACGGTGGCAAATTCGTTCAGGTGGGTCTTGCCCCGACCGTTGATCCCGAGAACGGCTACCCGAATACGGTCATTGGCGCCGGCCCAAGAGGTCTTGGACGTGCCAATCAGTACTGTCGCGGCGGCAGCACCTTTTACAAAGTTTCTTCGCGATATGTCTTTCATTTGTCTAATCCTCTTGTAGGTGTGGGAACGCGATCGCTACGTAATCGTCTCCATGGTACTCAATATGGGGGCCATCCTGCAAAAGTGTTTTTCTTGAATTCTTGCGCCGCTGAAATCGTTCCTTAAAATTTGTCTGACGTACTGCATGCCCCCCTCCAAGTGGGTTATACTGGGGCGGTACAGGACACGATTCTCAGCCAGAGGTATTTATTCGGTGACAACCCCTTCTTCTCCCGCCCTGACCCAGGAAAGCCTGGAAGTAACCCGACAATTGCTCGACCGCTATGACCGACCGGGACCCCGCTATACCAGCTATCCCACGGCGCCCGAGTGGAACCACGAGTTCGACGCGGCGGACTACGCCAAGGCGCTCACCCGTGCGGCTCAAAACCCGGATGAACCGCTGTCGCTCTATGTGCACCTGCCCTTCTGCTGGGAGCGCTGCCACTTCTGCGGTTGCAACGTGGTCATCTCCAAACATCCCGAAGTCTCGGGAAAGTATCTGGAGTATGTGTACAAAGAAATCGGGATGGTGTCGAAACTGCTCGGTGATCGCAAGACCGTGAAGCAGCTCCACTGGGGCGGCGGCACGCCCACCTATCAGAGTGTGGAGCAGATTAAGACGCTCCATGGAAAACTCACCGAGGCCTTTGATTTTGCCCCTGATGCCGAGGTCGCTCTCGAAGTCGACCCCCGGGTGACCTCGCGGGAGCAGTTGGAAACCCTGCGGGAACTGGGCTTCAATCGTATCAGCATGGGTGTCCAGGATTTGGACCCGAAGGTACAGGCGGCAATAAACCGCAACCAGACCGAGTCCGAAACACGAGAACTTTTCCAATCCTGCCGCGAATTGGGCTTTGACGGCATCAACCTCGACCTGATCTATGGACTTCCCGAACAAACACCGGAAACGTGGACCAACACCATAAAGGCCGTCATTGATATCCGCCCTGACCGCCTGGCCGTCTACAGCTACGCCCACCTTCCCGAGCAGATCAAACACCAGCGCAAGATGGACGAGCATCCCCGTCCGACGGGCGCAGAGAAATATGACCTCTTTGCCATCGCGCGCAAACTCTTTGTCGCGGCCGGATACCGCATCATCGGCATGGACCACTTCGCCCTGCCGACCGACGAACTCTCGGTGGCCCTGGACGAACGTCGCCTTCACCGTAACTTTATGGGCTACACCGTGGTACCCGCAGAAGACATGGTGGCTTTTGGCGTTTCCGGTATTGGCGAAGTGGGGGGTACCTATGCGCAGAACGAGAAGCGGCCCGCCATGTACTACAAGGCGCTGGATGCCGACACCCTGCCGACCCTCTGTGGCACCTGGCTGACCGAGGACGATGAGATCCGCCGGTGGGTCATTCGCCAGCTCATGTGCAATTTCTACCTGGATTTCGACGTACTGAAAAAGCGCTACGCCATCGACTATGACGCCTATTTTGAAGACGAAGAAAGCCGTCTCAAGGAGTTCTACGAAGAGGGCTTCCTCGTGCGTGAAGACGGCAACATCCGGGTATTGCCCCTGGGACAAGCCTTCATTCGCAATGTGGCCATGGTCTTTGACGCCCACCTGAAGAAGCCCGCCCACTTCACCAGGTTTTCGCGGACGATTTAGCAGCTACGCGCGTGCAATGACACGTGGGTGTGATTGTGCGCGGGAGACATGGGGATTTCATGAGCGAGCATTATAAGACCCTTATCGTGGGCGGTGGTATCACCGGGTGTTGTGCGGCCTATTACGCCATGAAGCAGGAAGGGGCCGAACACATCCGGCTTCTGGAAGGCGGTGACACCCTGGGTGGCACAGCTCAGACGGAATACATGGACGGCATCACCTGTGAGAAGGGGCCCAATGGTTTTCTCGACAAGGAGCCAAAAACCCTCCAGTGGGTCGAGGACCTCGGCTTGGGCGAGCGCCTCGTCCGTGCCAACCCCCTGGCAGCACGGCGCTTCATCTTTCGCAGTGGCACCCTCCACGAACTAAAACCGCCTCCCGCATTTCTCTTTGGTGGGCCTCTTTCCCTTCAGGGACGATTACGGCTGTGTGCCGAGCCCCTCATCCCGCAACGGGTCTCCCCGGAAGAGGAGAGCATCTGGGACTTTGCCGCACGTCGTATCGGGGCCGAAGCAGCGGACACCCTCGTAGCGCCGATGGTGAGCGGTATCTACGGCGGCGATGCCCGGCAACTTGACCTGGCGTCTTGCTTCCCCAAGATGGCCGCCATGGAAGCCGAGCATGGGGGGCTCCTTAAAGCCATGCGCGCCAAGGCCAAAGACAAGTCGGCCGGAAAAGGCACCGCCATGGGCCCCGGCGGTACCCTGACCAGCTTCGAGGGCGGGATGGCCACCCTCATGACGCGGGCGGGAGAGGTCTTGGGGGATTCGGTACGCCTGAATACTGCCGTTACCCAAATCTCCAAAGATGACTCGGGCTACCGCATCAATACCGCAGACGGAACGGCCTTCACAGCGGACCGGGTCATCGTGGCGGCGCCCACCCACGCAGCCTGTGGGATGGTACGGGATCTCGATAGCACCCTGGCATCGGCGCTGGAAGCTATCCCCTATACCAGCATGGCGGTCGTTTGCACGGCCTACAACCGAGCCGATGTGGGCCATGATCTCAATGGCTTCGGCTTCCTCGTGCCCCGTACCCAGAACAAACGAATACTGGGCTGTATCTGGACGTCAACCCTCTTTCCGGGCCGTGCGCCTGAACGGCAGGTGCTGCTCCGCACGATGATAGGAGGGGCGACGGACCCCGGTGCGGTTGACGCCTCCGACGAGAATTTGCTGCAGACCTTACGGGACGAGTTGTTCCCCATTTTGGACATCAAGGCCGAACCGGTCATGCACCGGGTTTACCGTTGGGGGAAGGCCATCCCCCAATACACCTTCGGCCACCAGGACCGTGTCGCCGCCGTGGAAGCGGGGGAGAAGCGCAACCCCGGACTTCACTTTGCGGGCAACGCCTATCGCGGCGTCGGGTTGAACGATTGCGTGGTTTCCGCGCTACGTGCCGTGGAATCGACGTGCTGATGACGCAGGCTTCCCGGTAGTTTTGTGGACTTGATGAACGAAGTGGACAATGCTCACCGGTCCACCAACGTCCACGTCGTCCACAAGGCCCACCGTTTCTCGCTGCCACGGCCTCGCTTGACACGGCAAGGTGTCATCCTGTTTTATGGGAGTTTCCCATGGAGCCCAAGAACAGGACATTCCCCATGACGTCACGACGAGATTTTCTAAAACAGGCCACCTTGACGGGACTCGCGGCAGCGCTCACGCCCTTAACCGCGCCGGCGCAAACAGCCCGCCCCAATCTCCTCTTTATTCTTGCCGATGATCTGGGCTGGAAGGACCTGGGCTGTTATGGCTCAACCTTCTACGAGACCCCGAACCTCGACCGCCTTGCCGCCACGGGCATGCGTTTTACCGATGCCTACGCCGCCTGTCCCGTATGCAGCCCCACCCGGGCGAGTATTTTGAGCGGGAAATACCCTGCCCGTATGGCCACCACGGATTGGTTTGGCGCCCCCCAACCCGACACGGCGAAGAATCACAAGGGCACGCGCTTCAAACCCCTCTTGCCGGCACCTTATACCCCGGAACTTCCGTTGGAAGAGATTAGTCTCGCCGAGGCCGTGAAGGCACAGGGCTACCACACCTTCTTCGCGGGCAAGTGGCATCTGGGCCACGAGGCCTTCCATCCCGAGCACCAGGGCTTTGATGTGAACAAGGGCGGTCACCACAAGGGTAGCCCCCATCCGGGGGGCTATTTCGCGCCCTATGGCAACCCGAAGCTTTCCGACGGCCCGGAGGGCGAACATCTGCCCGAACGACTCGCTCGGGAAACCAACGCCTTTATCGATAGCCACAAGGAAGACAACTTCCTCGCTTACCTATCCTTCTATTCTGTCCACACGCCGCTCCAGGGCAGAGAAGACCTCGTCGAGAAGTACAAGAAGAAGAAAGCAGCCCTGGGCGATCTCGAGCCCATCTGGGGCGAAGAAGGAGAACGGAAACTGCGGCTGGTGCAAGAGCACGCGGTCTACGCAGCCATGGTAGAAGCCATGGATGCTGCCATCGGCACCGTGCTGGACCACCTCGAAGCAACCGGACTCGCGGAGAACACCGTCGTCGTCTTCATGTCGGACAACGGTGGCTTATCGACGTCTGAAGGACACCCCACCTCCAACCTGCCCCTGCGGGCGGGTAAGGGCTGGCTCTATGAAGGGGGCATTCGAGAGCCTATGCTCATTCGCGCGCCCGGCGTAACGGCACCGGGGAGCGTGTGTTCCGAGCCAGTCACCAGTACGGATTTTTATCCCACGCTGTTGGATTTGGCGAGACTGCCCCAACTTCCGGAGCAGCATGTCGATGGAACCAGTCTGGTGCCCCTGCTGAAAGGCGAAGCCGCTTTGGAGCGAGATGCGATTTATTGGCACTACCCCCACTATGGCAATCAGGGGGGAACACCCGGTGCGGCGATTCGTGAGGGCGACTGGAAGCTCATTGAGTATTTCGAAGACAAGCCCCGGGAACTCTTCAATCTCGCGCGCGATATGGGGGAAACGAAGAACCTGATCGACAGCCACCCGGATATAGCCCAGCGTCTGCAAGACAAGCTCGACCGCTGGCAGAAGGACGTGGGAGCCCGTTTTCCCACGCCCAACCCAAACGCAAAGACGAGCTGAGACAATCAGGGTTTGACCCAGATTCCACGTAGACGAGGGCTCCCATTGCAAGCTTTACGCAGTGAGTGCGGGTGCCACTTTCAAGCGGAGGAGCAACGCGGGGGAAGCTTGTGGCTGTCCCGTCGTTGGCGAAGCAAGCATTGGTCTAACCGCGCAATCGACGGGACCGTCACGGCCGCGCACGCAGCCTTTGCAACGCCAACCTCAGCCGTCGTCCGACGCTTTCACCCCGGCGGCGCAGCTATCTGGGCCGAAACAGTCCCTGAGCCAATCCCTGGTATTGGCACACCCTATTTCCCCTCGAACACAAAGGCCTTGTCGTCAAGGGGACGAATCCAGATATTCCGGAAGCGCACCGGGTGGTCGTGATCCTGGAGCTGCATAGGGCCGCATCCCGTCTTTAGCAGGCTTTCCCGAATACGTTCCGCGTAGGGCGTCGTACGGAAGTGGAGGGGCGTATAGATGGACTGATGCTCCAGGAACGGGGTGTTGTGCTGGACCAGCACGCCGTTGAGCAGCACGGTAATGCTACCGGGCTTCACGGGTTTTCCCGCTTCATCCCGCCGGGGTGCAGTGAATATCACATCGTAGTTTTGCCACACATCCACGTCCCGGGTCGCATCCACCAGGGGCGCGCTGAATTTGTAGAGGGACCCCGTACTGTCCATGGGGGCCATTGGGTTGTTGAAGCTATCGATAATCTGCAGTTCAAAGAGTCCATGCAGATAGAGGCCACTATTGGCCGCAGAAACACCTTCCACGGCGCTCCGGGGAAAGCTGAATTCCACATGGATCTGGGCATCGCGGAAGTGAAGGCGGGTCCAGAGTCCTTGCTGCCGTTCTTGTTGGCCGGGCTTGACGATAATGGCGCCCTCGTCGAGCGCCCAATTGAATGGCCCCCCGTTGGGCCCTGCCAGCATGTCGGTGTTGGTGCCGTCAAAGATGACGATGGCGTCATCGGGCACGCCGGACGAAGTGTCTACCTTTTTCAGGGCTTCTTCCGCCCACAGATGGCCTCCGCTCCCCAACGTCAGCAGTATGACGCTTGAGATGACCGCAGGTTTCAGGTACCAGAACATAAGCTACTCCTTTTTTCAGCAGAAAACGAAAACCACTCAGCGAGCAAGGCAACGCTCCATCCGGGCTATCAAGTCGTTCACTTCCTCTTTGTTCTTGATACCACCGAGGGTGTTGCGCTTACGCCCGTTGCCATGTAAGCGAATGGTGTAGTAGGGCACATCGCCGGATTGCATCGTGATATGCCCATCGATACGCTGAATCGAGGACAGGGGCATGGTGACATCGCTTCCGAGCCCGAGGGCCTTCTTTTCGACGCGGACGGTGTCCCCCCGGAAGGAGACCCGCACCATACCAAAGCAGAGCCAGAATGCGGCGGACAGGAGGAGCACATCAAAAAGCCCAAAGAAAATCGGCAAGAGCAGGGGAACTTCACCGCTATACAGCATGCCGACGATGATAGCGGTCCAGATGACCGAAAAGAGGGTCACGCTGAAGGTCATACTCAGATTGCGCCGGGGTGGGGCATAGAATTCCAATCCGTCAACCTTTTCCTCCACAAGAATGGAAGGATGATAGGGAGCCTTCGTGGTTTTCAGGCCCTCCGTTTCTGCTTCACTCGGGATAGCTTCTGAGCTTTCCTCCGTCACAAAAAGCGGCACAAGAAAGGCCGCCGAAAAGTCGATTCCCGGCATGGCTGCCTTGGCAGTGAGCTCCCACTCGATGCGGTTTTCGGGCGCGCCTGGCGTCGTGGGCTTGGCATCAATAGGAACATGTACGCGAAAGGGGATGGCGACGTTGCCGTCGGCCTCTCGTGCGAGATACTCAGGCGTAATCACCAGGGTTTCCTGCCATTGTATGTTTCGGTGGGTTGAGCGGTTCTTTCCCGAACCCGAGACGTAGTGATGGTAGCAGGTGAGTTGGGTTTCGACCCCTTCCGCCGGAATTTCTTTGAGCCGTGCCCATATGATCGCCCGAAACCAACCGCCGACGACCCCCGGGTTGGTCACGAGATCACAATGACTTTGACCATATTTCAACCAACGCATGGTCACATAAATGGCGGCGCCCATCATCCAGAAGCCGGCAAAGGGAAAGAGTAGCACCGTATAGCCAATGGGCCCTTTGCGGGTGATCTCTTCAATATTGAAAAGTAGAATCAATCCTACACCACTAAATATAACCCCAAACATCCAGTAGATGAACATCTCCGCGGGCTTGGAGGATTTGACGCGGCCGGCAGTCCAGTCGGCACGCCAACGCCAGGGCGCATCGGGCGCGAGGGCTTTCAAACGCTCGGTTTCCCGCTCCATGCGGCGGGCGATCAAGATACCGGCCAGCATACCGCCCCCGACCAGCGTAAAGACCGTCCCCACGCCCAGCATGGCGATAACTTCCTCGGTGAATCGTGGGTCCTTGTAGAGTACAAAAAGCCCGTTTCCCAGGGCGATCAGCCCCCCCAGCAGAAAAGGGGTAATAAAAAGAATTGCGCACCCCATTGAAGCCACATTCTTGGCGGATTTTGATGGCATGATGTCTCCCGATTGCTTGCTACCATCCCTGATTTACCCCACGGAAGCACACCAATGCAAACCATTAAGCCAGGGCTTACCTGATTCTACTCGCAACACATGGAAAATATTCACCTGAATCCAGGTCAGCCCCTGCTGCACTCCGGAGCGTACTCTGTGTCTACACTCCGGAGTACCACACCGCCTCCCGGCTACGTTGCACCCGCGTACTACCTAAAACGGGCGCTGCTCGTGGCAGCGCCCGGTATGGAAACAATGCTATTTGGCCAACTCGTCGATGGCCACATGGTAATTCGGGTCTTCCTGGACGTCAATCTCGATGATATCGTCCGCCTTTTTCAGGAGGGCCTGACATTCCTTACTCAGATGCTTGAGCTTGATGCTCTTACCCAGGCTCCGGTACTTTTCACTCAGGTTGTTGACCGCTTCAAGCGCCGAGTGATCATAGACGCGGCAGTTGATGAATTCGATGACAACCTTGTCCGGGTCTTCATTCGGCGTGAAGATATTACGGAAGCTGGTTACCGCACCGAAAAACAAGGAGCCGTTCAGTTCATAGGTCTTCACCCCGTCTTTTTCATAGGTCTTGGCATAAATAAGCTGCGACTTCTTCCAGGCGAAAACCAAGGCGGATATGATCACACCTGCAATTACCGCAATCGCCAGGTCAAAAATCACGGTCAACGCCGATACGGCGACGATCACGAAGAAGTCCATTTTCGGAATCTTGTTCCAGAGACGGAGGCTGGTCCATTCGAAGGTCGCAATCACGACAATGAACATGACGCCGATCAAGGCGGCCACCGGAATCTTCCCAATCCCCGCCCAGAGAGGGGGAAAGAGGATGAAGCACAGCAGGAAGAGGGCGGCAGAAATCCCGGAGATGCGGGTCCGCCCGCCGGAACGGATGTTGATCATGGACTGCCCGATCATGGCACAGCCGCCCATGCTTCCAAAAAGCCCCGCCACGACATTCGCCAGGCCCTGCCCCACGCACTCACGGTTACCGTGACCGCGGGTTTCGGTAATGTCATCGATCAGGGTCAAGGTCATGAGGGATTCAATCAGTCCGATGGCCGCCAGGGTGATGGCCAGACCGAAGACGATCAAAAACGATTCGAAGGTAAGGGGAATGGTCGGAATCTTGAACACACCAGCCTTGCGCGTACTGGGGATCTCTTCCGGCGTTTCGACCGGCATGGCCGCCACTTCGTGGGCCTTTTCGGTCAATTCCGAATAGAGAAGGTTCGGCTTCATGGCCTCGAACTTCTCGGTTTTCTGTTTCTTCTCCAGCGCCACCTGTTTCTGCGTCGTCACGAAGTCATTCACGGTCGCGGATTCCAGCGGCGTGAACTGCACGAGCAAGGTGACCACAATGATGGCCGCCAAGGTTCCCGGGATGGCGTTGGTAAGTTTCGGCAGAAAGTGGATAATCAGCATCGTCAGCGCGATGAGTCCGACCGCCGTTAAGAGGGCCGTCCCACTGAGCCAGTCCCCAACGATGACGAAGTGGCCGACATGCTCGTTGAACTGAACCGTCATGTTTTCTTTCAACTGTCCAAACTGCGCCTTACCAATCACGATGGCAAGTCCGTTCACAAAGCCCAACATGACGGGGTGGGGGAGGAGCCGGATAAACTTACCGAGCTTGAAAAAGCCACAGGCAATCTGTATCACGCCACACATAATGACCGCGGCAAAGAGGTACTCCAGGCCGTAGAGCACAACGAACGCGGTCATCACGACGGCCATGGCCCCGGTGGCACCGGAAATCATGCCGGGACGGCCACCGACGATGGAAGTGATGAAACCTACAAAGAAGGCAGCCCAGAGACCCACCGTGGGATCTACACCTGCGACAAAGGCGAAGGCAACGGCTTCGGGCACGAGGGCCAATGCAACCGTCAGGCCCGAGAGTAACTCGTCCTTGAAGTTAATTTGTTTTCTAACAATGAGATCGATCATTCAACTACCTTGGGTTAATGCTGCGGGTCGTAAGAACTGGGTTCGCCGGCACGGCATAGCCATACCGCATGTGTACACTGGGCCCCAACTCCCAGAAGTTACGTAAAGGATTCGAGATGCTTTGCCCCGGGACCCTTCAAAAAAACGAAGGGCGGACAGGTCAAAGCGAAGCGGTGATACCAACGGGATCACCCGGGTGTTTCGTTCGAGTGCACCCTGCCCCACGCAAGGCAACTCGTTGAAAACGGGGAATCGCGCGGCTATTCCAAGTGCGGGGCACCCGGAAATCTTGCCACCCGATTGTCAGAAAAACGCGGTGTTTCGGTTATGCTTCAGTTCACCACCTGGGGGACTTGCTGCTGCAGGAAGGCCAGCGCGCGACGAAACAGTCCGTCGGCGTCGAGGTCATGGGCCGCCAACTGCTCGGCGCGGGTTGCTTGCGCACTGAAGACATCGGGAATACCGACACGATGGATACGCAACTCGTACAAGCGCCCGGCCCCTTCCACATATTCCATGACGGCGGCACCAAAGCCACCATCCAACGTATTTTCTTCCACGGTGATCAACGGCCGATCCAGAAGGTCATCCACCATCGCGGTGTCCAGGGGCTTTATATGGCGGGCATCCACCACCCCCACGGAAAGTCCAGCCTCCGCCAGTTTATCCGAAGCATCCAGACAGGACTGGGCGCAGGGGCCGACCACCAGGAAATTGGCATCCGTGCCCTCGCGCAACACTTCGCCGCGGGCAATATCCCGCCCTTCGGCAGCGCCGATGGTGGGTGCCTTACCGCGCGCATAGCGAATCGCCACGGGCCCATCCTGTTGGAGGGCCCACAACAGCATCTGGTGCGTGTCCACATCATCGCGGGGGGCCACTACCTGCAGGTCAGGCACACAACGGAGGAAAGAGATATCAAAGGTACCATTCTGCGTGGGACTGTCTTCGCCCACGAGACCGGAGCGGTCAATAGCAAAGACAACGGGCAGTTTCTGGATACACACATCGTGGATCAACTGGTCATAGCCCCGCTGAAGAAAGGTCGAGTAAATTGCAGCAACCGGGCGTAGTCCCTTGGCAGCCATGCCAGCAGCCATGGTCACGGCGTGCTGTTCACAAATACCCACGTCGTAGAATCGATCGGGGTATTGCTCTTCGAAGGTGTTGAGCCCCGTACCCGTGGGCATGGCGGCCGTAATTCCAACCACGCGCTCATCGGCAGCACCGGCTTCCAACATACCCGCCACGAATGCATCGGTAAAAGTGGTTGTAGGAGTCGACTTCGCCTCCGATTCGGCCGGTAACGCGTCGCCTTCCTTCTCAGAGGGGCGCACCGCACGGGGAGAAACGCCGTGATACTTGAGCGGATCTTCTTCCGCCTGCTTGAGTCCTTTGCCCTTTTCGGTGCGGCAATGGAGCAGGATGGGGCCATGCATCTTCCGGATACTAGACAAGCACTCGATGAGCAGGGGGAGATCGTGGCCATCAACCGGGCCAATATAATTGATACCCAACTCCTGAAAAAGTGCGCCTTTGGTAATATAATTCTTAACCGACTTCTCGATATCCTGAATGGCCCGGGTCATGCGGTTGCCAATAATCTTCTTCACGAAGCTGCCGGCATCTTCCTTGGCACGCTTGTAGGGCTCCGCCACGATGAGGCGGTTGAAGTATTTGTTCAGGGCGCTGGCGTTGGGGGAAATCGACATCTCGTTGTCATTCAGAATGACCAGCATGTCCAGGCCCAGGTGCCCGGCATGACTCAGTCCCTCGAGGGCCATGCCACCGGTAATGGCCCCATCGCCAATCAGCGCGACAACCCCATAGTCTTCCTTCAATTGGTCCCGGGCTACGGCCATGCCCACCGCCGCCGATATGGACGTGGAGGAGTGGCCGGTACCGAAGCAGTCGTATTCACTCTCGGAAATCTTCGGATAGCCACTGATTCCATCCTTTTTCCGGATGGTGTCAAAGACATCTCGACGACCGGTCAACAGTTTGTGGGGGTAGCACTGGTGGCCCACATCCCAAATCAACTGATCCCGTCCGATGTCATAAACATAGTGGAGGGCCAGGGTCAATTCAACGACCCCGAGCGGGGCGGAGAGGTGTCCACCGTTGTGATTCACCACATCTATAACGCGCTCGCGCATTTCGGTGGCCAACTCGGCCAACTCGTTGTGGGACAGAGACTTAATATCGTCGGGGGACTGTATGGAATCCAGAAAGGTCATCATCTAATCGCTATGTTCCGGGTGCGGCTCAACTCACTACCTACTTTATACCGCAAAGCACCGAAAAGTTTCGACGAAGGGGAAAGTGCCCGACGGGTCCGCCGGGAAGCCACCACGAACGTATAAGAATCGCAGTCCCTTACGTTGCCCGAGAGGCGCCAGAAAGACACTTCTGCCCATACGGTATTGTCGAAAAGTATAGCATACCTCGCCCTCCCGGCTCCACGACGGAGCCGCTCAGACGGGAAGGGGGAGGCGTTCCTTAACGAGTACACCCGCTGCATCCCGTGGCAGGGCGGCCACCACTTCAAAACTTCGGGGACACTTATAGCCCGCCAGATTGGCCCGACAATAGCGTTTCAGCACTTTATCCAGGTCCGTCGGCTCCCCTACAACCTCAATGAAAGCAAGGACTTCCTCACCCCGGACAGGGTCAGGCACCCCCACCACGGCGGCAGCCTTTACGGCGGGATGTTCTTCCAGAACCAACTCGATTTCACGGGGATAAACGTTGAGTCCGGCCCGTATCAGCATATCCTTCTTCAGCCCCGTGAGATAGATATAGCCATCGGCATCCAGGTAGCCCCAATCTCCCGTGTGGAACCAGCCATTCTGAAGGGCAGCCGCATTGTGTTCGGGCTGCTTCCAATACCCCTTCATTATATTGTGGCCCCGAATTACGATTTCGCCCACCTCACCCGGCGGCAGGGTCTCGCCCTGTGCATCGACAGCCCGCACTTCACACCCCCACAGGGGCAGCCCCGCCGAGCCGATCCGGTTATCTGACTCGCTCATGTTGAAGGAAACGGCTGGACTCGTTTCGGTAAGGCCATAGCCTTCAAGAATGGTAACGCCAAAGCGCGCCTTAAACCCTTGCAGCAAGGGGAGGAGCATAGGTGCGCCCCCGACCAGGGCCCGTTTTACCGACGTCATATCTATTTCCCGGTCTGACTTTGTCGCCAGCAGAAAATGATACATCGTCGGGACCAAACCGAGCGTGGTGATACGCTCTTCGAGAATAATATCGAGCACCTTCCCGGCCTCAAAGCGCGCCATGAGCACCACGCAGGCGCCAGAAAGCAGAGATGCATTCATCATGACGCATTGGCCAAAGGAGTGAAAGAGAGGCAGCACGCAAAGACTGCGATCTTCGGGCTCAAAGTGGAGCGACAAGGCTCCAACCGTGTGGGCGTTTTGAAAGACGTTGAAGTGGGTCAGCTGGGCCCCGAGGGGTTTTCCGGCATAGGCGGCGGTGTAGATCATCACTGCGACGTCATCGGGTCGGGTTTCCGCCATGGTGGGCAGCTCGGTGGGCCGGGCCATCTCCTGGAGAAAGGAGTCCCCGTGTTCCGGGACCTCCGGTTTCATCCCGGCTTCCACGAGCACCCGACGGGGTGCAACCGTGGCCGTGGCCAGCGCGGCATCCACGGTATCGGCGAGTTCGGCCCACACGAACAGCATGGCAGGTGCGGCATCTTCGAAGAGGTACCGTAATTCGCGGGACGTTTGCATCAGGTTCAAGGGGACCGCAACGGCCCCGGCGTACAGGACCCCGTAGTAAATAATGGGGAAGTGGGGGGTATTCGGCAGTAAGAGGACTACCCGATCCCCGGGCTTTACCCCGCTGCGTTGCAGATAGGCGGCCACCCGACGGGCCTGCTCCAGCAATTCGCCGAAGGAGATGCGCAGCGTTTCAAATACAATGGCTTCCCCATCGGGGTTTCGGCGGGCGGACAGGGTAATACATTCAGCAGCATTCAAGGCCATCGTAAATTCGGATTCCATTGGTCAAAGCGGGAGGGAGGGCGCAGCAGACCGGCAAACCGGGCGCCCTGAACTGGGGGAAAGGCCCGAGTATAGCAATCCCCTCTGGCAATTGCATCCCGATGGTGAACCCATTCCTATCGTAGGGATGCTTCTGTTAAAATGGCGCTCTTTCTGCCGGGGGAGAGCCCCTTTCGAAAGTACCAATGCGGGAGTACCAACATCGATGACTGAACTGGGACAACGAGAAAGCTGGGAGGAAATCCGTCTGCTCCTCGAGGCCCAGGATGTATCCGCACTGACTCAATTCCTCGACAGCCTGACACCCGCGGAGGTTGCCCGGGCCTTCACCCGGCTGGATGAGTCCGAGCGCCACGACGTATTGGTCCTGCTTGAGCCGGAAGAAGCGGCAGATTTGATCGAAGAGCTGTCCGACGCCCAGGGTTCCGACCTCGTGGAGGAGCTGGCAGCGGACGAGGCGGCGGCCATCGTCGATGAGATGGAAAGCCATCACCGGGCAGATATCCTCGGAGAAATGGACGAGGATGATGCGGAAGCCATTCTGCGGCGCATGGACCCGGAAGAGGCCGAAGACGCCCGCAAGCTGCTGGAACATGGCGAGGAAACAGCCGGGGGCATCATGGCGACGGAATTCGTCAGCTATCCCCAGGACACCTCCGTGGGCGAAGTAATCCGTGATTTGCGCGATAATGCCGAGCGCTACAGTGATTTCGGGGTGCAGTATGCCTATGTCAACAGCGAGCGTGGCACCCTGGTCGGGGTGGTGCGACTCCGTGACCTAATCCTGGCTCCGGCGCGGATGCCCCTCCAATCGCTCATGATTGTCAATCCCCTCTACGTGCTGGCGGATACCTCGCTGGAAGATCTGGAGCAGTTCTTCGACCGCTACCCCTTCTACAGCGTGCCGGTGACCGATGAGGCCCAACAGATGTTGGGCGTGGTGCGACGGGCGGAAGCCGAGGAAGCGCTGAGCGAGAACATTGAAAAAAGCTTCATGCGTTTCGGCGGTATTATCGGTGGTGAAGAACTCCGCAGCATGCCGACCCGAGAACGGGTTACCCGGCGCATGGTCTGGCTGGGCATCAATTTACCGCTGAGCATGCTGGCCGCCGCCGTAATCCCCATTTTTGAAGAGACTATCGTCGATTTTCCCGTACTCCTCTTCTTCATCCCGATCATCGGTAACCTCTGTGGCTGTAGCGGGAATCAGGCGGTGGCCGTGAGTATTCGGGAGTTAACCCTGGGACTCATCAATCCGAGCGATATGCTGCGGGTGCTTCGAAAAGAGTTGCAGGTCGGCTTCATCAACGGCTTCATGCTGGGCAGCGTGGTGATCATCGTTGCCTTCGCACTGGACCGGATACAAGGGTATCAGGTGCCCTACCTCGCCCTCTTCATCGGCCTCGCATTCTTTATGAATACCATGGTGGCCGTCTGCCTCGGCGGGGTTATTCCCTTGATCCTGAAACGCTTTAAGGCCGATCCCGCACTCGGGGCACCGCCCATTCAAACCACCTTGACGGACATGGTGGGGCTCTTCATCATGTTCGCCCTGGCCGCTATCGCCATGCAGTTGGGACTCCTTGAGGCCCCGCCCTCATGAGTGACGCCATTGCTCCCGAAACGCCGCGACAGGATGTACTGTTGGAAAACGTCCCGCCGCAGGCACAGTGGGCGGCAATCGTTCGCTTGTATTCCGGCCAGCCGACTGGCCTGTGGGTGGTGATCGTGCCCCATCCGGCACACCCGGTCATGGCGGCTGGAGAAGAGCTGCGCGTGGCCCGAATCGTACCGGACATGTCCGATGATGCCCGCCGGGCCATCGCCCAGGCACTCCGTGCTTGCGAAGTGGACGTACTCCTCGTCACACCCGAGCGATTCGCGCAAGAAAAGTTTCTCGCTTTCCTCCGTGACTTGGCGCCGCAGCGCATGGTCGTAGCTAGCGCGGAAGGCTGTGTCGCTGCTTCTCCGGAAATACGCGCCCGGCTGTCGCCCCTGGCCGTGCTCCGCGACGGCTGGCAAGGGACACCCCGGATAATCCTTGCCGAAAACGGTGGGGATGTCCGCAAGCTAACTGCCTTCTTCAACCTGAATGGGCTGCCTCCGAAGCTGGCCTCGCCGCCCCCAAAAATCGCGCATGCGGACCCTGTTTCGGACGTGCTTCCCAACCCTGCGTGGCAGCAGGCGTTTCAGCATTTCGAAGCGGGAATGTCACTCACCGACGTGGCTGAGGCATTGCAGCAGGACGAATCGTGGTGCATGGATGCCCTCATAGGCTTCATCCGGCACGAAAAACGCACCAATCCCTTTCCCTGGGTTTCCCAGCCCGACTACCTCGTTGTCGCGATGGCGGCGGGACAGGCGGAATCCACCGACCCGGCGATACTACTTCCCATCGTTTCTGACCGCGTCGCACCGGGCCCCGCCCGAATCGCCCTGGCCGCACTACGCAACCGGTCCCTTAACCGGCCCCGCCCATGACAAGCGACCCCGTCCTGATTTCCCGCACGGTATCGGCATGTCGGCGACGGCTGCAACAGCCGGGCACGTGGTCAGTTGCGGGCGTGGGATTCATTGTGCTGGCCGGAGTGAGTTACCGACTGGGGCAGGGACGCCTTTCGGGCTTCTACTATCAGTGTGTACTACTGAGCCTTTGGCTATCCCTGGGGGCGGTGCTTTGCGCGACGATCTTCGCCGGACTGCGTGCTCAAGAATCCCACCTCACCTCTGTTGCCGCCCGGGCCAGGGGGCCGCTCGTTTTCGTGCTGATTTTTCTGGGGCTCTATGGCATCGCCCAGGGGATATTCTGGTATCTGAACACGGAAAGAGCAGGACGTATCACCCGGGAAGGCACCCACAGCACCGGAGAGAGCTATGCCTTTGACCGGGTGCTGGGCTACGGCCCCAAACCCAATGCACATGGCGATGCACGCCTCTCCATAGGGGGGGAAGTCGTATTTGAGTACCGCTACACGACGGATGAACAACGGCGGCGAATCGTGCCCGCCAGTCCGGCCTCGGCGGGTCCCTACGCCCGAGCCCTGCTCCTCTTCGGCGGCTCCTATGCCTTTGGGGAAGGGGTGAACGATGACGAGACGCTGGCCCATGAATTGGCCCAACGCCTGCCCAACACCCGTGTCTACAACTACGCCTTCAGTGGCTATGGCCCGGGACAGCTATTGGCCCGGCTGGAATCCTACGACCTGCGCGCAGAGGTGGCAGAGCCAGAAGTGGCGGCCCTTTACGTGTTCATCCCCAATCATGTCCGGCGGGTCAATGGCTCCTACTCCGTGATCAATTGGTCCCGCCACTCGCCCTATTACCAGCTCACGCCCCAGGGTGGGGTGAAGCGTCTGGGCTCCTTTCAGGGGGAACGTCCCATCCTGACGGGCTGGTATGACTTCCTCCACGGGGACCAACTGTTCCAGTACTTTCAACTGGATTTTCCCCCTGTGCTCAGGGATTCACACGTTCGTTTAGCCACGGCTATCATGGCGGCGTCCAGCACAAAATTCCAGGAAACCTTCCAATCCGAAGCCTTTCATGTAGTCCTTTATCCCCACCGTCCGCAGGACGAATTCAACAGCCGGCGTCTGCTACCGGGTCTGAAAGCCGCAGGTATCTCCGTCGTCGACCTGACCGACCTCTTTCCACCCGACCTGAGCGATCTGGACTATGGGCCCCATGACCCCCATCCGACGGCCAAGGCCCATGCCTTATTGGCCGAAGCACTGGCGCAGAAGTCCCTTTTTGATGCGTCTCCAGCCAATCCTTAATTACCGGTCGTCTTGACTTCAAAGCCTACTGATTGGTAGAGTCACTCTCCTTTATGCAAGCAGGAAGTGGGGAAACAACAGGAGCATTTTCATGATTCAAGAAACCCTTGCGCGCGTCGTTCGTGGTGAACATCTGAGTCGTGAAGAAGCGGCTGAGACCATGCGCACCCTCATGACAGGGGAAGCCACCCCCAGTCAAATTGGAGCGCTTCTGACCGCCTTCTCCATGAAAGGCGAGACGGTCGAGGAAATTACGGGCTTCGCCGAGACCATGCGCGCCATGTCGACCAAGATACCCACCACGGTTCCGGGCACGGTCGACACCTGCGGCACCGGTGGCGACAAGTCGGGCACGTTCAACATTTCCACCACGGCGGCCTTTGTGGTGGCCGGAGCCGGCGTGCCCGTTGCAAAACACGGCAATCGCAGTGCCTCCAGCCTGTGTGGGAGCGCTGATGTCCTGGAAGCCCTCGGGGTCAATCTCGATCTCTCTCCCGAACGGGTGGGACAGTGCGTGGATGAAATCGGTATCGGCTTTCTCTTCGCACGGAACCTGCACAGTGCCATGAAGCATGTGGGACCGACCCGCGCCGAATTGCGTCTTCGCACCGTCTTCAATATTCTCGGTCCCCTGACCAATCCAGCAGGCGCGGCCAGTCAGGTGATGGGCGTCTTCGACAAAGAATTGATTGCGCCCCTGGCTGAAGTACTCCTCAGTCTGGGCAGCCGCCACGTATTTATCGTGGCCGGTTCCGACGGGCTCGACGAGCTCACCCTCACCGGGCCAAGCCATGTGGCGGAAGGCAAGGACGGGAAAGTCAGCACCTACGATGTAACCCCCGAAGAGTTCGGGTTTTCCCGGGCTTCCGTCGAGGACCTGAAAGGGGGCGACGCGAAGGTAAACGCGGACATTCTGACCCGGATTCTCTCCGGTGAACCGGGCCCGGCCCGTGACATCGTGGTCTTTAATGCCGCGCCAGCCCTGGTCGCCAGTGGGGCGGCCACCGATATTGCCGCGGGTATCGCACAGGCACAGGCCGCCATTGACTCCGGCGCGGCCTTAGACAAGTTAAAACAATTGATTCAGAGCTCCCATGATTCTTGATCCCATCTTAGAAAACAAGCACCTCGAAGTTGCCGCCTCAAAGACACGCGTTACGGTTCGCGATCTCGAGGAGAAAATCGCACTCATTCGTAAGCCCCGGGATTTCCGCGCGGTGTTGCGTGAAGATGGCATCAGCCTCATCACCGAAATTAAGCGTGCTTCTCCTTCGAAGGGGGAGATTCTCCCGAATGTGGACGCCGTGGAAATTGCGGCGCTCTATGAGCAGACCGGGGCCCGGGCACTCTCGATCCTTACGGATGAGAAGTACTTCAGTGGCAAGCTGGAAGACCTCACCAATGTCCACCGCCATGTCAACATTCCCTGCCTGCGCAAGGAGTTCATCGTCGATGAGTACCAGATCTACGAAGCCCGCGCCGCTTCGGCGGACGCTATCCTGCTCATCGTGCGCTGTCTTTCCGACGAGCAATTAAAGGATTACTATCAGCTGGCCCGCAAACTGGAGATGGAGGTGTTGGTGGAAACCCACACCGCCGAAGAGATTGAACGGGCCCTGAAGGCCGGTGCGCATATCATCGGTATTAATAACCGCGACCTCGACACCCTCGAGGTCGATGTAAACCGAAGCCTGGAACTCAAGAAGCTGGTGCCGGGCGGCAATGTGCTGGTCAGTGAAAGCGGTATCTACACGCGGGAGCAGGTGGAGAAACTCGAGGATGGTGGTGTAGATGCGATTCTTGTCGGTGAATCCCTCTTGACCAGCAACGACATCCGCGGAAAGATGCGGGAATTGCTTGGCCATGACCAAAGTTAAGATCTGCGGCATTACGAATCTCGAAGATGCCCTCGCTGCCTGTGAAGCCGGTGCCGACGCCCTGGGATTCGTCTTGGCGCCCGAAGCGAAGAAACGCAATCGTTACATTGCCCCCACTGCGGCGAAAGCCATCATTGCCCAGCTTCCACCCTTTATAACCACCGTTGCGGTGACGGTCAATGAGTCCATGATGGATTTGGCCGGCCACCTCACCTGTTTTGACTGCGTGCAACTGCACGGCGAAGAACCACCGGAGGCCTGCCCACCGGCCCACGTCACCATCAAAGCCTTTCGGCCGGGGCCCGGTTTTGGCCTCAGCGATATGGAACGCTACGATGTCCGCGCCTTCCTTTTGGATGCCTACTCCACCACCGAGCGGGGGGGCACCGGCGAAGCGGGGGACTGGGAATTCGCCAAAATGGCGGTTGGCACGGGAAAACCCATCATACTGGCCGGCGGACTCACGCCCGATAATGTGGCCGAAGCCGTCGGTATGGTGCGGCCCTATGCCGTAGACACGTCGAGCGGGGTAGAATCTGCCCCGGGAAAGAAAGACCATGACAAAATTCGCGCCTTCATCCACCACGCAAAAGCATCTCTGGCCTGACGAACACGGGCGCTACGGCGATTTCGGGGGGAAATTCGTCCCGGAAACGCTTATGTACGCCCTGGACGAGCTGGAAACCGCCTACAAGGAAGCCCAGGCCGACCCGGCGTTCAACGCCGAGCTAGACGATCTGCGCAAGCACTACGTGGGCCGCGAGACGCCCCTCTATTTTGCCTCCCGCCTGACGGAGCATTTGGGCGGTGCCAAAGTCTATTTCAAGCGGGAAGACCTCGCCCATACCGGTGCCCATAAGATCAACAACGCCCTGGGCCAGTGCCTCCTCGCGAAACGCATGGGGAAGAAGCGCATCATCGCCGAGACCGGAGCCGGTCAACATGGCGTCGCCACGGCCACGGCCTGCGCCCTCCTCGGTCTCGACTGCGTGGTGTATATGGGGGCCGAAGACATCGAGCGCCAGAAGCTCAACGTCTTCCGTATGCGGCTCCTGGGCAGTGAAGTGGTCTCGGTAAAATCCGGGAGCAAGACCCTCAAAGACGCTATCAACGACGCCCTGCGCGATTGGGTGACCACCGTGGGCGATTCCCACTACGTCTTGGGTACTGTACACGGACCCCATCCTTTTCCCATGATCTGCCGCGATTTCCAGAGTGTCATCGGCAAGGAAGCCCGCCGCCAGATTCTCGAAGCGGAAGGGCGCCTGCCCAACACGCTGATTGCCTGCGTGGGGGGCGGCAGCAACGCCATTGGACTCTTCTATGAATTTGTTGGAGACGAAGACGTGGCGATGATTGGGGTGGAAGCTGGCGGACGGGCCATCACACCGGGCGAACACGCCGCCCGTTTTGACGGCGGACACTATGGCATGCTCCATGGGGCCATCAGCTATGTACTGCAGGATGCCGCCGGTCAGATCGGCTCCACCCACAGCGTCTCGGCCGGCCTCGACTATGCGAGCGTTGGGCCGGAGCACGCCTACTTCCACAAGAGCGGTCGGGTGAAGTACACCCACGCCAGCGATGAAGCGGCCATTGCGGCCTTCCAGACCTGCAGCAAGCTCGAAGGTATCATTCCCGCCCTCGAAAGCTCCCATGCCATTGCCCACGCCATCAAGGTAGTGCCAACCATGGCAAAAGACGACATTGTGATTGTAAATATGTCGGGGCGCGGCGACAAAGACGTGACCCAGGCCGCGCGGCTCATCATGCCCGACGAGGAGATATAAGCAGTATGAACCGCATCGATCAACGATTCCAGGACCTGAAGGCCGAAGGCAAGACCGCCTTTATCCCGTACATCACCGCCGGCGATCCCACCCTCGCCCAGACGGAAGAAATCGTCTATGCGCTGGAAGAAGCGGGAGCCGATATCATCGAGTTTGGCGTGCCCTTTTCCGACCCCATCGGCGATGGCCCCGTTAACCAGGAAGCGGCCCTTCGGGCACTCAAACACCATGTTACCCTGAAGGATGTTATCGGGCTCATCAAGACCATCCGCGCCAAGTCCCAGGTGGCCATCCTCATTTTTACCTACTACAATCCCGTGCTGGCCTATGGCCTCGAAGCCTTCGCCAAGGACGCCGCCGAAGCCGGGGCCGATGGCGTGCTGTGTGTTGACCTGCCGCCCGAAGAGGCCGACGGCTACAAAGCCGCCCTGGACGCCAACGACCTCCGCACCGTCTTCCTCATGTCGCCCACCAGCACCGACCAGCGCATCGAACTCATCGCGAAACAGTCCAGCGGATTCATCTACTACGTATCCCGCCTCGGCGTCACCGGTGAACAAGCCGACCTCGCCGCCGATCTGGAGCAGGCCGTGGGCAACATCCAGAAGCACACCGACACCCCCGTGGCCGTCGGATTCGGCATCTCCACCCCCGAGCAAGCGAAGAAAGTGGCCTCTATGGCCCAGGGCGTCGTCGTCGGCAGCGCCATCGTCCGCATGATTGGCGAGCTCGGCGAAAGCGACGAGACCGCGCCCAGAGTGGGGGCCTTTGTGAAGTCCCTCGTGGATGCCACGAAGGGGTAGGGACAGAAACGGAGTAGCCTCCGTTTCCTTAATTCCGAACACGGGGAGACTGTACCCATAGAATCGCCCGCTTGATCTCCGGGTGCATTCGTGGCAACATCAGGTGGTCAGTGGACTATACGACGTTGGGAGACTGCTTGGAATGCACGGTGAAGGCTGCTATCCGCTTACCGATTTCGCCACCCATACGAACGATCACATCACACGGCTCGATTCGCTCGAAGCCGTCGCCGCCGTGAAGGAGTCCATGGCCGAGTATGCGCGGGGCGAAGGGGTTTCCGCACGCGAGGGACTGAATTCCCTCCGGGAAAAGCATGGTATTCCGCGTAACACTTAGTCCACGTGCGTTGAAAGACGTGGAAAGTGACTACATCTACTACGCTGAAACTGATCTGAGTTTTGCCTGCTCCTGGTACGATGGCCTGGAAGCCACCCTCTAGTCTCTCACCGAATTTCCCCTGCGATGTGGTTTGCCGTTTGAGTCGAGATTCTTTGACATACCTTTACGGCAACACCTCTACGGAAAGGGCGCCCAAAGCTATCGTATCCTCTTTACGGTCCATGAAGACGAGGTACGCGTCCACCACATTCGACACTGCCGACAAGAGCCTGTCAGCGATATCGATCCACCCGAAGAAATATGAATAGGCTGCTGCATGGCGCATCGTTGACTATTGAGCCAGCCCCATCCGAGAGCATCGGCGCGACCGCACCCAAGCCGATCACCTCACTTTCGACTCCCGGTGAATACATCCGTATACTGTTGGGTGTAGTGCAATAGACACCACCACGTCGGGAGCGAGGACCCACCGAATGCAGAAACTTATCGCGTCGCTGAAACACGGCCTTCGTTTCGCCCGGGGGGCTTGGGTCATGCGACGGCTCAGCCTCCGCCACCGGGACCTCTTAAGAGAGTTGCGCCCCCTGGCGGTCGCCCTCGAGCAACGCATCTCGCCCCGCCACCAGGACTCGGGTGCCCTGTTCAATGTGTTTAGCATCAGCGACGACGGGGTCACGCTGAATAACGATCCCGAAGATACCGCCCAGGTGGCCCAGTGTCCACAGCTCATTGGAAAGCTTCAGGCCATGCAACTCGAACGGGTCGAACTCGACATTCAGCTGGAAGAGGGCCAGGTCATAGAGGCCTTCCTCTTGCTCTTTCATGCCCAACCCCATCTGGCCCAGGCCACGCCCCGCGCCGATGAATACACCGGCTGGCGTGCGAAGGAAGTCGCCGCGCAGATGCGCACAGACATCGGCTTTCACCGCTTCTGTTTTCTCCTGCACGCCGAGCCCGTGAAGGGGCTATTCCGGGTGACCTATTCCTACTGCGAATTGCCCCTCAGCCTTTTCGTGCAGAACTACGTTCAGAATCACGCCCAGTATGGCGATCACCGGGTCCTCTTTCGTGCCGCGCCCCGCGTCGGGCTCGCCGCCTTTCTGATCGTGGCCATTCCCACCTTGCTCTACGTATGGTTCCCCACCGTTGCCATCGTGCTCTATTGCGCCCTCGGAGTCATGGCCGCTTTTGTGGCCGCCGTCACGGTCTACGCCCTCGGGTCCATCCAATACACCCGTGAACACCACGACATCATGATGCAGCGCTACGTGAAGCAGATTGAAAAGCTCTCCCGTTTTCCCGAGGTCAACCCCAACGTGGTCATGGAAATATCGGCCGAAGGCGAAGCACGCTACATCAACCCCACCGCCACCCAGTTCCTCAAGGTCATTGGCGCGAAAGACGGAGACCTCGCCGCCCTCCTTTCGGAGAGCTATCGGGACCTGGTGCGCGATTCCCTCGAATCACCGGGCCGGGCCTTTCGCGATGAGGCCACGGCAGGGGGGCGCACCTTCAATTTTCAGTACGTGAGCTTCCCCAACGAAAACTCCGTCATCGTGGCGGGCACCGAGATCACCTACCTGAAACAAATCGAAGCCGACCTCCGCAATGCCCACACCCTTTCGGAGGCCCAGAAAGAGCAGATTGCCGAGGCCTACCGTCTTCTTGACGCCGAATTCGAAATCATCGGAAACATTCAGCGGAGCCTCCTGCCCGACGGATTACCCCAGGTGGCCGGCCTCGAAATCGCCACCCACTATGAGGCCTGTCAGCGGGCCGGGGGCGACTACTATGACTTTTTTCCCCTGCGTAATGGCAACCTCGGCATCCTGATAGCCGATGTCAGTGGGCATGGGAGTCCGGCCGCTGTGCTCATGGCGATTACCCACACCATCGCCCACATCCTCCACGAGGAAGCCCTGGAAATCGCGCCGGAAGAAGTCATTTCCGACGTCAACCGAAGTCTCACCCGGCACTACCAGCACCGGGGCGATTTCGTCACCGCCATCTATGGTATCTACAATCCGACAGAACGCCACTTCTGCTATTCGTCCGCAGGACACAACCCACCGATTTTTACGAAAAAGGGAAGCAGCGATTCCAAGCCCCTGAAAAAACAATTTGGCATCCCCCTGGGCATCATGGAAGAAGCGCAGTTTGAATCTACCAACATCCCACTGAACGAGGGGGATACCCTCTTACTCTTCACCGACGGCATCACCGAGGCCATGGACCGGGAGCACAATCTCTTCGGCGACCAGCGCATGGCCAACGCGATTGGAAACGGTGCCCCCGCCGAAGCACAGGTCGCGACGCTACTTAAAGAAGTGCGCCAGTTCGTCGGCGACGAGCCCCTCAATGACGACCGCACCGTGGTGTTGTTACGGGGTGTGGGGTAGGGCCTCAGGGACTGTCTCGCCCCAGACGACGTCGAAGTGGCGAGATAAACTTGGGACGTTGACCGTCGTCACAGAGGAACTCATATCGCTGACGGGCGTGGCTGTCCCGTCGTTACCAAGGTGAGCACTCAATCACCTCGCCAACAACGGGACAGTCACCGCCGTCTGCGTAATTCTGCGTGGACATAGTCGCTCCACAGACTTTCTCATAGTTGCTGCTATTCGACAACATGGGGTGCGGCGGAAACATCTAGATTCTTGCTGCGAAAGGCCACTGGCTGCTCAGCAATATGCGCAAGCATCTCGTCAAGAACTCCTTCCAAGTTCTGACTCCTCAACTCATTCCGGACAGTTTCTACATCCGCTCCATGGCTCAATAGAAACTCGAGATGGTTGACGTTCTTCTCACGTACAGCAGGAAGTATGTTACGTGTCGGGTCAGCGCCTTGTTCAACGAGAAACTGCAACATTGGCATATCATCGTTAATCGTCGCATAGTACATCATATTCCACTCAGGATTTGAGCCACTATTTATTCCTGATTGGTTGGGACTTGGATTAATCTCAGCGCCAGACTGAAGCAGAATCTTCACCATTTGAATGCTTCCATTCTTTACAGCGACAGGTAACAAGGGTGAAGTATGAATCCCTGCCGTACCCCAATCCTCGATTCGCCCGTTGTTCGGCCCGACACCAGCTAGATTAAACTCCAAGCGACTTCGAGCCAATTCCAAATCGTTCCGTAGAACCGCGTCCTCTAACGACTTGTAGTTGACGGAGCAAATACACATCGCCAACAACAGGATAGCGATACATGCCATCGGTCTGTACAATCCTGGAGTAAAACGGGACTCTTCAGACTCCGTCCAATCATCCACTCGGAGCCTTCTCAGGACCTCGAAGACCAATGTATAGACCGCAGCCAATAGAAGAACAGATAACAATTCAGCAAAAACTGATGGGCTGGTTAGCACGTAGACAATTTCCAATCGGCCCCCACCGCGTGCATTGTCATCAATCGCCCATAAAACAAACAGAAAGCCGGGAACATACATCAAGAGTGCTATTGGCCAGGTTCGCCGAAGTGGGAGCACCAAGAGTATCTGCTGAATCGCCGGAATCGAAATAGCAATGAGTGTAGAATAGATTGGTAAACTTAAGCTCATGATCGTACTATCCAGTGCCCTCACCAGACCATCGTCTCTAAACGTGGGGTATTGCAATACGCTACTCCCGTGGAGCGGCTTACAGAGGGCGCGGCAGTGACTACGACTAAGTTACCTTCGCCAACAACGGAACAGCCACCGCCGTCTGCGTAATTCTGCGTGGACATAGTCGCCCGCTGGCCTACCCCTCTGTGCCAGAATAGTTGAGACAGTCTCCTTGTAAGAATTAGTGTTGAGGGCAAGGAGCCTATTGATGAGTAATGACCGTATTCCAAAGGAAGATACCGGGGTAGTTTCGTTTGGTGCCCCGG
>JAXMOL010000005.1:0-198217 GCA_034669905.1 Candidatus Hydrogenedentota bacterium
TCGTCGGTGCAGTCCCCGGGGACTGCACCGACGTGAACATTCGGGCACGAGTAAGCGACGTCTTGGCGGAATCGGATGCCGGGAAATGGATGGTGCATGTGGACGTCGGGGCTGTCACCCGCTGCGCTCCCCCGTTTGAGGGTCCACGACGCGCCGCAGGTGGGTGGCACCCGACATCACTTTTGGAATAATAAGTACGTTCCCGTTGAGAGGGGGCACAGCCCCGACTAATTCGTTTGTGTCGTGGGGACAGGTTCATGACTGGGCCACGAGGTGCACACCGCTGGGTTAACGTGACGACGTCGGTGCAGTCCCCGGGGACTGCTCCGACGTGGACATTCGGGCACAAGTAAGCGACGACTTGGCGAAATCGGATGCCTGCAAATGCGTGGTGCATGTGGACGTCGGGGCTGTCCCCCGCTTCAACATGAAGTTACCAAAGGCAAGGCACCCACAAAATCCCCCCGCTGCACTCCCCCGTTTGAGGGTCCACGACGCGCCGCAGGTGGGTGGCACCCGACATCACTTTTGGAATAATAAGTACGTTCCAGTTGAGAGGGGGCACAGCCCCGACTAATTCGTTTGTGTCGTGGGGGCAGGTTCATGGATGGGCCACGTGGTGCGCACCGCTGGGTTAACGTGACGTGGTCGGTACAGTCCCCGGGGACTGCACCGACGTGGACATTCGGGCAAGAGTAAGCGACGTCTTGGCGGAATCGGATGCCGGGAAATGGATGGTGCATGTGGACGTCGGTGCAGTCCCCGCTAGGCGCGCTTTATAGTTACCTGCGCGGCGATGGCGTCGACTTCGGTCTGGGTGAAGTGGCCGATGTCCCAGGACATGGCGTTGGCGGTCCCGGCACTGACGCCAAGGACGATGGTCTCTTCCAGGCTCAATCCGCGCTTGAGTCCCACGGCGATGCCCGCAACGAGGGAATCGCCCGAACCCACGGCGTTCACCTCTTCAATGGCAGGCGGTACGACGTGGAGGCGTTCGGAGCCATCGGAGACCATGACGCCTCCGGGCCCGAGGGACAACACCACGAGGGTAACACCCCGCTCGTGGAAGGCATCAATCGCGCGCCAACGGGCATCGTCAGAGTCCAGCGCAAAGCCCACCAACTCGGCAGCTTCCGCATCGTTGGGCTTGACCATATAGGGCTCGGCCATGAGGCCCATTTCCAACTCAGGTCCGTGGGTATCGAGCAAGACCGGTATGCCGGCTTCTTTGGCCTTGGTGATGATGCGGGCATAGCAATCCTGCATCATGGGATCGGGGACCGTACCGTTCAACGTGAGCACAGACGCCGAAGAAAACTGAGACACCACCGTGGCGACAAAGAGTTCCCGCTCAGCCGGGTCCACTTTCGGTCCGGGCTCAAAGAGCGGGGTCTGTCGATGCACCCCCTCTTCGAGGACGGTGGTAATGGTACGGGTGTGTTGCTCAATCCAAACGGGGTGACAGGTTACCCGGTCTTCCTTCGTAATCATGTCGACCACGTGTTTTCCGGTGGGTCCGCCCACCAACACCAGGGCCGCGCTCCGCTCCCCCAGTGACTTGACCGCACGGGCCACGTTATTCCCCTTGCCCCCGGGGATAGTCGTGGCGCGGGTGCAGACATTCTTCTTCCCCACGGCCATCTCATCAAGGAAGACCGTCTTGTCGACACAGGGATTGGGCGTTACGGAGAGAATCATGGGTACCCCCTATTGTCCACTCTCAAAGCGCGACAGGGCGCAGCCAGCCGCACCCAAGACTCCGGAGTCTGCTCCCAGGCCCGCGAAGACAATCTCGCAACGTTTGGCCGGCACGGCAAAAGAGTTCTCCACGGCCACCCGGCGAATGGGGTCCATGAGAATGTCGCCGGCGGCAATCATACCGCCACAGAGAACCACCTTCTCGGGGTTCTGATAATTGATAATGCTGGAGATTCCCAGGCCAATCCAGGTGGCGGTCTCTTCCACGACCCACAGGGCAAACTCGTCCCCCTGTGCTGCGGCCTCGCCAATCATCTTGCCGGTGATGCCCCCATAAGAATCACTGCACTGTTCCTGCAAGATAGATTCCCGCCCTTCGGAGAGGCCTTCCACGGCGGTGCGCACCATGCCTGTCACCGAGGCATAGGTTTCCAGACAGCCCAGACTGCCGCAGCCGCAACGGCGGCCATTGCGCTGGACCTTAATGTGGCCCAATTCGGCGGCGGTACCGTCTTCACCGCGGAGGAGCATGCCAAACACCACGACACCGCCCCCCACCCCGGTACCCAGGGTCAAGAGAGCCATATTCTGCGTGCCCTGTCCTGCGCCGAGCCAGAACTCGCCATAGCATGCCACGTTGGCATCGTTTTCCACATAGCACGGCACACCAAGACGTTTCTGCATCAACTCGCCCAGGGGCACATCTTTCCAACCCGGCAGATTGGGCGGACTGAAAACCACGCCGGAACGCCAGTCCATGGGACCGGGCGCACCGATCCCGACCGCCATGACATCATCCGGGCGGAGGTCGGACTGGTTGAGGAGGTCACGGACGCTCGACTCAATGGCATCCATGACGGCTTCAGGCCCCCCTTCCGCATTGGTGGGCCGCGAGTCTTTGGCCAACACCTGTTTATCCCAGGATACCATCGCGGTTTTTACGTTGGTACCACCGAGGTCGACACCGATAATTACTTTGTTCATGGCCCCAACTCCTTCCAGACGTTTCGTTTCCAACCCCGACGTTATTAGAGGGTCGCGATGTATTCCAGGCCCTTGCGCATGCGGGTCAGGCTGGTTTCTTTTCCAAGCAATTCGGCCAGCTCAAAAAGCCCTGGACCGATCGACTTGCCGGTGAGGGCCAGACGCGTCGGGTGGACCATCTTGCCCAGGCCCACCCCCGTTTCCTCGCCGAGGGCATGATAGGCCGCTTTCAGCGTGTCCCGGTTCCAATCCTCGACCCCTTCCATGCAGGCGATCAATTGGGTCATCAATTCGGCAGCGCCTTCGACTTGCCATTGCTTTTTGACCGGCTTTTCTTCGTATTCCGTCACTTCCTGAAAAAAGAAGTCGCTGAGCTCCACAATCTGATTCAAGGTGGACAGCTTCTCCTGACACACCTCAGTCAGGGTAGCGAACCACGCGTCGTCTTTCTGCGCCGTATCGAATCCCGCTCCCTTCAAAATAGCCACGAGGCGCGCTTGCAGCTTCGCGGGCTCCAGGGCGCGGATGTGCTGCCCATTGAGCCAATCCAGCTTTTTCCGGTCAAAGCGGGCCGCCGACTTACTCCAGCGTTCGGGAGCGAATGCCGCCTGCAACTCCTCAATGGTGAAAAGCTCGCGGTTTTCTTCTGCGGGGGTCCAACCCAACAGGGCGACGTAGTTGATGAGGGCTTCCGGCAAATAGCCGTCGTCCCGCCAATCAAGCACATTGGCCCCGTGGAGGCGCTTGCTGAATTTCTTCCCCTTGTCATCGAGTACCATAGGCAAGTGGGCAAACTGGGGCCGCTCATAGCCCAGGGCGTCAAAGAGCAAGACGTGGCGGGCGGCGTTGGTCAGGTGGTCATCGCCGCGAATCACGTGGGTAATCTGCATCAGGGCGTCGTCCACCACCACCGCCAGGTGAAAGATGGGGTCGCCATTGGGCTTGAGAATAACGAAATCATCGAGTTCGCGGTTGTCGGTCTTGACCGTGCCCTGAACCAGATCCGCCACTTCCGTGTGGCCCTCGGGCACCATGAAACGGACGGTGTGCTGCTCGTCCTTGCGTTGCTCCCCTTCGGCGGGGTCCAACAGGCGGCAGGGACACTTCTTCCGGTGACGCTTTTCCTTCTGCGCGGCCTCCCGCTCGGCGTCCAAATCTTCCTTGGAACAGAAGCACCGATAGGCCTTTCCTTCCGCCAGAAGCCGCAGCCCCGCTTCCTGGTGAAGGGCTTTTCGCTCGGACTGGCGATAGGGCCCCAGATCTCCCCGGGGGCCTTCCTCACCGAAAGCCGGCCCTTCGTCCCAATCGACTCTCAGCCATTTAAAGCCTTCACACATGGCCTGCACAAAGGCCTCATCGGTGCGCTCGGCGTCCGTATCTTCCAGGCGAAGCACGAAGGTGCCGCCAGTCTTGCGGGCGTAAAGCCAGTTAAACAGGGCCATTTTGGCCGTACCGATATGCAAAAATCCGGAAGGGGACGGGGCAATACGACAACGAACAGTACTCATGTAGACTCCAAAATGCGGTGTGGGTGATAGCAAGTATAGCGGGGGCATCATAGCACGGTGCCATCGGGCCAGTCACCTCCGCCCTCCCCCAACCCCAACGTGAGAAAGAGGTTAGGGGATCTAAACCGGGGGTTTTCAGAACACTTTCTGCTGTGCTAGAATTATCTTATTCATAAAAGGTCGCTGGTATTACACACATTTCTCGGAGGAGGGAAGAACCATGAGAATGCTCGGCTTAATAGCCCTGTCCTTGTGTCTTCAGGGGTGTCTCATCGACATGCTGATGACCACCGCGATTACCGCTGACATGGCGGCCCAGCAGGCATCGTCCGCCTCGAGCACCATGAACCAGACCCAAATCGACATTGCCATGATGGAGTTGCAGGACGCCCTGGACTATTACTACCTCGAGAAAGAAAGTTATCCCCGTGACCTGAGCGCCCTGGTCCCCACCTACATCGCCGCCATTCCCAGTCGGCCCGATGGCGAGCCATTCGGGTATAACCCCATCCAGGGCACAATCTATGAAAACAACAACGGCCCGTCAACCGCAGATTATTTCCTGATGGAAGATATCAAAGTTGCCATCAACAATTTTGGCAACGCCACGGGCTACTATCCGCCGACCCTGGATGATCTCTATCCGAATTTCATGCCCATGCTCCCCCGCACGTCGACGGGCGCGACATTCGGCTACAACAATCAAGACGGCACCCTGACCCACCCGAATGAAGGACTCCAATATCCTTCGGAGACCGTGGCGGAAGGAGAAGGAGGCGGCTCGGTCAAACCCGTGAACGCCATCGGCTCGCTGGACAAAGGGGATTTAAAGGACACCAACAGTCTGAACAATGCCCTCGACCGGATTGGCTACTGACAATCCTTCCCGGCCGATCCCACCATTCCCTTGTCGCCCCAACTGGGGATGGTGGGAAAATCGTGCGCCCATTCCGTTCCCCCGGCGCGCCCTACATGTCGTTATCAAATGGCCCGAGATAGGCATCGGCCGTCACTGGCTCCGCCAGGGTCATGATGCATGGGCACCGCTCCTCCAGTCCCCGCAATTCCAATTGTGCCCGGAACCCCATCCGGAGGGGCCCGTCCAGGAGGGCGGCGCGGCACCCCTTTGATTCTCGCTCATAGGCATCCTCATCCCCCTCGTCCTCTTCCTCGTCGGGGAAGCCCGCGATCTCGAGAAGCTGGTAAACGAGGGTGTCAACGTCGGATTCGTCGTGCACAAAGAATACCCGCCCTTGCTTCTGGTCCCACTCCAGCGCGGACCAACCAGACTGCTCCAGGAAGGCGACACGCAGGGCCTTTTGACGTTGCTCCTCTGCCTCACGGTCCCCAAAAAGCCAGACCCGTCGTGCCTGAATATAGGCAGAGAACACCTCGGGAAAGCCTTCCGCCGTTATTTCAACACGCTCCGCCACCGCGGCCCCCTTCTCGGCGGCCTCCAGAAGACATGCGGCGTCCCCGTCTTTGCAGCAGGTCATCGCCGTATTGCGGGCATTCTCCTGGAGCAGATCAGGCACGAAACTGGTCGTAGCAAAAAAGCTTCCATCCAACTTCCTGCCAAACACGTCCAGGGCACACTCCGCCTCAAAATCGTAGACGATGGCGTACAGCCGCTTTTCAGGATGGCAGAACACCGAAAGGGTCACGTCTTCCACCCGTTCCACCTGGTAGCTTCCCACCGGGTCAAAGCCCATTTCGCCCAAGGCCTCCCGATGGCCAATGGCTTCTCTCGGGTGTTGAAACTTCACCGTCTCCACCGGGTGCAGCACCATATCTTCGTGCAATAGCGCAAAGGGACCAACGACCGACGCCATATCGCCGATGGCCTCACCGAGTTGCCCGAAGAACTTCCTGAACTTCCATTTGATGAAATACCAGAGTGCCGCCGCAAAGAGTATCAACGCCAACAGCGCCCCACCAACAAGCTTGGGCCACAAGAGCAAAGGCGTGAGCATAACCGCCCAAACCACAAGACGGATGACCCATTTTCGAAGGGGAGAAATGGGTGTGCGCGGCATAGGTTCGTCATCGGACATGGCAATGGTGCTCCCAGGCGGTGTTTGGCTAACAATCTCGGCACCACTATGCCAAATACGGTAGTACGCCTCAAGCAGGACGTGCAGACCATAGGAATCCAATTCCATACACGCTATAATGGCGGGGCAGCAAGGGTGTGGCGCGTGTGCTGAGGGTGGTCCCCGCAAGGGGCCACCGACGCCAGAAGATTTCCGGTATCCGCGCATTCACCCAAAACACAAGGAGTCTTCCTTCATGACGGCACTATCTGGTCAATCCGATGGCGAACGCTGGAAACGGCTTGGCGACATGCTCATGGATGCGGGCCTGATAACAGCGGGTCAGCTGTCGGAAAGCCTGGCAGAGAAGGAGCGGTCCAAGTGCTTTCTTGGCCAGGCCCTCGTGAAATTGGGTTATCTCACACAGGACGAGCTCATCTCCTTCCTGGTGAAGCAGTGCAAGATCCCTCACATCAACTTGAACGATTACGCGATCGATCCGCAGATTGTGCGGCTTCTGCCCAATGACCTTTGCCTGCGCTACAAGTTAATTGCTATTGATCAACTCGGGAAAATCCTCACGGTATGCATGGTCAATCCACTGGATATCGATGCACTGGAACATGCACGCGATGTGTGCCCCGCATTGAAAATAAAGCCCATCCTCTGCACGCCCGAACACTTTGAGTCCGTTGCCAAACGCTTCCTCGTACGCCGGGAGCAACCCACGCAAGACCCCGCACCCCGCGCCCCCGAAATGTCCCTGGCATCCCTGGGACTCAGCAGCATGGCGCCGGTGGTAGCGCCGGTCGTCACCCGGCCGTCGGTCCCCGGCGCCCCGGAAACACACGTGGAAACCGCCGCCGTATCGCAGGAAACCTTCTCCGCCATTGTGCGCGATGTGCTGGCAGAATTGCTGAACACCTTTCAGGGGCCAGTCCAGGGCCAGCCCGAATCTGCCGAACAAGTCTGGTCTTCTACGGAAAGTCAGTCGGCCCAGTTTTCCTTCACCCTCGATCTCAGCGGCGAACTCTGCTACGTCAGCCCTTCCGTGACCGCGGTCATGGGCTACCCCGCACAAGAATTCCAAGATCAGTTCGTCCATCTGTGTGCCGACCATCCGGCCAATTCGAAATTGCGTCAGGCTATCCGTCTCAGTCTGTCGGGGCACCAACGCAGCCCCATTGAGGCCGAGTTCGTCGCAAAAGACGGGAGCATGCGTGCTCTCATGATCGCGCTCATACCGGTATTCGACGGCACCAAGAAGCTGGTCGCGGTGCAGGGAGTCGCGCGGGATGTCACCCGGCGGGCCGCCACGGAGCAGTCTCTTTATTACGCGGCTACCCACGACACCCTCACGGGGCTCCTGAACCGACGCAGCTTCGCGACCCGTCTCGAGGAAGCCATCCAGCATGCCCGTCGCTACGGAACCCCCGTCAGTATTGCGGTGGTGGATATTGATGACTTCACCCGTATCAATGAATCCTACGGCCACCAGGAAGGGGACGCCGTACTGCGTCATATTGGCCAAACCCTCAAGCAATCGTTGCGGAGTGAAGATATCGTCGCCCACTCTGGCGGAGACGAATTCTGCATACTCATGCCCCAGGTCCCCCCGGAACAGGCTCAAAACGGGATACGTCGCTACATTGAGGCCATCACCGAGGAAAACTACACGACCTCGGGTGGTGACACTTTTTCGCTAACCGTCACGGCGGGTTTTTCGACCGTCCAGGAAACGGAAGACCAATACGAACTGCTCCTCGACGCAGCCCGAACCCTGGTACGCCGGGGCAAAGAAGCCGGCGGTAACCGCGTGGTCCTCGCGAAGGGCTAAGGCGGAATCTCACGGCGATGCGGGTACCCCGCTGCCCCATTGCGGAGCGCAGATTTCTTGACACGAGAGGGAATCGACGCACGGGGAGGTCTGGGGGCTTACCATCTCGAATGCAAAGCGCACTTTTTCCTGCCATTTCGTCACATTAACCGATATCCGTGACGTAAACTTGACAACTACAGGGCAGATTTCCTACAATTTGGTCACTTCAAACCCAACTAATGGATGGATTTGCGCCCCAATGACCACAACAACCCCCAAAGTGAAGAGCAAGGTATCAGAACTCTCACTTTTATTCGAGATCAGCCGTATTCTGGATCGCAGTATGGACCTGCGGGACGAACTGGGCCCCGTACTCAAAGCAATCGCCAAACATACCGGCATGCTCCGCGGTACGATCACGCTCGTCAACCGCGAGAACGGTGAACTCTTCATCGAAGCCGCCCACGGCCTTTCGGGCCGAGAACTGGAACGGGGCCACTACAAACCCGGTGAGGGTGTGGTGGGCAAGGTGGTCCAGACAGGCCGCCCCGTGGTGGTTCCGCGCATCTCGGAAGAGCCCCTCTTTCTGAACCGCACCAAGGCCCGTGAAAACGCGAGCCGCGACGACATCTCCTATGTCTGCGTGCCGATTAAGATGGAAACCCAGGTGATTGGTGCGCTCAGTGCCGACCGCCTCTTCTCCGAAGAAGATTCTCTCGAGGAAGAATTGCGGCTCATGACCATCATTGCTTCCATGGTGGCCCAGGCCGTTCGACTTCGCCAGGAACACCAGGATGAGCGAAACCGGCTGCTGAAAGAAAACAGCCGACTCCAGAATGCGCTCCAGGAACGCTTCCGTCCTGCCAATATCATCGGCCGTTCGGGCTCGATGCAGGAAGTCTTTGACCTCATCGCGCAGGTCGCCCAGAGTGACGCCACCGTCTTGATTCGCGGTGAGAGCGGCGTGGGTAAGGAGCTTGTCGCCCACGCGATCCACTACAACAGCCAGCGGGCCGCCAAACCCTTTATACGGGTAAACTGCGCTGCCCTTCCCGATTCGGTTATCGAAAGTGAGCTCTTTGGCCACGAGAAAGGTGCCTTCACCGGGGCAACCCAGCAGCGCCAGGGCCGTTTCGAATTGGCCCATGGCGGTACTATCTTCCTGGACGAAATCGGTGACCTGGCCCCCCAGACCCAGGTGCGGCTGCTCCGAATCCTGCAGGAACGGGAGTTTGAACGGGTCGGTGGACAGGAAACCCTGAAGGTCGACGTGCGGGTAATCGCAGCGACCAACCGGCACCTCGAATCCATGATCACGGACGAAAGTTTCCGGCAGGATCTCTACTACCGGCTCAATGTATTCCCCATTCACATCCCCCCGTTGAAGGAACGGCGGACGGACATTCTGGAACTTGCCAATTTCTTCGTGGAGAAATACAGCAAGGGAAACCACAAGTATGTGCGCCGCATTTCCACCCCCGCCATCGACATGCTGATGAGTTACCACTGGCCGGGGAACGTCCGTGAACTCGAGAATTGCATCGAGCGGGCCGTGCTCCTCACGAACGACGACGTGGTCCACGGACACCATCTGCCGCCCACACTCCAGACGGCCGAAGCATCCAACACCCCGATCAAGGGGACCCTGGAAGAGTGTCTGGAGCGGGTAGAACGGGAGTTGATCGTGGAAGCGCTCAAGGTCGCCAAAGGCAACAAAGCCAAAGCGGCCCGCGAGCTGGGTATCACGGAACGGCTGATGGGACTGCGGGTCAACAAATACACAATAAACACCCGGGAGTTCCGCACCTGAGCCGGGGAATGGGCTTTCCCAGGCGGTGCCGCACGGTGGAGCGGAGCCTGAGCGCCCACTATACTACCGGAGCAGGCCCCCAATATCTGGTGGTTTCTGTCGCTTTGACCCCCGTAAAGACTTGACAAGCCGTCTACACTCTAGTAAACTGTTTACAAAAGTAGTAGCTTTGTGGTTTGTTGCGACGCAGAAACCATCTCAACTGTAAGCATGCGGAGAACCCGACTCGTGAAACACCTCAAAAAAATCAGCCAAGTGCAACCCGCCCCGGCCGACGCCGTTCAGGATTTCCTTTGCTTTGCTGCAGAAGCCTTGAATGCTTTTCTTTCGGTTATTGGGGGAACGCTCCCCGTTACGACCTATGTGGAAAACAAGTGTATCATCCCGGTGGCCAACGATACCGGTGGCGATACGACCGCGTAAACCCATTAAATTCCCCGCCCGGTGTATGCCTGCGTCACAGAACCCCCTGTATATGAGGCAGTTACACATCGTGCCGGGGGAAGATTGTTGACAGAATGCGGCCCTTAGCGCATAATACAATCACTGGAATTCCGGCGTCCGCGCGTGACGTCTTTCTGTTGTTTTGCACCACAGTACTCAGACCCATCAGTGCGACCGTGACCAGAAGGTGGTTATCATGATCCGACAACACTTAGCAAAAATCTTCCTGCCCACGTTGATCGTGGCCATTGCGACCACCCTCCCCGGTTGCCCCGGGGGCAGCGGAAACTTTGTATTTTTCCAGGATGCGGCCCTCGAGTCCGCCGTACGGGCAACGATCGGTAAGCCCCTTGGCTTGCTGACCAATGCCGATGTATTGGCGATCACCGAGGTCGATGCGTCAGGGCTCAACATCCAAACCCTGAGCGGCATCGAAGCCTTGCGTAATCTCACCGTGCTGAACCTGCGCAGCAACAGCGTGCAGTCCATCACCCCCCTTGAAAACCTGGTCAATCTCCGCGTTCTCGATCTCGGTGACAACGACGTCGCCCAGATTACCGCCATTTCGGGGCTCTTCCTTCTCGAAGAGCTGACCCTCTCGGGGGCGCGGATGGATATTGTAGACTGGTCTCCCCTTTCTGCCAACGCAACCAATGGCGGACTGGGTAATGGCGATATTGTGGTTCTTCCTGTCAACACCACCCTGGACGATCAGGGCAATGTATTGAACTATTGGGAAGATGATTATCTCACCTTGATCAACCTGGGCGTTTCCGTGCTCTTCGACGAGATGGGAACGACGGGTACCAAAACCGCATCGAACTGACCCACACGACACGAGCGTGACACGGTGGCGCGGCCCGCATGCACAACTTGCGAATCATTAAACGGTAGACTGAGGTAGGCACTATGGCTGAATGGAAATCGCGTGTTGGTCAACTGGCGCTACTGCTGGCGGCAACCATAATCTCGGGTTGCCCCGTTTCAGTTGTTACGGCCCCTCAACTGAATGCCTCCCCAGCAGCCACCGACTTCGGCACCACGCAAACGACGCGCGATCTCGCCCTTGAAAACACCGGGGGCGGCACCTTGGAATGGACCGCTCAGGAAGTAACCCGGGCCGATGTAGACTCCCCCTGGGTTGCAGCCGACATTCCCTGGCTCACCCTGAGCACCGATGCCGGGTCCATCACAACGGAACTGGACCACATTACGCTCACGGCCTCCCGCTCGGGCCTCTCTTCCGGTCTGTACACCAACACCGGCGTGCAGATTACTGGAAACGGCGGCACCGTAACGGTCCCGGTTTCCCTCACGGTAGAAGCCCAACTGCAGGTTACGCCCAAAACGCTGGCCCTCTCTGCCACCGATACGTCGGGCACCTTTTCCATTGTGAACAACGGCACCACTCCCCTGTCGTGGACTATTTCCTATCTCACCGATCCCAACGACCGGACTTCCACCGGCGCGCTGCCCAGTGGCTTTACGGTTAATCCGGCCAGCGGCACCAACCAGTCCCTGTCGAGTACCTCCATCAACGTTACGTTCCCCGCGGGCACCGACGACTTCGCCCTGCTGGTTGACTCCGCCTCCGGCCAGGAAGTGGTCACCTTTTCGGTAGGCTCCGCGTTGACACAACTTCTCGTCAGCCCGGCCACCCTGACATTGTCTATCGCGAGCAATTCGGAAACCACGACCGAGCAACCTGCGTCGACTCTACGGCTGGAGAACGTGGGCAATCTGCCGGTTTCCTGGGTCATCGATCTCTCCGAGCGCATCAACCCCACCGCAACACCGCCCCTTTCCGCAGACCCCATTCTGGGCACCACCCAGATTGGAAACACTTCGGAAATCGCCGTTCGGGTAACGGACCCCGATACCGTTATACAAGGCGACGGAATCTACGAGCTCGCGGTCCGCGTTGGTGACTCCTTCCAGGTGGTCCCCATCATTGTAGATGTACTCCCCCTCCCCGAAATCACCCTGGCGCTCCCACCGGAAACGGAGTTTCTTCAGCCCCCGGTGGTAGAAACCGACCTCTTGGATTTTGGCGACAGTCTGGTCCAGGACCAGTTCTTTGTTGTCAATACAGGCAGCCGCGATTCCGAGCTCTTCTTCCAGGTGACCTACGATGAGCAAGGGCAGGACGACGCCCTCATCGCGGCCGTCTCCCCGGTTCGTGGCAACACTAATGGATCAGACCGCGACTTTTTCCTCTTCGACCAGCAGGTCTATACCGATGGCGTACCGGTTTCGGTCACCATCAATCGCAACAACCTGGTGGAAGACCTGGAAACGCGGACGATTACCGTCCAGGCCTTTGAGAGCAACAACTTTGTTTCCCAGTTGACTGCCGTCGCGGAAAAGACCATCGAAATCCGCGTTGCCAAGCCCCCCTATACCATTACCGGTGCCACCAACCGCGCACGGGCTCCCAGCATGCTGCGCTTCGTCTTCAGCAACCGGGATGAATTGGGACAGGTTATTCCACTTCAGACCGAAGCCGACCGCGAACGTATTGCCTACGAAATATTCGAAAACGAAGTTGCCCTGGACCTCGATGAAACCAGCCAGTTTCTGACCTTCGACTATCGGGGAAACGTGGTACTCATTCTCGATTTCACCGGCAGCATGTATAACGCCGGCACGACAGGCACGAATCCCCTTCAACCCGGCGACGCCGTCGCCCTGATGCGCGAAGCCGCAAAGGCCTTTATTGACGACCTCCCCCCCAACTTCAATCTTCAGCTCATGTATCACACCGACCGCGTCCCGGAAGAGCGCATTATTCAGCGCTTTACCAATGACCGCACGCAGTTGAAAGATGCCCTGGACCGATTTACCGTCTCCCCTGCCCTCTTCGGCGACTCCGACATCGTAGAGACCCTGGAAATGGCTATCGAATCGCTGGAGGCGGAAGACCCGGCGGGCACCCTTCCCTTTGACGACGCCGATGTGCGCGCAGTCGTTTTCATCACTGATGGCAAGGAAACGGTATCCGGCAACACGGTTACCGGCGTGGATGCCCTGGCGGAAGAGTCCCGTACGCGGCTTTATCCCGTTGCCTATAGCCCTAACGGCGATCCGGCCCCGCTGGCCGACCTCATCGTCTCGGCCGAAGCATCGGGCGGCTACCTCTATACCGCAGGCAGCGTCCGCAACCTCTCCACGGTCTTCGGCACCCGCAGCTCGATGGAAGTGCTTGCGTCCACCAGCGCAGTACCCAATACGGCGGCCTTCACCATTCGCAATGCGGGCACGGCGGCCTTTACCTACGAGATCACTCCCGACGACTCCCCCTGGCTGAGTACCATCAGCCTGCCCGAGGGCAACGTCAACGGCGGCGCGAGCCAGGCCATCTCCATCGGCCTGGACCCCTCCGGCATTGCCGCCAACACGCAGCTCCGCGCCACGGTAAACGTGGTTGCATCCAATGGGGATGAAGCTGAAGTGGTCGTGACCTTCCTGACCACCACCGGCGCCGCAACGAACATTGAGACCACTGTCCGCGATGAGACGGGCGCTATCTGGGAAGAACTCAACAACCAATCGGTGCTGACCTATACGACCCCCAAGGAGGTCGATTTCCAATACCTCCTTTCCGGCACCTATCGTCTTCCCGATGATACGGTTATCGAGGGCCCCTTCCAGCGGAATGCCGTCTTTACCCTGGGTGACCCCCGCATTGGTCAGGTCTCTCTTCGGACGGCCGGTATCGTGGAAGACCTGAGTACGGTAGACCCGGAAAAGCGGTATCGCGCCGAGGTCTATGTCTATGCCGACTATATTCCGCGGAATATCCGCTCCTTCTCCTTCCGGTTCATGCCGGAGGCCGCCGCTGACCTCAGTGTGGCCGATCAGGCCCTGTTGGACAATGCGCTCATGCAAATTGAGCGTGCCGAAGGTGGCCTGCTGGACGACGACAATGTAGGCACCTCTGATTGGCGTCTTATCACCGAAGGCGACGGTCGGGTACGCATCTTTACCGATGACGATAACTTCCTCCCCGTCGGCTCCTTTGGTAACTTGCTCAAAATTACCTTCTCGAACCTCTCCGACTACGTGGAAGCCTTTGGCACCGGGGCGCGCCAACCGGAGCTTTTCCTCAGCATGCGCATGGACAACCGTCCCTACATCTCTCCCCAGTCGGAAGGCCAGCCCGCCAGCACCAAGTTCTTCCTCTATCCGGGCGGAATCACCCACGATGGCCGGGCCCTGTCGATTGGGCTGGGCGAAAGTGACCTCGCGTCGCCGGCACAGTTCGTCGAATTTCTCTCAGAGATTCCCGGCTTTGATCCGGAAGACGAATCCGCCCTCGACTCCGACATGGACACCATTCCAAACTTTAACGACCCGGCGCCGTTGGACGAGGAAATTCCCGCCAGCCGGGTGACGCCGAATCCCATTGATGTGGATTCCGATGAGACCGTATTCGCCCTTACGATACGAAACAATCTGCTCGACAGCTTTGAGTGGAATATCGACACGGCTTCCCTCCCCAGCTGGATACCCGCTGCCAGTATTCGCTATGGCGCCGGGGCTGCGAGCACCACGCAAGTACGTACCGTATTGGCACCAGGAGAAACCGAAGTCGTACAGTTCACGGTCGACCGGACAGGACTTACCCCGGGAACGGCAATCACCGATTCCGTCGTATTTAACATTACGAATAGCGAGTATGCCTTCATCGTACCGGAGAGTGTGTCAGTAACGATGGAGATAGCGCCATGAGGGTAAAAGGGATTTTGAAACGGGCGACCGGTCTAATGGCGACACGAAAGAGTCAACGTGATGATAAGGAGTATGGAATGCTACGCACAACGCGCTGCATAAGCTTGATGGGTCTGCTACTGACCATCGTCGCCCTGACTGGCTGTCCGACGGCAACAACACCGGGACTTTCAGTCACTCCGCTCGCGTTGAATTTCGGGGCCGGGGAAAGCTCAAAGACGATTCGCATTCAGAATTCCGGTGGCGGCATGCTGACGTGGGCGGTCGAAGTATCGGAGAACGCCCCCTGGCTTACGCTTGAGGTGGCCAAATCCAGCAAGCAGGCCAGCACGGTCGAAGGAGAAACGTCCACCGAAATCGATGTGGTCACCCTCCTTCTGAACCGGAGCATTCTGGATCAATCCTCCTCACGGAATGCCACGGTCACGGTAACCTCCAACGCCGGCAACCAGACCGTGAGCGTGGGGGTATCTGAATCCGGCCCTGCCCAACTCAACATCGCCCCGACCTCCCTGGCCTTTGGCACGACCGCAACTTCGATGGATGTTGCCATCAGCAATTCGGGCTCCGAAGGGCTTGACTGGGTGCTGGCCGTTCCCGATGACGCCCCCTGGCTGAGCGCTTCCCGCACCAGCAATTCGGGGGTTATCGGCACGACCGTGGACTCAGTAACCTTCACCGTCGATCGGACCGGCCTTCCCGGTGGAGACTACGAAGCCACCGTTACGGTAGCGTCGAATGGTGGCACCGGTGAAATTCTCATTACCGCCAGCGTGCCTCCGCTGATTGTATCCACATCAGAAATTGATTTTGGAAGCCGACTCGCCAGCGCGTCCCGCTTCGTCAACATTTCCAACCCCTCGGAGACCATTGCTGGCCTCCAGATTTCTGCCGATGTGCAGGGCGCCGCAACGGAATGGCTCACGCTCGGAGAGAATCTTACCGTGCTGGATCCGCGCACGACCGGTACCATCCGCGTGGATGCCGATCCTGCGGGTCTGGCGCCGGGAACCTACACGGGCACCATCACCGTGGCTTCGGCCAATCTGAACTTCACCCACCTCATCACGGTGCGTCTGGAGGTCCCCGGGCTTTCCGTCACCCCGGACACGATTGCCTTTGGCGAGATCACCGAGCTTCAGCAGCGAGACTTTACGCTGGAGAATCTGACGGGCGCCCCCCTGGCCTACCGCATTACGATCCCCGAGAGCGCCCCCTGGGTACTCCTCTCCTCTACCTCCGGGACGGTCGCGACTACAACCACGATTCAACTGAGCGCAGACCCCGATCGGATTGGCGCCGGTAGCCATGAAGCCGAACTCTCCATCACCTTCGGAGACGACGGAAACGCTCCCACCCAGACCCTGACCGTGACCATGAGTCGGCCAGAGCCCGCGCGTCTGGAAGCTTCGCCGAAGTCTATCCTCTTTGGCACGGCCCTCCTCGAACGTCGGGTCGCCTTATGGAATGTGGGTATCGGTTCCGTAGATTGGACCATCGACGCCTCTGGATTCCCGGCCTGGCTTAGCCTGGAGGTCGTCCCTGGCTCCGGAACCCTTTCGGGCGGTGTCGCCACGGGTACGGTTGCCGGCGAAGAGACCGACGAAATCCTCCTGCGCGTCGACCGCAGCATGGCGCCTTCCGGCCAATTCGAATTCAGTCACACCTTCAATGCAATCTCCTCCGGCGATGCGGACAACGTGGTGACCATCACCTTGTCCATGTCAATTGCCCGCGTACCCGTCTTCGTCCTGGAAGCCGATGACATTGATGACCGCGGTATCAGCACCTTGTCCGTTCCCGTAACGGAGGACACCCGTAGCTTCGTGGTCCGCAACGAGGGCACCGGCCCGCTCAACTGGGGATTCTCCAATCTGCCCTCTTGGATCTCCTCCTTGGAACCCTCGCAGGGCACGCTTCAGCCCAACGTACAACAAACGGTGACGTTGACGGTGAATCGCAGTGGCCTGGTCACCCCGGGTGTCCAAGCCTTTCTGGAAATCACCACCAACGACCCGGCCAACGAATTGGTCTTCCTCGACGTGGCCGTGGCCGTCCCCCCCGTCATTCTGATTACCACCGATCGACCCAGTCTTGGCTTCTCCGATGACGAAGCTGCTGCGACCATCGGCATTGCCAATAATGGTGATGCGGGAACCTTGCTGAACTATCAGGTGGTCACCAACCAGGACTGGCTTTCCATTGCGCCTTCCAATGGCGTCAGCGAAGGTACCTCCTCCCCCATCAAGGACTTCCAGGAACACAGCGTAACGGTAGACCGCTCCCGACTGGATGGTGCCGGCGCCTCGGCCCGCCTCATCATTTCGGCGTTTATCGTGGAAGACGGTGTTGCCGTCCCCGATCCCACCGTACCGCCCCTGGAAATCACCGTGACCGTAGAGGCTGCGCCACTTACCATCGAGTCTGCGCTTCCCCGGAAGCGGGTTCCGTCGCTCTTACGAAATGTCCTCAGCCTGCGCAATATTCGTTCTGAGTCTATCCCGATTCCGAACAGCCGCTTGCAGCAGGTCGGTGATCTCTTCCGCATTGCCGAGACGGAAGTGCCCTTGGAATTGACCGAATCGAATCAGTTCCTCAAGAAGGATTTTTCTGCCAATGTGCTCATCATGCTCGACTTCTCCGGCAGTATGCTGGATTCGGCCGAGCAAGCTGTGGCCGACGGTCAGCTAGGCGACCCGGCGGCGCTGACAGAGGATGCGCTCAAGAGCGTCTACGCCCAGTGCATCGGAGACCTCATTGATGAGATGCCCGATCACTTCCGCGTGGGACTGAGCGTGTTCAACGACCGGCCCACGCCCGATAGTGGCGCGGTGCGCATCATTAATCCCGCGGACGGCGATGGCGCCTTCACACGGGACAAGAATCTACTGAATACCCGCTTCACCCAGCTCGTTGTCAATGACAACGGCGCGACCGAGCTCCTTCCCGCCCTGCAGGCCGGTGCCACCCGTCTGGTGCGTGAAGATACCAATAGCAACCTCCGCCCCTTCGATGATGCGGACGTCAAAGCCTTGATAGTCATCACCGACGGACGGGACACCAGTCTGGAGCGTGTAACGGAAACGGCCAACGCCATTGTGGCCCAGGGAGTGCGCCTCTTTATTCTGGGTTGGGGTGCCAAGGTGGAAGCCGATCCCATTATCCGTCTGACTACGACCACCGGTGGCCACTATTACTCGACCCCGGCCCGTGACACCGGGGTGCAGGATGCCTTTGGCGTACCGATCCGGGTGCCCGAAGTCAGCCAGCTCACGGACTGGTGCAGCTTGGATCCGGCCGACGAGTGTGACGAATCCATCCCTAACGATCTGGCTTCCCAGGTACTACTCAGCTACACCACCTTGAATGCCCAGCCCAGTGTGGTGGTGACGGCCGATCTCACCTTTAACGATCCCAACGACCAGAACTCCATCTGCCTTCCCGAGCAGGGTGAAATCACCAGCAGCGTGGAATACCGCCAGCAGGACTTCCTGGCGATTCAGGGCGACGTACGGATGGGTCAGGCCTCGATTCGGACGGAAGGTGTCTCCAACGGGGAGGCAACCCTTATTGTTCGGGCCGACTACATGCCGCGGAACATCACACAGATCACCTTCGAAATCAACGTAAACAGCCTGGAAAACCCAGCGGTCGCCGTGAGAACGGTCAACCAGATTGCCGGGGGACTCATCTCGAACTGGACGCAATCGCAGGTGGGTAACTTCTATACCTTCACCTCCCCCGATGGCGAGCCCGTCCGTTTTTCGGATTTCGGCGATCTTCTCCAAATCACCGTCTCCGGTGTAACGCAGGCATTCGACGTCGACTTCGAAATCACGGACCCGGTCTACATGTCGGATAACTTTGAGACCAAGTACTTCACCCACCCCACGGGTATCACCGTTGGCGGCAGTGAGTTCCTGGCGACTTCCTTCCCCTCCCCCTTCTTTGACAGCCGTCCCGGGCCGCTGGATGTCGATGGTGAATTCATCGTCGTGGCGGATGCCGACACGGATCAGGTGGAAATCGACGTGTTCAACCTCGGCGGCTCCCACGTGGCACCGGGTTCCGTGCCCGATATCGTCACTGGAGAGTTCAACCCCGAGGGGCTTGTGAACGTCGGTCTCTTCTGGGAAGCAATTGTGGGCGCGTCCGACAACTTCCTCACCTTTGAGGACGACACCCAGACCTCCGGTTTCGTGACGGATTACATGACCCCCTCCACCATGTTTGTCAATCTCAACCGAGCTGTAACGCCTCCCGGAGAGCGCGAAGGCGAGATTACTGTCACGTATGGTTCTGGCTCGGTCAATAATACGGGCACCCTGGACCCCATTGTCATTCGCTATACGGTCGAACTTCCTGAGTTCGATATCGACATCTACAATGCCGACACCGAGCAGTTTGAAGACTTGCCGGGGCTCTTTATTAACTTTGAAGCCACACCGGACGCCCAGGACATCCGCATTACGAATGTCGGTCAAAGCACACTGCAGTGGGAAGTAGATCCTGCGAGCCTCCCCGCGTGGGTTGTGCTCAGCAGCTTCGTCGGTGCCCCGGGCCCTGATGAGAGTGAGGTAGTTACCATAAACATCAATCGGGCCAGCCTTCCGGAAGGCAACCAGTTTGCGGACATCGTGTTTACGGCGGACTTTACCGACCCGATAACGCTGACGGTCAGTGCAGAAGGTCTTCCTGCCGGCGCAAAATAGCCCCTGACACGTAAGAAACAGGCCTGCCGTCCTCCCCCTTTGCGGAGGGCGGCAGTTTTTTTTCGGGGGCTAAGTTGTCAGACCACACAGATTCTGAGTTATAATACACCTCGTCCCATTCCTGACCGAACCTCACTCTAACGGAAAGAGCCCGCTGTGAATCCGATTGTCCTGAATCTCGCCGTCGCTGTCGGCGCCCTGGTGCTAATCTATGGAATCTGGATTGGTGTTCACCTGCTGGCTCGATTTCGTATGGGGCCACGTCAGATAGGTTGCCGCGGGCCGATGACCGATGATTTCGGGAATGAAGTATGTTGTCATACCGGGGAACCGTGCACCGGTGACGCAACCTGCAGCACGGACGACGAGGCCCATTCTTCCCCGTGTCAGGAAAAGCACTGACTATCTGTAACGATTGCTGATCCTCTTGCCGGATCATTGATAAGACCAAGAGAAAGGAATGGCGCTGATGCCACTCAAGTACTACTGCCCGAAGTGTAGCAAACGTTATGTTGAATGGGGTGCGGAAAAGCTCGCCTTTAAATGCCCTGACTGTGAGGACGTGACCCTGTATCGTGTTGGAACCCTGCCGGAAGGTGAAGATGGAAAACCATCCCTTTCCAAAACGGCCGCCAAGCGAAAGGCGAAAGCCAAGCCCAAGGCAAAAGCCAAGGCGAAGGCGAAGGCCAAGGTAAAGGCTGAAATAGCCCCTGCTGATATCGATGATGATTTGTCACTCGACGTCGTGGATACCGACGACGTAGATTTGGCCGATGTGGATGCGAAAGACGTGGTCGTCGACGACGACTGACGCCTTAGCGCCGATAGCACCGCGGAGTGCGCCTATCGTACCACTGCTATCGGCAGGCCTTTTTCCACTCAGGCTACTGCTCTTCCCCCCAAGGCTTGCTCTCGGGCACCTTGGGGGGCGCTTTATTGCTCGAGGCCCGCGTCCGGGCGGAGTGAGATGAGGACCTCGTCAAATCGGGTCTCCACCTGAAGCCACGGCGCGGCTTCGGCGAGCACACGCCGCAAGAATTCCTCCAGGCTTAGCTCCGGCGTGACCGTGACCGTCACCTCTCGTTGCTTCGACGGCAGTGCCTGCAGCGCTTCGTCGATCGTGATCGTGATGTTGTGTTCCGATGCGACCTCCTCCAGCAGAGAAACCAGGTCGCGATCGGTATAGACACGCTTACGGTCCACCATGGCGGCAGCCAGCCGCTTGGAAAAGATCGGACTGATTTTTCGGGCAGGAAGCAACTCTTGCGCGGGCGGTGGTGGAGCGTCACCGGGGCTCTCATCGATGGATTCCCTCGGCGCATAGATGACCTCAGTTACCTGTCCCGCTGGCAAAATCAGGGGCTCCTTCCCCGGGAGCACCTCAACACGCACGTCAATCGACGTCTCGCTGAGCACCCGTAATCCCCGGAGCGAGAGTCCCGAACGTAATACGACGCGATCCCCCGGCGACGCGACGCTGGTCTGCGCCTTCACCGGGGAAGTTGGCCGGTCAGACCGGGTGCCACTTTCGGCATAGCCCTGTGCAGCGCATGCCAGCAGAATAACGAATACCGTCTTCAATGTGATCCACCTCAGTTCCAACTTCTCATTCTAAGAGGGCGACCGACGGGAGTCAAACACATGCGCGCATTTGGCGCCTACATGTGCGGGAGTCTTGTATCCGTGCTGCGTTCTGCCTACAATAGACACAGGCGCAGGATGTCCATCGGGATGTCTTTCACTCAATCCGCTTTTCGGGAGGCCGTGATGGCAACGATACTGATTGCAACAATGGACAGCACCGACTACTCCACCCTTTCGGCAGAAATTGAAGGCGAAGGGCACGACGTGTTGTGGGCCAGCAATGGCCAGGAAGCGATTGAACTGACCCTGGCGCATCAGCCTGCCGTTGCCTTTATCGACACCAATTTGACGCTCTTCAATGGCTTTGAAGTGGCCGAAATACTTCGCGGCGATCCGGACGTCCCCCGGGACATGCCCCTACTGGCATTCACCGATGAAGCCATCGAGCCCCATCGTTTCGATGCGGTCGGCTTTACCGAGCAGTTCCCCAAAACCCACGCCTATCAGGCGGTACGCGAGTTGATGAGCCGTTTTGCCGACCGGGGTACGCCCACCACCTGAGTTCGTCCCCCCCTTCGCGGCACCCAACGTGGACGGCGCGCTCAGGGCCCGAAATTCCGGGTTACCTGTGACTTGCCAGACAGAATCTCCCCTATGCGATCGCGCATGGCACGGCGCATGGCCACGCCGGCATCGGTGACGTCAAACCCTTCCGCCCCGGCTCCCGGGAAGAAGCCCGCCGGCGGGGATAGCTCCTTGCGGGCCACCCGCTCCCAGAAGATCTGCAGGTACTCATAGTCCTCCAGGCCGTCCCGAAACGCAAACAGACGGCGGGTGGGCAGCGGGTGATTCACGCCCATCGCAATGAGGGCCCCCGGCCCGGGGGCATTCAGCGCGGGCCCCAACACGCCGTGAAAGCCCAAGGTCCAGCAGCGCCATGCCAGGGCCCGGGCCGACCTGCCCTGGCCAGCCTGCCACACGGTATAGCCATCGTCCGTACCATCCAGCCAGGGAGCATGAGATGGAACGGCCGTCTCCTGCGTCTCCAGCGTGGGATTGTTAAACAGGATCTCCGCAACCGCGGGAAGCGCGGCACCATCAGGCCGCCCATCGAAGCGCAGGCGCACCGCCAGACACTCCCGGGGATATCGGAAGGTACCTTGCACGACGCTATTCCCCAGCGGGCTGGCTTCGGACTGAGCCTCCCAGGATACCGTTGCGACAGTAAATTCGCCCGGCACATAGGCCGTCTCCACCTGGACACCCTCCCACGATGCACCGGGAAGCGTCAGCACGGTCAGCTGGGCCAGCCGAACATGGGCGCGAAAGCTGATCTCCAGCCACGGGTAGGGCACTTCCTCCGATGCGTCCGCCTGCCAATACGTTACTTCACTGCCGTCCACGGTTTCAGAAGCGAGGGTCTGATAGGTGGCTGTCTTGTCCAGCGTGCCCGCACTTCCGATACACAGTCCGACGTCCTGCTGCTCGTATTGTTTCAGGGATTGACCAGAACGCAGGCGTCCCAATACCGCGGGATCGGTAGCGACCGGAAGGGCCCAGATATCGGCATACCGTTCAAAATAAGGGTGGGCCGGAGCTGCCAGTATGCGTTGAACGTGCGCATCTGCCCGGGCGAATCGGGCATAACCCTGGCGCACCGAATTCCACGTCGTTCGCGGGCCCACATCCATGGGCTGGGCAACCCGTTTCAGCGCCCCGGCGACGGCCGGCAGGCGGGCCTGGGTCTTGTACAACTGAAGCTGCAGACCATCCTGGGGTTCGGTGGCGCTTGCTTCGGGAAATTGGTCCAACAAGATACCGGGCTTTCCCCCCACGTCAACCAGGCCCGGTGCCCCCGTCGCGGCCACGTAGTTCAGATGGGCCTGTAAGTCCGCTTCATCCGCAAGGGTCCCGTCGGAATGGGTATCAAACCAGACCCGGTAGCCAATACCCAGGCTCTGCAACGTGTCGTAGACCGGGATCCAGGCATCCAAATCGCCAAACGAGAGTCCATAGGTCGCGGCCAGGGCCTGCAGGTCCAGGTCGAAGAGCGTCGCGAGACTGTGGGCCTCCGGCAAGACAACGTCATAAACAACCAAAGGGAAGTCACTGCTAAGCACGGCCCCATCTTCAAACTCCAGACGCAGGTCCGCACGGTAGTCCCCCGGCACCGCGTCTACGGGCACCTCGAGCTGAAGGACAATTTCGAAGGAAACACCCGCTGGAATACCCACCGCTTCCAGGGGCACCAGCGCATCGGTGACCTGGGGCGCGCCAGGAAGTAAATCCTCTGCAGTGGCCCCACGGTACCATGTGGCCATCGGACCCGATTTTCCCTTCCATTGGAGGGTCCAGGAGACCAACTTCCGCTCCTTATCGACACTCGGAATGCGTAGCGTAATCATTTCAAACTCACTGGCGGCGGCCGCAGGCGTTATACCGGAACCGGCCTCGTCTAAGGAGAGCGAGCCGGAGCGGAGATAGTCTTCGGACAACACGAGCGAAGCGCCCGAGAAGCAAAGTAAGAGTGAGAATGCCGTTGACCCGAGCATAGCGGTGAGAATCCCTGGATAGTCTAGATAAAACGATAGCCGAGGACACCGTGTCCTCGGCTATAGGGTACACCAAACAGTGATGTTGTGCTTAATTCAACTTAGAAGAGCGAAACCAGTACGCCAAAGGCGCGGGTGGTCGGGAAAGAAGAAGGATACTTCTGGAATTCCACGTGCCCATCCATGAACAGCCAATTGGAGCCACCGGGGATGTGGTTGTAATCCACCGTGTCCAGGCTGACCAAGTCGCCAAGGACCGGAATGGTACTCTGCGCCTGGCTCGAACCAGCCGGGTTGTTAATATCCGTGATGAAGAAGCGCTCAATGCCTTCACGGGTACGCTGAATCTCGATGCCAGAATTGTCAATGTTATCGTCGTAGGCGTTCTCGAAGTTGACAGGATCCGCGGACCAAGCCGTTATATTCGCCGTAACCGTGTTCTGGATGGCGGCCACGAAGCCCGCCTGGATATAGGGACCTACTGCGGCCGGACCGGCCGGAATGGCTCCATCATTGGGATCCACACCGTCCACCAGATAATCCTGGCCCCCTCTGCCACTCATGGCCCATCCGAGGTAGAGATAGGATTCTGCCGTCAGCCCGCAGGGGTCAACCGTACCCTCAAGGGGAAGACCGGCTTCTTGTTCAAACCAATAGCCCGCGCCACCAAGTACTTCGGCACCACCGCCGTCCGACGGGCACACCATGGTATTCACATCGGTGAGGTATTCCGGATAGACCGAGGGACCGTCAAAAACGAATTCCGTGTCCGGGGAGTTTCCTGCAGGCTGTCCCAGTCCGGGAGGTGCCGGATTGGGGTATTGACATTCGAGATCGTTGGGCCGACCATAGTCTGCGGTCGTACCACCGCCCGCCGGCGAACTGATTACCCAGGACTGGCGTTGGGCCATCGGGGGAAACTTTTCGCCCTTGGACTCGTTGGCGTACATCTTAAAGACCACGCCAAGCTGTTTGAGATTGTTTTGGCAGCTGGCGCGACGGGCCGCTTCACGGGCACGGGCCAGCGCTGGGAGTAGGATCGCGGCGAGGATGCCAATGATCGCGATAACAACCAGCAACTCTATGAGGGTGAAACCTTGTTTTTTCATCGTATTCAAAGCCTCCTAAGCCTTACAAAGATGAATGCGGTTTACAAACTGTCTAATCGAAAATCTCTGAATTTGATAGGTCCGACACAATCTCCTTTCGCCGCACTGCGGCTTCGCGAACGACAGCCAAAACCACGCGGTACTGCTTCCTGATGTAATAAGAACACTACTTAACGGACGGTATATGCTAACGGTGCAGTCCGCGATAACTTATTCAATGTATCCCAGGTAGTAGGTTTTGTCAACGGAATAATATGGTCTATTATCACTATTATCACTAAAACGCATGAGATGTGCCAAATGACACCTGGTGTCTATCTTTCTGCCAAGAAATCTTCACACGATTCTACATCTTGTCCGCTTAGTGTCCCAATAACGTCACCTTTGCCCGTCTGCCCCGAGGAACGGACCGGCCCCACCCTCCCTGGGCACGGGCCTTCCAAAGGCTAGTCTCCGCCCCCTATCGAAACCCAGACGCGGCGACGGCGAGGGCCGTCAAACTCACAAAAATAGATTGATTGCCAGGTGCCGAACTGAAGGCGTCCGTCCCGAATAAAGACCATCTCGGAGAATCCCATCATACTCGCCTTCACATGGGCGGCAGCGTTGCCTTCTGCATGGGCATAGCCCCCCTCCCACGGCACCGCCCGCTCCAGGATGAGCTCCATATCGGCCACCACATCCGGGTCGGCATTTTCATTGATCGTAATGCCGGCTGTCGTGTGCGGCACAAATAACTGCACCACGCCGTTGCGAATGCCCGACGCATCCACGCAGCGTTGCACGGCCGCGTCGATGTTAATAAAGGCCGTATGTTCGTGTGAAATTACTTCCAGTTCGGTCATGGCAGTCTTAGAGCTCCATCTGATTCAAATTGCGTAGTCCCAGCCGCATGGGGAGCCAGGTGCACAGAAGACCCAGCGCCGTGATGGCCAGGACGGCAAATCCGAGGGCCATCTGAAATTGCTGTTCACTGTGGAAGAGACCCAGCACCTTCCACTGGAGTACCAGGACCTGGAGGGTCACCAGGCAAATCACGAATGCCACGCTGGATAAGAGATTTAAGGTGCCCCCCATGCCCGAAACGATACGGGCCGGGTTATCTTCGGTAAACGTTGGGTACAAGGCCCCGAAGCCCACGGCCATCCCTGAGAGTCCCAGATTCGCCACGAGGACACTGTAGACCGTCAACACATAGTGAAGGGGTTGCAGCGCCAGCATGTAGCCGGAAAGCAAGGCCAGACCCACGGTAAAGCAGGACGTGAGCGACACACTCAGCCAGAATTTCTGCCAGATAAGCTGCCGAAAGGTCAGGGGGGCCAGTCCCAGGATCCAGATGCGCCGCCCTTCCAGACTAATCAGGGGGAAAACGAATCGGCTCGTAAGGGTGGCCACGATAAGTGTTACGGCCCCCACATTCAGACAGGCAATCCACCCCCGCCAGAACTCATTTTCATAGAGCCGTGTCGTATTTCGAATGTTCGCAATGTAAATGGCCATGATGCCGAAGAAAATAGCAAACTGCGACCATTGGGTTGGGTCCCGCCAGAAGAGCTTGATGTCTTTTTGAAACAGGGCCCGATAGGGTTCTTTCACGGGCCGAAGTGCAGCGCCCAACCAGGCCAGCGGTCCCTTATCCATGGGCTTGATGCGCTGTTTGTCTTGTCCCATGAGATAGGACCAGCCCGAATAGAAAACCAGGTCGGCCAGCCGCCCTGTGAGAAACACAACAAAAAGGGCGGTGGACAACAACATGGCAAACCAGAAGAGGGCTTCGGAGAAATTTCCGTCTCCCGCCACGCGGAGCCCTTGTGCGGCCCAGTGACTGGGCAGAAAGGGGGACTGGGTGCTGTCCATGGCCTGCAGGATAGCGGGCATGGTGGTCGACTCCGAGAAGCGGGCCTCCCGGATTACGGAGCGGATGTAGGCGAAAAAGGAAAGGACGGCGGCACCGCCCAACAGGGCAATGGTGGGGGTATTCATCCGTGGGAAAAACCGTACGAGCACCATCGTAGTGGCCGCACCCATGCATGCGGGGATAATGACAAACGGCAAGAAGTACAGCACTATAGCCACGTAGAATATGGCGTTGGCCTGGGTGTTCCACGCATATGCCACCATCATCGGAGACCCGAGATAGGCCAGAGACCAGGAGCTGAAAGACACACTCTCGATGAAGCGGGCGTAGAAGAAATCCGTGTAGCTGATCGGACCCTGCAGGAGATAGCTCACCTCTTTGGAACGATAGAGGGTGGAAAAAGCGACGAGGGTATTGGAAAAAACGAGGAGGATAAAAATAGACAGGGCGAAGATATTGAGACTTTGTCGCAAGAGGGCCTTGCCGAATACGAACTCACCACCCCCCTGCCCACCAAAGTAAATCAGCCAACCGAACCCTTTATTGAAGAGGAAGAGTGCCGCAAACCAGAGGGCCAATGCGGCAACGGTCAGCACGGCCACCTTCAGTTTGGACTGATGCCGTACCGAGGCGATCTGATGCCCGGCAATTCGGGCTTTCATTAGAATGACTACCCCGACCTGGTTCATTGGGCTGGCACTTCTTCGTCGGTGCGGGTCAGGGTGAGGAAGATATCTTCCAACGAACCGGGTCGCTCGTGGAGCGCCTTGATTTCGTCCACACTCCCGAGCTGAAGGAGCTTGCCATGATTGATGATACCAATCTTATCGGCTACTTCCTCCGCGATACTGAGTGTGTGGGTCGACATGAAGACCGTAAGGCCTTCTGTACGGGTCTTCTCCTTCAGAAAATCCTTTACGAAGCGGATGTTCTTGGGATCCAGCCCCACCCAGGGTTCATCCACGATGACCACCTTGGGGTCATGAAGAAAGCAGGAGGCAAAAGAGAGCTTCTGGCGCATCCCATGACTATAGTCTTCGACAAGCTGATCCCCCACATGGGCAATCTCGAACATTTCGAGGAGTTCCTCGCAATGGGTCTGGTAGTAGTCTTCCGGCACCTGATAGAGCCCGGCGACAAAGCGCATGAACTCACGGCCCGTCAGCTTGTCATAGAGGAAGGGATGATCGGGCACATAACCCATCAGTTTTTTGGCGGCGACTGGATCCTCCTGCACATCGATCCCCCCCACCCGGACCGTCCCCGAACTGGGCCGAAGGAGGCCCGTCATCATCTTAATGGTCGTCGTCTTTCCGGCGCCATTGGGGCCGAGGAAGCAGAAAAAAGTACCCGACTCGATATCGAGATCCAAGGGAGACACGGCAAGCTTTTCGCCGAAATGCTTGGTCAACTGCGTGGTTTGGATCATAGATCTCCTTCCGGCGCCCGGGTTCAATCCTTATCTAAACGACTGACTACTCGCAGGCGATGACGTCCAATTCAATCTGACCAATGAAGGTAATGAGCTGAGCCCACGCACTGATGCTGCCGTTCAGCAACTTGATGTGGGTGGCGTCGGCGGCCTCCTGCCCCAGGGTGGGGTCCATGGGATACCACTGTTGGCCAAGATAGACTTCCGGCCAGGCATGATATCCGAAGCCGTTTAGGGTGTCGCTGTAGACCAGCCCAATCGCAATGCGTGTCGGAATGCCCACTGCACGGGCCAGCGCCGTGTAGAGCACCGTATGTTCGTTGCAGTCGCCCGTTCGTGTACGCAGCACATCCAGGGCATTGGGAACGCTCAGGACGGGAATCTTCTCGATTTCATCGTAGACCCATGTGTAAAGTAACCGGGCCTGTTTGGCGGGATCGCGCTCGTCGCCGACGATGGCCCGGGCCTCCGTCTGAATTGCGGGGTGGTCGGTCGCGACGAAGGCATCCGCCCCCAGGTAGGCGTCCAATTCGGCCCCATCCATGAAGGGGGCCTCGTCCGGCAAAGCGTCGGGCTGACGCATCGTCAGCCTGTCACCCTCTCGGATTTGCCAGGGCGGGTCATGGGGAAATTCTTCTTCGGGAACCCCCGTCACCCGCACGACGAGTCGCGTGGCATCAACATGGACCGGTGCTCCGGTTGGGTGGATAGCGAGCCCCTGTATCAGGTCGCTTTCGGAGCCCAGGTCTGCCGCATCGGCCAACTCTTTCGGATCAATCTTACGAAGCGTAAATCCAAAGGGCGTGCTGGCCTGAAGCACTTCCCCCGCAGCATCTACCCAGGCTTCACTGGTCATGCTACCCAGGACCGTCTCATAGACCCGCGCATCCACAGGCTCGCCGCTGATTTCCAGGGTATCCAAGCGGGTACAGGTGATGGTCGCGTTGGCAATTTTCATCGAAACGGGGTCGAAGGACTCCACGGTGGTCGACTCGCCTACCTCCAGGACGGGCATACTATCAGAGGGCAATCCCATACCACTGCCGAGCACGAGCCGGGAATCAATGGGAAGGTCTAAGGGTATCGCTTCCCCACCTGTGTCGAGAAAGCCCTTCAGGTGACCCTCCGACACCGTACCCCGCAGTCCCATATGGGTATCCGAGGCATCCATCGAAAAATCGAACTCCGCCCGCTCGCCCGATTGTGCGGTCCAGGCGTCACCCGAGATTTCCATCCCGACGACGGTGCCAAAGAGCGCCGTCTCCAGCGAAGCGTCCAGCAGCATCCGATAGCCCGGCACATCGGCGCGCGTCGCTTCTTCGCTCCGCATGCGCAGGTAGCCGACCCGGCTGTCCCCGTTCAGATAGATCCCCATCCACTGGTCCCGGGGGACAAACGCCCCTTCCGCACCCGTGGCGCCGGGGGACGCAGGTCCCCCGAATTCCCGCTGAAGGAATAGTCCCATCATAACGAGCCAGAAGCCCGTTATGAGCAGCGCAATTATACGGCGTTGCGTCCGCAACACTTTTTGTATTTCTTACCGCTGCCACACGGACACTTTTCATTGGGTCCGACTTTGGTCTCAGCGCGGATGGGTTTGGGCTTGGCCTTGGCCCGTGCCTTGGTTTTTACCGTAGACTCCGAACCCGATACGGGCTCTGCGTCGTCCGGTCCTGCCAAATCGAAGCGGGTGGTGTCGAAGCTCGCGAAACTGCTATCCGCTTCCTTATCGGCCGCCACATAGCTGTACTGATTCAGCTGGGCGAAGGGATCCTCCTGCTGGGTCAGGGTCCCCCGTTGAATACTCGCAGCACGCTTTTTCCGTACTTCCGGGTCGGTGAGACGGAAGAGCGTGGTGATAACACTTTCTTCGATGGCCTTCACCATGTTCTGGAACATTTCGAAGCCTTCCTGCTTGTATTCCAGCAGGGGGTCCTTTTGACCGAAGGCCCGCAGGCGGACCGATTCGCGGAGATAATCCATCTCATAGAGGTGGTCGATCCACTTGTCATCCACAGCGCGCAATAGGGCCATGAGCTCCAGGTCGTGTACCCGTTTACGGGCAATACCGGCAAAGTCGATGGCCGACTCGTCGCCACCGATTTCCTGGCGGAAACTCTCGCGGATCTCCTCGGCCATGGCATCTTCCCGACGCTGATAGTCGGCAAGCACCTGATCGTAAAGCTGGGCCACCAGATCACCGCCCTCTTCCACCTCGAGGGTTACGGGGAAATGAAACAGCACTTCCATGCGCTTTTCAAGCCCTTCGAGATCCCACTCGGCGGCAGGCACGGCCTCCGGGGCATATTCGTCCACGATATCGGCGATCGTGTTCTCAAACATCTCCCGGAGCTGCTCGGTCACGTCATTGTCTTCGAGCACGTTCCGGCGCATGGCATAGATATACTTACGCTGTTTATCCATGACCTGATCATAATCCAGCACGTGTTTCCGGCTCTCGAAGTGGAATTCTTCGACCTGGCGCTGGGAACGTTCGATGGTGCGGGTCACCATACGCTGGCTGAGGGGCTCTTCGTCCATTTCCTCGCCGCCCATAAAGTCGACGAGTTTCTTGACGCGATCGCCCCCGAAGAGACGTGCCACGTCATCTTCCAGGCTGACGTAAAAGCGGGTCGTTCCTGGATCGCCCTGACGGCCGCAACGACCACGAAGCTGGTTATCGATACGACGGGATTCATGGCGCTCGGTACCGATAATGAAGAGGCCGCCGTTTTCCCGAATACCTTCTGCGAGTTTGATGTCGGTACCACGCCCCGCCATGTTGGTCGCGATAGTAACCGCGCCCGCCTTACCGGCATTGGAGATGATGGCCGCTTCCCGTTCATGGTGCTTGGCGTTGAGGACTTGGTAATTCTCCACGCCCTCTTCTTCCAGCATACTCGCCAGTAGCTCCGACTTCTCAATCGAAACCGTACCCACCAGGGTCGGGCGATTCTGCGCCTGGATTTTCTTAATATCGTTAATAACGTAGCGGAACTTGCCTTTCTCCGTGGCGAAAATCAGGTCCGTTTCGTCCACACGGGCGGCAGGCAGGTTGGTGGGAATCTGGGTCACGTCGAGACCGTATACCTTATCAAATTCCGCGGCCTCTGTAACGGCCGTACCGGTCATCCCCGCCAGCTTGTCATAGAGACGGAAATAATTCTGATAGGTGATACTGGCCACCGTCTGAGACTCGAAGCGGAGGGGCACACGCTCTTTCGCTTCCAGGGCCTGGTGCAGGCCGTCGGAGTAACGGCGGCCTTCCATGGTACGCCCAGTGAACTCATCCACGATGAGCACTTCGTTATCTTTCACCATGTAGTCTTTGTCGCGCTTGAAGAAGTTGTAGGCCTTGAGCGATTGCTCGATCATGTGGGCCCAGCCAAGCGTTTCGTCGGTGTAGAGATCGTCGATACCCAGCAGACGCTCCACCACTTCCATCCCCTCGTCGGTGAGGATAATGTGGCGCTGCTTCTCGTCCATCTCGAAGTGCTCGTCTTTACGGAGCTTCCGCACGGCCTCATCCACTTTCAGGTAGAGATCGCTGCTCTTCTCCGGACGTCCGGAAATGATAAGGGGGGTACGGGCTTCGTCAATCAGGATAGAGTCAACCTCGTCGACAATGGCGAAGTTCAGCTCCCGCTGCACCCGGTGATCCGGGTGCTTGGCCATGTTGTCGCGCAGATAGTCGAAACCGAATTCGTTGTTGGTACCGTAGGTAATATCGGCCCGATACCCGACCTTACGTTCGAGGTGGTCCATGTCGGACTGAATCAGCCCCACGGTAAGGCCCAGGAACTCATAGATGGGGCGCATCCACTCGGCGTCACGCTGGGCGAGATAATCGTTCACGGTCACGACGTGCACCCCGCGGCCGGTGAGGGCGTTGAGATACACGGGCAGGATCCCGACGAGGGTCTTACCTTCACCCGTAGTCATTTCGGCGATATTGCCCCGGTGCAGGGTCGTGCCACCGATAATCTGCACATCAAAGGGGCGCATGCCTGCGATACGCTTGGCCGCTTCCCGGGCCACGGCGAAGGCTTCGGGCAGCAGGTCATCCAGTGTCTCCCCATCGGCGAGGCGCTGTTTGAAGAGGCCGGTCTGCTGACGCAGCTCATCATCGGTCATCCGGGTCATGCGCGCTTCTTCTGCGCAAACAGCAGATACCACAGGCAGAAAACGCTTTACTTCACGGTCTTTCTCAGTCCCGAAAAGGGCTGTCAGTACTTTTTGAAACACTACGCTATGTTCTCCACCCGTAATGGGCCTTGTCATGTATTCCAACCACACCGGGATGTGGTGTCGGTTTTGTACTATCTGATACTATCGCATGATACCAAAGGGGGAAGAAGTATTTCTATGAACACCCGGGCAAGAGAATCGAGAAGTAGTCTATTATGAAGGACTTCCATCAAATAAGCGGGGAAAATCATCCCTGGAACTCAGTTGTTGCTTTGCCGTCCCTGGCGGCCACCACGGGAGGGTGCTAGGTGTTTTTTCCCCTCTATCTCGCTGCGCTGGGCATTTCTGCCGGTATCATCGGTATTTTCGGGCGACGCCTCCTGGTCCTGTCTGGCTACGTGCCGGATTTCGACGCGGGCCTTTCGGCAACCCTGATGATTGCCTGCGGCTACCTCCTGGTTCAAACGACCTACGGTGCCCTGATTCAACTCATCAAGCCCCACAAAGGCGTGGGACCCCATCTGACCGAAATCCTGTCCTTGTTGTCGGCGGCCGTCCTCCTCCCCTACCTGTTGAACGTCCCTATCCCCTGGCCGCACCCCAAGCTGGCGGACATGGAGCCCCTGATCTTTCTGGCGGTATTCGGGGGGCTGCACGTATTTTTCAAGCTGGCCACCTTATTTGCCGCGACCCAGGCCCCGCCGGCGACCCAGGTACGCATTGTCCCCTACGTTTTGGTGGGGGTTGTGGCGCTGCTGGGCACTCAACAGAGCTTCCAAACGTGGTATACATCTCTCACCGGCGTGCGGAGTGCCTCCCTGCGCAAGCAGGAACCCGCGCGGGTTGGAGATACCTATGCCTGGGCCCGCCCCATCACCGAGGGGCTTCAATACACCCTGGACTCCGGCACCGGGAAGGGCGAGCACCTGACCCTTCGCTGGGCCAATCCCGATGAAGAATCGCAGCGAATCGAAACGATCCACGTAACGTGCACCTTTCTGGATGCAGCGGGTGAGACCTTGCCCGGGGTTTGGAAAAACGATGTAACCCTTCAGGCGCACAACTGGACCTCCCAACGCATTCCGGAGGATATGATACCCGCAGGCGCTTCCCAAGTCGCCCTTTCCTGGAGCCTGGAAGAAGAATCCGAGTGGGTGCGTCAGACCGGATTGCGCCCGACCCGTTCATCGGCAACCACCCTCCTCCTTTCCGGTCCCTACGTGCACAGTGCACCGGAAGCCTTTGAGCGCCCCAATCTGGTCGTCGTATTGGTGGAAGGGCTGGGCGCCGACCACATGGAACTCTTTGGCTACCATCGCCAGACCTCCCCCGCGCTCACGACGCTGGCCAAACGCAGTTCCGTCTGGGAAAACACCTTTACCGCGTGCCCGGATGCCTTCAGCACCGCCGTCACCCTGATGACCGGTGTGTCGCCGCTGGTACACGGCGTGACCGATACCCAGCGGCCGGCCATACCCGAGAACCTCGCGACCTTACCCGAGCGCATGCGGGAAGCGGGCTACGTCACGGTGGCCTTCACCGAAGGCGAGGGGGCCGACGGGGAAGATCTGGTCTTTGGCAGTGGCTTCGAGCGGGGATTTGAACTCTTCAACCCGGCCTATCCCGAAACGGCCGGGGCGGCGAAAGAAAACGGCCCGGCGCCCCTGGTTCCTCAGGGTTCCCGGATAACCCTTCAACGGGCCGCCGATTGGATAGCCAGCCACCGGGAAGAGGAGCGCTATCTGGTTTTCATTCGTCTCCGGGAACTGCGCAAGCCGTTTGAACTCAAGCGCTATGGTCCGGGTTTTATCAAGCCCTGGGAAAACATCCCTCAGCCCATTGATGTCTATGACACCGCCGTGCTCGATGTGGATAAGCAATTGGGCCTCTTCGCCGAGCGCCTGCGCCAGATGGGCAGTTTCGACGACACCTGCCTGGTATTTACCTCGCCCTATGGTCTCGATTTCTCCGAGCCGGACCGTGGGGTCTGGCGGCGGGGCGGCCCCGGCGTTGCCCGCCTGACGGAGGAATCTATCCGGGTCCCCCTTATCATTTCGCTGCCCGAGGGAATCGGGCGCACACGCCGTCCCCTCGTTTCCCTGAACGCCGTGGGTCGGACCCTGGGCGATTTTGCGGGCGTGAGCCTCTCTCATAGTGCCGATGTACGCAGCCTCCTGGATCATAGCGCGGGAGAAGAACCGATTACCGTCATGGGTGACCCCATCGCCTTGTCGCTTCGCACGGAGGAGTGGCGCTACAATTGGCAGTCGGGTCTCCGTGCCGGTGATTTCGCCGACACCGGGTCTGCCACGACCCTGGGACTGTACAATATCGCTGACTACCAGGAAACGTTTCAGAACAAGAACTTTGCCTCCCGCGAGCCCGGCATAGCGACTCGGTACCGCGAGCAGCTTGCCGCCTATTTAGCGGAATTTGTACAGGCCGTCGCCGCTAATACGTCACCCTGACTTCATTCGACCGTCAAAAGGATTCGATTACGTGATCACGCTTCGCTTCAAACCAAGTTTCCTGCTCCTCTCCAGCCTCTTCCTGATGGGGCTCTTGCTCCCTTTTCCCCACACTCGGGCAACGGCAGAATCCTGCACCTTCGTCCAGCTCTGCGACACCCAGTTGGGTATGGGAGGCTACGAGGAAGACAAGGCCCGATTCCGCGCAGCGGTCAAGGCAATCAACGCCATGGACGTTAATTGGGTCGTCATTTGTGGCGATCTGGTTGATAACGGCGGCGACGAAAAGGCCATTGCCGACTTTCGTGCGATCGTGGAAACCTTCACGGTGCCCTGTTATCTGGCGCCCGGCAACCACGACGTGGGGGGGGTACCGACAGAAGCCACCCTGGCACGCTATCGCAAGGCCCACGGCCCCGATTACTTTTCCGTGGAGAACTCCGGATTCAAGATTATGATCTTGAACACCCAGTTCTGGAAGGGCCCCATGGCTGGCGAGACCGAAAAACATGATGCCTGGTATCTCAAGGAATTGGCCCAGGCCAAGCAGTCCGAAACGCCGGTCTTGCTGGTAAGTCACTACCCGCCCTTTCTCGAAAAAGCCGATGAAGAGGAGATCTACTACAATCTTCCCCTCGAAGCCCGGGCACGGGTTTTGAAGGCGGCCCAGGAAAATGGGGTCCGCGCGTGGCTCGCCGGCCATGCCCACAAGAATGTGTTGACAGAATACGAGGGCTTCCCCATTGTCGTGTCCGCCACCACAAGCAAGAACTTCGACGGCGCGCCCTATGGCTTCCGGGTCTGGAACGTGGACGAAAACGGTGCGCTGAGCCACACCTATGAGGCCCTTGAGCTCCCCGAGGAATTGCAGAAACCCAGGAAGAAGTAAGCAACCGTACGGCAGGTATTCAGGAAGGAAGACACCATGGGTCTCTTAACGTTCGGCGTTCTCGTGGCAGCAGGTCTGCTGACCACACCCGGTGCCGTTCAGTATGTAGACCTGGAAGACGGGTGGACCCTGGAAAACACGGGAGCCTGGCAAAGCCGGGTGGACCACCGAAACCTCCTGGCCATGCACCACCCCTGGGCTCCCAGTGAAGCCAATCGCTTTTCGATGGCCCAGAAGAGTGTCACCATCCCACCCGACTGGGGTGACACGGTCACCCTCCACTTTTACAGCAGTGACGACTACCACGGGGTCCCAATGAAAGACACGCCCGCGGTGGGCTTCGTGGGGCACCGGAGAAAGCAGGTCCTGGTCAACAGCAACCCCGTTTGGACCCACGACGTGGCGGACGCAGTCCTTCCTGGCCTGTCGCCCACCTACCAGGTTCGTTTGGAGGTTCCCAAAGACGATCGGACCCTTCGTATCGCCCTGCTCGCCTATGATGCCGTTGCGTCCACCGAACAGACACGAGACGACTTTTATACCCCCCGAAATCGCGGCCTGGTTCGGGAGGACGACCCCGATGCCCATCGATTTCGGACCACGGTCTACTGGGGAGACCTGACCCTGCTCTCCGGAGACTCGGCGGCAGGTACCCCGCCCCGCCCCGCCGAGCGGCTCGTCTTGAAACGTCACAATCGCTATTGGCCTCCCACCCCGCCCGAAACGGATACGTGGGGCAAATCACGGACGAAATTCAAGGTGTCGGCCCCAGGTGGTATCCCAAAAGACGGCTTCCCCCTGGAAATGGGAATTCCCATTCCGCCCGGTGCCGCGCCCTCGCCGGAAGCCCTTCGATTCACGCGGGCCAACGGTGGGGCCCAGTACGCACAAAAGCAGGTCGCCGCCTCCTGGCCCGACGCCTCGTTGCGGTGGATTCTGGCCCAAATGCCCGTAACTCCGACGACAGGCGACCTGACGCTGGCCTTTTCGAAAGACACGGCGAAGGCACCCGGCGAAATCAAGGTGGTCGAGAGCGACGGAGGGATTGAGGTCTCCAGTGGAAAAGTGTCGTTAAAACAAGGGCCCGGGGATCCCTTAAACGCCATCGCCTATCGTGGGAAAGCCGCCTTCACCGGGCTGCAATTGGCAGTGGAGGTTGGGGGAAAAATCATCCCCGGCACGAATGACAACGGGCAGGTCATTGACGAAGGTCCCTTTCACACCCGGCTGGTCATGGAAGGGCGATTCGAAGGACTGGACACCTCCTATGGCACCTATGCCCTCTATTGCTCCCTCTATAGGAATCTTCCCTATATTAAATTCTGGCTCCGCTACTTTAACGATACCACCCGGCCCCAGTCCCTCTCCCAACTGAATTTCACCCTGACCCTCCCGGCCCCGCTGGAGGACATCACCCTCCCCCACGGTACCGTGACGCCCCCCGTGGACCTGACCCAACAACAGGTCGAAGTCTATCGGGTCAACGGGGAGTCCCAGGTACTGGATGCGCCCTTCTATCTACAGTGGGCGCAAGGGGCGCTGGTGGTCAAGGACTTTGCCCAACTGCATCCGAAGGGCATCCAGGTGGACGAGGAACGCCTGACCCTTTCGCTGGTTGCCGGTGGTCCGTCGCCGGTAACTTTCGCACCGGGCGAAGCCAAGAGTCATGAGATCTGGTTGGCCCTCGGTCCCACCGATGGCGCACAGCTGGCGGCCACCGTGGCCCAACCGCCGCTGTTGGTGAATGCGGACTACTTCACGCGCACCGGTGTCTTCGGGCCCGCAGCGCCCCTTCGCGCAGAAAGCCCCTGGACCGCTTTCGCGGCAAAGACCTATGGCGACCAATCGCTTGCCCAACTCGGCATGCGCACGGGGGTCCGCCACTACCCGGACGAGCCCTATCTCGGCCGCGCGGATTCCTGGTCGAACAATTACAACGGGCGCCTGAGCAGCCTTTGGAGCGCCTGGCTGGCTACGGGAGACCGTGCCTGGTTTGACCGGGCCGTGGCCTTCTCCAGCCATCTCATGGATGTGGCCATCGTGCATTCGGACGTCCCGGGTGAAGATTGGCTGGGCGCCCTCCATGGCCCGGGACCCAATCATGTCGCTGGCCCGTGGAATCCCCTGCTGCGGGGCGAAGGCTTTGCCCACTTTGCCCGGTGGACAGGCAATCCGGAAGCGGAGTCGGCCTTCCTGGGAATCGCCGACTTCTGTGTGCGCACCCATGCGGGACGCCGCGGCCCCAACGTGCGCCATTGGGCGGGTCCGTTTTCGAGTATCGTCGCGGCCTATCGGGAGACGGGTGAGATTGGCCTGCTGGAAGCGGGCACGGAACGCCTCACCGGAATGTTTCAGCAGGTAGATCGTCGCCGGGGCACCTGGATAGACTGGCATGGCGACGGAACCTATCCGGGCAATGTTCCGTGGATGGCCGCCCAACTGGCCCAGCCCCTCTATACGTGGTATCAGGAAACGGGCGACGTGGAAGCGGCCCAACTTCTGGTGGGGTTGGCAGAGTCGCTGATCTGTGAAAATACGCCGTGGGATAGGCCGGGTGCCATGCGCACCTACTCTCCCGTACCGTGGTATCCTGAGACGACCGCCTATGACCCCTTCATCATTCCCCTGATTGGGGCCGCGTACGAACTGACAGAAGACCCCTTCTTCAAAGAGGCGGCGCTGGCGCAGTGGAAGCGTTGGCGCGCCCAGCCCGAGTTCCAGCCGGTGTTTAATCTATCGTGGCACCTGCCCTGGCTCAATGCGGTGCTGGCAGCGTTGGAAGCAGAAACACCCCCAACGTAAACGGTTCATGGGCGCATTGTGGGAAACCCCACTTTAGAAAGACAAATCAGGGCAAGAACGTACCGTGCGCCCCCAAAATGGCGCGTATCAACCAGTCTGCTACCCTCGTGCCTCGGGGTCGCGCGACACGTCCGACATCAATCCGCTTGCGCAGTATAGTGGTATTGCTTGGTGGTTGCAGGCATTTTTCAACGAGTATGGGCCGGACTTTCAGCCCTTATTGTGAATAACCTCGGTTTCCTGAGGCTTCGCCCCAGGCTGCTATGTATCGCACCTTTGGCGCTTTAGAGGTGGGCTTGGTAGCATCGCGGAAAACGTTTGTGGGGCCAACGGCCCGGTACTATATCTACATGGGGAAACGGCCCAATTTTTCGAGCCCACAAAAACGTTACGGGCTGAACGTCCGTGCCGACGCCTTCGCGAACATACCGAAAGGAGGGGGCGATACAAATTCCCGATCGGCAATGTCCATCTACCTGAAGCGCTCCAATCGATCTCGCCTCATTGCTTGCCCATACCCCGAACAAATCAGCGGGTAGTTTTGTCTGTACTCCACAGCCCGGGTAGCGCGGCACTGACGAGTAATACGCCAATCAGTATCCAACCGAGATTCCCCGTCAAGGGCGGTGACTGCTGTTGGAACAGGTGCTCCCAGATTCCGCAGGCCTGACCTGCGATGCCGCCCAGGGCCAGGGCGCAGAGCCCCAGATGCTCGGTGCGGCGCTTTATGGTGCCCAGCACCAGGCTCAAGACCATGCACAGGGCAAGCGCCCGCAACTGTGTTTCCCATAGCCCCGTAAAGTCCCCCACTTCCCGGTGCCATCCATAGAGGAGCGGGAAAAACCACAGTCCCCAACACAGGCCGACCACCAGGTTGGCGGGTAGGGCCCCCAGGGGCAAGAGTCGGGGCAGCAAGTAGCCCCGCCATCCGAATTCAGAACCCAGGGCAATCAAGGCGAAGAGCGTTGCGCCCAGTCCAATGCTGACCAGCGGATAGGTCACGAAGATAATCCCTGGTGCCAGGGCGCGCACGTTGGGTGCGAGGGGTTCCGCTGAGACCGCCTCAACTTCGTTCAGGAGCCCTGCCAGGTTCCATTGGGGATAGGTCAGCCCCAGCAGCGTTGCCAACCCATAACTGAGTGCAAATACCCCCAGGGGCATCAGCAAGACCCGCAGTGCGGCCCCTTTCGAGATGGGCCAGAACTGCGCCAGAGGTGATGGGGCTGCAGACGGCACCATGAAGCCCGCCGCCAGGGCGGACAGGGCCGGTATCCCCATGAGTAACACCTGTGCCAGATATTGAAAGGCATTGGGCGATTGGAAGGCGAGGGCGCCTTCGGCGAGCAAGACAAAGGTCAACCCGAAAACGAGCAAAAAACTCATGCCCAGATAGAGGGCGATACCTTTAAAATCCATAGAGAACGTTTTAACTCCCCTTCAGTTTCTGGCCCGAGGTGGTGGCGGTGTCGCCCCGTCCGCTGCCGTGCCCGCTTCCACGTCTACGGATGACACGCCCGAAACTGGCTGGTACTCTACCAGGCCGTTGGCCGCGAGTTTCATGACAACGGGAAAGGTTGCATCGGGATCACTCAGCGAAAATACAATATTCTGACTCTTGAAGGGGGCCACCGACACCGTCGCACGGCGGGGTGCGACCGTAACGGCGGGAAAATCCCTTCCCTCACCCCAGTGCTCGGGCGACGCGATGGCATCCAGGTAGCCCTTGGCGTAGACACTGCTGTTGTTGCGGATGGAAACCCGAATCTGGGCACCGTTGCGACTGGTCTCCATCACGTAGGGCGCTTCATTGGTCATGAGCACATCGCGGTAGGTCTGGCGCTCGAAGGTTGTCTCGGCCACGACCGCCATCTCCGCTTCCATGCCGGGCGTTCGGGCCAGTTGAATGGTTTCCACCTGCTGTTCCCCTGCGCCAAGACTGTAATAGACACGCTGAGGTCCGAAGGTCAGGCCCGACGTGGCCTCGAGATTCACGGTCCCCTCCACGGTGCGATCGGTGGTGTGGTTACTCACGACCACTTCGATGGCGGGCGTATCGCCGCTCAACGTGCCCCGCAGTAAGAGGCCGAGGGGCATTTTCCGGACCGGTGCCGCACCGCGCCGCTCATCCCAGTAGCGCGTTTCCAGGACGCCGTGGGGCTCGGCCTCCCGACCGAGGCGGGCGAGTCCGTCCAAGGGCTTGGTCACATTGGGTAGAAACCACAGGGGCAGTACCTGAAACCCATTTGCCTCCAGCGATACGCCTCCGCCGGTGACCGGCCACGGGGTCTGGGGCCGCTCCAATACGTCGGTGCCCTGGGCTTCCAACATACCGGTACTGCTCTGCAGCGTACCCGACCAGCGTGCCCCCGTCGGCTCCCACGCGAGGAGGGTATAGCCATCGCGGGGATGGAAGGCGGTTCGGGTGTTCGTGGTCGTGGGAAATCCGGCTGGCTTCAAACCGCCCACCCGGAGCCCCGCGGGACTCATTTCCAGGAAGGCCTGCGTTGCGGGCAGATCGCCTGGATGCATTTTGGTGCGTGCCACCACGGGCTTCACGTTGAATCGGGCGGCCTTCTCGGGCACCTGGGCCGAACGCCAATCGCCCTGGAAGGGAAAAATCCCATAGCGGAATCGTGACACGTCGAGCAGTTCGGCCCCGTCGCCCCCGTTGCGTTCCAGGGGCGTGCGGTGCTGGAGCCCAAGAAGGAGCCGGCCATCTTTCTGTTGTGACACGGAAAGACTGCCGGGAAAGAGCAGGGCATTCCCGCGCGACGCCTCCGGTTGGATGCGGGGCGGCACATAGGCCGACGGCGGCAAGAGATAACGCTGGCCCGTGCGTACGGCTCGGGTAAGCTGGTCGGCCAGGTCCGCGCTCTGGGCCGGGGTAAGGCCCCCCAGCAACAGGGTCGGTACAGGGGCCACACCGTCGGGAACACGCGTATCGTTCATCAGGAGGCGTGCGCCACTTGGGATGCGGTCCACATACTCCTTCAAGGTTTCTTCGGATAATTGGGCAAGCAGGGGCCCACAAAAGCGGTTTTGATCGGGGGTACCCAACACGACCCGCATACGATAACCGGCGCGAAGATAGTCGTTGCTATCCTGCTCGGTGGTGCTGTCCGTCCAGAGAAAGTCGGGTTTTTCCGGCGCGTCCGGTTGGAGGATGCTGGGGATACCCCGGGTAATGAGGGCCTGCTGCAACTCCCGGGCAGGCCGTTCGAGTAGTTCGTGCCCATAGACAATAATCGTGGGTTCCCAGGGCACGACGCCGCCCGACCCGACCTGAATGGCATCGTTGGCACTCAAGGCTGCCCACTCGTAGGCGGGATAGGGTACGGTGCCCCCCACATTCTCTCCACCCCGGGTACGCAGCACGAAATCGTCCTGGCCCCGCGCCCCTACCAGCGTGCCAAAGCGTTCCCCCACGAGAAAGCTGGCGCCGTCGGGCCGAAACTGAAAGGAAGCCACGGCAGCTTTGCCCGAAAGGCTTACACGGTCCAGCGTGGTGTCACATTCGACCCAGGGGATTCCCGCGTGAAGCGTGTAACGCTGGGTCAGCGTGCCGCCCCCAAATGGCGTCTCCACGGTGATACGTTGGCGGAAGGCCGTGACCTCCGCGCGAATCGACGAAGGCGCCGGGCTTCGGCCGCTGGGAGAGCCGGTCCATAGTTCCTGTCCCGCGCGATTCTCACTCTCCCGCTCGGTGAGCAGCAGAATTTCATTGAGCGGTCCCGATGCAATCTCATCCCCATTGCGCTTATCCAAGAGCGAACGAATCGCACCCGTCGCCGGGTCGACGAAGAGTGCCAGATGCTCATTCTCGATCTGCATGTCTTCCGTCACCAGGGCACGGGAAGCCCGCTCGGCAGCCTGCACGAAATAGGTGGCGTATCCATAGGGCGGCAGGTCTTCCGCCAGGAAATCGAGGCGTTGCTCCCCTTGATAGGCTTCGCCCACGTGTGGGACGGGCGCTTCCCCTTCCGTGACGAGTTTGAGTCCGGCGTTGGGCGCGACGGGCACTTGCACGGACACTGGAAAGGTCCCCCGACTCCCCGTCGGATTAAAAACGACAAGGGCATCGAAGAGCCCCTGATTGAGGGGCACCGTGCCCGCCGTGTCAACCAGCCCGGCGAGGTACTCGCTACTCCGTCGCAGGCTGTCATCGGTCCATTCGGCCACTTCGCGGTAGGCCGCCAGGGCATCCAGGACGTGCCCGTCGTCCCGGGGCACCCCCAGGGTTTCGGGGGTACTGTAGTAAAGCAACTGACGCCACGCGAACTCCATGGCACTGTGGGGATAGACGGCTCCCTGCAGACTGGCCAGGGTCGCGAGACTTTCCGCGTCTTCCAACTGGCGGGCCAACTCGGAGTGAAGCCGCTGGAGCGCCGGTTGGCTGAGCAAGGCACCCGGCTGTCCGAGATTGAGATGGACGGCCAATGCAGGAATGGTGGCATTTACCCTGTCACCTGCCGCCCCGACTTCTTCAAAAAAGGCCGCCGCGCCGCCGTCATCGAGGCGAATACGGGGAAAGGCCCGGGCCAGCGCATCGACATTCCCCCGGTAGAAGGGTTCGGGTGGAGCCACTACGTTTTCCACGACCAGCACATCGGTCGGCAGGGCCATGTCGGCCAATTCGCGGCGCTGAAGTGCCACGGCCTCCCGCAATTCATCCAGTGTAGCGGGACCGGCGGACTGCTGCTTTCGGCGCAAGTAGCGGGTATTTCCGGTGAGATCATAGAGACGGTTCAGGGGGGCCATCCCGGGGGCCATCAGATCCGTAACGATGCCGCCCATAGGCGTCATCCGCAGCAGCTGGGCGGTCTGGGGCGCAATGCCGGGCCGTTCCCAGGCCAGGTAGTGGGGCGTGGTGCTGTTGAGCTGACTGCCCGCCATGTGGAGGCCCAACTGGAGATTGCGCCACAGGGCCGTCCCCCCCACGATGCGCTCGTCGACGGGGGCGTAATTGCCCTGAACCGTAACGGCACCCCGTTGGGCGGCATTCTCCAGGCTGTCGCGCAGGGCCGGCATCGCCACGTACGGCTTGTACCAGGACATGGCGTAGCCCAGGTCGAAGCCGTAACCCAGGGCCTGGCGGGAAAAAAGGAGCTGCCGTTTAACGCTCTCAAGGTAGGCTTCGTCGGTGGGTGGCATGCCGTCGATGGCGCTCGTGTGGCCCGTGATGACCCGGACGATTCCGTCCCCTTCGCCCCCTGCCGTAATGGGTACGGTCGCCGTGAAGCGGGAGCTATCCTCCCCACTGGCCAGGCGTACGGAAACTTCGATGGTGCTCCCCACCGTGGCCGAGCCGATCGGGAGCGCGATGGGGACCTGTCGCGTTTCACCGGCATCCAGGGCCTCGATTTCCACCAGGTCCGGCAGCGGCATTCCGGGTACGGCCACGATGGCTTCCACGGGTTCCGATATTTCTTCCAGGGGATTGTGGATCGTGAGAAGCACATCCTGCTTCAGATCGCCGGCAAAGCCCGAGACGGTACCGGCATCTTCCAGTTTCGGCACATAGAGCAACCGTCTCCCGATGGGCCGCGCATGATGCAGTTCCACAGACAAGGCGAAGCCGCTGGTCTTCCGCAAACGGGGCCGATTGGCCATGGCACCCGCCGTCAGCTGGGGCGTGCTGAGTCCCCGGGCCTGGGCCATGGCGTTGTAGTCCGCCCCGGGCACCTCGAAAACCACCAGGTTGTTTCCGGCGCGCAAGCCGATGGCGAGAAATTCTTTCCCGACGGCCTCCAGTGGTCCGGGTTCGTATTGCGATGCGGGAAAGCCGTTGGCCCAGACACGGACGCCAAGGGGCGACTCAATATCCAGGAGAATCTGGGTGAGTATGGGCGAGTCGACGTAGAACGCCGCATAGGCCACGCCGGAAATATCGTCGGGGAAAAAGGGGGCCAAGTCCAGCTCGGGACCGGTCGTGCCCGCCTCTTGCCAGATAGCATCGTCCCCATTGCTCCGGGGAATCCGCATGAGGTGCCGGGGGCGAATGCGGGCGATGGGGGCGTTGGGCGCCATGAAATCCGTGTCGCTCAAGGCCGGGGCATCATCACGAATGGCCGCGAGAACCCCACCGGGCACGTCGGGTTCAAAGGGCCCACAGACAAGCCAGTGGGCAATGTAGCCCCGCTCCAGGATGGGCGCGAGGCCCTCGTATTGTTCCTGGGCCGGAGTAGAGATAGGGGCCAGTATGGTGGCGAGTAGCAACACGAGAAGCGCTATGCGATGGGAGCCTTTCACGTCAGCGGGACTCCGTCGAAATTTGCTCGGCAGGCGCCGTTTCGGCCTTTGCCGCCCCGGCCGGGTAATACGTATGCATTCCGGTGAGGGGGCTGTAGGCACGGTTCGCCTGAAACTGGAGCACGAACAGAATAAGACACAGGATGGTGGTGAGCGCCACGGTGGGCCTCCCCCACGCTTCAAAGCGCATAAGCCAGGCACTCAGGGCGGCCAGGGCCACCCCACACAGCGCCAGCGGCAGGAAAAGCTGTCCCGCATTCTCCAGGGTCACATAGTCTATCGGAAGGGCCCCCGGGTAGACGCGGATGAACAACACGGCCAACACGGCGAATCGGAAGGGAGCCGATTTCACCTTAAACAGCGCCCAGCCCAGCAGCGCCATCACCCCAATACCCCATGCCCACCCCTGCCAGGCGTGGGCCTCAACGTGGGCCACCGTTTCCGGCAACAATCCGATGGGATAGAACACGAGCAAGAGGGGTCCCACGATGGCATCAAGTGTCGGCAGCTGGGCGTAGAGAATATCCAGATGGAACCAGTTCGCCACCATGGTCACCCCGAGGAATGGCAGCAGGCGCAGCCAATTGCGTTCCTCACTATCCCCGACGAAGAGTTCCATCAGAATAAGGACGCCCAAGAGCGCAGCATTGACAGCAAAAACACCCGTTGCAATGGCAAAAGTCAGTAGGGCTATCGCGAAGGGAGCCACACCGCCGTCTTGCCGCACCCGGGCATACATCAGCAGGGTCAGCAACGCCATAAAGGTGGCCAGCCCATAGTATACGCCGGTGAGACTGAAAAGCGTCTCCGTCTTGACGGGATGGGCCATGAGGAAGGTGCCTGCCAGCGAGCCCAACCACGGAGGACCACCCACGAGTCTTCGGGTAAGCAGAAACACCAGTGCCATACAGCCGAACAAGATGGGTAAGGCGAAACCTGCCACCTCGATAATCGGGCTGCGCGCAAATGCGTCGGACCACATGGCGAGCCATGGCCAGGCGGCCGGATAGTCAAAATCCCGAGTGGTCATGCCCCCATTGGGAAGCATGATAAGACTCGATCCGTAGACCAGGATTAGATAGAAGGTCATGGTGACGAAAAAAAATCCGGCACCGGGCTTCTTGCGGGGGGGCTTGCTGTCGTTTGTATCATCCATGATGGGCCAAGTATAGCCCTTTTCCGGGGAAAAACTACAACCAACGCGCGCAACACGCCCTGAAAATGCTCCCCGACAAACAAAGGAGAAGAAGGCCCTGGCGAGAGGCAGAGAATCGTGTGCTGCCCATGAAGCGCGGTGGGCCAGCGCCCGTTGATTCCAGGCGGACCTTTCGCCTGGACACGGGGCATGACGCGCTCGAACCTGGGGAGAAAATGCACGAACCGGAGTACCGGATCGCGCGGCACAGCCGGAGAATCTACATGAGTCGTTGGGGAGAGAGGGGTTGCGGCCTCCCCGAAACAAAGCCCCCTCATCGGGCACATGACCAATGAGGGGGCGCGATTGCTATAGGGGCTGGTATTAACGCTGGGGGCGCCGTCCGAACGCAACCAGGGTCAACAGCGTAAGACTGAAGAGGAAGAACTCTTCTACTTTGTCGGCCAGGGTCTGTGCAACGCCCTGTTTCGAGAGCGCGCAACCCGGCGTCGTTACTTCGACGCGGGCCTCAAGCTCTGCCTCCGACAGAAAGCCATCGCTGTTGGTGTCCAGCGCATCAAACTGGGTGGTTGTCACTGCGGACAAGGACGCCATGGCCTCTGCCAATGACAGCTGCCCATCATTATCCACGTCCGCAACAGCGAACAGGTTCAAGAGCGCTTCGGCGGCGGCATCCAGCGTCACTTCGCCTTCGCCTTCGCCTTCGCCTTCGCCTTCTCCTTCTCCTTCACCTTCACCTTCACCTTCACCTTCTTCTTCTCCTTCTCCTTCTCCTTCTCCTTCTCCTTCTCCTTCACCGCCGGGCGCACCATCGAAATAGACGCGATAGATATTCCCGTCGATGGTCGAATTGGCCGCAAAGTCTCCAACGCGAATATAGACGTCCGACGTGAAAGCGTTTACAAAAGCCGTGTAATAAACACCGGTGGTGTCGGCGGGGTGCAAGGTTTCATACAACTCAAAGTTACCCACTTCCCCCCTTCCACGGAATCCGGTGTCGAAAATCTGCACGCCGTCATTCCCCGGATTGACGAATTGATAGGAATCGTTGTAACCTGCCAAGCCGCCCGTAAGAAAGGCCGTATCCGTATCCACCAGGGTTCCGTCCAGCTCCCACGCGAGCGTCCGGTTATTGTCGAAAGCACTCATAAGGTCGTTAACGGTAAAGGTACGCAACTCCGCCGTGTTGGCATCCATTGCATAAACGATTGACGTACGGCCCAGCACGCTCAGGAGGTTGGAGGAATAGCTGCCTGCCGGTTTTTGCACCACCACGCTCTTGTCCTGGAGCGCATACTTCGCCGACTTGCGAACCACGGGGTGGACCGCCTGCTTCTGGGCGCTCAGATCCAAAATGCGCAATTCGCTGGCTTCACCAAAGGCACCGACATCGAGGAGCACCAGGTTGGTGGTGAGGAAGGTCCCCGAAAAGTGACTGATGGATGCGACGAGTGCTTCTTCGGAATAGTCCACCGGATTGGCGGTGTCGAAAAGATAGAGGTTTCCACCGAAGCCTGCTCCGAGCAAGACATGCTGGTTATCCGGTGAAAGGGCCATGAATCCCGGGTCACCTGTGTAACCCGAAGCAATAACTTCGAAAACGCCCGACTCAGCGGCCGTTTCCTGGTAAATGGCATCGCCATTCCAGAGTAAGAGTCGCTGATCTGACAGTCCCAGACCGACCAGGCCAAACGCGTTGGCGGCTACCTCGGGAAAACCCTCCTGTAAGACAAGTTCCGTCGTGGAAACTTCCCCCTCACCTTCTCCCTCGCCTTCACCACCGCGCGTACCTCCTTCACCCTCTCCTTCACCCTCTCCTTCGCCTTCACCCTCCCCTTCGCCTTCGCCCCCTTCCTCCAAGATCACGCGATAGACATCGCCATTGATGGTGGAATTAGCCGCAAAATCACCGACACGAAGATTGGCGGTATCCGTGACGCCATTAAAAATAACGCTGTAGTAAAGCCCTGTCCCTTCAGCCGGCTGGAGTGCCTCGATGAACTCCAAGTTAGAGCCACTACCCGTACGCTGTTTGCTCCGTGTTCTTCCCAGGCCATCGAAGGCATAGACATTTACGGCATCATTACCCGGATTGTAGAGGGTGCCGTCATCCGCGACGCCCGCTACGCCCCCGGTAAGCACGGCTTCATCGGCACTAACGGGAGTTCCGGCCGTCCAGACCAGCGTGCTGTTGGTGCTGTAGGCCGTGATGAAATCGCTCGGCAGGAAAGCACGCAATTCGGCCGTGTTAGCATCCATCACCAGAATATAGTCCGTGCTTCCGGGCGCGTAGCCCAAGGTGGCCGAGTAACTGCCCTCCGGTTTCACCAACACGGTCGCTTTGTCCACCGTGGGCTTCTTTAACACGGATACCGGACGGGCCTTGTTGGCGCTCAGGTCGAGGACCACCAATTCACTGGGTTCGCCAAACACCCCCACATCCAGCAGGACCAAGTCATTGTTCAAATACAACCCATCGAAGTGCCCCATGGTGGCCACCAGCGCGGAGGCTTCATAGTCAATCGGCGTGTGGGTATCAAGCACATAGAGATTGCCACTGAAACCCGCGCCAAGCAGGGCAAAGCGCCCGCCCGGTGCCATGGCGATGAAGGCCGGGTCTCCCACGTAGCCCGTGGCGATCGCATCGAAACTATCGGCATCCACCTCAGACTGAAGGTAAACCGTGTTGCCATTCCAGACGAGGAGACGTCCATCGGGCAAGGCATCACCAACCACGCCGAAAGCATTCGCATCGGCCTGTGGAAAGTTCTCATATTGCACGAAGGTGGCCGTCATTGCAGGGACCGCCCCCAGCAAACAGAGCCATACACACGCCCACCGTAATCCCGTTGTGATTTTCACGAACACATTCTCCATATGATGCTACTGCGCGACCCTGATTTCAGGGTCGCGCTTACCTATCCATCAAGGGCTACTGGGCACCCCGGTTCCGAATCGTCACTAAGGTCAATAGGGTCAGCCCGAACAGGAAGAGCTCTTCCAGGGACACGCCAAGGGATTTTGCGCTCAGCGAACACCCTGGCAGGGGTTCAGCGACCTGGGCTTCCAGTTCCGCTTGCGTGAGAAAGCCATCGCTGTCTTGGTCGAGGGCGTCAAACTGGGTCGCCGTAATCCCAGACAGGGTGGCCATGGCTTCCACCAACGAGAGCCGCCCATCGCTATCCACGTCCGCACTGGCGAAGCCACCCAGCAGGGTCTCGGCGGCGACTTCCAAGGTTACTTCACCTTCACCTTCACCTTCACCTTCACCTTCACCTTCACCTTCACCTTCACCTTCACCTTCTCCTTCTCCTTCTCCTTCTCCTTCTCCTTCTCCTTCTCCTTCTCCTTCTCCTTCGCCTTCACCTTCACCTTCACCTTCACCTTCGCCTTCACCTTCACCTTCACCCTCGCCACCCGGCATAGAGGAGATGCTTACCCGGTACACATCGCCGTCGATGGTGGAGCCCGGTGTAAAATCGGCGACGCGCAGGTAAACTTCATTGGTCACAGCATTGTGTATGGCAGAATAGTAGACACCACTTGCCTCGACGGGCTGAAGGGCAATCAGGAACTCAAACTCTTCGTCCAGAAAAAGCGTGTTCCGGCTGAGGTATCCGCCATCGTAGACGTGCGCCGCGCCACTGCCCGGGTTGACGAAATAGTACTGATCCGTTACTGCCGCGACTCCGCCCGCGAGGAAGGGCTCGTCCGCGGTATGGAGGGTGCCGGCCGTTTCCCAGGCCAGGGTACGATTCTCATTGAAGGCCTCGAGCACATCTTCGCTTCTAAATGACCGGAGTTCACCCGTGTTGGCATCCATAGACAAAATGCGTTGGGAACCCAGCCCGACCTCAGACACGAACAGGTTGGCCGAATAACTACCAGCCGGTTTCTGCACGACTTGGGCTTTTTCGTCCAAGGCATATTTCGCTGATTTACTGACCACCGGGCGGCCGAGGGACTTCGTGGCATTCAGATCGAGCATATGAAGTTCACTGGCTTCGCCAAAGCTGCCCACGTCGAGCAATAGAATGGCTCCCCCCATATAGGCCCCGGTAAAGTGACTGATGTTGGCAATCAAGGTCTCTTCGGTGTAGTCCGCAAAATTGTCCGTATCAATTTCATAGAGATTCCCACCAAACCCGGCGCCAAGCATGGCGTGCTTGTTATCAGGGGACATGGCAATAAAGGCGGGATCACCAATATAGCCGGTGGCCACCATCTCAAAGCTTCCTTTTTGATCCTGAATTTCGCGGTAAATGCTCTCACCGTCCCATACCAGCAACTGTCCGCCGGGCAGCGCCGTGCCCACCACACCGAAGGCGTTTTCTGCCGCAGCCGGGAATCCCGTGATCGGGGTGTATTCCGCGGAGTAAATGAGCGTTTCTCCTTCGCCTTCGCCTTCTCCCTCACCTTCTCCCTCTGCGCCGGACTCCTGAACCACGCGGTACACGTCCCCATTGATAGCGGAGCCCGCCGCGAAGTCGCCCACGCGAATATTGGTCGTATCGGTCGTCTCGTTGTAGATGACGGTGTAGTAGAGTCCCGTACCGCTCGCCGGTTGCAAGGTTTCTACCAGGGGCAGGGAGTCGACCCCGTCCCGGCGATTGGTGGTCCGGAGCTTGGAGTTGCTGTAATCGAATACCTTCACGGCGTCCGAACCCGGGTTAAGAAATTGGAGATCGGCATTCACACCGGCGATTCCACCGGTCAGCAGGGACTCATCGGTCATCACTTCTGCCGCCGATTCCCACGCGAGGGGCGTCGACGTCTCGTAGGCATTCAGGAGGGCCTCCAGCTCGATGGCCCGGAGCTCGCCCGTGTTTCCGTCCATGGCAAAGAGGAATTCCGGCGAATCAAAAAGGAGCGACAGCGTGGAAGAATAACTACCGGCGGGCTTTTCAAGCACCGTCACTTTCGCAGCGGGAGCCGGCTTCTTCAAAACGGTCACCGGAAGAGACTTCGTTTGCGCCAGGTCGAATATCACCAGTTCGCTGGGTTCACCGAAGACACCGGCGTCCAGGAGGACGAGGTCGTTATTCAGGTAGAGCCCATCAAAGTGGCTCATGGTGGCCACCAGGGCAGAGGCCTCATAGTCTGCCGGGGTGTGAATATCGAAGAGATAGAGATTGCCGCTGAATCCTGCGCCCAACAAGGCAAAGCGACCGCCGGGAGCAATGGCCATGAAGGCGGGATCGCCCACATAACCGGTAGCAATCGCGGTAAAACTATCTTCGTCTACACCCGACTGAAGGTAAAGGGTGTTGCCGTTCCAGACGAGCAGGCGCCCATCGGGCAGCCCTTCGCCCACCACGCCGAAGGCATTGGAGTCGGCCTGGGGAAAGTTCTCATACTTCAGGAACTCCGCGGCCGATAAGGTGGCGCAAAGGACCAGGAAAAGTCCGGTAACGATGCAACGCGTGCGCAGAAATGGGTACAGCATAATTCTCAACTCCGTTCGTACTATCTTCGAACATCGTCCAGCCCGATAGCTCTCGAGCCTTGGATTCCCCGGGGATAACACCGATCGATTGGGTACATCACACCTGTACCCGTGGTGTGGGAGTGTAAAAAGGAGCAGGTTGCTCTAGGGTGCCGCCTGTCCCGCAACGATTTTCCCGCGAATCATTGCAAAACATGCCTTGCAGGACAGATATTCTGGCTTCCGGATCGGCCTACTGACCGCGCCTTCCCTTCCCTGGGGGAAAGTGGCTCTTGCGGTGTTCGTCCCCGGTTACAGCAGCGCGACTGCGACGGATTTGCACCGTCTTCCCTGTATCTGCGAGGTAAAACCAGCCCAAGCTGGTGTGTTCCGAGAAGTATACCTAGGCCCTTTCCGGTGAATCAACCGACGATCGGGCAGGAAACCCGGGGATTACACGACCGGTCTAATAGACTTCATCGACCGATCCGAAGGCCATTTACCCAAGAAGGAACCCCTACCCATGCGAACTCTTGCCATCGCCGCCCTGCTGGCGGCGGGACTTTCCCCCAACGCTGCGCTGGCCGAGCCGACCTTTGGCGAGCGCCTGGGGTGGAAGGCCGACGACCGAATTCTCATCCTCCACAACGATGACGTCGGCATGTCGCACGAAAGCAATCTCGGCACGATCGAAGGCTTCGAAGGCGGCCTCATGAACTCGAGTAGTACGATGATGCCCTGCTCCTGGGTCTTGGAATGGCGCGACTACCTGTTGGAACACCCCGAGATCGACAACGGACTTCACCTGACCCTTACGTCGGAGTGGAAACACTACCGATGGCGCCCGGTGGCGGGCGCGTCGGTCGTCCCCGGTCTGGTAGATGAAGAAGGCTACATGCACCGCCGCGTGATGCAGACCATCACGAACGCCACGGCGGACGAAGTGGAGACCGAGATTCGCGCCCAGATCGCCCTTGCGGAAAAGATGGGCCTGCCCATCACCCACCTGGATTCCCACATGGGCACGTTGTTTTATTCCAAGCCCTTCTTCGAACGCTACATCAAGGTGGGCATCGAAAAGCAGATTCCCATCATGCTGCCCAGCGGACGGGGCGAGGCCAAGACCGACGCCGAAAAAATGTTGCAGCCCCAGATCCGGGCGGCCGCCAAAGCGGTGTGGGATGGCGGTCTTCCGGTACTCGACTATCTTTTTACTTCCACCGCCGACACAGGTGATGCAAAAGAGATGACCGAGGCACTGAAACAGCGAATTCGCGAGTTGGAACCGGGCATCACCCAGATTATCCTTCACGGAACGCGCCCCGGCTGTAACTTTCATGCCATCTCTGGCTCGGGGAAAAAGCGGAATGCCGAACTGGAAATGGTACTGAGCGAGGAAGTGAAGCAGCTTATTAAAGACGAAGGCATCATCATGACCACCTACCGCGAGCTCATGGAACGGCGTCAAGCGGTTAAGTAGGCCCCACACCAACATCACAGCATCAGGAACGCCCCATAAGCCTGACACGGCCTATGGGGCGTTTGTTTTTCTGATGATATAGGTGATCTATTGCGCCCCGTCTGCGGAGGCCTCGGTAATCAAGACCGGCGTGCCGATGGGCAGCTCCTCGAAAACTTTGATGACGTCATCATTAAGCAGACGAACGCACCCGTGAGAAGACGGCGTGCCAATTTTCTCTTCACCGTTGGTGCCGTGGATATAGATGCACCGTTGCTTCGAGTCCACCAGGGTCCCATCGGGACGGGTGCCTTTGTTCACTCCCGGCTCCATACCATCCAGCCAGAGGACCCGGGTGAGCACCAGATCCTCCACCACGTCATCGCCGGGCTTCCAGATCTCCTTCGTCGCGCGACGGGCTCGAAACACCTGGCCCCAGGGGGCATCGGCACCAAACTTCTCATCCACTTTGTGCCAACCCAAGGGGGTCTGAAGGCTGCCAGAGACGGAACCCGTGCCCGCGCTCGCCGTGGCGCAGGGAAGGGTCTTACGGATCTTTCCACCTTCGATCACGTGAAAGGTTTGTTTATCCACATCAATCCAGACTCCGAGCGCCTGGCCCACCTTCTCCGCCCAACCGTATCGATTGAGTGCGCTTAACGCTTCGTCCCCCATGTCGGGTCCTCCTTGATTACTCTCTGGGCCAATTGACGCGGCGTTGCTGGTGGCTTTTACCCCATCGGCCACCTCGATAATTACCGTCACCCCCTCGGGCACCTCCAGGTGATATCCTGACGCGGGATCAAAGCGGGCCGTCATGCTGCCCTGCGGGTGGGGCACGGTGAGCGTCATGGCGGGCAACCCGTCAATCTGCGGCGGGGCGAAGCGAACGGATGTCCAACCCGGCGCGGCCGGTGACAGGCCCAGGACGTGCTCTGCGAGGATATAAATGGGGCTGCTGCTCCAGGGGTGGCACCAACTGGTATTCCACTTCTGATCTGGCCCCCAGACTTCCATGCAGGTCGTGGCGCCGGCGCGCAGCATTTCTTTCCAGCCATACTCCGTGTCGTTCGTCAACAGGGCAAAACCCAGTTCGGGATTGCCCGCGCGAAAGCAGGCTTCGATTACATAGGACGCGATGTACACGCCGCATTGCAGGCCCTTCTCTTCGATGAGGGCGAGCATTTTCTGGGGGTCTGCCCCTGCCGTCAGGCCAAAGGCCAGGGGGATGGCGTTGGCATGGAGTGAACTGTGAGTCGAGCCCGGCGCATCCACATAGAGTCCCGTCTTCGGATCCGCCAGTTGCGCGGCGAACGCGGCAGACACCTGTTCGGCTTTCGCCGTATAGGCCGCACCATCCCGGCCTAGCACCTCTTCCAAACGGGCGGCGGCGCGCAGGGCTCCGTAATAAAAGCCGTTCAGGACCGTATTGGCCTTATCTTTTGAGAAGTCATAGTCGTAGCCATCACGGAGATTCTCCGGCCAATCGACCAAGAGCCACTTTTCCGGTTTATCGAGCCCCTCTACCAGACCGGCTTCATTGGCAAAACTTCCATAGTAGGTGAAGAGTCCGGGAAACACATGATCGACCATGGCTTCCAGGAAATCCCGATCTCCGGTACGCTCATAATACGCCTCCAGCAAAAACGGGTATTGCAGGGGGTATTCGGCAATTTCCTGCATGAAATGGCCCGGGGCCACCGCCATCATACCGGGATGTATCTGGCAGGAAAGGTAAAAATCATAGAGTGCTTTTCGGGTAAGGGTAGCGTCGTTGGTAAGCCACAGGTGGGAGCGCCCCGTAATGACCGCGTCACCGAGATACTGCCCTTTCTCGCGGGTCGGGCAATCCAGGAAGCCCCCTTGAGAGCCCATCTGAACTCCCCGCTTGCAGATCTCAAAAATCTGGGCGAGCTGCGCGTCATCCGAGGTAAAGCGGCTCGCGGCATCGTCAAAGGGATGGTGTCTGACGTCCACCCAGACTTCGGGTTCTACGGGCGCGTCCAGAATTTCCAAATAGCGGAAGGCACGATAGTCATAAAAAGGGATGATATCCTCGTTGCCCGAAAGGACCGGCTTCTCTTCGTAGGTCATGCTGGCGCGAATCTTATAGCGGACTCGACCATCCGACTCCAGTTCCTCCCCGTGGCGCACCGTAATGGTGTCCCCCGCCTTCCCCTTAATGCGAATGCGCGTATGACCTGCAATCTCGGTTCCGAAATCATAGAACCAGACACCGTTTCCCAACTGCTTTTTCGTGACAGGCTCTTTTCGGTACCGCGCGAGGGGGGGCGTAGCCTGCTGCACAAAGACGTGGTCCTGACGCCCCGTATCGGGCTTCCGCCAGGCGCCGTCATCGAAGCCCACCATGTCCCACCCGACGGGAAGCAGCCGCATGTCAATGTTTTCGAGAAACTGGGTCTGGTACCCAATCGTTTCTTCCCCTGGAAATGCCTCGAGGGGGAAAACGCGCCACTGCTCGTTTGAGCGAAATGTCTCGGACGTGCCATCGGCATAGGTCACCTCCAGGCGAAGTATCATCCCGGAGCGATTGTCCCCGCTTCCCCAAACGCGGTTGCGAAGCCCCTGGTAAAAGACGTGCGCCGCGAGGCAGTTGGGCCCTTTCTCCAGGTAGTCCGCAATGTCCAGCCAGTAATAGGGATAGGAAAAGTAGTATCCCCCTTCCGGTCCCTGGACGACGGGAAACCCGTTAATCCGCAGCTTATAGTAGTCGTCGCCTGTAATGTAGAGGTGTGCAGCCGTTGGCGCATCCTTCAGCACGATCTCGGAGCGCATCAGGGTGTGGATGTTCTTCGGACCTTCCACTTCCGGCGGCTTGACCTGCTCCCGAAGCAAGAAATCAACCGTGGGAAGTCCGGCCATTCGCGGGTCACGAAGCCACGTGGCATCGCCAAAGACATCGGCCCAGAGGGGGGCCGCAATCAACAAAACAACTATCAGCACGTAACGGACCATGGTAATGTAAGCTCCTGAAAAGATTGAGTTGTAGTGTAGCAATCCCAGACGGGCCTTTCCCACCTGCTGCGCGCGCTACCCGCCCGTTACGGCGGACCCGCTACCCTGCCCGTGCGCCGGGAGAAAAACCTGAGCCGCCAGTGCACCTCGGGCATTCCGCAAATAAAAACAAAGAAACGGCATCCCGTTGTAGAGACACCGTTTCTGAGTTTTTTCGTATCGAGTCAGACGGACCGCTACCTTGTGGTGCGAACAGCGACGTTAACGTATCGGCTCGCCATTGCTACGTACCGACAGGCCGTCCACGGCGACAATCGCGACGGGCACTCCTTCGGGCACGGTCAGTTGATAGCCAGTGGCCGGGTCGTAGTTTACGGTCATACGGCCAAGGGGGTGGGGCACGGTCAACGTCATCGCGGGCAAGCCTGCGATCTTCGCAGGTGCAAAGCGAACGGCTTCCCAACCCGGCGCTGCCGGCGTCAGACCCAGGACATGCTCCGCAATGAGATAGATGGGACTCGTGGCCCAGGGATGGCACCAACTCATGTTGCTCTTCTGGTCAGGACTCCACACTTCCAGGCACGTCGTGGCGCCCGCGCGAAGCATCTCGTTCCAGCTGTTCTTGTCATCATTGGTAAGCAGTGCGTAGCCCAGGTCCGGGGCGCCAGCACGGAAGCAGGCTTCAATCACATAGGACGCGATGTACACCCCACAACTCAAGCCTTTGCCCTTAATGAACGCAAGCATCCGGGCCGGATCGGCGCCCTTCGTCAGGCCGAAAGCCAGGGGAACGGCGTTGGCATGCAGAGAGCTGTGGGTCGAACCCGGTCTATCCACATACAGGCCCGTTGCCGGATCGACGAGCAACGTTGCAAAGGCCTCGGCAACGCGGTCGGCCCGGGCCGTATAGGCACCGCTGTCCCTCCCCAGGAGGGCCTCCAGACGGGCGGCACACTGAAGTGCGCCATAGTAGAAACCGTTCAGCAAGGTATTGGGGGCGTCATTGCTGGGGTAGTCATAGCCATCACGCATATTACCCGGCCAATCGATCACCAGCCATTTCTCGGGTTTGTTCAAGCCCACCAGAAGTCCCGTTTCATTCTCATAACGGGCGTAGTAGGCAAAGAGTCCCGGAAACACATTGTCCACCATGGCTTCCAGGAAGGCACGGTCACCCGAGTGGTTGTAATAATACTCCAGCATCAAGGGATATTGGAGCGGAAACTCGGCGATTTCCTGCATAAAGTGACCTGGCGCGACCCCCATCATGCCCGGGTGAATCTTACAGGACTGATAAAACTCATAGAGTGCTTTTTTCGTCAAACTGGGGTCACCGGTGAGCCAGAGGTGAGACCGTGCCGCAATCACCGTGTCGCCCAGATACTGTCCCTTCTCCCGGGTCGGGCAGTCGACAAATCCTCCCTGAGAGCCCATCTGGATCGTATTCTTGCAGAGTGTGAAGATCTGTTCCAGGGACGTGTCGCTGGCGGTGAAGGTGCTCTCGGACGGATCAAAAGGATGATGGCGAACCTCCACCCACAGCACGGGCTCTACCGGACTATCCAGGATTTCCATATAACGAAAAGCCCGATAGTCATAGAAGGGAATCACATCCACCTTCCCCGAAAGAACCGGCTTCTCTTCGTAGGTCATGTTTGCCCGCAACTTGTAGCGGACCCGACCATCGTCGTTGAGCTCCTCGCCATGGCGCACGGTGATTACCTGGCCGGCCTCACCCTGCACCTGAACCCGGGTATGGCCAACGATTTCCGTACCGAAATCGTAAAACCAGGTGCCATCCTCCAGCCGTTTCGCGACCTTGGGCTGGACGGCATAGCGCTGCAACGGAGGGGTGACTTGTTCGATAAAGACATGATCCTGTCGCCCTACTGCCGGGGACACCCACGTACGCTCGTCAAATCCCACCTGCTCCCACCCCACTGGCATATGGCGCATGTCGATGTGCTCGAGGAACTGGGTGCTGTAGCCAATCGTATCTTCCCCGGGGAAGGCTTCCAGCGGCAAGACACGCCAGTTGTCATCGGTCTCGAAAATTTCGGTGGTCCCGTCCGCATAGGTCACCTCCAGCCGCAGGATGAAGCCTGACCGATTGTCGGCGCTACCCCATACCCGGTTACGCAGGCCCTGATAATAGACGTGGCTGGCGAGGCAGTTCGTGCCGCCCTGGAGTGCCTTCGAAATCTCCAGCGCGTAGTAGGGGTAAGAAAAGTCATAGCCCCCTTCCGGTCCCTGAACAAGCGGGGTACCGTTCACACTGAGTTTATAGTAGTCATCACCCGTAACATAAAGTTGGGCAGAGGTTGGTTTTTCCCGGAGCGTGATTTCATCCCGCATCAGGGTGTGGATATTCTTGGGCCCCGATGCGGCGGGCGCCGGTTCTTTCGCACGAATCAGATAATTGATAGTGGGCAGGTCCGCCATTCGCGGGTCCGACAGCCATTGGGCATCACCAAACACATCGGCACGAACGGAAAAAGTGACCAGGGTGGCCACAAGCAGGATACTACGAATAATCATCGATCATCATTCCTGTAATACTTGTGCTAAATCCAATCGATAGGTCTGCACCGATGACCCCATCAGCCTTTTGCGCAGACCCGGAATCCTCCCTTGCCCGAAAACGGTTCTGGCAAGTCAACCCGATACAACCTCCTTTGGCACTCCCCGCCGTCCGCGAATTACCGCGTACACCCGGGTATTCACTCCTCCGTACGCTTGATCGTCGCTTTCTCCTTCAGACTGGCGGTGAAGGCATCGATACAGGCATTTTCGCGCTCCGTCACAAGATGTTCGCGCACCTCTTCGATGACGTCTTCGAAATTCCGGGGTGCGGCGGGAATATGGTCAATCACTTTGGCAATATGCAACCCAAAGGGGGTCTTGAAGACACCACTCACTTCTCCCGGTTTCATGGCAAAGACGACTTCTTCAAACTCTGGTACCATCTGGCCCCGCCCGAAAAAGCCCAGATCGCCATTGTCATCAGGGCAATCGTTGTTACTCTTGGTGAAGGACTCAAAGGGTTCTCCCGCCTCGATCTTCGCGCGAACTTCCTTCAGCTCGGCATGGGCGGCGTGTTCTTCCAAGGCGTTGCCCGAGCAATGGCGCACAATGTGGGCTGCGCGCACGTGCTCTTCGGTCTCAAAGCGCTCCGGGTGGGCGTCGTAGCAGGCGCGACACTCCGCGTCGGTCGGACGTTGCAGCTCTGCACAGACACGGTCCAGCATGGCATCAATTTTCATTCGCAGCGCTATATCGGCCTCGATAGCCGCCATGGTCAAGCCCCGGGCCGTCAGATACTCTTTGAAGGCTTCTTCACTGCCGGCGTTCTTGATCGCGACCTTCAGTTCCTTCTTGACGTCCACCGCCCTGATGTCCGGGCCATTGGTTTGGGCTTCCTGTCGAACGAGGGTCCGCTCGATCGTGGCGTTTTCGGCCCGGTCCTTCCGTTGGGCGTCGTCCAAATCCGCCATAGTGGGATCCTGGGCAATGAGTTCTGCTTCAACGGATAGAATTTCCGCTGTCTCTATCCGTTCATCATTTACAAAAAGGGACACGACAAATGCCTTCGTGGTTGGGTAATTCCATTGGGTAGGTACGCGCCAAGAGTGTAGCAAACCCGTTGCCAGCAATGCATCGGAGTGCCTGCTCCTCGTGTTGCCCCGATGGTATCGTATCCTGGAAACGCATTCCGTCTTACGACATGGCCTGCGCCACCCCTACCACGGGGAAATCCTGCGTACCGCCATAATTTCCGTTGATTTTCTTCAGGTCTCGGCGTAGACTCACAACTGAGAAAAAGGCACTAGATTTGGGTTCGTGCGCTCCACACCGATTGATGGACGCCGGGCACCAGGCACCATCATCAGGGAGAGAGTGAACTCTATGAGCGAGCAAGCGGAGAAAGAAACTGCAAAATTCATGCGCGGATTGAAACGGCGCAACCCGGGGGAAAAAGAATTTCATCAGGCGGTGGAGGAATTCGTCGAGACCGTCATGCCCTACGTGCTCGAACATCCCAAGTACAAAAAGGCCCAGATTCTGGAACGCATGACCGAGCCGGATCGGACGATTGTCTTTCGGGTCACCTGGGAGGATGACGAAGGGAACGTCCGGGTTAACCGTGCCTGGCGCGTCCAGTTCAACAATTCCATCGGACCCTATAAGGGAGGCCTCCGCTTTCATCCTTCGGTTACCCAGAGTGTGTTGAAATTCCTGGGTTTCGAGCAAACCTTCAAGAACAGCCTGACGGGTCTGCCCATGGGCGGTGCCAAGGGGGGCGCCAATTTCAATCCCAAGGGAAAAAGCGACCGGGAAGTCATGCGATTCTGCCAGTCCCTCATGATAGAGCTTCACCGCCATGTCGGCGAAGACACCGACATACCTGCCGGTGATATTGGTGTGGGCGGTCGGGAAATCAGCTACCTATTTGGCCAATACAAACGGCTGGAAAACAAGTTCGTGGGCATTCTGACGGGCAAAGGACTTGCCTTCGGCGGAAGCCTCGTCCGCACCGAAGCCACCGGATACGGCAGCGTTTACTTTTGTGAGAACATGTTTAACCACCGGGGTGACAGCCTCCGGGACAAGGTCTGCACCGTATCGGGTTCCGGCAATGTCGCCACCTACACGGTTGAAAAAGCGATGGAACTCGGGGCCAAGGTTGTTACGCTTTCCGATTCGGGTGGGTTTATCCATGACCCCGACGGGTTTACCCCCGAAAAGCTGGCCTTTGTCAAAGACTTGAAGGAGGTTCGCCGGGGACGTATTTCCGAGTATGTCGATGAGTTCAAGGGCAGCACGTTCCATGCGGACCAGCGGCCCTGGGGGGTTCCCTGTGACGTGGCCTTTCCCTCGGCCACCCAGAATGAAATCAGCGCAGAAGAAGCGGCCACCCTACTTAAGAATGGCGTGCAGGCGGTAAGCGAGGGCGCGAATATGCCCACCGTGCTGGAAGGCGCACACCAGTTTATCGACGCCAAAATCCTTTACGGCCCCTCCAAGGCGGCGAATGCGGGTGGCGTCGCCGTCTCGGGCCTCGAACAGAGCCAGAATGCCCTTCGCCTCTCCTGGAGCCGCGAAGAAGTCGATACCCGCCTGCAGGGGATCATGATGGACATCCACAAGCAGTGCGCCGCCCATGGAGTCCGTGCGGATGGTTCTATCAACTACGTGCAGGGGGCCAATATCGCCGGCTTCATCAAAGTAGCCGACGCGATGCTGGCCTATGGCTGTGTGTAACCGGATTGGAAGACAAAATGCCCGATTTTTTTGAACGCAGTTTAATAATTCATGAGCACCTCCGCGGTAAGATTGGCACGTTCTGTAAGATGCCGATCGTGGATCATGACGACCTCTCGCTCGCCTATACCCCGGGAGTCGCCCGTCCGTGCAGCGTCATTGCCGAGGATCAGGAGAAGGCCCGTGACCTCACCCTGAAACGAAACTCCGTCGCCGTCGTAAGTGACGGCTCGGCCGTGCTTGGGCTCGGCAATATCGGGCCCTACGCTTCCATTCCTGTCATGGAGGGCAAGGCTCTCCTTTTCAAAGACTTCGCCCGCATCGACGCCTGGCCCATTTGCCTGGACACGCAGGATGTGGATGAGATCGTGAATACAGTCCGGCTGATTGCCCCGGTCTTCGGTGGCATCAACCTGGAAGATATCTCCGCACCGCGCTGCTTTGAAGTGGAGGCGCGCCTGCAGGATATCGGTATTCCTGTCTTCCATGATGACCAGCATGGCACGGCCATCGTACTGCTGGCCGCCCTGTTCAATGCCACCAAGCTGGTCGGTAAAGAGATGGAGTCCCTGCGGGTGGTTATCAATGGCGCAGGCGCAGCGGGTACCGCCATCGCCAAACTGCTTCGCTGTGTCGGCCATGATCCCAATGTCTGCACCCCCGTAGCCGACGCGATCGTGTGCGACTCCAAAGGCGCGATTCACTCGGGCCGACAGGACCTGACGGACTACAAAAAGGACATGCTGTCCTACACCAATCGCGAAAATCGTACGGGCAGTCTCTATGAAGTACTGGTGGGTGCCGATGTATTCATCGGCGTCAGCAAAGGCGATCTTCTTCAGGCCTCCCATATTCGCACCATGGCCCAGAACGCCATCGTGTTGGCCATGGCCAACCCAACGCCCGAAATCATGCCGGACGAGGCCCGTGCCGGCGGCGCGGCCGTGATCGGGACGGGACGAAGCGATTTCCCGAATCAGGTCAACAATGTGTTGGTATTCCCCGGCCTCTTCCGGGGTGCACTGGACGCCAAGGCTCCGACCATTACCGAATCGATGAAGATGGCAGCGGCCCGGGCTCTGGCAGAGGCCACACGCAATGTAAGTGTCAACAAGATACTGCCCGATCCCCTGGACCGTACCGTAGCCTCCCAGGTGGCCCTGGCAGTCAGTGAAGCGGCCCTTCCACCGGAATAGCCCCCGCTCCCCCCTTTTGCCCCGCAGGGTTCCCCATACCTTCGGGGCATTTTCTTTCGAGTCACCGCGCCCCAGCGCCCGTGTCACGTATTCGGCACGTTTCTTGCCCTCATCATGATGTAATCCAGTTGGTATTGGCCGTTGCCCAAAGAGCATATGGAGCAGGGACCTCGGCCGCCCTCATTGAACTTATCCCGGACAACAGAGTAGGAGGATGAGCAAATGAACGCTGTGGAAACGGAGTACAGGGCCTGTATTGCGGCATGCCAGGAGTGTGTGGTGGCCTGTGAAGTGTGTATATCTCACATGCTTGTACAAAAAAGTAACAACGACTGCCCGAACTGTTGCCGACAGTGCATTGCGGTCTGCAACATGACCATTGGTGCCCTCTCGGGAGACTGGTTACACGCGGACAGCATGTGCAAACTTACGTCCGAAGTGGCCGCCTGGTGCGCCTGCAACTGTCGCGAACACGACAACGACGCGTGCCAACGATGCGCCGACGCCTGCGAACGCTGTGCGGCCATGTGCCGGGAATTGGTCGCGTGACCCTCGGTTGAACGTGTTGGGACCGCTGCCCCCCCTTGGATGGGACAGCCCATCCCATCACGCCATGCCCCTCATCATCGGTCCGGAATGTCGCCCCCGCGACGGTCCGGGCCTTTTTTCTATCATCCTGTCGCGCCTGTCCTTTTCGCCCAGCGAGGCTCTCCGAGGGGCCCTGTCCATGGCAAGACGCAACTCCTGTTAAATGCCTGCTCCTTCCCACTCTTCCCGTGGAGATGAAGAGAACCCGGAGTGCTCACCTGGGCAGGGAGCACTCCGGGATTGGGACAGGATCACGTATCGGCTGTTGTACTACATCACCGTAACGACGTAGGTGATATTCCGTAAGACTTCCACATTTCCGCTAACCGGGGTGTGGGCATGGAGACTCACGACATGACTTCCCCGCTCCTTGAATTCATAGGTCAGGGTATCGCCCTTGGCGACTTCCTTTCCGTCAATGCTCCAGACGTAGTGGGAATAGCCGACGGGCGCGATAAATTTCTGCGTGGTGTTCTGCTCCACTTCACTGTGCACCGGGGGCTCTGCCACGACGGTGGTGGCACCAAAGCCGGCGGCCACGACGCGCTCACCCTCTTTTTCCACATAGGTGAAGTCGTAGATTCCCGGCTCGGTAAAGGTGTAGTTCATCCGGGCATCTCCCACGCCGACCTGGATAGCCGTACCGTTGACCGCCCAGGCGTAGGTGCGGCCCTTGACCTGCTCCATGGGTACGGAGAGGGTCTGTCCTACGTAGTACACCTTGGGGAGGTTCAGACGGACGATTTCCTGTCCCAATTGCCGGGTCATGCCAAGCCGGGACTTCAGTTCGTCCACGGTAATCCCGAGCCGGGCCGCACGGGACTCCAGACTGGAATAGAGCTTGTCGAGGGGGGCCATCACGGTGACGGTAGCCTTTCCATGGCCCGTGTCAATAACGAGGTCATAGGAGCCGATTTCCAGCAACTCGGAGGGTTTCACCGTAACCTGACCATCGGCTTTCGTCACGTCGATCATGTGGTCATAGTCGTGTCCACCGGCCCACAGCTTAACCGACTTAATGGCGGAAGCGGGTACGGCCTGTCCATTGTGTACTACGGAAATGGTCTCCGAGGTATCAATTTTTCCAAACTCAATCTGGCTCGGCTTCACCTCCACGGCGAACGCTGACCAGGCCCCGACGAGCAGTGCGAAGAGCGCACTGGGGAGCACGCGCCCCATCCGGGCGCGGATACTTCGGTGTTGACGGTTTCCAGCATGGCTGCTCATGGCATTCTCCTTTTCCTAAATACGTTACCCAGGGTAACGGGTCTTTGTGCGTCTGCTTGAGGAGCGCGATACGTCCATCAAGTTGTCGCTCAGCGAGTAATATCCTCTGAGAGCTCAGAAAGTTTCTGCTCCAGATCATCCATCGCCTGGGCCAGTTCCGACTTGGCCTGCTCCCAGCGATCCTTGGAGGCTTCTTTGAGCCCCTGCCATTCTGCCCTCAACGCGTCGCGCTGGGTTTCCAGGGTCGCGAGGGATTCGTTCAACCCTTCTCTGGCGTCATCCCCCGCTTCCTCCAGTTTCTCGGACAGGGCGGCGATTTGGCGGTCGAGCACATCCAGTTCATCGCTGAATTCCCGGTCAAATCGGGCACGCTGTTCGCTCACGGCCTCCTGGAAGCGGTCGCCCAACTCCCGGGCCTCTTCCTTGATTTCTTCGCCCACCTCCCGGGCTTCCTCTGCGAGGTCACTTTCCGGACCCGCGGGCCGGTCAGGGGCCGTGTCGCACCCGAAGAGAGCGACGCTGGCACCTATGCCCAACAAGAGCATCGATTTGCAGTGACTGAACATGATGGAATCTCCTTATCCGTTTTCGTGCACCAGATTTCAATGGAAATCGGTCCGGAAGCTATACATTGCGGACGCGCAAACCGGCGACGAGGCTGAGAAGGAATAACACAAGAAAGACCACGAACAGGATTTTCGCAATTCCGGCCGTGGCGGCGGCGATACCACCAAATCCGAAGATGGCGGCAATGAGAGATACGACGAAGAAGACTACTGCCCAGTACAACATAGAGTTATCCTCCTTTTCTTTTCCGCTGTGCAGGCGTTGTGCCCGCTTAGCTTCCAAGATGCAAGGCCCGTGCCAAGCTCGGAAGTATTGAAGCTAAAGGACTTAGCGCTTGGCTCGTGTAGGAAGGTGACGGAAGGGCGTATGAAAAGGTGACAGGAGCGGGCCGCGACGGGGATGGGCAGACCGGGCCGTAAAAAAAGCGTGGTCCCTGCGGGAGCGATAGCATTCCGCTCCCGCAGGGCATTGGAAGTGCTACGCGCCGATTTCGCTCTTAATGACGCGGAGACCAAACGTACCGATCAGGGCCTTGATATCCTTGCCATCCACGTCACCGGTTTTCTTCATGTCTTTCTTGATGCTCTTTATTTCGACCTTCAAGTCCTCCAGGGCCTTTTCCTTGGACTTGAGATCATTCAGCGCCTTTTTTACGCCCGACTTGGAAAGAAAGGCTGATTTGTCGCCGTCAGACTTTTTCCAGGCGCCCACGATCTTCTTCGTCATGGAATCAATCTCTTTCCGCAACTTGACCGCTTTCTTTTCCTGGGCCTCCAGCATTTCCTCGCTCTTTGCCCAGACGCCTTCGTCACCCGTCTTCATCCGTTTGCCATGGCCATCCGTCTGGGAGTTGTCATCGGCGGTCCAACTTGGCCCGGGCATCCCCTCAACCGATAGTTTCTTGTAACCCCGTTTCTTCATTTCCGACCATACCTTCTTCGCGTATGGATCGTCCTTTTTGTCTTTTTCAGGGCCGCCTGAAGCGGTGAAGCAACCACTGAGGGTAATCTTCCCGCTGAAATCCTTGGACAGGTTCTTTTTCTTGTCCTTATTCTTCGTCAGCAAGTCACAGAGCTGAGACGGCTTCTTGCCGGCCAGATGGGTCCCGATAACGCGTCCCGGTTTGGTCTTCGGCGTCCCGTGGGCACAAAGAAGCACGTTGCCCGTAATTCCCCCGAAATCTGCTTCGTCCTCTTCCTGAACGCGCGCTTTGAGCTTTTTCCCCTTGGCATCGCTGGCCTCATCGATGGTATCGTCGCCCCGATCCATATTCACCACGGCCGAATTGGATTTCGCGAGTTTTTCTTTGAGCCCCACGTAATTCTTGACGAGGACCGACATCCCTTCGAACTTTCCGTCCACCTTGTCATGAATCACCAGCACCAGGTCTTTCTTCACCACGCCCGCCATAATATAGGGATCTTTGAGCTTCTTACTGGCTGAGTGGTACTTGACCAATTTGAGGGCGTCCGAGGATTTAATTACCACCCCCTGCACCCCCTTTTCCCCGAACTCTTCCAGGTCATACGTGATGGCCTTGATCACGTTACCAATATTGAATTTGCTGAAATCGATGTTCTTTTTGGACCCATAAAGTATGGGGCTCAATTTTGCTGGCATGAAACGACCTCCCAGGTTGAAATATACCGTTCTTGTCAAGAGTTTACGCTAGGCTTCCCATACTACCATAGGTCAGCGAAAAATGTTCGGTTTTCCGCGACGATGGGCAGGGCAAGGCGTTCCGCCCAGCAGGCACCTGCCCGAAGGCGTAAGTCTTAGCGCAAAATCGCTGCGGTGCCGGGGCCACCCCCATCGCCCGTAAAAACGCATTTCCCTATCGACAAATGCGCGTCGCCGTGGCACAATAGGGATAGAAGGCAACCGGGCAATCGGGTTGCCCCACGTGGCCTTTCCAGCGTGTGCAACGCACGACAACCCTTGGAGAGTCCCGCCATGACCATCACGACCCACTCCCTCGAACACGAACTTTCCCTTCGTCGAATCGCGGAATACGCACTGAAACAACGGGCCTCCGACATCCATTTGAAGGTGGGGCGGCCCCCGGCGATTCGCATCGATAGTGCACTTCGTTTCGTGCCCATGTCGGCTATCACCGACGAGGACTTTCTCGGCTTCCTGGAAGAGTTCATGACGCCCGAGCAGCAGGAAGCCTATCTGGAAAGCGGTGATGCGGATCTCGCGGTGGACTTCCCCGGGCTGGCCCGCTTCCGCGCCAACTGCTACCGCCAGCGGGGAAAAAACGCGGTCATCCTGCGCCACGTACGCACGGATATTCCGGACTTTGCCTCTTTGAACCTCCCGGAAAAGGCGATGAAACACATCGCTGAACTGCCCCGTGGACTGGTGCTTGTGACCGGTACGACCAGCAGCGGCAAATCGACGACGCTGGCCGCCCTGATCGGACGCATCAACGAAACGCGCCACGGGCACATCGTCACCCTCGAAGATCCCATCGAATATGTCCACGAAGACAAGCAGTGCAGCGTCAGTCAGCGGGAGGTGCACCTCGACACCAAAGACTTCCGCACGGGACTGCGGGCCATCCTGCGGGAAGACCCGAATATCATTCTTATCGGCGAGATGCGGGATGTGGATACCTTCTACACCTGCCTGGGCGCGGCCGAGACCGGCCACCTGGTCTTCAGCACACTGCACACCACCAACGTCATGATGACCATCGACCGTATTCTGGACCTTTTTCCTGCGGAACAACACGCCCAGATTCGTTCTCAATTGGCGCTGCAATTGCAAGCCATCGTGTCCCAGCGCCTCCTGCCCAACGCCAGTGGCACGGGACGTGTCCCCGCCGTCGAGGTCATGTTTATGAATCCGGGAATCGCCTCCCTGATTCGGGAGGATGAAATCGGCCGAATCCCCCAGGTCATTGCAGATGGCCGGGACGAAGGCATGCAGACCTTTAACATGCACCTCATCGAACTGGTGAAGTCGGGAACGATTACGATGAAGGACGCTGAGTTTGCATCGGACAATCCCGACGCCCTGAAGGCCAATCTCTCGGGGATTTTTGGCATGCGCGATCGGGGTGGTATTACCAAGCATCGCAAAACAAGTTTTGTAGGTGACTGACGTCACCCTGACGGATGCCAGGGACCGGCAGCCCAACGGGGCCTGTCCGGGGTACGGCCTCGAAAGGTGAAGGTCTGTTTTCCTGCCTGGTTGAACGGCTTGTATCTCGCGGTCGACGCGTGTATCGTGTGCCCTTATTGCTGTTACGTGTCCCTCACCAAGGAGTACCGCGCCCATGTCTTTCCATCGACTGACCCTGTGCTTGCTCACTCTCGCAACACCCCTTTGGGGCGTCCCCACCCATGCCGACGCGCCCGATGTCGCGACACGGAATGCAATGTGTCTGCGCCCCTTCCCGGACAATCCCTATTACTGGCAATACAAGGGCGAGCCAATTATTCTGCTGGGTGGCTCGGTAGAGGATAATCTCTTTCAAATTGACGGTCTGGAGGCCCACCTCGATTTACTCCAGGCCTCGGGAGGCAACTATATCCGCAACACCCTCTCTTCCCGCGATGAGGGTAACCTGTGGATGTTTCAGCAGCGCGAAGATGGCAAGTACAACCTCGACGCCCTCAACGAGGCCTACTACGCGCGTTTGAAACGGTTGCTCGACCTCTGTCTGAAACGGGATATCGTGGTCCAGTTCGAACTGTGGGACCGCTTCGATTATTCCCGGGAGCAGTGGCACGGGAACCCCTTCCGTCCCATCAACAACGTAACCTACACCGTCGCCTCGTCGGGCCTCAAGAATGAGTACCCGCGCCATCCGGGCTCCAATGACAACCCGTTCTTCCGCAGCATTCCCAAGCAGGAAAACAATGAACTCATCCTGAAATACCAACGCATGCACATGGACCGGGTACTCGCTGTTTCCCTCCCCTATCCCAATGTCCTGTACTGCATGGACAACGAGACACGGGCCAATACCGACTGGGGGGCGTACTGGTCCAACTACGTGAAAGACAAAGCGAAGGGGTTGGGCGTGGTGGTCCAGACCACCGAAATGTGGGATGACTGGAACCTGCAGGCCGAGCAGCATCGGCACACGCTGGACCACCCGGAGCGCTATTCCTTTGTAGATACCTCCCAGAATAACCACCAGAAGGGACAGCGCCATTGGGACAACTTTCAATGGGTCCGGGCCTACCTGGCAAAGTCTCCCCGTCCCATCAACCATGTGAAATGTTATGGTGCGGAAAGCAACCAATTCGGGGATGACCGCGATGGGGTCGAGCGTTTCTGGCGGAGCCTCGTCGGTGGGGCCGCGTCCATTCGCTTTCACCGTCCGCCTGCTGGATTGGGGCTGGGTGAGCGGGCCCAGGCCAATGTAAAGAGCGCACGTCTCTTCAGCGAGGCCTACAACCTTATTGCGGGAACGCCGATGACACGGGAGGCCGTGGTGAGTAAGCTCCTCGCCGACGTGGAAGACAACGAGGCCCATGTAAATCGGAGTGAGCAGGCGATGGCCGTTTATATGCCCCAGGGCGGCGAGGTTCGCCTGCTTACGAAAGACGTCGGCGCACGGCCGGTGGTCCAGTGGCTCGATATTGAGCACAGCGTCTGGCGTGCTCCTGTCCCCTTAGAAGGCGATACGCCCGCCCTGAAAGCGCCCGGGGACGGTCAATGGCTCGCCCTGATCCGGGCCGAATAAGCGTGCTTAGACTACTTTGTACGCCTGATCCGGATAGATCGGGCCTTTCACTGCGGCTATCATGGCACGTTGCTCGCCCCCGACGACTGGCAGCGGCAACAACGTGCCCCCACTGAACCTTGGAAAGTAACCCATGAACGCTTCTTTTGATATCGCTCACAAGACGGCCCTCGTCACCGGTGCCAATCGGGGCATCGGTAAGGCCATCCTCACCTCGCTGGTGCAGCACGGCGCGAAGCGGGTCTATGCAGCGGTTCGTTCCCTCGAGTCGACCCAGACGCTGGTGGAGACCTTCGGCGACAAAGTGGTACCTCTTGAACTGGATATGACCAAGCCAGAGACCATCACCGCCGCCGCCGCCAAGGCCACCGACGTGGAGTTGGTGGTGAATAACGCCGGCGTGCTGACCCAAACCAACGCCCTCTCATCCAAGGCCTTTGACCACCTCGCCTACGAAATGGAGGTCAATGTCTACGGTCTGATCCGGGTAGCCCAGGCCTTTGCCCCTGTCTTGAAAGCCAACGGCGGGGGGGCTTTTGTGCAGATCAATTCCGTCGCATCCCTGAAGTCCTTTCCGGGCATTGCGACATACTCCGCTTCGAAGGCTGCGGCCTACTCGATCACCCAGGGCCTTCGGGCCACCCTGGCGAATCAGCATACGATCGTGCTGAGCGTCCACCCGGGGCCCATCGAAACCGATATGGCCACCCATGCCGGCATGCTGGAAGGTGTTGAGCCCCCTACAGTGGTGGCCGATGGTCTCATCGCCGCGTTGAAACTGGGCAACCCCCACCTCTTCCCCGATACCCTTGCCCGCGATGTGTGGCACGCCTATGAAGGATTCGCCAAGGCCATCATTGAGTGATATTCAGCCGACGTACTGCATTGGGTGAGAATCACGGCGTGACGTACCAATGACCGCGCATTCTTTGCGACACGTCTCAGGACGAAACTCCCCTCCTCGGAAGGGGGCTTTTGCGCCGCCCTATTTCAGCGGTGGGCCCCAGTCTTCAAAGGTAGGCTCGGGCTCGATGGGGCGCAGGGTTACGTAGATGTCATCGCCCTCGATTTTGAGCCCATGGCGACGTAGACAGACCTTGCTGCCCCAGAGGCACTCGCCCGTGACGAGGTTGTATTTCCAGCCGTGCCAGGGACAGATCACCACGTCGCCGTTCATTTTTCCTTCGGTGAGGTCCGCGTTTTCGTGCTTACACCCCACTTCCGTGGCGAAAAAGGTGCCGTCCTTCTGTTTGATGATGCCCACAGGACGGGCCAGGAGTTTATAGGAGCGAATCCGGGTCTTCTTAAAGTCTTGCACCCGGGCGAGTTTCACGTATTCCACAGGGTATGCCTTCCAACGGTATGGAATTTTTCAGCCAGTATACGTGTTCTATTAGGTTGACGGCCACTCTGGATAGTTACCGGGTCCGACGGCGGCGTTTCAAAATTTGGCAGGAATCGGTGTAATCCGTTATAATTCAGGAAGATAGAACCTGCACCCCATTGAGCAACGGGGTCTTACTCTACCCAGCATGAATCGAGGTGTTGTATGCTCGAAGCACAAGAAACCTATTTCCGGTTGGATATGCCCGTGGCGGAAGCCATGGCACTGCACCCCCGGGTGGCCGAGGTCTTCGCGGCCTTCCATCTCGGTGGTTGCTCCCATTGCGGTGTCGCCCAGTTTGAGACCATTGAACAGGTCTGCATGGGCTATGGCGTCGATTCGGAAGTGCTCCTGGAGGTCCTGGAGGGCCTGATGGAAAACGATCCGCAAGAAGATGGGCCTGCCAAGCCTGCCCCGGCCGAACCCGCCGAACCCGCCGAACCCGGCACGGCCGAAGCGCCGTCGGAAGACCAATAAGCTTTACCCGCGCCTGCTGCGCATAGTTTCCCGATTGAAGGAGGTCGTAAATGACCACGATGGATAACACGATTGAACAGCCCAAAGCCCTGCTCCGCGCTACCGACGACGCCATCGCCGCCCTGGGCGAAATGCAACGCGGTGAAGAAGGCAAGGGGAAGGATGGGGTGCGTTTGGGCGTGAAGGGGGGCGGCTGCTCCGGCTTCTCCTATGTCCTCGAATTCGATAACAAGCGCGAAGGGGACAACATTCTTGAGCAAGACGGGGTCACCTTCTATATGGACCGCAAGTCGGCCATCTATTTGAAGGGCATCGTCCTGGATTATCGCGCCGGTCTTCAGGGTAAGGGTTTCGTCTTCCAAAACCCCAATGCCACCACAACCTGTGGCTGCGGCGAGTCTTTCTCCGTCTGAGCAATCAGACACCCCATCCCCTGAGATTTCCCTGAAGCAAAACAGGTCCTCATTCCATTTCCCAGGCACTGCCTGACGTCCCCCAGGTTTTACTTCATGGCTGTACTACGAGAATTGAAGGCCGTTCGCGAGAATATCGGCCTTTGGATGCGGGAGGACTATACGGTCCTCCAGTTTTCCGGCAAGGACGCCGGCACCTGGCTCCATTCCCAGACTACCAACGACGTAACCGGACTACGCTCCGGTCACGGTAATCTCCAGGCCATCCTCGATCGCCAGGGGCGGGTGCAGGCCTATTTCAGCCTCCACCGCTGGGAAGATGAATTCTGGGTTATCATCGAAAAAGCCCAACTCCCTGCACTGCTGGCCCGCGTTGAATCCCATCTGATTATGGAAGATGTGACGGTGGAAGAGGTGGGTCAGGACAGTCCCCAGATTCTGCTCGAAGGCCCTCGGGCGGCGGTCCTCCTCGCCAATCAACACGGGGACCCCCTGGAAGCGGCCCACCAGCTGCCCACCCAGGATTACGCGTTCAGCCCCATTCGCCTGCTTGACCACGATGTCCTCCTCTTTCGGCAGGGAGAATCCGGGGAAGATGGTTTCTTGCTCCTTCCCGGCCCGGGTGAAGCACAGACCCTCTTTGAAAAACTGGAAGATGTGGGTGTCGACTTCGCTATAGAGCTGGTCGGCAGCGAGGCCCGTGCCACCCTCCAACTGGAGTCCGGCCTGCCCCGATGGGGCCAGGGCATCGATGAAACCCGCATCGTGGTGGAGACCCCCCTCGCCCAATCGGCCATCAGCTATGAGAAAGGGTGCTACCTGGGGCAGGAAGTGGTCGCACGGCTCAAGGCCTATGGCACCCCCAAACAACAACTTGTGGCCTTGCTGCTGCCCGACGATGGATCGCCCCTGCCCCTGGCCGGTGATGCCTTGCATGAGGGCGAAAAGCGGGTGGGTACGCTGGTCCGGATAGGCTACTCCCCCACGCTTTCCCACTGGCTCGCATGGGCCTATATGGACCGAGACCACCGGGTTTCGGGCACGACTTACCCCCTACGCCCGGCCTCCTCAGAGCAGGCGATAGGGGCAACGCTCAAGCACTTTCCTGCCTGGGAGGCCGCGACGCGCCGAGAAAACGCCGAACGGTTCTACAACGAAGCGTTGGGCCACTTTGAGGCAGACTATGACGACGAAAAAGACACGGCCATCGAAATCCTCATGGAAGCGTTGGTCCTTGCACCTACCTATGAGGATGCCTACGAAGCCCTGGGGGTCATACTCCATCGACACCATCGGGTGGAGGAAGCCATACTCTTCATGAAGAAGCTGGCGGCCCTCAATCCCAACTGCGTCATGGCCCACACCAACCTCTCGGTCTTTTACATGAGTCAGGGCATGATTCAGGAAGCGGAAGACGAAAAGGCCCTGGCGAACCAACTGGAATTCAAGCAGCAATTGGATGCCCGCCAGGCGGAAAAAGCGGCACGTCAGGAACGGGAACGCATCAAGGCCGAAGCCGAGAGCCGGATCGGCATGTTTCTGGAAGTATTAGACATCGATCCCGACGATCCCGTGGCTACCATGGGACTCGGACAGGCCTACATCCAGCTGGAGCGCCATGCCGACGCCATCCCCTATCTGGAAACGGCAACCCGGGTACAAAAAGACTTTTCCGCTGCCTACCTGAATCTCGGAAAGTGTCACGAAGTGCTGGGAAATAGCGAAGCAGCCCGCAGTGCCTATGAGAAGGGCATCGAAGTGGCCGGCCGCAAAGGGGATCTTATGCCCATGCGCGAAATGGAGCGACGGCTGAAGCAACTGGCATAGCCACCGCACCGCTGGTCCTATTCGTTTTCCAATAGACTCGCGATGCGCCGTATACCCTCACCCAGAATCCGCAAAGCCATATCTACGGCGGATTGGGTGGAATCTGAAATAGATTCAAACATACTTTCCTATCCTGCTCAGGCACCCGTGCCTGATAGTAATACCCCGGTCATACGACGATGTTACGCTCTTATCTATACATGAAGCATGCACAAAAGTTTCTTCGCCGACAAGACGCCTTCCCTATCGGGTTATTCATCCTTGAACAATCATTCTCACGATGACCGGCAAGGTGAACAACAAATCCTCGTCAACACTGACCACCCTCCATTTTCTGCCACCTTGCCCCTGTCCGATTCTCGGTCATTTCAGTACTGAATAGGCAAAAAATGCGGCTTCATACCCCTCCATGACTCCACCCAGCCTCTCGGCACAATTCTTGCGAGCTTCTTGTACAGTTTTTTCCGGAGTTGACCTTCAAACCTGGGAACGTAGCACACGCAACAATCAACGAGGAGAGATAAATGAAGAAGGCATTACTGTACACCACCGCCCTGGGAGTCGCGGGGCTTTTCGCAGGCACGGGCTCGGCCGCCCCAGTGGATCTATCGTCATGGCAGGCGGAAGGCAGTGGCACGTGGAATCTTGCGCCCGACAACAACTCCGTGTTCCAGACCGTCAATACGAACCTACCCACGGTGTTTCACAATGGCGTAGACAGCCAGGGCTTCTCCCTCTCCGGTGAAATCACTGTGGAAACGGGCTCAGACAATGATTTCATCGGTTTCGTGCTGGGCTTCGATACGGGTGAAGTGACAAGTGCCACGGCCAACTACATTCTCATCGACTGGAAACAGACGTCACAGACCTTCTCTTCGGTCCCGTCCTCAGCTGGTCTGGCGATATCCCATGTGACCGGTGCCGCAAACTTTGATGACTTCTGGGGACACACTGGCGTCGTCAATGAACTGCAACGGGGCGCGACGCTCGGAAGCACCGGATGGGCTGACAACACCACCTACTCCTTCGACCTGGTGTTCAATTCGAACAACATCCAAGTCTTCGTGGACGGTGTGGAAGAGCTGAACATTAACGGCAGCTTTGAGAATGGCAGCTTTGGGTTTTACAATTTCTCCCAAGAAAGTGTCCGCTATGCGGGAATCGAGCAGACGACCAACCCCGTCCCCGAACCCGCCACAGCTGCGCTCTTTGGCATGGGGCTCCTGGGCGCAGCCATTCGTCGCCGTATGAAGAAATAGAGATTCAATCCACCCGCTCCTCGGTCACAAGACCGTAAGGGGGTTATAAACTCAAATGGCACGTACGTCGTCTAACGTACGTGCCATAATTTTTTAAGCATGCGAAATTCGGGTTGAGCTTCAATTCAGCGCATGATCGGCGGGTTTTAGACCCCGGGTGTGCTTGCTGAATCCGAAGGGTGTGGGCTTGTAGTCTCCCACTATCGCCACATTGGATCGTGCCGGAATCTGGTCTTCCAGCCCTACCCCCCAATAGGCCGCATTGACCAAAAGACGCCGAAGTCCCTCGCTGAGCAGATCCTGAGATGCGCCCATGGTCGTGGTAAAGATGCGGCCCGCCTTGCCCGATTTCCCGGTGTAGGTCTTGGTCCAGGCGATGGGATGCTTCACGGTCTTCTCCGCATGGGGCGGGTCGTCGGGGTTCATTCCCGTAAGCACGATTCCCTGTATCAGGGGTTGGCTGTCACCGGTGAGGGTGGTAATGCCATAGACGTCCGTACCGCCCCAGATGTCCTCACAGCCCTGCACGATGGGATGGCCTTTCGCCTCCGGAACGATTTCGCCCCGGGTGCTTTCCACACCATGATGACCGTAGTGGTTCACCCACGTCTCGCCCAGGACTTGCCGCCCGTAGCCCCCTTTAAAATCGTCCGCCGGGTTATTCCAGGTGTAGCGGGCGTAAGGACTGTCCGGGTTCTTGATGTAATTGAAGGGGTGGGTTGCCGTGCGCAGGGCGATGATGGGCTTGCCCGCATTGGTGAAATCGACAATATGCTTCATTTGCCCGTCGGGAAGCTCGCGGAAGCGGGTGAAGAGGACCATGAGATCTGCGTCTTTCAGCGCCTCCAGCCCGGGGATGTTGTCCAGGGTTTCCGGGTCAATCTCCCCCGTCTCCCGGTTGATGGAGAACAACACGGTGCAGGTAAAGCCATGGTGCACCGCCAGTATTTTGGCCAACTGGGGCATCCCCTCTTCGGAGCGGTATTCCTCATCGCCCGTAACAAAGACGATATGCTTCCCAAGCCCGGGCCCCTCCGTCCCCTTATACGTAACGCCGGCCGCGAAAACGGGCCCGGCCCCCAGGGAAAACAGGGTCATTGCCAACACAAACTTCCTGATGGATACCATACGACGTGCCTCTCCGTTCGTAAACTCGTTCATCCGTAGTGAATCGAAAGCGAATCACCATGGGATAGACTGGCGCACAGACTAAGCCCGAATCAAGTCGGTCGCGCCGGAGGCACCACTATTTGCGCTTGCGCAGCTTTTTAATGCGGCTGTAGGCTTCGTTGAGCGCCCGCATGGTATCGCCGTCCCCCCCCACATCCGGGTGATGAAGCTTGGCCTTCTTGCGATAGGCCCGTTCGATTTCATCCCATTGGGCGGAAGGTGAAATGCCGAGCATGCGGTAGCACATATCCAGATCGCCGGCGGGCTGGTTGGGCTCGTCGTCAAATCGCTCGCCCCGCAGTTCCCGCAGGCCTCGGATAATGACGGGCCACAGCCCGGTGGCACTCAAGACAATAATGATTATGGCGAGGAACATCAGTTCTCGTGGTCCAAGCATGGCAGTATTCGCTTCAGAGGTTTGGCTTCAGGTATGGAGCGCGATCAGGGCGCGCGGCGAGTGAAAACCTAGTGTTTCTTTCGATCGTTGAACTTGAATATATTATCCACGGCTTCCCCGACCTTGTCATTCTTTTTCGGCTTCTTGCTTTCTTTTCGGCGGTGGCTTCGCTGGAAGTTCACCACCAGCGGGAGGAGCTTCATATAAAGGAATCCCATGGCCATCCCCCCGAGATGGGTTTCCCAGGAGATGGAGGGGGCTGTCCGGCTGTAGATGATATTGACCACGAAGGCAATAATGACCAGTGCCCGCGCGTTGAGCGGAAACGGTATGGGAAAGAGGAAGAACTGCCGGTCGGGCTCTACCATGGCATAGGCCACCAACACGGCCATCACCGCGCCACTCGCACCCACAACCACCGGGGCCTTGCCCGTCAACACATAGGGGATCACCGTGGCAAGGACGGCACCGGCTCCGCAGATAATGTAAAAGCGAAAGAACGATCGGGTGCCAAGAACCCGTTCCACATCCGGTCCAAAAAAGTAGAGCCAGAGCATGTTGAAAAAGAGATGTAGCAGTCCGGAGTGGAGAAACTGATAGGAAACGGGGCCCCAGATCCATCCTTGAAAGAAGCGTCCCGGATGAAAGCCGAACCACGTATCCAGGTTACCTCCCGGCACACTGGACACCATGCCCACCATGATCATGATCGGATCAGCCAGTAATTGAACCGCGAAGACGATAATATTGGCCAGGATAAGCCGCTGAACGGCCCAGGTAACTCGTGGACTCCCGAAACCTGCAGGATCCGCGTTAAAACTGAATCGATTCATGAAATTCTCAAATGGTTTCGGCCCCTCGACTGGAAATTGGACGACCACAATAGGCCGGGACATGGTCGCCTGATCTGCACTGCGTCACCCACCCATTGTACCCGATTCGCCCGGATTGAAACCAAGTTCCCCTACTGACCAAGATGGTTGGTAAGGGGATAGGAGCCAATGCTTCCCAGTCGGTCATAGGGGAAATAGATGTAGCGCACGCGTCCGACGATCAGGGAGGTGGGATAGCTCTCCCCCGCATCGTGGCTGTCCAAACTGTTGTTGCGATTATCCCCTAAGACGAAGACGTGGTCCTCGGGCACCCGCACGGACGTGGGCATCTCATACTGCATGGGTTCGGCAATATAGGGTTCCGAGGCATACTCACCATTGATATGGAGGGCCCCGCGAAGGATGGAGATCTCATCGCCGCCCACCCCGACAATACGCTTTACGAAGTAGCCCCCCGAGCCATCAGGTTCACGGAGCACCACAATCTCCCCACGCTCATAGGAATCCTCGGCCATGGTCATGATCTGGTCGACGGGGAGAAGGGTCGGCTCCATGGAAGACGAAGGTATTCGAAAGAAGCGCGCTTCACGGAATCCAAAGACGTAGACGGCGCCAATCAGCAGGATGCCGACCGCGACATTGCCAACCGCTTTGCCCACAAAGACCGCACGCACATGATCCCACATCAGGTACAGCGCTCCTGGGCGCGATCGACACTCCGGATGTCCAGCTGCATTCCACGTAGATGACTACGCTTCATCGTCGAGTCCGTCGATCAGACGCTGCACCACGTCGTTATCCGGAATGATTTTCTGGGCTTCCTCAAAGCAGCGCAGGGCGTCTTTGTTACGCCCTGCCAGTTTCCACATGCGGCCCTCATTGAGCCACGTGTAAAACACCTTCACCGGGGTGGGGGCATATTCCCGTGCGGCCTGCCACGCCTTGGCGGCGTCTTTCCAGTCGGCCTTAATTCCAAAATTCTCTGCAGCGAGGTAGTTTACGGCATAGTCTTCCAGGAGCTGATAGTCTTCCGGAGCCTCTTTCACGGCCCGACTGGACAGCTTCATGGCCTCTTTGTAGACTTTCTTCTTGGACCAGCCGCGCTGTTTTTCGACTTCCTGGCTGAAGATGAGATAATTCTGGGCCATGTTAAAAAGGAAGTCGGGATTCTTCGGCTCGAGTTCCAGGGCCCGGTCCATGTTTTGAAATCCCAGCGGATAACGGCCTACGTGGAAATAGTGCATACCCAGGTTGTTGTAGGGTTGACTGTAGTTGCTGTCGAGGGAGATGGCCGTATGCCATTCCTTGACCCCCTCCACCTGCTTGCCAAAGTTATCATAGAGGATATTTCCCCGGAAGTTGCGAACCCGGGCGTCCTCGGCATAGTTCCGGAGCCCCGACTCACAAAGCCACGTCAGCTTCCGCAGGCATTCCTTCATTTCGAGCTGGTAGGCCGTTGCCTGTTCGGGAGAATCCGTTTTGCCGGAGCGGAGAATTTCGAGCAGCACGTTGATCCGCATGACTTCCCGGTCCCCCATCGACTCCAACATCTCGACATACGCTTCTTTGTCCGCACGCAGGGCCTCCAAGGGCGCCAGATAAACCGTCGCCTCTTCAACGCCGGTATCTGGCTCGGGGGCTGCTTCCTGTGACCAGACGGGGCAGGCACTTAACAGGGTAAACAGGAGTGCGGAGCACACCACTCCAGGGAGTATACGTTGATAGGTCATGCAGCCGATCCTTGTTGGTCGAAGAGGTTTCACATACCGTCCATAATACCATAACGGTATTGTCTGTGCATTCCGGGTACAGCCCATTTGAGGTCAGTTGACGTGATCGGGTGTGCACTCGGCAGGAATCGGGACCACGTCGCCGGATTCGACCACGACCACGCCCCCGGGGGTAACCCGAAAGTGCCGGGCATCCTCTTCCAGGTTATAGCCGATCACCGCATGCTCCGGTATATGGACACCTTTTTCTACGATAACCTTCCGCAGACGGGCGTGGCGGCCAACATCGACACCGCTGAACAGGACCGATGATTCCACGTGGGAGTAGCTGTTCACCCGGACACATGGCGAGAGCACGGAACGGGTGACCTCTCCCCCGCTGATGATGCAGCCGTTACTGATAACGGAGTCGGTAGCGATACCATAGCGACCGTCCCGCTCTGCAAAGACGAACTTGGCCGGAGGGTGGGGCGGCTGGGTAAGCAAAAGTGGCCAGGACGTATCGTAGAGATTGAACTGAGGCTCAACCTCGACCAAATCCATGTTGGCCTCCCAGAGGCTGTCGAGGGTCCCGACATCCCGCCAATAGGGCGCCTCTTTTTTATTCTCATCGTGGAAGGGATAGGCGTAGATATTAGCCCCCTCAATGAGCCGGGGCAGAATGTCTTTGCCGAAATCATGGGTCGTATCATCCCGCGCGACGTCCGCGAGAACCGCGTTGCGGAGCACCTCCATATTGAACAGATAGATGCCCATGGAGGCGAGGGCTTCCCCCGGGTGCGCCGGATTGGGTTTGGGAGACACCGGCTTTTCTTCGAAGCCCACGATTCGGTTTTCGGAATCGACGTTGACCACCCCGTACCGGCTGGCATCCTTCAGGGGCACGGGCATGGTGGCGACCGTAGCGGCCGCCTCCGTCTGACGATGAAACTGGACCATCCTCTGATAGTCCATCTTGTAGATATGGTCACCTGAGAGTATGAGCACTTCCCGGGGGGATTCGCGGTCGATGGAATAGAGATTATGGTATATGGCGTCGGCCGTGCCCCGATACCAGGAATCGTTCACCCGCATCTGGGGGGGGATAATTTCAATAAATTCGCCCAACTCGAGGCGGGTAATATTCCAGGCGAAGCGGATGTGCCGCACGAGCGACTGGGACTTGTATTGGGTCAGCACATGAATGCGCCGACATTGGGAATTGATACAGTTGGCCATCGTAAAATCGATGATGCGATAGGTTCCCCCAAAGGGGACGGCGGGTTTGGCCCGGTTGCGGGTCAAGGGATAGAGGCGCTCACCGGCCCCACCCGCCAGAATCACCGTCAATACGCTCTTCACGCTGAATTCTCCTGTTATTGGTACCGTCAGGACACGGAAGCACCGCCCCCGCCGTGCCGAACTGGGTACATTTCGCGGGTCAGGAAATCTGGGCCAGTCGTGCCAGGGCTTCGGGGTCCAGCACCGTCACGCGACGGTTGGCCATTTCCAGGAGCCCGGCTTCCCGCAGACCATGGAGAACCGAGGTGGTGGTTTCGCGGGTGGACCCGACCAGATTGGCCATCTCCTGGTGCGTCACCCGGATCGTTCGATCCTGCTCATCGCCCTGCCGGTACAGGCGCAGCAACCCGGCAGCGATACGACCACGGACCGAGCGAAAGACGGTTTCCGAGAGGACGTATTCCACATCGTTGACCCGCTGACAATTGGCTTGGGCGACCGCGAGTGTCAGGTCGATTTCTTTGGCCAGTAACATACGAAAATCATGGGCGCCCAATCGAATGAGTTCGACGGGCTCGAGGGCCTGGGCGCAGTTTCTGCGCCGCTCCCCTTCCAGCATACAATCCTCACCGAACATGTCGCCCGAGAAAAAATGTCGAAAGGTTAATTCACGGCCATCGCTGGATACACGGGACACCTTGACGCGACCTGAGCGGAGCCAGTATACAGAGTCGGAAAGGTCTCCGGGAAAGTAAACGGTTTGTCGGGCCGGCAACGTCTGCAGCTCTGCGCGGGACTCGATTTCATCTAACAGGGTCGTGCTGAGTCCTTTGAAGAAAGGCTCCGCCCTCACACCACACGGCTCCTCTAAAATTCCGATCATCGGCTGTGCTCCTTCGCTCAGATACGCGAACTGCCCCAATCATCCAGCATTCATGTGCGAAAATACCCAGCTCCACTTTATCATGAAACCGGCAACTTGTCACGAATATACCGGAATTAGTGGTAAAAGCCGTGGCAATGGCGGTCTAGCTGTCAAAAAACTGTCGAAAAAGTGCAGCAATGACATCACGGTAGCTCAGGAAAAACACCGCGGTGAATCGAATGAAGAAAAAAAGTGCGGTGAGCAATATCCAGACGCAGAGCAGGGTACCAAGAAAGGGCCGCTGGGTGAGACGGGCTGGAGTCGCGCCCGGGGCATCCGAATTACTCGTGCTCACGGGGGGCGCCCCCTTCGAGGCGGGACAAACGATGACTGAGCAGCGCCACCTCCTGGGCAAGGTCCCGGTTGCGTTCGGACAGTTTTGAGATAACTACGGTAAAGATCAGCACCAGCGACAGCAGGAACAGAAAGGAGGTGATGTAGAACACGGTGAGGTACTGAAAGCCAAAGGCGCTGGAGAACCAGACCACGGTCTGGGGAAATACCCCGACAAAGAGTCCGCCGAGTGCGGCACCCAGCCAGAGCAGGGCGTAACGCTCTTTCAGATGACTCCGTCGAACCAGTTCCAGCACGACGCCCATAAAGACCATACTGACACACAACAGGCCAATTCGGTGGGAGAGGTAAAAACCTATGACTTCGGCGCCCGTTTCTTCCACGGTCAATCCCCTATTGCTTGACGCCCACAGGCGCGTAACGTCGGAATATGTCAATGACGATGGCCAACCCCACCTTGACCATATAATAGGCTGCACCGTGGGGCCGAATAGAGGTTACCCCCCCTTGACGCGGGTGCATCTGAACGGGAATCTCAATCACCTTGAGGCCGTGCTTGTGCAGAATCACCAGCACCTCCGGTTCCGGATAGTCTTCGGGATAGTTTCGCGCCACAATCGCGATGGCATTGCGATTCATGGCACGAAAACCACTCGTCGTGTCGGTAATACCGCCACCGATAAACAGGTCAACCCAGCGGGACAGGAGCGACTTCCCCACCCGCCGCAGAAAGCTCGGGTGATAATCGGAATCGGCCACGTAGCGGGAGCCAATCACCACGTCGGCCGAGCCATCCTCGATTCGCGCCACGAGCCGGGAAATCTCTTCGGCCGGATGCTGCCCGTCGGCGTCACATTGGACCGCCACGTCATAGCCATTTCGCAGGGCATATTTGTAGCCGGTCTGCATACCGCCGCCGATGCCGAGGTTAAAGGGAAGGGATAACAACTCCGCCTTTCCCTGTTGCCGGACCCGCGCAGCCGTGTCATCCCGTGACCCATCATCGACGACCACGATATCACAGCCGGGCACGGATGCCTGGATGTTCTCGATGACGGAGACAATGGTGGCTTCCTCGTTGTAGGCCGGAATTATGACGAGTATGCGCGCCATCAGGCTGCTCCGTTTCGCTTCATGCCGAATTTCCAAAGTCCATGAACCAGGCCCAGTGCCCGCGCCAAATCGCGGACGCACAGGACGAACCAGCAGTATAACAGGTCGGGCCACGACAGGCGCGCGCGCAGTCGCCGCGTGATGGGCACATGGAGCAACCCATAGAGCAGCAACAGTCCCCCATAGAACGCGGGCACCCCCGGTGAGGCCAGGGAGAAGAGCCAGGATGCCATGGCAATCGGAGCACCCGCCGCAAGCACGAGCGACAGGGGTGGCGCCAGGAGATCGGGCCAGCCCGCATATTGGTCCCCCCCACCCGCACGCTGCGGGTGGTCGCGGTAGAGCTTAACCCGCCAGCAACCGTGCCGCGCCTGGGTCCGCAAATAGCCCGCAAGGCGCTCGGGGTGATGGTGGCCCACGATGGCCTCTGCGGTAAAGTGCAGGCGCCCCTGGGCATCCTGTAGTTTATAGGCAAGGTCGTTGTCTTCCCCCGAAGCCCAGCGGTAACTTTCCTCAAAACCGCCCACAGCATCGAAGGCCGCCTTGCGGTAGGCCACGTTAAAGGAGCCGAGAAAATCCACCTCCAGGCCAAAGCGGGCGTGTCGGGCGGCAATTTCCGCCTGAACCACCCGAGCCAGGCGGGCATGGGCATTGATGATGTCGTAGGTCCCCCCGACAGCCACCACTCCGTTCTCAAAGGCAGCCACTAAATGGCGAATCCAATCGGGACGGGGTACGCAATCGGAATCGGTGTAAGCGAGAATCTCCCCCCGGGCCACCCGTGCTCCGTGATTCCGCGCCGCGGCCGGCCCCTGGTTTTTCTGGGAGAAGATCTGGACGCCCGGCGTTTCCCGGGCTATGGTCGCCGTTTCGTCGGTGGAACCATCATCCACAACAATAATCTCCGTGTCGGGATAGTCCTGGGCCAGACAGGCTTCCAGGCAGGCAGGCAGGGTACGGGCGCCGTTGTAGGCCGGGATGATTATGGAAACCAGCACGAAGGCACTTCCTCTTTCCGATGATTCTCCATCCCGATCATCCCTTTCGCTCCCGTTGTACCCGTTCCACCATATTCCGCACCGCACCGATCAGGGGCTCTTTGTGAGGACGGTAGTCCGCCTTTACCGCGGGCGGTTTCGCGCAGGCTGCCGCCATTTCTCGCATGTCCACTACCTTCCGGCCCCAGCCACGTCGTTCAATGGCATCGGCGATTTCAATCTGATGGTCGTTCATATGTTCGTTAAAGCGCTTGAGACGGGGCACCGTCACGAAAGGCCGGCCCACGCTGAGGGCGTCCAGGGCGGTGCCAATACCCGCATGCCCCACGATGACCCGCGCGTGGCGCTGAATTTCCAGGACCTCTTCCCGGGGCAGGAAGTCGAACCAGGCGCAGTGGCGGGGCCGGGTCGGGGACATCCCCAATTGGATAATCACCTGCTCTCCGGAGTCCCGCGCGATGTCGTCCATCACATCAACAAGCCGTTTAAAGTCGAGAAACATGGTGCCCAGGGTCACGTATATCATGGCGCAGGCGCTTCATCGATAAGGGAGCCCACAAACCGGGCCCGAGGTCCATAGGCGGCGAGGAGCTCAGGCCACTGCACGTAAAACTCTTCCGCCATCCAGTACATGACCCGCCCGGTCACCGAGGGGCGCACCACCTGGGCTCCGCACTCGATGTAAAGGGCCGGCACGCGGAAGAGCTTCCCGATGAGCACAACGGGGATGGCGATTTCCGCGCCGGTGGACACAATAAGATCGGGACGTTCCTTACGGAAGATCCGGGTAACACGCACCAGGTTCTTGAGAAACTCGATGGGGTTCTTGGCCATATTGGGTACGAGATAGCGATTTTCCAGCCGACGGGTCGTGTCGGCGTCGTAGCAGAAGTAAAAAACGGTGTGGCCTTCAAAAGCCTCCTGAATCTGAAGCATCTCGTTTAAGTGCCCGCCGTGCGAGCAGGTGCAGCAGATTTTTATGGGTTCAGGCATGTAACCTCATCTCACACTATGGCTGGGCATCTCCTGCGATTTTACGAGGCCAAGGGTACGGATAGCAACGGCCGAACACAAAATACCCGGCAAGCCCGCCCTTTTCCAGTCCATCGAGCTAGATTACCGGTGTCGCCCCCGATACAATAGGCGCACACCACGTTCCAACCCACTGGGTACGCTACACGGATGTACAGTAACGAACGCTATTCCGCCTTCCTGCGGCGGCTGAATAACTTTCTCCCCGATATCACCGACGACGCGCCGTCCCGGTGGGCGCCCTGGGAGTGGCTGGTCGTCGCCACCGGGATGTTGGGCACCCTGGCCTTAGGACTGGCCCATCTCGGTGTCCCCAGCCTGTGGCACGACGAGTTGGTCCACATCTACGTGTCGAAGAGCATCGCTGCCACGGGATGGCCCGCCCTGCCGAGTGGCAATTTCTATCCCAGTTCAACCGCCTACAATATACTCCTCGCGGGCTTCGTTGGCCTCTTCGGAGACGACGCCTTCTGGGTGCGCCTGCCTTCGGTCCTGCTGGCGAGCCTGAACGTGGCCTTGCTGTACCTCGTGGCCCGCAGCCACCTGGGCCGTCGCGTTGCCGTGGTCGCCCTCTTCCTGCTGGCCCTTTCCCCCTGGCACATCGCCTGGGCAAGACAGGCACGGCTCTACGAGTTTCAGGTATTCAGCTATCTGCTGCTCGTCATCGCCACCTGGCGCTATGCGTGCAGCACACACCGCCGGGCACAGCAGCTTTGGGGTCTGGGCGCCATGGTGGCCTATATCGTCGGCGTGCTCACTTCCTTCCACTCGATTCTCTACCTCGGACCCGTGGGCGCCTATGCCATCCTCCAGACGCTGATTGAGAAGCAATGGCGCAGCCGCCATGCCGTGACTATCGTCGCCTGCACCGTGCTCGGCATCCTCACCATCCTGTGGTTCCGCTTCAACCCCAATCCGGTGGACCGCGCGGCCGTCTTCGAAACGGGTATTGGCGGCCTGTTGCTCGACTACCTGCGAACCGATCGCTATTTCTATCTGCGGTTCCTCGCGAACAACCTGAGTAGTGGCTTTCTCCTCCTCGCCTTCGCGGGTACCGGGCTGCTGCTATGGCGGACCACGCCTCAAAAGCGTCTGGTCGTCCTGGCCTTCTGGGTACCGGTACTGATTCTGACCTTTCTCGTCGGCTATCGGCGCCCCCGCTTCATGTTCTTTGCCTATCCCTTCTACGTGCTCTTGTCCAGCGTGGGGTTGGTTGGTGTCCTGGCCCTGGTCCTTCGCGGACGTCGCTCTCTCCTGCACGGCATCGTGGCGCTCCTGGCCGTGCTGTTTCTGGGGCGACTCTCCCTATCCCTCGTAGACCTCACCCATCAGAGCCTCAAGACCGCATCGGGCGCGGACGTCACCCTTGCCCGTCGTCATCCCCAGTGGAAAAAGCCGACGGCCTGGGTGAAGTCCCATCGGACCGACGAAGCGATTCTCACGACGACCTTTCTGCCGGTCTATCACTACGTCGGCCACGTGGACAACTGGTTCCCCAACCGCTACACGCGCTGGGAGTTTCAGGAGTCGGGCCTGGAAGGGCTGGGTTCCCTGGAGGCACTCAAGGGCTTTCTTGAGGAGCATCCCCGTGGCTTTTACATCGCGGAGGATTCCCGCTTCATGATGTGGCGCTGGCACGGCGATCTAATCGACGATCTGGGGCAGGAGGTGTTCTGGGTGGAAGCCCATATGACGCGTGTTGATGAAGCCTGCAGCGACGATGTCCAGGTTTGGGCCTGGGATTTCACAGAAGGGGTGCCGGAATGACAGAGACGACGCCACCGCCGCGTCGGGCCTGGGGACGCTACCTTTTCCTGGTGGGCCTGGTATTGCTCACGGTATTGGGGTGGCACTTTGGCTGGCAAAATCTCGCCCAGCTGATCCGCGGTGCCTCTCCCGTCGACCTGGGTCTCATGACCCTGCTGATCGTGGCAGGCTTCTGGATTCGTGCGTGGAAATGGCACTACGCCCTGGGACCGGGACAGCAGGGAGTTCGCCTGTTTTTTATTGCGAAGACGGCGGGTAATCTTACGCCGGGCCGGGCCGGAGAATTCGCCCCCTTGTTGTTGCGCGGCCACCGCAATGCCCGGGTCGCCGCCTGGATCGGCCTGGATCGTATCATCGAAGTCGTTTGGACCCTCGGCCTGGGTTTCCTCGGCGCCGCGGCTATTGGCCTGGTGCCCTGGTGGATAGTGGTCGGGGGCACGACGGTCGGGGTACTCCTACTGCTCGTCGCCTGGCGCGTATTGGGGCGCGTCCCCTTTCGAGCCCCCTCGGCCGACGGGGAAACCGCCACATGGCCTGAAAAGCTGTCGGGAATGCTCCACACCTTGCGGAAGGAACTCGTACTCTTCGGGCCAGCGTTGCCTGTGGTGATGGTGTCGACCGCCGTGGCCAAAGTCACGGACATCTACGCGGTGATTCTTCTTTGCGCGGCCTTTGGGCACACCGCATCCTTTCTGGTGGTGTGTGCCGCACGTTGCGCCCATGCGCTGGTCAGCGCCGTGCCCGTTACGCCGGATGCCACCGGGGTGCCCTTCATCGCAGCCGCCTGGTGCCTGAACACCTATTCCGCCATCCCCTATGACACCCTGACGGCGGCCCTGGGATTGGAGGTCATCGTAATAAATGCTATACTCTGGGCATGTTTTTGTATCGTTTCCGCCCTCCCGTGGGACACCGCCAATGAGAGCAACCCGGTGAAATAACGTCCCCCCCGGCAAAACGGGCGTGCCCACCACGGTCCCCTTTGACATAGAAAGTTTTCCATGAGCAAACACACGACGGGAATCCTCCTGATTAACACCGGCTCCTCCTCCGCCCCCAAGGTGCCAGAGACCCGCGCCTACCTGAAGCAGTTTCTCTCTGACCCGCGTATCATCGACATCGCGGCCTGGAAGCGCTGGGTTATTGTGAATTGCTTCATCCTCCCCTTCCGCCCCAAGCAGACGGCCGAAGCCTATGAAGCTATCTGGACGGACCGCGGCTCTCCCCTCATTGCCATCAGCGAAGACTTTGCCGAAGCACTGGCCAGGGAACTGCCCGACATGCCCATCGAAATCGGCATGGCCTATGGAGACCCGTCGATTGAGGCGGGCATGGACAAACTCATGGCCCGGGGCGTGGACCGCATTATCATTGCCCCCATGTTCCCTCAGTACGCTTCTGCCACGACCGGTGCGGTTTTCGAGCGCTCCTTCACCTATGCCGCGAAGCAGTGGAACGTCCCCTGTCTAACCGCCCTGCCGCCCTACTACGACAATGAAGATTACCTCGATGCCTGGAAGGCCGTGGCCGCAGAAAAACTGGCCGCCTTCCAGCCCGACCATGTGGTTCTCAGTTATCACGGTCTCCCGGAGCGGCAGATTAAGAAGGGCGATCCTTCGGGGAGTCACTGCCTAATGAAGAAGGACTGCTGCGAGACGGTCAATGATGCCAATAAGAATTGCTATCGTCGCCATTGTCTCTACACGTCGCGGGAGATTGTGAAGCGCCTGGGTCTGGAAGAAGGCAAGTACTCCGTCACCTTCCAATCCCGTCTGGGCCGGGACCCCTGGCTCACGCCGGCCACCGACCAAACCGTGGATGAACTCGCGAAGCAGGGTGTGAAACGCCTGGCGATCTTGTCGCCCGCCTTTACCGCTGATTGCCTGGAGACCCTGGAAGAAATCGGCATGCAGGCGAAGGATAGCTTTATCGCGCACGGCGGCGAGGCCTTCGAATTGATCCCGTCGCTGAACACCCACCCGAAATGGGTGGAAGCCTTCGCTGGAATCATTAAGGCGTTGTAGGGGACTGCCGGGGACTGCACCGACGTGGCAATGACACGGTACCCACAACGACGAGCATGCGAAAAAGCCAGTTGTAGTGAACGAATTAAACTCGGACGTCGGGGCCGTCCCCCTCCCCAGCGGGATCACAGTCTCCGCCACGAGGGGAACATTTCAAAACGCCATAGGGGGAGAGCTTAACCATGGAAATACTTGCCCGTTTCTATCGTTTAGTGATGCCCCGATTCCGCTGTACTTTGACCACCTCATTGGACCATGAGCAGGTAGAGGATATCTTGCGGAAGATAATCAGTACCGCCATGTTTTTCTCTTCTCCGGGAATTCCTCTCAAAGGGAATTTCGCCCCACCCAGATTCAATGTCGACGTGAATGACCAAGGAGAGCAGGCAAGTACGAAATTCAGCGGCACGTTGGAGCGCGGCCAAGGCGAAACCCGTATACACACCCACGCCGAGTTGGGAATGCTCGGAATCGTCATTCCATCTTTTACATTGGGAATCGTATACTTAGCCGCGTTGGACATGCGCTTGGATCAGGCAATATCAGCTGCACTTCTGATCATTGGAGCACTGCTCTTTGTCATCTTTCGGATCATGGAAATCAGGTGCTTTTGGCGGGACGTATACGCGATTGTTGAAATCCTGGAGTACCATCTCGCTGCCGAAGTAGTTTTCCGATCGCATGGCAAGTCTGGCGTGCCCATTGACAACAACACGGAGTAGAACAGTTTCTATTTCGCAGGGTAGGTAGGTGTCGCCCGCAGTCTCCTTCAAGAGGGGGACAGCCTCGCCTTCCGAGACGTCGCCCTGGGACCATGACACGGGGTGCGACACCTCGCTTGCTGCGCGACCCCTTCGTTCTTTTGGTCGAGGCAGTCCCCGCTACAATTTCATCCCAAAATGATGGGCCGTAATATCCATGCACTTGGTGAGGTAAAAACGATGGGCGGCGAATCGTTGGACCCCGCTATCGAGGTGTAATTCGGCACAGCCTTGGCGACGCCCTTCGTCCACGAGCCAGTCGAGGAGCATACCCCCATAGCCGCCACTTCGATGGGCCTCTGCGGTCACCAGATCGTCCACATAGATAAAATGCCCCCAGGACAAGTTGCGCCCCAAACGATAGCCCGCCACGGCAACGGGCACGCCGTCTTCCATGACAACGATCAGGTGGTAGTGCTGGGTCGTCATCTGATCCACGACCTGCTCGACGAAGGCTTCCTGTGTCAGATGGGGACGTAGTTCCGCCATGACGGGATAGCACGTGGCGATTTCTTCGGGCGTCGCTGGTTTCTCGATGTGGCTCATCACGCGCAGGGGCTCCTTGGGACGAATTGATAGTGAGAACGAGCCACAGTGTAGCACCCGCCCGCGCATGCCCCGCAAATCGAAGGGGCAAGGAGGCGTCCGCCGAAGTTCCACCACCCTAACGACGTTTGGCCGCTTTCTTTGCCGCCCGCTTCTCCGCCATTCGCTCCCGTACCGTCGTTGGCTTGGCACCGCTTTTCATTTTGGCGGAGCGCTTGCCTGGCTTTCCCGTGGATTTCCCCACCCCTTTTTTCTCTGCCTTTTCCGCCTTCTTGCGCGCCGTCGTTTCCCGCTTCTGCTGCTTCTTCTCCGCCTGCGCCGCTTTTCGTTCGGCCACGGCACGCTTCTTCGCGGCCGTGGCCTCACGTTTGGACGCCTTCAGCTTCTCTTTTTCAACGCGTTTTTCTGCGGCCGCTTCACGCTTCGCCGCGCGCACACGTTTCTTTTCCGCCGCCGCCTCTTTGCGAGCCTGCGTTCGTTCCTTGGACGCGGCCTTCTCCGCCCGGTCAGCAATCATTTTCTCTGCGACGGAACGGACCCGGGCCCACGTACCTGGTTTCTTCTCGGAATTTGCCATATGGATTGGCTACCCTTCGTGGCGGATGGGGAGCCAATCGCCGTTAGCAATGCGTTGCTGAATTACTCCGCCGTCGCCGTCTCTGCCGCATCTTCTGCGCCAGTTACAGTTGGCAGGTTGTCCGCGAAATCGCGGTAGCCACGGGGCAGCTCGGTGTGAATATCCTTGGAAATCCAACGGAACTTGCCTTCCATGAGGGAATCCGCCACCTTGTTAAAGGTCCCGTTGTGGTTCTTCTTCACCGCGCGGAAATTGTCTTCAATACGCTTCCGGGCATTGGCGCAGAAGAGGTCGGCCAATTCCTGGGGCGTCTGGTCGCTCTTGTTCTGGGCCAGGAGATGCTCGGTTTTGGCGAGCACGCAGCCCATAACGAAGAGGTCTACACCGATGTCCACAAAGTTAGCCAGAATAAGCTGTTCGAATTCCAGTTTCTCTTTGTATTTCCCCATCGTGTGGAAAAGACTGCGGGCGAGGCGCTTGCAGGTCTTGGCCGCATAGGCCAGGTGATCCCGGTTATCCGTATTGAGATAATGGACGTTGAAGTCCATGCTCGTGGGCATCCAGACTTTGGGATACCATCCCACATAGAATTTGGCGGCCTGAAGGATGTAGGACCACTTCTTCGCTTTCTGATCCCCTTTGGGATTCAGAATCGGCATGACCAACCGGAAGTGAGTGTCCATGGCTTCGCGGGCCATGATCAGGTGCATAACCTCGGTGGAGCCTTCGAAAATACGGCCCACACGCATGTCCCGCAAAATACGGTTCACCGGCACCGGTTTCTCGCCCCGTTCATAGAGGGAAGTATCGCTTTCAAAGCCACGTCCGCCACGCACCTGCAGAAAGTCATCCAGCACACGCCAGCAGGTTTCCGTGCAGAAATACTTGGCCGCAGCCGCTTCCAGGCGGATGTCCGCATTTTTCCGGTCCGCGAACGAACAGGCGGTATACACCAGGCTTTCCATGGCATAGGTATCGGACGCCATGTTGGCAATCTTTCGGGAAATGGATTGGTGCTTGCCAATGGGCACGCCCCACTGGACCCGCTTGTTCACCCATTCTTCGCAATCGAGCAAGAACTTCTTGCAGGAACCTGCCGCCGAAGCCGGAATGCCCAGGCGCCCGGCGTTGAGGGTTGTCAAGGCAATCTTCAGGCCTTCGCCGGGCTTTCCGATCATGTTCTCGGCGGGCACTTTCACGTTATTGAAGGTCAGCAGGCCATTGGCGATACCTTTCAACCCCATGAACTGACAGCGATGCTCCACCTTAAACCCGGGCGAATCGGCTTCTACCACAAAGGTCGAGATCTGGGGAATCTCTTTGCCGTTCTTAATCTTCGGCGGGGTTTTGGCCATCACCACCATCATGGTGGCTGCCGTGCCGTTGGTACACCACAACTTGGTGCCGTTAATAAGGTAGAAGCTTCCGTCTTCCGAAAGTGTCGCGGTCGTCGACATTTTCGCGGGGTCGGACCCCACATCGGGTTCGGTCAGGGCAAAGGCGGAAACTTCCCCCTTGGCCAGCCGGGGCAGAAATTTCTCCTTCTGCGCTTCCGTACCAAAAAGCTTGAGGGGTTGGGGCACGCCGATGCTCTGGTGGGCCGACACCCATGTCACGGTGGACTGGCAGTAACTCCCGATATAGCTGAGTACTCGGCCATAGTTCCACTGGGAGAGGCCGAGACCGCCGTATTTCTTGTCGATTTTCATGCCAAAGACGCCCACCTTGGCCAATTCGTCCAAGACGACTTGGGGGTATTCTCCCGTTTCATCGACGGCGATAGGATCGAGGTGTTCTTCCAGCACGGCACCAATCTTTTCGATCAACTCATCGCCAATGCGCTTATCTTCGGCGTCCTGCTCGGGATAAGGATGGAGCAAGTCCCACCGAAAATTCCCCTTGAACATCTCGGCGGTGAAGCTGGGAAACTTCCATTCCGTTTCCCGGGCCGCTTCGGCCAACTCCATCGCCTGGTCTTTGGCGTTCGTATCGGTTGCCATCTACTCGCCCTTCCTGGGTTGCCTACCTAACGACCGGTAGGTATAAACGCAAACACATGACCATGCACAGGGCTACCGTTACACCCTGTGCGTGGGGGTAAAACTACACTAAAAGAAGAATAGCACAAAATACGACGGTGCGCCAGTGCCGGAATTTCTTCTCCGGGTATGGGACCCCCGAGGGCTTCAATCCGTTTCAGCCCCACCAAAATGGGGCCGCTTGTCGGGCAAAAGGCCCGCACGGTCAGCCCCACGGCCTTCTGCCACGTTGCGCCCTGTCTACCAATACCGATATCATCAGACGAAAATACCCATCTCCATAGCTCCCTGTGCATCGTGCTATCGGGCGCTACGGGGAGCCCGTTCGAAAGGAATCAGACCCATGCCGGGAGACCAGCCCGCCAATCGCCCCCCTTGTGCCTTCGTGGTCGGCGACTTCAATGTAGGGAAATCCACCCTGCTCAATGCCCTGCTCCACCGGGAGATCCTCCATACCAGTCGAGAAGAAGGACGGGCCCTCCCGACCTTCATCGGCAGAAATGGAGAGTCCTGTGATCGTTTCGCGGCCCTGGCACCCGACGGCCAAACCGTCACCCCCCAAACCCACGACGAGTTTCTCCGCACCAAGCAGGAACCCGGTCGCGCGGCGAGCGTCAGGGCCCTGTCGGTAGGCTGTGCGACATCACCCTTTCGCGAGTTACTGCTCGTCGATACCTCGGGCATGTCGAGTGACACCTGTGAATCGACCGAAATCGCCGGCCTCGACGGTCAGGAGTCGTCCCTGCTGTTGGTGGTAACCGATATTGAATACTGGGCCTCCAAACATACGATGGATTTCCTGGCCTTTCATCAGGAGCAGTTTGGAGAGCGCCTCTACCTCATCGCCAACAAGGCCGATCACCTGAACGCCAGTGAAATTGAGCGTATTCAGGCGAAGGCGGCGCAACGCATGGAAAACTACGGCATTGACCCGGCACCCCGCTTTTTCGCCCTTTCGGCCCGCCTGGAAATGGCCCGCCGTACGCCCCGGGATGAATACCGTTGTCGGACCAAAACCCGGGTCCGCGAGTTGTGTGATGGCGGCTTCGACGCCCTCCGCGTGGCCCTCTATGAATTTGAAGCGGCCCAGAGCCAACGGGAGAATCCCGTGGCGGTGGATGATTGGGTGCGGACGCCCCTCGCCACCTCCTTTATCGCGACCCAGGAAGGAGTTCCCGCATGAAGTTCCGGGAGATGGAAGAAAGTAAAGCGTGGGCCCTGCAGTCCCTGGACACCCTGGCCGATTTTGTGCGCACCGATGCCGACTTTCGGGGGAACAAAGCCTTTGAAGAAAAATCCCTGGCCTATCAGAAGCAGTGCGTAGAAGATGGCAAGTATCGGGTGGTCTTTCTCGGCACCTTTAATGTAGGAAAGTCCACGGCCATCAATGCCTTCCTTGGTGGTGCCTATCTGCCCATGGACGTGGAAGAGTGCACCTCCAAGCTCACCTTCATACAGCGCGGCGATGCACTGGCCCTGCGTCTGACACTCAACGAACCCGCCAGCGAGCACGAGCAGGATGCGCTCCGCTCTGCCCTGAAGGACCTGCCGGCCCAGTTGGAGCGAGACAGTGATGGCCGGGCCATTACGATCCACTATGAGGGCAACAACCCGGAATGGATGCAGCGCAGTCTCGAGCCCCTCGTCACGGTCATGGCCGATGAGACCTACCCCCACCTCGCTCCCCTCCGGGACAAGATCGAGGATCTGAATATCTCCCTGCCTTCCGACGTCCTGGAAGAGGACATTGTCTTCGTTGATACGCCGGGTGTTCACAGTGTTTCCGAAACGCGACAGGAGATCACCTATGGCATCATCGAACGCAGCCACCTGGTCATCTCTTTCGTGGACAGTGGATTCGCCGGCAACATCCACGACCTGAACTTTATCAAGCGCATTATCAAATGGCGCGGACGGCGGGTCTTTTTTGTCCTCAACAAGGCCGACAAGCTGGAGTCCCACGAAATAGATATTCGGGGTGGACGGGGCCCGGCGCGCAGTCTTATCGAGGCCTTCAGCCGCCATGAGATTCCCGAGGACTCCGAGATTTTCTTCTTTTCCGGCTACCGTGCCCTTCGTGCGCAGCAATTGGAGCAGGGCCATATCACCCTGGATTCGGTGCAGGAGGACAACAAGGTCTCTATCCCCACGAGCATCGCGGAGCGGGTGGATGAATCGGAAGAACCCGCCCGGGAACTATCGGCCTATCTGATGGGACAAAGCCGCTTTCCCCACCTGAAGGAACGGCTCCTCGATTACCTGCTGAACGAAAACAAAGCGGGTGCCGTGTTGGAGACGGTGTTGCGCTTTGTGGGCGAGCGGGCCGACGATTATGTGGCCGGCCTGGAGAATGAGCTCAACCTTGCGAAGGACCCCAGCAAGTTTGACGAACTGCGCGCCAATCAGGAAACCTTGCTGGCCCGGCTCGATGAAATTAGAGCGAGCAGCGATCAGGTACTCAACCGCTACAAGACCCAATGCAAGGGCGGCCAGCTGGATGGTCAGGACGTGGTGGGCTACGAAGCCCAGTTCCGCACCCAGATGAGCACGGAAGCCATCAAGACCCAGGTCATTCAGCCCGTGCTCGACTGGCTGCGCACCGACGGCCACTTGAAGATGGCCCGACGTCAGAAATTCAAGCCCCTCTCCGCCCAGGTGGAGGCCCAGGTGGATGAATTTGTTTCGTCCATTATGGCGGCGTTGCAGAAGACCATCGACGCGGCGGAACAGGAAGCCCGGGAGTCTATCGTCGAGCAGTTGGGACAGATTCGGGGCCTGCGGGTTCACATGACGGAACCCGCCGGACTGGAAACGATCTCGCTGGACACATCAATGACGAAAAGCTACATCACTTTCGGAGGTGGCGGTGCCCTGGTGGGCGCGGCGACGGGTGCCGCAGTCGGGTCTGCCTTCTTCGGCATTGGCGCCGCCATTGGCGCGGGAGTCGGCGGACTCTTCGGCGCCGTCGGTGGCTTCCTCACCCGCCTCGCGTGGAGCGAAGAGCGTTGGCTGAAAAAGCTCGAGCCCATCGTCCATGAAAATGTAATGAACATGCTGATTCACGGCAGCAAGGACAAGCAGGGCAACCGCGAAGTACCCATCCTTGAATCCGTGGTTGATTATCTCGGCCGCCGGGGCGATGCCTTTTATCAGGCCGTCCAGGAGGAAGTGGACAACGCAATTAAGGCGGTTCAGGCGGAGTGTGACGACCTGCTGGCCCGGGAAGAACAGATTCGCGCCGAGAGCGAAGCCATTATCGCGCGGCTGGAGCCGAAGGTAACGACCCTGGTGGAACTACGCACCCGGGCGGCGACCTCGGTCGAAGCGGTCACCGGACAGGAACTGGTTCGCGTATGAGTTGGCAGGCCCCCGCCCTCACCCATCTCCTGGAGCAACGATTACAGACAGCCCGCCTGGAGTTGATGGACGACCCCCGGCTGCTCCGTGCCCAGCAAGGGCAGGGACAGGAAAACGGCGCCTTCCTGCGTCAGCTGATTGATGAGAAGTTTTCCGCGGCGGCCCGTTCAGGATTGGGTGCTATCGAGGCGTCGCTGCGCACGCACGCCAGCGCGCATCTCGCGGACGCGGGCCTGGATGCCGGGTCGGTGCGGGCGACGCTGGATGGCCTGGGCGAAGAGATACTTGCGCTCCATAAGGTGCCGGCCCACATTGTGCCGCCCGAAGCCCAGTCTCCCCTCCGCTATGCGGCCGCCTTTTACATTGCCTGGCTATTCACCATTTTCGCAGGCTGGATGGTAAGCGATAAGTCCTTCCGCCTGGTATTGGCCCTGGCCGGCGCCGGTTTCGTGGCGGCTGTGGCGCTTTTTTTACTCGTACTGGGAAGCCGTCAGAAGCGACGCGTCACGGTAGCCCGTGAGTATCCTGCCCGCTGTTGTCATTATTATTTGAATGGCTTGACCGCCGCCATCGGACGTTATGAAGAGGGGGTTCGGGCACTGTCCTCCCGCCGGGGCGAATAGGGAGCCGTCTACGCCCCCAATTATTCCGCACCAATATCCTTTTGAATAGGGAGCGCGCGAGGTCGTCCTGTATGCAGGTGCTACCGATTGGAACGCATCCCCGGAGCGTACTGAAATCGGGTAACACCAAACATGCACTGGCAGTATTTTTTTGCTACAATATCGGCGATTGCGGCAAAACGCGAAACCGTATTAAATACTGTTTACTTGTATAAAACCACCGGTAGTACAAAGGAGAACCCATGAACAAAGCACGTTTTGGAATCAGCCTGGCCCTGGCCCTGCTCGTATGCAGCTTCGTCGCCCCGGCCGCACTGGCTGAAGACATGGAAGCCATCAACATCGAATTGCCCGAAGCCTTCTTCGGCGGAACGCCCATTGATTACTGGGGTCCGAACCTGGAGCCCGAAGACTACAAAGACCGTCCCCCCTTCATGGCTCCCAAGGGCACGGCCATCGTATCCAAAGGCAAGCCCGTAACGGCCAGTGCCGAACCCACCGTGGGTGAGAAGAAGCAGCTCACCGATGGCGACAAGGACTACGCCAAGACCAGCCTCATCGAATTGCCCGAAGGGCTTCAGTGGATGCAGGTTGACCTCGAAAAGACCACCGAGGTGTATGCCGTTGTCGTGTGGAAATTCCACGAAGGAAAACGCGTGTACTTCGATCTGGTCGCCCAGGTTTCCGATGATCCGGAATTCAAAGAAGGCGTGACCACCATCTACAACAATGACTTCGACAACTCCGCCGGTCTGGGCGTGGGCGAAGACAAAGAATACATCGAAAGCAACAAAGGTCGCTTGATCGATGCCAAGGGTGCCAAGGGCCGTTACGTCCGCGTTTATGGCAAAGGCAGCACCGCCAACGACTTCAACCACTTCATCGAAGTGGAAGTCTGGGGCAAGTAAGCCACCCCCTACATTTTTCTATGCCGCACCCCCGAATATAGATTCGGGGGTGTTATTTATTTCTGCGGATTTCCTTTTCGGTGTCGTAATATAGACAGTTGATACCGGAGGAAGCATGGAAATTTCCGATACCACCCTGCTGCGAAGATGGCAACGCAGTGCGGACAGCGACGCCTTTGCCGAGATTGTGGCCCGTCACTCCGCCATGGTCTTTGCCACGTCCAACCGCATTCTGCGCAACCCGGCAGACGCCGAAGACGTGACGCAAGAGTGCTTCATGGAGTTGGGCGGCGTTCGTACGCTCCTGGGGAATACCCTGGGCGGGCTCCTGCACACCCTGGCGACCCATCGCTCCCTGGACCGAATCAAGAGCGATTCCCGCAGACGGGAGCGCGAAATCCGTTACGCCATGGGTCGTCCGGTCAGTTGCACCACCGGATGGGATGACCTTCAACCCCACATCGACGGGGCCATCGCCAACCTGCCCATCAAATACCGCGAGTGCCTCATTCGGCACTATCTCGAAGGCCAGACCCACGCCACTGTTGCCCAGACCCTGGGTGTCGCCGAGTCCACCGTGCGGTATCGACTCACGAAAGGTATTGAACGGGTACGTGCCGACCTGCGGCGCAAGAAAGTCATCGCAACGGCGGATTCTCTGGGGACCCTACTCGACGATAGTCGGTCAGAAACTCCCAGCACCGTGTTGGCGACCAACCTGGGAAAATTGTCCGTGGCTGGTCCGGGTCCCGCTGTACCCTCCGCCACGGCCGTTGCGCTGGCGAGCGGAACCATCCTCGCGAAGAAGGCACTCACCGTGGTGCTCCTCATCGGGTTGGCGGGACTCCTTGCCTGGACGGTAAAACCCGGAGCGCCCCCCTCGAATACCCCCGCACCTATTGCGACCAACAATACCGTGGAGACGGCATCCGAAGAAGACGAAGGCGAGACGATCAACCCCATGCCGGACGCTCCCGTTCCCACGCCGCTCACGACACCACGCGGATTGCCGGATGCCGAAGAAACCGTTGCGGTAGTTCCGGCTACCGAGACGCCGGAGCCCGCACTGGAGCCAGCACCGCCCTCCCAACCCAACGACGAGGAGATGGTCGCGGCCATTCCGGTAACCGAAGCGCCGGAGCCCACACTCGAGCCAACACCGATCTCCCAACCCAACAACGAGGAGATGGTCGCGGCCATTCCCGTGCCCGAAGCACCGGTGGCCGAGACCGAAGAGACCGGCCCCCCTGCGCCCTCACAGGAATCGGAATCGATGGCAACGCCGCCCATCGTGGTGGCACATCTTGAAGCCATCCACATCGACTTGCCCGAAGCCTTCTTCGGCGGAACGCCACTGGATTATTGGGGCCCAAACCTCGAGCCCGAAAACTATAACGACCGACCACCGGTTATGGCGCCCATCGGAACGGCCATTGTGTCGGCAGGAAAACCGGTTACGGCCAGCAGTGTGCCCACGGTTGGCGTGCTGCGACAGTTGACGGACGGCGATAAGGATTATGCCAAGACAAGCCTCGTGGAATTGCCCGATGGCCTCCAATGGGTTCAAGTGGATCTGGAAGAGACCTACACCATTCATGCGCTGCTCCTCTGGAAATTTCACGAAGGGAAACGCATCTATTTCGATCTCGTTGTCCAGCTTTCCGACGACCCCGAATTCGAAGAAGGAGTGACCACCCTCTACAACAATGACTACGACAACTCGGCCGGCCTTGGTGTGGGCACCGACAAAGAGTACATCGAGAGCTACAAGGGCCGTCTCATCGACGCCGAGGGCATTACCGGCCGCTATATTCGGGTCTATGGAAAAGGCAACACGGCCAATGATTTTAACCACTTTATCGAAATAGAAGTTTGGGGCCAATAGGTGGCCCCGCGAATTCCGCGGCCGCTAAAACCAGGAGACACATCGAATGGGCATCCAGCATTTTTTCCAGGTCATCATCATCCTCACGACCATCCTTTGCGGTTCCACCGCCCTGGCGGGTGAAGGAAAACCATTGGCGATAGAATTACCCGAGCCCTTTGAGGGAGGCACGCCGGTCCCCCACTTCAGCCCCAATTTTGAGCCCTACGACTACCGGGATCGTCCGCCTTTCCTGGCTCCCGAAGGGACCACGATTATTTCCACCGGCAAGCCCGTTACGGCCAGTGCCAAACCCACGGCGGGCTCCCTGGAGCGTATTACCGACGGCGACAAAGCCTATGGGTTCTCGCACATGGTCGAATTACCGGAGGGCTTACAGTGGGTGCAGGTCGATCTGGGTGCTGCCCATGAGCTCTACGCCGTGCTGCTCTGGCATGCCCACGAAGGGCGCCAGGTCTATTTCGATGTCATCGGCCAGGTATCCAACGACCCGGCGTTCAAGCAGGACGTGACGACCATCTACAACAATGACTACGACGATTCGGCAGGCATGGGCGTGGGCGAAGACAAGGAGTATGAAGACAGCCATCAGGGACGACTTATTGACACGAAGGGCGTCAAGGCGCGCTACATCCGCTTCTACAGTCAGGGCAGCACCAAAGGTGAGTTTAACGACTACACAGAGATTGAGGTCTGGGGCAAGTAGGCCCTTGTGCAGCTTCCGCAGTTGACCCATCGAGGACCTACAAACCTCTGTGGGGCCAGAGTCACCCCGTCCGTATCATGAGACTTATCGTTGCCGGGTATTAGCCCGATGAATTGGCGCTCGATCACAGTCTGTTTCGTCGGCTTCGCAATTCGTCGGCTCCATACGCACGAACCCGTCCAACTCGTTGCACTCGCCATTTGGGGATCGCGCGGCACGACCAGACGTCAATTGCTATCGATGGAGAACACGGCACACAATTGCCCTCCTACCGTCCCTTGGGCTACCATGGTGGGGTCTGAAACGCCTGTATTGTTGGAGCTAAAACCATGTTGTACACCCGCCTTTTACTCAGTGCCCTTTTCCTTGGCGCGGCCCTTATAGCCGCCGCTGAAAAAGAGGAAGCCCTGACGTTTGAATTACCCGAACCCTTTTACGGGGGCACGGTCGTCTCTTACTTCAGCCCCCACCTTGACTCGCGCATCTACGTGGACCGCGAGCCCGTGATGGCCCCCAAAGGGACCAGCGTGATTTCCCGAGATAAGCCCGTCACCTCCAGCGCAGCCCCCCTGCTGGGCTCTCTGCAGCAAATCAACGACGGGGACAAGGAATACGACAAGGGCAGCCTGGTCGAACTACCGGAGGGCAAGCAGTGGGTGCAGATTGACCTTGGCAAACCCCACGCGATTTATGCGGTGCTCTTATGGCACTTTCATGAGGGGGGCCGGGTCTATTTTGACGTGGTGGGACAGATTTCCGATGACCCCGAGTTTAAGGAAGACGTGACTACTATCTTCAACAACGATTATGACAACTCCAGTGGTCTGGGCAAAGGGACGGATAAGGAATACATCGAGAACAGCGATGGCCGTCTCTTCCGCGCCGATGCGGTTTCGGGACGCTACGTGCGCTTTTACAGCCGGGGCAACACGACCCACGACTTCAACAACTACGTCGAACTCGAAGTATGGGGAAAGAAGGCTGACGAGTGAAGTTTGAAGGGTGAAGGGTGAAGGGTGAAGGGTGAGATTGGTTCAGTTGGCTCGCCTCCTTTGTGCTCAGGCAGAAACAAAACCGCTAATTCGATTGGAAATTCTTGAATACACTGCGTCCTATCTACATGCTCGTGCTGTTACTCATCCTCGGTACGGCCATTTTTCTGCGCTTCCACGATCTGGGGTATCGCCCCATGCACGGCGACGAGGCCAATCAGGCCATCAAAACGGGCAAGCTGCTGGAAGACGGCACCTATATCTATGACCCCTTCGAGCACCATGGTCCGACCCTCTATTACTTGAGTCTTCCCGTGCTCTGGCTCAACGGCGCGACGACTATTCAGGAGGTCAGCGAGCCCATGCTGCGGGTAGTGCCCGCGCTCTTTGGGGTCGGGCTGGTGCTCCTTTCATGGTTGCTGGTGGTGCCCCTGTCGCGCACCGGAGCGCTCTGGGCCGCCCTGTTGACCACCGTCTCCCACGGGTTGACCTACTACAGCCGCTACTACGTCCAGGAAATTTCCTTCGTTTTTCTGGCGGCCGCCGTGCTCCTCTGTGCCTACCATTACCTGCGTACGCGCCACCTCCGCTGGGCACTGGGCCTCGGACTCGCGCTGGGACTGCTCCATGCCACCAAAGAGACCAGCTTGCTGGTGGTCATCGCCATGGCGGGCGCCCTTACGGCGGTCCTGCTGTGGGAGCGTTTCGTGACACGTCGCCCGGTCACCCCTTCCCTGTCGTGGAAGCACGGAGCCGCCGCGTTGGCCGTTGCCGCGGGCACTTCGATCCTTTTCTTCTCTTCCTTTTTCAGCCACGCCCGCGGCCCCTTGGATTCCCTCCTCACCTACAGCACCTATCTCAACCGCGCCGAGGGGCATGGCAGCAGTGGGCTCCACGAACAGCCGTGGTATTACTACCTCTCCTTGCTGACCTGGACCTATCGGAGTGCCGGCCCCAAGTGGAGTGAGGGTCTCATCCTCGGCCTCGCCGCTTTGGGTGGGCTTTGGTGTTTCTGTTGTCCATCGGGCTGCAACCGGAAGACGGATGAGAACCATCCGAAAGCCGACCGACTGCGCCCCCTCTTTACCCGCTTTCTCGTGGTCTATACCCTTTTACTCACGGTGGGTTTTTCGATTATCCCCTACAAGACCCCGTGGAACCTGATGATTTTTCTCCATCCCCTCTGCCTTCTTGCCGGGCTGGGCGTCGCACGACTCACGGGAGCACCCCGATGGAAATCCCTTCGCGTGGTGCTGGCCCTGTTGGTTGTTGCGGGCGCGGTCCAGCTCACCCAACAGACCTGGCGGGGAATCTTTACCTACGGGGCTGATGTACGCAATCCCTACGCCTATGCCCATACGTCCTCCGCTATTTATCGACTCCGTGACCGGGTGGCCGACATCGCGGCCGTTCATCCCCAGGGCAATGCGATTCACATCAACGTATTTCGATTCGACGGCGACTACTGGCCCCTGCCCTGGTATCTGCGGGCCTATCCCAATGTGGGCTACTGGCCCAACTTCCCCGAGAATTGTGATGCGGACATGCTCATCACCAGTCCGGAGGTGGCCCCCGCCTTGCAGCCCCGTCTCAAGAAGGAATACCAGATTGAGATGAACGGACTCCGCCCCAGCGTGCTCATGCCGACCTTCATCCGCAAAGAGCTGTGGGATGAGTTTATGAAGACCCGGGGTGGGTGACCGTATTCAAGGTTCTCCAAATGGATTGTTGGACTTACGATGATCCGCCGTTGCGAAATAGGATTTCACTCCCCTCCTTGGAGGGGCCGGGGGTGGGTCAAGTCACAGAAGGCATCGCCAACCCACCCCTAACTCCTCCCAGGAGGGGAATCATCCAGCCCTCTACGAAAGCGTCACTGGTGAGAGAGGCGGGCTTTTCTTACTATCCAACCCGAGCTACTCCGCCAGCTGCAGCGACCGCGCCATCCAATAGGGCAACAGGTAGTCCACCCCCGGATAGGCCACGGGCCGTAATTCGACATCGGGCAAACGGGCGGGGGGCCGCTGCCAGATGAAATCCCGCATGGAACGTTGTCGCACGAAGAGAGCCCCTGGCGCATACTCGCCCGTCGTTGCATCCGCCACAGGCTCGGGCACGTGGAGAAACTTGTCCTCTGGAAAATCCAGGAGCCCCCCTTCCAAGGTCGCGATGGCCCCACGATCCCGAACGCCCGTAGCCACCAGGTAGATCGCGGCGAAGTGGGCATTCAGATGGGTGGACAGGTGCGCGCGGTAGTTCCGACGCAATACCTCCTGATAGGCCGCGCGACGACGGGGCGACTCCTCCAGCGTGCAGAGGGTAAACATGCGAATCATGTCCAGATTGTTGGGATAGTAGCGGTCCTCCGCCACATCCCGCAGCCCCGGACCCAGCCAGCGATCCACCACAAAGAATAACCAACTGCCAAACGCGTAGTAGCCCCGCACCTCCCGAAAGGTGTCCGGACTTACCGTAAGCATGAGGCGCAACCAGGCCACATAGAAACTCGGGTTGGGCAGCTCCACGTTTCCCCGTTCATCCAGCAGGAGAAAGTTATCGCGAATCAAAGCCGTCCCCACCCGCTCGACCAGGGCCCGTACCTTCGCCCGAATGGCGCCGTCTTCCACGTTGCGCCACACGGCCGCACAGCCAAAATGGATACCATCATAGGTATCGCGGGAACTGTCGCCCAGCCAGATGAATTCCTCCCACGGTGCCACGCCAGGAAAGGCCCGGGCGCCAAAGCCAGGTCGCAAGAAAGCGGGACCGCCATACTGGGCATAGTAGGGCTGATAAAAGGGATCGGAAGCCGGCCCCAGGTAGCGCGCCACGTAGCCGTCCTTCCCACTCACGCGGGTCAGGTTGTCCAGCGCATCCAAGGTCCCGGAGATGGCCGCGAGCACCCCGTCACTGGGGGCCACGCGGTATTGAAAGGCCAGCGCCGCGAGATAGTGTCCGGTCCAGATAGCACCGTCACCGAGGCCGTCATACTGCAGAAGCGTCTTCCGGGTCCGGTCTGCCCACCGAAGATCCACCGTATAGCCATGGGGCTGGTGTTCCGCCTGGTAGGCCGAAAGGTAGAAATCCGCCTTCTCCCGCAACACGGCGGCCTGTCCGGCGTAGAGCCCGGGCCATACGGCAAAGCGTCCTTCCCGCACGTGATGAAGTGCCCCATCTTGCTCCACCGTGAGGCCTTGGGCAAAAACGTGGCTGGACAAGAGCAGCACTGCCATCAGGCCCGCCCAGGCGGTACGTAGCTTCGGGTCCCTTACACGGGAATCACTGTTCATTGACGCTCCTTTTTTCGAGGCCATCAGGATACGACAAAGCATGGTGGGTAATCAGCTTGCCTACCTGAGAGAAAAACCATCAACCGCAATGCCCGTCGTACTGTTGGATGGCAAGGGCAGCCCCTCCCAGGGCGCACGTCGGGAATGGTAGTCGTGCCGCGCGATCTTCGTATAACGAGTCTAAACGAGTTCGGCAAAGTTCGTGCGCTTCCATTTTTCGTCTACCAGCGCACACGACATCCCATGGAGGAATCAAATCGGTTTGAGAAATCGCCAATGCTGGGCTATAGTGGCTTATCACCTCACCTTGGAAGGAGTGCTGTATGAAAGCCCTGGTCTTGAAGGCCCCCGAAAAACTGGAAGTAGCCGATGTGCCCGAGTTTGCGCCCGCGCCGGGTCAGGCCATCGTTCGGGTAAACAACTGTGGCATCTGCGGCAGTGACGTCCGCTATTTTTATGGGGAAAACCCCTGGGCGAAGCAGACCCTCGGTGAAAACATCGCCAATCCGCCCAACACCATCCTGGGCCATGAGTTCACGGGCGTGGTGGAGGCCGTTCACGACGAACAGGACCAGGCGCTCGTGGGCCAACGGGTGGCGGTGAACACCTTTATCACCTGCGGACGCTGTGACTACTGCCGGGCCGGGCAGGAAAACATCTGTGCCCACACCAAGCACCTGGGCCACGGACAGGGTTGGGACGAGATGGATTTCTATCCCGGCGGCATGGCCGAGCGCTGTCCCGTTTTTGCCAATCAGGTCTACCCCCTGCCGGACCACGTGAGCAATGAGCAGGCCACCTTTCTCGACCCTATGATTGCCGCCCTCCACGCGACCGATGTGGGTGCGCCCACGTTGCTGGACGACGTGGCGATTCTTGGCGCTGGGCCTATCGGGTTGCTCATTGGCCAATTCGCCAAGGCCTATGGGGCAAACCGGATGTTTATCTCCGATATTGCCGAGGAAAACCTGGCGGTGGCGCGGACGACAGGGCTGGGCAATGCGCTCAATGTCAGTGAAAACGAATCGGCGCTCTACGCGTGCGTGATGGACACCACGGGCGGCATGGGCGTTCACATCGTCTACAACACCATAGGCACCCAGGCAAGTATTGAGCAGAGCCTCCGCATGCTGCGCAAGGGGGGCACGCTGGTTCTGCTTGCCACGAAAGACGCGAAGATTTCCTTTCCCGCGCTCCTGCTCAGCGGTGAGCGCACGATCAGGACCTCGTCGAACGCGATGTATTCTGATTTCCCCCGCGCCCTGGAAATGCTCGCTTCCGGCATTGTGGATGTAGAGCCCCTCATCTCCCACCGCTTCCCCCTGACGGCTGCTTTGGAGGCCTTTGAGGTGGCGTGTCACAAGGCCACCTCGGGTGCCATCAAAGTCGTATTGGATTGCCAGTCATGAGGGACCTGATCGCAGAGATTGACGATGCCACCGTGACACCCGGCACCTTTCGGTGTTGGTGGATTGGTCAAGAGGGCTATGTCTTCAAGACCTCCCGACAGATAATCTACATCGACCCTTACCTCAGCACCTACGCCGAAGATCTCACCCGGGGGCAGGCCAATGAACACGTTCGCATTCACGACGCGCCCATGGCACCGGAAGCGGTCCATCATGCTGACCTCGTGTTGTGCACCCACGATCACGCGGACCACATCGATCCGGACAGTATCCCCGCCATTGCCATGGCTTCGCCCCAGGCTCAGTTTGTGGTGCCGGAATGTGCCCGCCATACCCTCCTCGGTTTCGGGATTGCCCCCGAACGCATTCACACCCTGCGAGGCGATGACCGCCTGACGGTCGAAGGGCTGACCATCCACGCCATCCCCGCAAAGCATGAGCAGTTCGACGAAGACCCCGAAAAGGGCTTCCCGTTCCTGAGCTACGTCTTTGACGTGGAGGGCCACACGGTCCTCCACGCCGGCGACACCATCCCCTATCCCGGTCAAACCGAGAAGATGCTTTCCCACCGGGCAGCCCTCGCTTTCCTCCCCATCAACGGACGGGATGCCTTTCGCAAGGCGCTGGACTTTGAAGGCAACTACACCTGTGAAGAAGCCGTCGGCGTGGGTCTTTCCATCAAGGCGGGGCTCACCATCCCCATGCACTACGACCTGTTCACCTTGAACACGGCGGACGTCCGCGACTTTGAGCGTATTGCGTCCCATAGGGGCTTGAATCACTACGTGATGCAACACGGCGAAGGCATCACCTTTCCCCCTTGACGCGACCCGAAGGAGAAGGCCATGAATTTACAGGACAAACGGATTCTCGTGACCGGCTCCAGCCGGGGGATTGGGCGGGCCATTGCCGAGGAAGCCGCGCGGTGCGGCGCGACGGTGGTGGTCCACGGCCCCACGGACGACGAAGAACTTCAGGGTGCCTACACCGCGATTTCAGCGCTGAATCCAACGGCCATCAAGCTGGCTGCCGAGCTTTCTGAGCCCGAGGCCATCGCTGCGCTCTTCCAGCAGATAGATTCCCAGTTGGGGGGTATTGACGCCCTGGTGAACAATGCCGCCACGCAGAACGGCAGTCCAATTCTGGAACTCGCGACGGAAGACTGGGACCGCATCATGGCGGTCAACCTGCGCGCCCCCTTTCTCTGTGCCCAACATGCCGCGCGGGGCATGGTGGACCGGGGTGCGGGCGGCACCATCGTCAACATCAGCTCGGTCCACGCCTATGATCCCCGACGGGACTACGCCCACTACAGCACGTCCAAGGGCGGGCTGGAGCAACTCACCCGCTGCCTCGCCCTGGAACTCGGGGAGCATGGCATTCGGGCAAACAGTATCGTGGTCGGTGCGGTGGCCACCGAGCTGACACCCCAGGACCGGCAAGACGCCTTTGGAACCGCCATCCCCATGGGCCGCGTCGGCTGGGTGGACGAGATCGCCCGGATGGCGGCCTTCCTGTGTTCCGACGCCTGTGTCTATCAGACGGGCTCCAGCGTGACGGTGGATGGTGGCTTGACCCTGGGCTTCTGCGCGAGTCGCCGGGATCTGTGATTCCAGTAAATCAACGGGCGTCCTGGTTCAAGACGCCCGGGCACAGGGTGCCGCATATCCTCTTCGGTTCAGTTACTCCACGCACACGAACCGGCAGGGCCGGATCGCGTGGCACGGCAGGGGTATTTTTTCAAGAATATTGGCCGCGTTAACGATTTCCCTTACATCCCCCCTTCTATGCGTGTAAATTCGTGGCCATTCGTGGCTAAAAAACCTCGTCCCACCACCATTTCCACACAAAAATCTAATCGATCCCCTCTGGAAACCCCTTCCGGGCGAATGCTATAGTGCCTGAGCGCACGTTTCGTCTTTACCATGAGGGTTTTCCCATGTCTTTCTGGCACCGCTGCATGCGTTTTGTACCATGCACTTCCCTGGTTCTGGCCGCCTCCGTGGCCTTGTCCCCGGCCCACGCCGACTGGCCCACCTACCGCCACGACATCGCCCGTTCCGGCATTGCGTCGGACCCCCTGGGCACGTCGCTGGAGCCCGCCTGGGTCTATCGCGCAGCCCACGCGCCCCAGCCCGCCTGGCCGGGTCCCGCCCGTCGCGACGGGTGGCACAAATCGGACCCCCTCAAGGCCCGCATGATTTTCGACTGGGCTTTCCACGTCGTCATGGACGAAGAGCACTTCTATTTCGGCTCCTCCGCGGATGACAAGGTCTACGCCATTGATCTGGCCACGGGCGAAGAAGCCTGGACCTTTTTCACGGGCGGACCGGTTCGCCTGGCCCCCACGGTGCACGACGGCAAGGTCTACGCCGGTTCCGATGACGGCAAGGTCTATTGCCTCGACGCCACAGGCGGCGAAGAGATCTGGCGTCATCAGGTCGCCCCCGACAGCTATCTTCTCCCTGGAAATGCCCGGGTAATCTCAATTTCTCCTGTACGAACCGGGGTCCTGGTGGATAACGGCATGGCCTATTTCGGCAGTGGCGTATTTACCTTTGAAGGGGCCTACCTCTGCGCCGCCGATGCCAACACGGGCAAGCCCATCTGGAAAAAGAAAATCAACAACACGGCCCAGGGCTACATGCTCGCGTCTCCCGAGAGTTTGTATGTGGCCCGGGCGCGATTGAACCCCCTCGTGCTCACGCGAGATGCCGGTGACGTGGAATACAGCCACTCCGGTGGTGGCGGCAGCTTTTCGGTCCTGGTAGACGACTACCTCTTTTACGGCCCCGGCCGCACCGGCCAGATCGAAGCCGCCCGCTCCGACAAGGGCCGGCACCTGGTCACCTTCCAGGGCAACGTACTCGTTGTGGATGGTCCCCTGGCCTACATGCAATCGGATACGGAACTGCAGAGCCTCGACCGGGGCCGCTATCTCGCCCTGGCCGAAGAGCGCAAGCTCATCGACATGAAGAAAGACATGGCCAAGCAAAAGCTCAAGGCCCTGAAGAAAGAAGAAGAACAGACCGACGAACTCAAGGCGGAGATGGATGAACTCGTGGCCAAGATGGAAGGCTACGACAAGGAAATGGCCCCCTATGCAGAGAAAATGGAAGCCTGCATGCGGTGGAAAGTACCGAGCGCCTATCCCTATTCGCTGATTCTTGCGGGTGAACGGCTCTACGCCGGTGGCCTCAATGAGGTCGCGGCCATTAATCCCGACAACGGCGAAGTCAGTTGGAAGGCACCGGTAGAAGGCCGCGCCCTCGAACTCGCCAGCGCCAACGGCTATTTGCTCGTAAGCACGGATCAGGGCGTCATCCACGCCTTCAAAGAAACTACGCCCCAGATTGCGAAGAAGCAATGAAGCACCTGCCCAGCCCCATGCGCGGAGTATCTCTCATGAACCATTCCCTTAGCGTACTTTCCCTCCTGTTGGTGGCCTTTTCCGCTGTGGCCGATGACAGCCTCATCGCCCATTGGCGTTTTGACGAGGCCGCCCTGCAAGACAATCAGTTTGCCGAAACGGTCCATGGCGCCCACGTCGCCCTCGAAGGCCCCACCGCCTTTGGCGGCACAGGCGACGACGTTGCGGCCCTGGTTTCCCTCAACGACACCAAACTCACGGTGCCCGCCGAAACGTCCACCACGGCCCTCCCCACCGAAGCCATGACCGTGGCGGTCTGGCTCTCCATCGAGCGTACGGTGGAATGGGCCGACATACTCGGAGCGGCCCAGCGCAATGGGGGCCTGCAGAAAGGCTGGAGCCTCGGCTTCCGGCAATCCAATTTCAGCTTTGGCCTGAGTACCGCCGGGGCCGATGATGGCGATGGCAACATGACCTATGCCCGCTCCCTCCACTCCCTCGAATGGGGTAAGTGGTATCACGTGGTCGGCACCTACGACGGCGCAACCCAGCGACTCTATGTCAACGGCGAACTCGTGGCCGAAGAAAGCGCACAGAGCGGCGCGATTCTATATCCCGAAGACCCTTCCCTCGTTTTTGCAGGCGGCAGTGACGGCGGCTGGCGTGGCTGGCTCTATGAAGGGGCCATCTACAACCGGGCGCTCAGCGCCGACGAAGTGACCGCGGCTTACGCTGCTAAACAGGGGCACTTCCCCACGGCCCTTCATGTAAAGGTCGGCCCCTATCTCCAGCGCATGGATAAGGATCGGGTGCGCATCGCCTGGGAAACGGAGACACCCAGCGCGTCGACCTTGCTCTGGGGCGACGCCCTTCCCTTGTCTGCTACCCAGACCAGCGACGAAAAGCGCAAGCAACATACCGTCATCGTCGATGGCCTGCAACCTGAGACCATATACTGGTATCGTGTCGCCTTCGAAGACGAATCCGGTAAAACCCAATACACGCGGGTCCACGAATTCGACTCCACCTTTGACTACACACCGGTGCGTGTCACGGCCAAGCCCTTCCCCTACGAAAATGCGGCGGAGCAGGAACGCTTTTCCGCGTTGGCCGAACAGATTCTGAATGAAACTGGCATCACCCAGGGCTATGCCCTGGTGGTCGGTTCTGGCAAAGGTCGTCTGGCCTACGAATTGGCCTGGCAATCAGACCTCCAAATCATCTGCGTCGATGACGACCCCAAGCAGGTACAGGCCGTTCGTCGCGCACTGGATAAAACCGGTGTCTATGGCGTAAAAGTCAGCGTGGTGGAAGCCGATCTCAATGACCTGCCCATGACCCAATACTTCGCCAACCTCGTCGTTTCCGAAAGTCTCCTGGACGGCGACATGCCGGGCAGCATCGACGAACTCAATCGGGTGACCCGTCCCGATGGCGGGAAACTCTGGCTCCAGTGGGATCCGTCCCACGAGGACGCCGTTCAGGAATGGCTCGGCACGGCACCCAATGAATGGACCCTTGCCGATAACCGGGCGACCTTCACCCGGCCCATGGTGCCCGGCGCCGGCAAATGGACCCATCAGTATGGCCAGGGCAACAACGCGGCCAACAGCGACGATGCCGTCATCGGCGGTGCCATGGCCGCCCTGTGGTATGGCGAGCCCGGCCCCCGCCCCATGGTGGACCGGGGCACCCGCTCTCCCGCCCCCCTCAGCACGCGGGCACGCCTCTACGTGCAGGGTGACCGACGCCTCTTCGGGATTGATGCCTTTAATGGCACCATCTACTGGGACCTCGAAATCCCCAACCTGCGCCGGGCCAATGTCCCGCGGGATGGCAGCAACATGGTCGCCAATGAGCACACGCTCTACGCGACGGTACGGGACCGGTGCTGGGTGCTGGATGGCCAGACGGGTGCGCTGAAAGCCGCATTCGAATTGCCCGAAGGCTATCGGGAAGATTATGACTGGGGCTATCTCGCCTCGGAAGGTGAAGTCCTCTATGGCTCCGCCGTACGGCGCGGTGGACTCTTCGTAGGGGCCGATGGCGAATGGTATGACGACCCCGGCAATGAGTCCCAGAAGGTCATCAGCGACGTGCTCTTCGCCATGGACCGCCACTCGGGCGAATTGCTCTGGACCCGGGAAGGCGGCGCGGTTGTGAACTCGACGATTACCCTCGGCGGGAACCGTCTCTTCTTCATGGAAAGCCGGAGTGATGCCGTGAAGGCCCTCGAAGCCGGACGCGCCGGGGACGAGATTTCCAAGGACCGCTTCCTGGTGTCGATGGATGCCCAGAATGGTAGTGCCCTCTGGGATCGACCCTACGGCGAAGACAAAGCCACCTTTGTCATGTACCTGATGCACACCGATGAGCGGCTTATCGCGGTGGACTCGTCGGACCGTTGGGAACTCTCTGCGTTTGGTATCTCCGACGGTGAACTGCTCTGGGAACAGAGCTACGAATGGCTGAGGGACCACCATGGCGGCGCTATGACCCACCCCGCCATCATTGGCGACATGATAGTCGCAGAGCCCAAGATTGTGAGCCTGAGTTCCGGGGAAGTCCTGCGCGACGTGCCGGATCGCAATCATGGCTGTGGTACGTTGGCCGCCTCGCGGGACACCATTCTCTGGCGCGACGGCAACCACGGCATGTGGAACGTGGAGACCGACGAGCGCACCGTGTGGAATGATTTCCGTCCCGGTTGCTGGTTGGGCCTTATCAGCGCCAACGGACTCTTGCTCGCCCCCGAAACGAGTGCGGGCTGCTGGTGCGCCAGTCAACCCCTACAGACTTCCGTCGCCTTTGCGAAAGCCGACGCGGCGCGGTGAGGGAAACGGTACGTGTGGGACCGGTGCGACCTATGGGATAAGTAGGACGCATATTGCCCCCTCACGACACATCAAGACGTAAAAGACCCACGGGGCGCTTCCCGGGTTCGCTCCATGGGAACTCGGGAAAAGTCCCACTGGTCTTACGGGTCCTACAGGTCCCACAACGCAGGATAACAACAGCATGACCAAACTGACTTTCAAAACCCGCGCTCTGAGCCTCGTCATCCTCCTGGCCATCGCCTTACCTGCCATGGCGTGCCGTTACTCGGTGCGTGAAGTGGGCTTTGTCGACCTGGACGAGGCCCCCTATCAGTTCTATCTCTATCCCGGTGATGCCCCGACCGATGTGGTGGCCCGGGTCAAGCGGGCGGCCTACACGGCCTTCATCGATGCCCATATACTCATCCACGAGGTGGGACCCGACAAGCAACCCGAAGTAGACTATGTGAAACGCCATCATCTGGAGCACTTTCCGGCGGGTGTGCTGGTGGCACCCGAAGGCCAGTCCCTGCCAGTAAACTTTCCCGAAGCCGCACTGGGCGACGATGACGCCCTCCTCGCCTTGCTCCATCCCCTCGTTCGCTCGCCCAAACGGGACGCGCTGCTTGAAAAGGTCATCGAGCCCTTCTGCACCCTCCTGCTGATTCACGGCGACGACGAAAAACTCAATGTCACGACGAAGGCGCGCATCGAAGCGGCCATCGTCGAACTGACCGACAACATGGACCAGCTCGAAAAAGGCACCGAGGTCCCGCCCCAGTTGGTGGAACTGACCATCGCCGAGCGGGCCACGGAAGTCCCCCTCCTCTGGAGCCTCGGCCTTTCCCCCACGGCATTGGCCGAGCCACGGGTGGCCGTCCTCTTTGGCCGGGCACGCCGTATGGGCTCCATCTTGCGTGGTGACCGGGTGAGCCAGGAATCGCTCATGGAAGTCATGACCCTCATTGGTGCCTCCTGCGAATGTGGCCTCGACCGCAAATGGATGCAGGGCCCCATGCTCCCCCTCGAATGGGACAGCACGGACCAGTCCGAACTGGCCGCCCACCTGGGCTTCGACCCGGAAAGCCCCCTCGTAAAAACCGAAATCAGCCAGATTATCGCCCAGGGCATGGCCCAACAGGGCAGCGGCACCAAGATGGACTCCATCCTCGGTGTGGATGAAGCCGAAGGTCGCAGGGCGGCCGCTTCGGTGGAAATGGAAGATATTTTGGTGGCGGAGAATGTGCCCTTGGGCGACGGTGACACCATCGTGGAAGATGTGCCGTTGGACGGGTCGGAGACCCTTGTAGAAGACGTACCCTTAGTCGACGCTACGCCCCCGGTGGACAAAAACGAAAACATGGACGTCCTCGAAGAAGAAAAACACTTTCCCGTACCCCGGCCTACAGTCCTCAAGATAATCGCTTTTGTTGTTATCGCCAACATTGGCGGTGCCTTTTACCTCTTCCGCAGGAAGTCTGGCCAATAGTCATGCATCTCCTCCGCCTCATCCTCAAAGAACTCGGCCACCGCAAGTTCAACGCTTTCCTGGCCGCCGCCGCCGTGACGCTCACCGTCTTTCTCTTCGTGGGCTTCACGAGCATGGGTCGCGCTTCGGACCGGGAAACGACGCGCCTCATGCGCGATCTGGGCTTTAACCTCCGCATCATCCCCGCCGCGACCGACGAAGCTGTTTTCTGGAAACAGGGCTACGCCACGGAGACCATGCCTGCCGACTACGTGAACAAGTTCATGAATCAAAAGGGCATCTCCTACCGCCACCTGCTGGCCACCCTGCAACGCACCCTGCCTGTCGGTGGCGTCGACGTTTTGCTCACGGGTATTGCGCCGGAAGTGTCGCCCCTGGAGACCGCGAAAAAGCCCATGGTCTTTGAAATCGAACCGGGCAACCTCTACCTCGGCTTTCACGTGGCCCGCCACCTGAATAAGGCCAAGGGCGACACCCTGGAACTCGGTGGCGAGACCTTCACTGTGGCCACCGTGCTCTCCGAAAAAGGCAGTGAAGATGACATCCGCATTCAGGGGCGCCTGGATGATGTGCAGCGCATCCTGAACATGGAAGGGCGCATCAACGAAATTCAGGCCCTGGAATGTCTCTGCCGTGACCCCAACGTGGACTCCCTCGACACCCTGCGGGCCGAGCTCACGAAAATCCTGCCGGACGCCAAGGTCATCATGCTGCGCGATATCGCCAAGACCCGGGAACGGCAGCGCATCACCAACGAGAAGTACTTCGCCATTTCCATGCAGATTGTCTTGCTGGTCTGTGCCGTATGGCTCGCCGTGTTGGCCTTCCTCAACGTGCGGGAACGGAAAAGTGAAATCGGTGTCCTCCGCGCCCTCGGCTATGGCACGGGACAAATCGTCCTCCTCGTCCTTGGAAAAGGTCTGGCCATCGGCCTCCTTGGGGCGGCGCTGGGCTTTGCGGCCGCGACGGCTGTCGTGCTCACCTATGGCCCCGCCATTTTTGAAGTCACCGCGGGTAGCATCGCCATCGAATGGCCCCTGCTCGTTCAGGCCCTTATACTGGCCCCCTTATTGACCGCTTGTTGCAGTATGATCCCCGCCGTCTATGCGGCCACACAGGATCCCGCCGAAACCCTCCGGGAACTCTAACGACCTATGTTGACCTTTGACAACGTATCCAAACATTACAAGACCGCCGACGGCACGGTGAAAGCCCTCGACGCCTTCAGCCTGACCATTGATTCCGGTGCCTTCGCCGTCATCAAGGGACCCAGCGGTTGTGGCAAGTCTACGCTGCTCCTCCAGGCCGGTGGCATGCTCCGCCCCACGGAAGGGACTGTCTCCGTCAATGGACAGGACCTCTATGCCCTGAATAACCGGGCGCGCGGCGACTTCCGTCGGGAACATATCGGCTTCGTCTTCCAGATGTTCCACCTCCTGCCCTATCTTACCGTCCGGGAGAATGCCCTGCTCTCTGCCCCCACGAAGAGCACCGAGGTGGATGCCCTGCTGGAGCGCCTGGGCCTGTCTGAACGGCAGCACCATCTCCCGAGTGCGCTGAGCGCTGGAGAAAAGCAGCGTACGGCCATCGCACGGGCCCTCCTTCCCGAGCCCGCCCTGGTGTTGGCCGATGAGCCCACGGGCAACCTGGACCCTGAAAACGCCGCCCTGGTTATGCAATACTTGGCCGACTATCAACAGGCTGGCGGCACGGTCGTGTTGGTAACCCACGGCACGGATGGCGATCAATTTGCCACCCGTTCCATCAACTTGCGGGGTGGCACCCTTGAAACCGATCGGCATGCGCCGTGAGTCTATGGCAGGCTGGCCCGCCCATTGGGGTTGGACTGCTGGTATATCAATCGCATCACTGGAGAGTAAACATGAAAAAAACCTTACTTACCGCGGGATTGGCTTTGGCCCTTTCCCTCAACGTCTTCGCCGCCGGGCAAAAAGAGCTCGATATGATGGGCAACTTCGAGGGGAAATTCACCTCAGGCTGGACCGATATGAGCATCAGTGCCCAGATCGTGGCCCTCGGAAAAGGCAAGCACGTCGCCAAGCTCAATGTGGACGGCAATATCATCGAAGTGGAAGGCAAGACCAAGGGCAAGGCCGAAGATGGCCTCTGCCTCTATGACCAGACCCTCGATCTCGGCCCCGATATGGGCGGCAAATACCACATCGTCGGCCAGGTTACGGGCGGCGTGTTCACGGCTGAAATCGACGGCGAAACCCAGGACGGTGCCTTTGAATTGAAGCGCGTCGTCAAGGGTTCCCCCACCATGGGCCAGAAAGCACCAGAAGGTGCCAAAGTGCTCCTCGACGGCAGCAACCTGGATGCCTGGGTGGTCCAGCCCTACTGGAAGCTCCTCGGCGGCGGTGCCATGGGCATGCGGAAGAGCTCCATCCACACCAAGGAAGAGTTTGGCAGCGCCCAGTATCACATCGAATTCAAGACGCCCTTCATGCCCGAAGAAGCCCCCGGTAGCCAGGCCCGCGGAAACAGCGGCGTCTATCTCATGGGCCGATACGAAGTACAGGTACTCGACAGCTTCACCGAAGAGCCCCGCGACAACTTCTGCGGCGGCATCTACAAGAAGGCCGTCCCCGTGGTCAACGCTTGCGCACCCCCGGAAGAATGGCAGACCTACGACATCACCTTCCACGCCCCCCAATATGATGGCAGCGGCAAGAAAGTCAAAGACGCCACGATTACGGCAGTCCATAACGGCATCACGATCCACGACAACGTGGTCCTCCCCGATGTCACCCCCGGCGGCGTGAGCGGCGAAGAAGCCCCGGTAGGCGTACTCATGTTCCAGGACCATGGCGACGACGTGAACTACCGGAATGTATGGGTCAAGCCCCTCGACTAAACAAGATAACGTTGAACGCTGGCCGTGTGTTTCTCCGAGACACGCGGCCAGCGCTACGAAGACTCGACGATAACAGGTTACTCTTGAAGTGGCTATCTTCACAGGGGCACATGACACGATGGACGAACTACTTTATGAGAAAGAGAGTTTCATTATTCGCGGCGCCTGCTACGAAATCCACAATGAAAAGGGGTCTGGATTTCTTGAATCCATCTACCAGGAATGCCTTGAAAAAGAAATGCGCATTCAGCGTATCCCCTTCGAGACACAACCCAAGTTAGGTTTGGTCTATAAAGGCGAACCGCTCGAACAATCCCTTCGACCGGACTTGGTGTGCTACGGAAAAATCATTGTTGAGCTAAAAGCAGTAGGCAAACTGAACGAAAAGCACCGCGCCCAGGTCTTCAACTATTTGGCCGCGACGAAAATGCGACTGGGCTTGCTAGTCAATTTCGCGGCCCACCCTAAACTGGAAATCGTCCGAATCGTGGTCTAAACACTTCTTAGTGACCACGGATAAGTCGGATAAAACGGATAAATAAGGCAGAGACAGAAGTCCTGCGAGCGACCACACGTTAAAGGCCGAAGGCAACCGGTTTACATTTATCAATTTCCCGACAGGAAACCGGAAAGCTCGTAATGCACGTTGGCATCAACGAAATTTTCTACCGTACCATACATCCGTTTTATCCGTGTCATCCGTGGTCAAATTACTACGACATAGCATATACTTCAGACTTACTGGCCATACGACAAATTCAACCTGGAACCGAATTCAGAACACATGACGAATACTTCATCCCAGAGTGCCACCTCACCCCGCCTCTCGCTCATCATCCCGGCCTACAACGAAGCCGGACGAATCGAGAAGACGCTGCGCCATGTCCTCCGTTATTTTGACGACCAGGAATATGACGCCGAGGTAATCGTCGTGGATGATGGGAGCACGGACGCCACGGCCGGGGTCATCCGGGCCTTCCGCACGGCCTACAAAACGCCGCTCCACCTCCATCAGCTCCCCCAGAATCAGGGGAAGGGCGCAGCCGTAAGGGCAGGTATGTTAAACGTGGCCAAGGGTGAGTTTCGACTCTTCTTTGACGCCGACGAATCAACGCCCATTGAAGAGGTCGAGAAGCTCTGGCCATCCCTCGAATCCGGCGCCGCCGTGGTCATTGGCTCCCGCTCGCTCCCCGAATCCCAGGTCGAAGTACACCAGGCCGCCTATCGGGAAGCCATGGGGCGGACCTTTAACCGCATCCTTCGATTGCTCGGCCTCACCACCTTCATTGATACCCAATGTGGATTCAAGGCCTTCAGCGCCGCGGCGGCGGAGACCGTTTTTTCGCGACAGACCCTGGATGGCTTCAGTTTCGACGTAGAACTGCTCTACATTGCGCGGAAGCATGGACTCGACGTCGCCGAGATTCCCGTCCTATGGCGAAACAACGACGCCTCCAAGGTGAATCCCGTTACCGATTCCTTCCGTATGTTTTATGACCTTTTCGCCATCAAGTATCGCGATTGGAACCATGTCTACGACTGAGCCGGTTGTCCAACGGCAGGGAGTCCCCACCCATGAGTGACACGATCGAGATTCTACTCAGCGAGCAACCCTGTGTGGTACCCGCGGAGACCCGCCTCTTTGCCCTCCGCGACGCGCGAAAACCCGGTGCCGATGTGGTCATCCTCAACGGCGCACCCGCAGCGGAAGACACGGAGCTGAAATCCGGCGATGCGGTCGTCTTTATCCAGCGCGGAGAGACCCCGTCGCGGGAAGAGCTGGAAGCCCTCATGGCGTCCCGCCACACCCCGGGCGTACACGAAAAATTGCGCAAGGCGACGGTGGGCATTGCGGGCGTCGGCGGCCTGGGCTCCGCCGTAGCGATTGCCCTGGCGCGCATTGGCGTGGGCACCCTGATTGTAGCGGACTTCGATGTAGTCGAACCCAGCAATCTGAACCGCCAGCAGTACTTTGTCGATCAACTGGGCCTTCCCAAGGTGGCGGCCCTGGATGAAAACCTGAAGCGCATTAATCCCTATGTCCAGATCATTACCCATCTGTGCCGCATCACCCCAGACAACCTTCGCGAGCTTTTCGGCTCCGTCGATGTCATGGTGGAGGCCTTTGACCGGGCCGACCAGAAGGCCATGATTGCGACCCACTTTGGAAAGCAATTCCCCGATGTGCCCATCGTCCTGGCCACGGGATTGGCCGGACACATGCCCAGTAACACCATTGTCACCCGAAAAATGGGCCGTTCCATGGTGGTAGTGGGTGATTTGGAAACGGCCGCGGCCCCGGGCACGGGTCTTATGGCCCCCCGCGTTGGCGTGGCGGCCCACCACCAGGCCAATGCCGTCCTGCGCATTCTTCTGGGCGAAAATCCGGAAGGGTAGGCGCGGCGGTCCGTAAGGGACACGTCCCCCCGCACTGCCGAAAATCGAAAACGAAATCCTTCACAAGGCGTACTATGACTGAATTGAGTTCCGAAGAAAAAGCAACCTATGAATGGCAGATGTGGACCCCCGGCTTCGGTGAAGCGGGCCAGACGAAGCTCAAAAACGCCACCGCCCTCGTTTCTCGGGTGGGTGGACTTGGTGGCGTGGTGGCTTACGAATTGGCCGCCGCGGGCATTGGCGGACTCGTCATTGCCCATGGCGGCAACCTGAAGCACAGCGACCTCAACCGCCAACTCCTCATGACCCACGACGGCCTCGGCACCCCCCGCGCCGACATGGCGAAACGTCGCCTTCTGGATCTGAATCCGCGTCTCCACATTGAAGCTATCCCGGAGAATATCTCCGAGAGCAATGTCGAAGCCCTCGTCGGAAAAGTCGACATCGTTTTCGATTGTGCCCCCCTCTTCCAGGAGCGCTATCTGATGAATGAGGCCTGTGTAAGACAGGGCAAGCCCCTCATCGATTGCGCCATGTATAATATGGAAGGACAGGTCACCACCATTATTCCCGGGGAAACACCCTGTCTCCGATGCCTCTACCCCGAGTTTCCCCAGGCCTGGAAGCGGGAGTTCCCCGTCTTTGGCGCGGTCTCCGGGACGGCCGCCTGTATGGGCGTCATGGAGGGGATTAAACACCTCTCGGGAATGGGCGCTTCCCTCAAGGGAAAGCTCCTCTACTACGATCTGCAGGAAATGACCACCCGTAAGATTGCCGTCGAGCGCGACCCGGCGTGCCCCGTCTGCAGTCACCTGTTTTGCCAGGACTAAGCGAAAAACAACACCACACGGAAAGTCTCCCATGAAGAACGCATTACGACCCTTAGTGATCTCAGGCATCCTGATCCTCGTCCTGTTGGGATTCCTGCTGGACCGAAAAACTGACACGGGTATCACGGACACCCTCGTCATGTATTGCGCGGCAGGTATCAAAGCGCCGGTAGAAGAAATCGCCAAAGCCTATGAGGCGGAATATGGTGTACAGATCCAACTGGAATACGGCGGCTCGGGCACCCTGCTGAGTCGTCTGCAGGTAGCCAGCGAAGGCGACCTTTACCTGGCCGCCGACTCATCCTACATCGGGATCGCCCGAGAGAAAGACCTCGTGGCCGAAGCCCTTTCCGCCGCGCGCATCACCCCCACCCTCGCCGTACAGAAGGGAAACCCCAGGCAGCTGACTTCCATCGAGTCCCTGCTGCAGGCGGGCATTCGCGTGGGCCTTGCCAATCCCGATGCGGCTTCGGTCGGGAAGGCGACTAAGAAAATGCTGAGCGCCTCGGGCGAATGGTCCGCACTCGAAGCCCGGGTACAGACGGATGGCGTGTTCAAACCCACCGTGAACGATGTGGCCAACGACGTGAAACTTGGTGCGGTAGATGCCGGTATCGTGTGGGACTCCACCGTTCGTCAGTATCCGGAGTTGGAAGCCGTTGCCCTGCCCCAGGCCGAAGATTTCGTCAAAGAAGTCACGGTGGGTATTCTTAAGTCTTCCCACAATCCCACGGCCGCCCTGCGCTTCGCGCGCTATCTGACGGCGACGGATATGGGACTGCCCATCTTTGCAAAACATGGCTTCGAAATCGTGGACGGTGATGTGTGGGCCGCAGAGCCGGAAGTGGTCTATTTCGCCGGCGGTGTGAACCGCGTGGCCATTGAGAAAACCCTGGCCGCCTTTGAGCAGCGCGAAGGTATCCGTATCAATACAGTCTACAACGGCTGCGGCATCTTGCTCGGCTCCATCAAGGGCGGCGAACGGCCGGACGTGTACCACACCTGCGACGCATCCTTTATGAATGGCGTTGAGGAACTCTTCGGTGCCGCCGACCCCGTTTCGAAAACCGACATCATGCTGCTGACCCAACCCGGCAACCCCCATGGCCTGCAACGCCTCGAAGACCTCGTCAAGCCCGGCATCGAGGTGGGGCTCTGTAACGAGGACCAAAGCACCCTGGGCTATATGACGGGAGCCATGCTTCGGGAAAAAGGAATCTATGACGCGGTTCAGAAAAACGTCATCGTCAACACGCCGACAGCCGATCTCCTGGTGGCCCAAGTAACCGTGGGCAAGCTGGATGCCGCCGTCGTCTATCGGGCCAACACCCTGGCCGTGGGCGACAAGGCCGAAGTCTTGCGCCTCCCCGATGACAATGCCAACGCGACCCAGACCTATGCCGTGGCCCAGCAGACGAAATATCCCCACCTGCTGGAACGCCTGCACGAAGCCATTCGTTCTGCCAATTCCAAGGCCCAGTTTGAGTCCAGTGGTTTCGAGTATCTGGAGAAAAAGCTGTAGGACGGGGACTGCACCGACGACATCCGCCGCGTCCGATGCGATGTACGTGGGGGCCAGCCAAATATCTCGCCTTACTCACATTCGCCCGCACGTCGGGGCTGTCCCCCTCTCCAAGATAGGCGGTAGGCATCCCTTCGTCGACGTACCAGACCATAGGTCACTTGGTGAAAAAACTTTCTCGCCTGCGGCGTCGCCGCAGGAGCGGCAAGATAGGCATTCCTGCGGCGGACCGTAGGAACGAGCGGTATTAAGAAGGGACGGCCGCACCACAGCGGGGACTGCACCGACGACATCCGCCCCGTCCAACGAAGATCACGCGGGGGCTAGCCGGTATTCTCGCAGTACAATCCGTTAACCCGGACGTCGGGGCTGTCCCCCTCTTCGAAAACGACGGTGGGTGTCCCGTCGTGGACTTATCAGACCACAGGTCTCTTGGGAAACTTTCTCGCCTGCGGCGTTGCCGCAGGAGCGGCAAGATAGGCATTCCTACGGCGGACCGTAGGAACGAGCGGTATTAAGAAGGGACGGCCGCGCCACAGCGGGGACTGCACCGACGACATCCACCCCGTCCAACGAAGAGCACGCGGGGGCTAGCCGGTATTCTCGCAGTACAATCCGTTAACCCGGACGTCGGGGCTGTCCCCCTCTTCGAAAACGACGGTGGGTGTCTCGTCGTCGACGTACCAGACCATAGGTCACTTGGTGAAAAAACTTCTCGCCTGCGGCGTCGCCGCAGGAGCGGCAAGATAGGCATTCCTGCGGCGGACCGTAGGAACGAGCGGTATTAAGAAGGGACGGCCGCGCCACAGCGGGGACTGCACCGACGACATCCACCCCGTCCAACGAAGCGTACGCGGGGGCTAGCCGGTATTCTCGCAGTACAATCCGTTAACCCGGACGTCGGGGCTGTCCCCCTCTCCAAACTGCCGCAAAATCTATCCGGGCGAGGTAGTCCCTACATGTCCCCGCTTCCCGGTCGATAGGTGCGCAACAATTGCCCTTCGATCTCCGCTTCCGTAAAGGCGACGGGCTTCATGGTGTGATTCGCAAAGAGGGGCGTCTGGTCGTTGTAGTGCGGCGAATCGGGCCGACCGCTTTGGCTGTAGGCCAACACCGAGTAGGCCTTCGGCGTCTCCCCGAACTCGACGACAAACACATAACCATCACCCCCGTTCATTACATAGCGGCCGTCTTCCCCTTCGGTAAAATCACAGACGCGGAAGCAACCGAGATCGCCATCGCCGCCGCCGACGGGCAGGTCCACGTCACCCCTCCGTATCCGGTGCACGTCCCCCCAGGCCACGTCCCACGAACCCCACCGCGCAGTACACTCGGCCATGGCCTCCCGAAAGGCCGGCAAGACCCGCTCAGGAGCCCCAATACCCAGGGGCGTCGACATGGGCGTTTTCTCATCCCAATCTTCGGCGAATCGATGGTCCCCCTTGCGGTAGATAGACCACCACACCTTGAAGAGCACACTGCCCTTGCTCTCGGCCCGGACAGAATTCTCCCACCGCTTTAAGAGTTCCCGTGCGGCGCGCTCCTCGTCGTTCAAGTCGGCCTCGCCAAGGATTTCCAGCAGGTCGGGCTTCACCCGGTCTGCCAGCAGCATATTCATACTGAACTTCGCCTCCATCAGCGACTCCAGATCAAATTTTGTATCATTGTGAATCAGCCCCAGGCCGTGCTGGGTGCGCAGACTGAGGGCATTGTCGGGAAAGTGCGCGGGATAGTCTTCCCGCTTCAGCGGAAGATGGAGATTGGTCAAGTAGGGCGGCGAGTTACAGTTTTGCACGTAGCCGCCGGCGGGATTGATGAATTGCATTAACTCTTCCACCGGGTGAATCCGGGTCCACACCTCATCGGTCGTCCCCACCGGCATCGCCTCATTGCCATGGGCCGGGTGGGGCAAGTCGGGCACCGTGCCATTCCAGAGATACATGATGTTCCCCGCCCGGTCCGCATAGGACACATTAAACATGGGAATCTCCTGCATGGCAAGCACGGCGCGAAATTCTTCCAGATCTTGTGCTTTGGTCATGCGGTACCACTGGACGCCCGTCTGGTATTGCTCATAGCCCACCGAACGCAGGATGAAAGCACTCGAGTCATTTCGGTGAATCACGGGGCCAAGGGGACTCCACCAGAACTCCCGCTGGAGCGGCGTGTCGCCTTCGGTGAGAATGGTGACCACCTCATGCTCCAAGGGGATAGAACCGCCATCGAATAGATAGTGGTCCGGCTGCGCGGGGTCGAGGGCCACTTCGTAAAGCTCATACAGGTCGGGGTGGTTCACCGTGTGGGACCAGCCAAGATTATCGTTGAATCCCGTGCTGAGAATGGGACCGCCGGCGAAGGTCGAACCATAGAAATTATAGACACCGGGAACGGTGATGTGGGCCTCATAGTAGTTGGCCTCTTCCGACCAGGGCTGGTGAGGATTATTCAACAGGAGGGCGTGGCCATTTTTCGTGCGCCACGGTGCGAGGGCAATGGTATTCGACCCCATCGGCGCTTCCGACAACATTTCCAAGGCAGCCCGGGTGCTCTCCCCCTTCTCCACGGCACGCTTGAGTCGTCCAATGACGTTCCCTCGAAGGAAGGTAAAACGCATGACCGCCACCTGCCACGCGCAGCCTACATCGTGGGGCGTGACCGGTGTCATCCAGTCCTCCCGCTCCTGCGGATGGGCCGCCATGTAGGCATTAATTCCCGCCGCAAACCCCGTCAGGACGCTCCGGTAATCTGCGGGCAAGCGGTGAAAATTATCCACCACCCGTTTCCGCGCACGGAGCTGCCGGGTCTGAAAATCGTATTCCACGTTACCCTCGCTTGCGCCATACCAGCGACTGACCTCACTCCGTCCCCGCACCACCGATTTATAAACGATAGGAAAATGATCCTCACATTGGGCCCAGGCGAATCCATAGGCCGCGGCTTTTTCGTTGTCCGCGAGGATGTGGGGCACCCCGTAATCTGTGCGGCGAATGGTGACCTGGTCGGCAAGGGCCGCAGGGGATTCCGCTATAACGGGGAGGGCAACAAGACTCAGGAGTAAACAAATGAATGGACGCATGGGATGAAAACTTTCCTTCTCTAAGTGACGGTCTTCACACACCAGGCGAGACGTCGGGCAGCGACGGACGCGCCATGGCGTGTTTCAGAGATAGTATAGGGTCTCACCCGTGCCATTTCGAGTCGCGCCCCGGCCCACCGTCCGCCCCTCTTGCCACGTCGGTCAGAATGCGGTCAATCCGTCTAACACAGAAGGCAGGATCGGGAAAGTACCCAGGGGAACGAATTCCACGTGACCATCCTGAAAGAGCACATGGCTTCCGTAGAAATCCTTCCGGCCCGACCGGTTTCTCCAGGTGGCTATTTCGATGAGCACGGGTACCGAACTTGGTGCCACAGAGGGATAATCCACATAGTTCAGGTCCTCCGTCCGAACAATGAACGTGCATCCCGGACGATTGCGCGTCGCAAAGAAAAGAGGCCCGTCGGTAGATCTGGTGCCACCAATGGCATCGGCGAGGGTCCCACCTCGTCTTGAATCCACGAGGGCCAGCAGTTCTGCTTCATTCGTGACCACAAAATTGATGTAGGCGAAACTCTCCGCCATGACCTTCGCGGCAAAGTCATAGTCGCGTAATGGCTCGGTCAGGGCGGCGCGGGAGAGGTCCATTAAATTCTCGGCCTCGGGGTGCTCCCGTCCCACGAGCAGCGCCGGGCTCGGTAGATACTCGGGATGTATCGACGCCAAATCGGGCACCCAACGACCGGGAAGATTCGCCAGGGGCGGTAGCTTCTCACCCGCTGATTCGTTGGAATACATGGCGAAAACCAGCCCCCACTGCTTCATCCTGTTCGGGGTACTGACCCGATTGCTGTCAGATTCACGTTCCCGCAACGCCGACAGCAGTGGCGCGATGAGAAGCCCTGCAAACACCAGGAAGAGCAAAAGCTTCCAGACCTTCGGTTTTGCGGCATGTTGTTCTGTGTTGGAGTCCGGCAACGAATGCATCGGTCATACCTCATCTTTTCAGGAAGACATCTCTATGCCCCTTACTACGTAGGAAAACGGATGAGGTTCATTTCGAGCTTGGGTGATTCCGTGCCGTGGAACCGGTGCCTGGGGTCAACCCGTCAGGCCACTTAATCCATCCAATACAGAACGGACGATAGGGAAGGTGCCGAATGGTACGAATTCCACATGGCCATCCATATAGAGCACATTGGCTCCTTCGAATTCTTCTGCAGACTTCTTGTGCTTCCACCCCGCAATCTCGATCAATACGGGAATGGTCGATTGGGCCTTGGCCGTACCCGCAGGATTATTGATATCGGTCAGGAGAAAGCGCTCAATTCCTTCCCGCAAGGGCAGCACCCCCTGGTATTCTTTGGCTTCCAGGCGACCGCCTTCCCGGGCCGCCTGAAGGGCCTCAAAGTCGGCGACATCACTCACCGTATAGCCCAGGTACGCATAGTTCTCCGCCATCAGCGAAGCGAGTGCCTCGCGGTCTCCCGCCTGGGAAGCCAGTTCGTTGGTCAGTTGATGGGAATCTGGGTGGGAAGGGGACAGAACCATATGCGGATCGCTCCAATATTCCTTCTCCAACGATGCCAGATCGGGCACCCACCCCTCCCGCTCCCGATCGAGGGAAGGATAGCGCTCGCCCTCGGACTCATTGGCGTACATTTTGAAGACAATCCCCCACTGCTTCATCTGATTTTGCGAGGTATTGCGTCGGGCCGCTTCCCGCGAGCGGTTCAACAGGGGAAGCACCACCACGGCAATCAAGCACGCAACCACGAACGCGCCCCCGACCATCGCAAGAGGCCGACACTGCTGACCCCGGGCCGTCGCCTCGGTGGTCACGTGGGCAAAGGTTCGTTCCGCGAGGCCCGGGCGGGGCGACGCGACAGGCAGGGATTCAGACAGACCGCGAAGGTGGTCCCGCTGCACTTCCAGGGCGCTCCGACACGCCGGGCACCCTTCCAGGTGCTGGGCCACCGCACGGGTCGCTTTTTCGGACAAGGTCTCCAGCGCATAGGCCTGGAGTTGGCCCCGGATCGTCTCACAGTGTGCCGTCGGCTCCATCATTGCGACGCCTCCCAAACGTCCATCAATTGACGAACCGCCTTGTTCATCCGAGACTTCACCGTCCCGGTCGGAATACGCAGTGCGGTGGCAATTTCCGCATAGGACAGACCCTCCTGGTGGGCCATGAGAAAAACCGCCCGATGCTTCACACTCAGAGTCGCCAGGGCCGCCTCCATGCGCGCCGCCAATTCCCCGGCAATGGCCGCTTCATCGGGCTGGATGGCCGTCGCCGCTTCTTTGCTCAGGGGGTCGTATCCCAGTTCCTCGCCCCGACGCGCCAATGAAGATACCGGGATTTCCGGCCGCCTTTTTCGGTATCGGAGCCGATCCTTGCAGAGGTTGGTGGCGATACGATAGAGCCACGGGCGGAAGGGTGCCCCGGGCCGAAAGCGGGCACGGTGCTGGTAGACGCGGAGAAAACTCTCCTGGAAGATTTCTTCGGCATCGGACGCATTGCCGAGCATTTTGCGCGCGTAATTGAACAAGGAAGCCTCATAGCGGTGAATCAGGACTGCGAGGGCGCGTTGGTCACCCGCGTTGACCTGGGCCATCAACTGCTCATCGGACCGGGCATCCGCAGCCCCGTCTGCTACTTCCCTATACGTTCTATCACCTGTCACGGTTCAACCTCACACCCGCCATGGTATCCGACAAGGCCGGTGCGATAGCAAGCCAACACGCGCAGAATTCGCGTATTGATTGGAATCTTTCCGGGCCGGAATGCTAAGCTACGCGCGCTCCTTTAACAAGGGCAGATGTTGTAAACCTCAAAGAACTTGTGTACCCCATGTGCCACCGTTGAACTTCCCATGACGTCGACCGACTCCGAAGCCCCAGATCGTGCACCGCACAAGGTTCGCTCCGATACCCCCTTTTTCGTCGGATTGTTTCTTCTGAGTGGGGTCTACCTCTTTCTCATTGTGGCCATGATTCTGGCCAACTCGGCCTACACTTCGGTGGATATCTTCGCCCGCACCCTCGCCTCGCCAGAAATCCGCTATGCTATCAAGCTCAGCCTCATCACCTGCAGCGTAACCACCATTCTTTCGCTCTGGGTCGCCACCGCCCTGGGGTACTGCATGTCGCGCTTTGAATTCCGGGGGAAATCCCTGCTTGACTCCGTACTCGACATCCCCATCGTACTGCCTCCCCTGGTTATCGGGCTGAGTCTCCTCATCCTTTTTCGTTCAGGGCCGGGCATCTGGTTCGAGAATCTCTTTGTGGCCCTCACAGGCTACCGAATCACGTACGCCATCCCCGGGGTGATTCTGGCCCAGTTCATGGTCGCCTGCGCCTTTGCCGTGCGGACCATGCGGGCTACCTTTGACGAGATTCCCGCCCGGTGTGAACACGTAGCCCTGACGCTCGGCTGCTCTCGGAGCCAGGCTTTCTGGTCCGTCTCCCTGCCCGAAGCACGTCGGGGACTCCTCGTCGCCGCCACCCTCGCCTGGGCACGCTCCCTCGGAGAATTTGGCCCCATCCTGATTTTTGCCGGGGCCACCCGGATGAAGACCGAAGTGATGCCCACCTCCGTTTTCCTGCAAATGAGTATCGGGGACATAGAATCCGCCGTGGCCGTCTCGATGTTGATGATTCTGGCCGCCATGGCCGTGTTGGTCGTCGTGCGACTTTGGGGAACAGAATCCTATGTCCGATAGCACCGAAGGTATGTGCCCATGATAGCGCTCCAGGATGTATCGGTGCAGGCCGGCGCCTTCCGGCTCAACAGGATTTCCCTCCACATCCCGACCGGTGAATATGGCATCCTTATGGGGAAGACCGGCTGTGGGAAAACGACGCTGCTCGAGGCCATCTGTGGCCTGAAACGGGTGGTATCGGGCACCATCACGCTCGGTGACCGGGATGTCACCCGCCTGAAACCCGCCGAGCGGGGGATTGGGTTCGTGCCCCAGGACAAGGCCCTCTTCTCCACCATGACCGTCTATGAGCACCTGGCCTTCGCCCTGCGCATCCGCAACTGGGACGACCACGCCCTCGACACACGGGTCTGCGAGCTGGCGGAACTACTGGGTATCAGTGCCCTGCTGACCCGACGGCCCTACGGCCTCAGTGGCGGCGAGTCCCAACGTGTCGCCCTCGGGCGTGCATTGTCGGCCCACCCCCACGTGCTCTGTCTCGATGAGCCGCTGAGTGCATTGGATGAAGACACTCGGCAGGAAATCTGTGATCTGTTGGCCACAATCCAAACCCAATTAGGCGTTACCGTCCTCCATATCACCCACGATCCCCATGAGGCCACGCGGCTGGCCCAACATATTTTTCGACTGGAAGAGGGTGTCATCCGATCTTCCACCTTGGATTCAAGGGACACGACCGCCCCGCAACAGTTGCGGAATTAGAATACATTAGTATATTTTTTAGTTCAGGAGTAGTAAATGAGCGAAAATACGGATAGCACTGCAACCAAACGCAGTACCAGCACCCCTGGCTTTGACCTGCGTCTGAGCGATGACTACATGACGCTGCTGCTATCCTGCACCTTACCGCCACGGAATCCCGAGTTGGTCGTGGGCCGCGTTCGAGCCGAAATGGTCGATCTGGGTTTTGAAGATGAGAAATCCATTCAAGAAGCGGTGACCCGCCTGGAGAAGGCCATACCGCACGGCCCCCAGCTTGAGGATATCGTGCTCCTTGAAGGCATGCCACCGACACCCCCCGTGGACGAATCCATCACCTGGGGGGGCAATTTTCACGCCAAAGGCTTCACTGTCGATCCCTTGACTGGACGGGCCGACTACCGCCGAAAGATCGCGGATGTCTCCGTAAGGCGAGACCAATTACTCGCGGAGATTGTCCCCGGGAGTGAAGGCCAGAACGGCCATGATGTCTTCGGACGCGTGGTTCCCCCCCGCGCGCCCCGCGCTGCCCGGATTCGTGAGGGTAAGAACGTGCGCTTTGCGATGGGTAGCAGCCAGTTCTTCGCCACGGAGAGTGGACGCATTCGCTATGTGGGCGGGACCCTGTCTGTCGATGATGTTTTTCACATCAAAGGAGACGCCGGACTGCGCACCGGGAATATCGATCACCCAGGAGCCCTCGTCGTAGGTCGGGACATTCAGAACGATACGGAAGTCCGTGCTACCGGCGATATTGATGTGGGCGAGAACATCGAGGATGCCATTGTCGAGTCTGGCGGTAATATAACCGTAGTCGGCGGGATCTCCTGCAAAGAGAAATGCACCATCCGCGTAGCGGGCAACCTTCACGCCCGCTTTGTGCGCAATGCCCATATCGATGCCGGCGGGGATATTTACATTGACAGCGAAATCAATCAATGCGTTATCCGAACCCGGGGCTCGGTCATTGTTGCGAACGGCCGCATTGTGGGCGGCAGCATCATTGCCCTGCGCGGCGTCGAGACCGGCAGCCTGGGAAGTGAAGCGTGTATCCCGGGAGAAGTTACGGTGGCCAAGGACTACACCATGGAAGGCACGTTGGTAAAAAAACGTGCCGAACTCGAGTCCGCCCGGGAAGTCGTGATGAAGCTGCGCCAAGCGGTGGCCCCCCTTCGGGCCAAGCGCGACTCCCTTCCGCCCCGACTGCAGGAGCAGTTGGTCCAATTGACGGCAGAGCTTAAGAAGCGGGAAGCCGCCTTCAAGAAAGTTGAATCGGAACTGAATACGATTTTTCAGGCAACCCGACAGGCCGCCGTTCCCCATGTATATGTGCACGACACCGTCTTTCCCGACAATGTGGTTCAGATTGGGGCCCAGGTAAAAAAGATCAAGGACCAGGTGCAGGGCCCCTTGCGCATGTCCTTGAAGAAGGGAAAATTCGGGGTCTTCAAATTGAAAGACCATGAAAGCCTGTCCGACAAACTTTAGCGGGGCGTTCCCACAACAAACCCACGAGAAAGCACTATGAAGAAAATAAGCCTTCATAACCAAATCTTTATTGCCATGTTGGGCGGACTCATCGTCGGGCTGGGTATGAACGTATTTGTCGCCCCGGACAACGTCGTCGCCGAACACGCGATCTGGTGGATGGATCTCATCGGGCGGGACATCTTCATCGGGGGGCTTAAAATGATCATCGCACCCCTCGTGCTGGCCTCGATCGTTACCGGCATTACCACCCTCCCCCGTGCCGAGGCCCTGGGGCAAATCGGCGGCAAGATGGCCCTCTACTATGTGGGGACGACGTCGGTTGCCGTTATCATCGGGGTCTCTCTCATTCTATTGATTCAGCCGGGCAAGCGGGATGCATCCCAGGAAGTCCGTGCCCAACGGGAAGCGGAACTGGAGCAGCGGCGGGAGGCCTTTGAAACGTCCACCGGCCTGGACCCCACGGCCAATGAAAACCGGAGTCAGTATCTGAAGTACCTGGCCCAGGAAGACGGCGCCACCGCCTCCAGCAGCTCCGCCACCCATTTTCAGCGGATGCAGGAAACGGAAGGGGTTGGGCTGGGCACGCTGATTAAGAAGCAACTTCTCACCCCCATGCTGACCAACCCCTTTTCCTCCCTGGCCAACGCAAACACCCTCGGTATAATTTTCTTCGCCGTGCTGATTGGACTGGCCTGCCTGGTCCTCGGCGAAACGGCAGCCCCCGTGGTCCAGCTCTTTTCCGCCATGAATGAGATCATTATGAAGATCACGCTGTGGATCATGATGCTCTCCCCCGTGGCCATCGCCTGCCTGATGGGTTCCACCATGGCCACCCTGGGTTTCGACGCCCTCGCCAGCCTGGGTTGGTATTCCATGACCATCGTATTGGCCTTGATTATTCACTCCGTGTTTATCGTTTCCATCGTATCCTTCCTGGCCCGCATCAAGCCCATGTTCTTCCTGCGTGGCATCCGGGATGCCTGGATGGTCGCCTTTTCCACGGCGTCTTCTGCGGCAACCCTGCCTGTGACCCTCCACTGCGTCACCGAGAAACTCGAAGTCTCCGATGAGGTGGCCGATTTCAGCCTGCCCGTGGGCGCCACGGTCAATATGGACGGCTCGGCGCTCCACGAAGCCGTGGCCATTATGTTTCTTATTCAGGTCTACGGCGGTCTGGATGATGTATCCGTTGTGCTCAGCTTCTCCAATACGGTCATCATTGCCGTCACGGCCGTAATCGCGTCGGCGGGCGTGGCGGCCATCCCCAGTGCGGGTCTGGTGGCCATGGCCATCATTGCCAATGCCGTGGGCCTTCCGCTCCACTACATCTTCATGGTGCTGGCCGTGGACCGCATCCTCGATATGTGCCGTACGGCCACCAATGTCATGGGCGATGCGGCTGGTGCCGTGGTCGTCAATTTCTGGGAAAAGCAGCGCCAGGCGCGCCTTACGGACTAACCACTTCCGCCTACCGGCCGGAGGAGGAAAGGGGTAGTATATGCCCAAGACGTTTTTTGCCGCAGCGCAGCAATTGTTGCAAGACATTGCCGACACCCAGACGGAAGCCATTCAGGAAGCCACCGAGTTGGTCACCAGGAGCCTGATGGAGGGCGGGGTGTGGCATCTCTTCGGCACGGGCCACTCCCACATTATCGCGGAGGAGGTCTACTACCGTGCCGGTGGACTTGCCCCCATCAATGCCATGCTTTTCCCCATGCTCATGCAGCACGAAGGGCCTGCCAGCAGCACCAAGCTGGAGCGCCTCCCCGGAATGGCCCGGGTCGTCTTCGAGCAAAACGACTTGCGGCCCGGTGAAGTCCTGACGATTGTCTCCAACAGCGGAAAGAACGCGGTGCCCATTGAAATGGCCCTGCTGGCGCGGGGTCGCGGCATGAAAACCATCGCCCTCACCTCCCTCGCCCAGTCAAAGGCGGCCCCACTGGGGACGGGCCAGGACAAGAAGCTCTATGAAATCTGTGATATCGTTATCGATAATTGCGGCACGCCCGGGGACGCTTCCCTGCCTGTTCCCGGCAGCGAACTCTTCACCGGCCCCACGTCCACCCTCGCCAATGTGGCCATCATCCAACAAATGGTCTACAACATCTGCTGCCGCTACCAGGAAGCCGGTCAGGAACCGCCCCTCTTCAAGACGGCCAACCTTCCCGGGGGCGATGAATGGAACCGGGGGCTCATTGAACGCTACGGGGACCGGGTCAACCTGAAATGACGGATGTGCAGGCCGAACGGAGCCGCGCCGTGAAGGCCCAGGCAGTGGCCCTGGGTTTCGACGCCTGTGGAATCGCCGAGGCGGGCCCCATCGATCCCGAAGACCGGCTCGGACAATGGCTCGAAGCGGGCCATCACGCGGACATGGACTGGATGGCCCGCACCAAAGCCATCCGCCAGGACCCCCGGGAGAAAATGCCCGCTGCGAAGTCCGTCGTCGTGGTCGCACGCAATTACTACCACCCCCGCCCGCCCGCACCCGAAGGCGCCGGCAAAGTGGCCCGCTATGCCTGGGGCCGCGACTACCACAAAGTACTCAAGAAACCCCTCTTGAAGCTGGCCCGTTTTCTCGACGAATTCGGGGTCGATACGCAGAGCTACGCGGCCGTAGACAGCGGCCCCGTCATGGAGCGGGCATGGGCCGAAAAGGCAGGCATCGGTTGGGTCGGGAAGAACAGCCTGGTCCTCCGACGCGACATGGGCTCGTGGTTTTTCCTCGGGGCCGTGATTACTGAAGTGGGCCTCACGCCCGACGCCCCCGTCACGGACCACTGCGGAAGTTGCCGCGCCTGCATCGACGCGTGCCCCACCGATGCCTTTGTGGCCGAAGGGGTGCTCGACGCCCGCAAGTGCATCTCCTACCAGACCATCGAGAATCGGGGCGACATCCCCGAGCCCCTTCACGACAAGCTGGAAGGCTGGATATTCGGCTGCGACATCTGCCAGGAGGTATGCCCCTGGAATCGCTTCGCGAAGGACAGCACGGAGCACGACTTCCTCCCGCGCCCCGGCCACGCCAACCCGGATTTGGAAGCCCTGCAAGCCATGGACGAGGCCACCTTCAACGAAGAATTCGCGGGCACGCCCATCCGCCGCACAAAACACGCGGGCATCATGCGGAATGCCCGCATCGTCCATGCGCCCCCTATCGACGAATCATAGGTCCCGCAAGTCCCAATCACCCCCACTACAAACTCCCCCAATAAGGATAACAGCAAGCTGTCGCACGCCAGGGCGTGGCCACACGAAAAGCAGCAACACCTTGGAGTGCGTAAGCTTGCTTACGCTTTCCCTCAGCGAGCTTGCTCGCGTCGTCTCCGATGAAAGCCTGAATGCGAAATTACTTTTTCAGCTTCACATTCACCACCCATCCCGAGGGTGCATATTACTCTGCAATCTTCATCCCCGTCACCACCTCCTCCGGCAACAACATCCCCTCGGGCCGGTTTCCAAACCACGGCGGCACGGTCATGAGACGAACGGCCCCCGCGCCACTTCGAATCTGCCAGAACGTACCCGTCTCTTCCGGCTTCAGCACGAGATGGAAGTAGCCCGCAGGCTCGTCTTCCATTACCATCCGAACCACCCCATCAGGGCCGATGACCTTTCCCCGCCCATTGCTGAAGAACCCCAACGTCGTCGTACCCTTCGGCACGTAAAACCAGGCATTCCAACGCGCATGGGGCACGTGGGCGGCGTCCACACTGGAATGGACCACCATGGGCTGTTCGTCCGGCCAGCGCACATGGGTGAGGTCGCCCCCATCGGACACCACGATGCGATAGGGTCCCGCGGTCGGCAGGGTGAGTCTGACCTCACGGGACTCCTTATCCGGCACCACACTGCGATCTTCTCCCACCAGGGTCTCCCGTTCGCCCGTGGCGCTTGCGCCGCCGAGCTGCCACACTTCGATCCGCACGGGGCCCCGGTCGCCATAGATATGACCACCGCTGAGTGTAAGCGGAAGGGTCGTGCCGTCTTCGTCCGCCCACGTGTAAAAGCGCTGGGTACCCCGGCCCTTCCCCAGATTCCCGGATGGGCCGTCGGATTCCGAAAGAACCGGCAGGGGCCGCAAGTTCTCTGAGAACGCAACGGGCGTAAAGGGGAGCGTGACCTTGGGGAAGCGGGCCACCCCGTCCGCCAGGAGCTTTCCGATTTCCTCGTCGGAAAAGGGCGTCGAATCCTTCCAGGGATTTTCCCCTTCGGGCACCTGCCAGCGGGCTTCCTCGGGAATCTCCACCGCCTTATCCCGTCCCACCTGATCCCGATAGAGCCCCCTGGAATGGACCATCATCCTTCCCCGCATACGATAGGCGTGGCGAATCAGCGCCTCAAAAGCGGCCTGGCGGGTTTCCCCCTCGCCCTCCCGGTACGTCTTAAACAGGTCCACGTAGCGGGCGTAGAGAACCAGGTCCTGGAGCCGCTTTCTGACCTTTTCATCCGGACTCGCCGCCAGCGCACGGGACAGCCCGCCATAGAGGCGCTCCAGCTGGTCGGAGAGCAACAAGAAGTCGTTGTGCCCGTCCAGTGCCGCATAGACCGCACGAACGGGCTCCTGAACGCCCGGGAAGGCCTTGTCGAAGAAGTCATCCTTGAGTGCTTCTGCGGATGTGACGGACGTGATATCCCAGAGATAGCGGGAGGCCAGGTAATAGCCCAGTCCATTGGGCCCCCAGTTCTCGCTGGACTCGGCGCTCAGAAACCGAGCGCCTTTGCCGTGGAATTCCGTGATTGTACGCCCCAGATAATCCGGTTTCGTGCCCCGCGCCACTCCCGGTAGATCATGGTCCCAAGGGAAGACGCTGTAGTATTCCCGAATCCCCAGGGTGGCACCTTGGGCGGACCACCCGGCGACGATTTCTTCCAACGTATATCCCCCGCGCAGGAACGCGGTCGCGACGCTGACCACAACCTGGGGATGTACCCGAATCGTGGGCGGTGGCGAGTGGTAATTGTAGGCATACATGCCCACCAGTCGGGTACGCCCCGGCTCCTGAATGGCTTCCGCGACCGTGTTCGCCAAAAAGACCGCCCGGTCACTCACGCTCCCCATTTCTACGCACGGCCCGCATTCGCACCAGTTACCGCCATCGCTGGGATCCATGGAGATGCTCTCTCGCTCCGGGTCTTTGGCGAAGACATCCAGCGCGTATTCAACGACCCGCTGCCGCAGGGCTTCGTTGCTGATGCAAAACTTCCCATGGGCTTTTACCTGCCGTTCGCCGTTTACCAGCGCGAAAAACTCGGGGTGGGCATCGAAACTCTCCTGGCAGGCGCGAATAATACGGCCATAGGCGTGGCCCGTATCCAACGAGATACTTCCCCCCATGCGATTCCGTTCACACCAGTCCTCATAGGCCCCTTTGTTTTCTTTCCAGATGCCATAGCCATACCAGATGCGCCGATTCAGGTAGTCGGGTGCCGTATCGATGGCTACGTCCAGCCGAAGGGTAGGTTGATGGGGCACGATCTCCCAGGTCTCCCCGGGAAAAAACTGACGGTAGCCCAGTTCATGGAGCACGGCCCACACGGCATGGCGCACCGCCTTCGGCGTGGCACCGATGACCCACAACCCATTCTCATGAGAACGAATCCAGTATCGTTCCCGCTCGGCGATACCGTCCTCCCATGCCCCGAGCTCCACGCTCTCCGCTGGCATGCCCTCGCGGGTAGCTACCACGATGCCCCCTGACAAGTCCCCCGTTTCGACGGAAAAGGGCGCGCCGCTAATACGCTGCAGATATTCGGCGAGCACGTCGGCCGATGCGCGCACCGATGCATCGGCATCGGGAGACACGTGAATTGGAAACTTGCTGCCCCCTTCGTCGCTCAGCACGACGGGTACTCCCCATGCGCCCCCGCCAAGCAGCATAGTCCCGATTAAGAGGGCGACAACACGTTGGCCATCCCGAATGAACCGGGGCCCTGGCTTGTATGTAGCTTCAGTCACTTTGTATGCTCTCCCTGACGCCTGCACGAGTGGTGCGGCTGTTCACCGACTATTCTTGCCTGGAAGGATGCCACGAATGATTAACGATGTGCTGCAAAACAAGTGGGTTCGCGCGGTGGCGCTCCTGGGGGCCCTGATCGGCCTGGTAATCGTCGGCTATCTCCTGAGCGCGGTGTTGGTGCCCCTCTTCCTGGCCTTTATCGTAGCCTACATCTTTGACCCGGTCATCGACAAGATTGAAACCTATAAAATCTCTCGCGTGGGGGCCATTGTGACCTTGGTCGGCGGCATTGTGCTGGCGGCAATTATCCTGCCACTCATCATCTTGTCGAGCGTAAGCCGGCAGGCCGATGAAATGATGGACAACACCGCGAAAAGCGCCGCTTCAGGCGATGAAGAAGATGAGGAAGCGCTACGATTCCGCACAAAGGTCGCGAACAAGGTGGAAGATTGGTTTGCCCTGGACAGCATGGTGTTGGCCCTGGGGTGGGCGGGCGAGGCTGACCTGACCCATCAATCGCTCCCAAAGGGGGATGACACCGACGGGGCGGGCGAGGCCGTTGAAGAGGGCGAGCGGGCCGTCTCGGATACGGCGGGCACGGCGGAGGAAACAAGCGGCGACCAATCCGCAGCCGGGAGAGCAAGCACGGTACGGGATTTGGATTCGCTGGGGATTATTCGTCACAAAATCGGCGAGAAAATCACCCAGAACACGGACCAGTTGATTCAATCCTTCTTTCCTGAGTGGAAAACGGCCAGCACCTCGGCCCTGCGCATGATGCGGGCACTGGGCGACATGTTCCTCAGCACCTTCCTTTTCGTCGGTAACTTTGTGCTCTTCGCCTTCGTCGCCATCTACCTCTTAAAAGACTACGACCACATCGTTGCCCATGGGGATAGCCTGGTACCCCACCGTTATCGCTTAAAGGTGCGGGATATCATGGGACGTATCGACCGGCAGCTGCGGTCTTTCCTGCGAGGACAGTTCATGGTCTGTTGCTGCCTGGGCACCATGTATGCTATCGGACTGAGTATTGCCGGGGCCCCCTTCGCCCTCCTGCTCGCCCTCTTCGGAGCCATTGCAAGCTTCGTCCCCTACCTTGGGCTCGTCTTGACCATCGGTCCGGCCGTCATCCTGACTGTTTTTTACTACAGCGGGATCGACTGGCACCTGGCCGGGGTATTAATCACCTTCGCCGTGGCCCAGTTCCTGGAAGGGAATTTCCTGACCCCCAAGATTGTCGGGTCCCAGGTCGGACTTGGCCCGGTGTGGGTCATTCTGGCCATCATGATCTTCAGCAGCACGCTCGGTTTCATCGGCTTACTGCTGGCCGTGCCCATCGCGGCGGTGTTGAAGGTCCTGGCCGAAGAAGGATTGCGACTCTACCGGTCGTCTGATTTCTACTCCGAGGACGGCGCGGGATCCGCTTGATGGGCGCTATCGCCCCCCACTTCTTCCGGGGCACTATGGTCCACGTGGATATTCCGTCCCCGACGAAAGAGCAGGTGGTAGAGCGTGTCACCGATACCGTAGAGCACATAGGCTGCCCCGAGGGGGAAGAGTACCGTACTCGGGGATTTACTGACCGCATAGTGAATCGCCACAATGGCGAGGGCGTACATACCCAAGGCAAAGAATGCCCGACGCGGTGCCAGCACAAAGGATTTCATTTTGTTCTTGGGATAGCGCACCGTGCTCACCATGAGAAAGGCACAGAGCACCGCCATGGGTCCCAGCAGGTAGTAGGCCAGCGGACCGAGATTGTAGGTCTCGAGCTTGTCTTCAAAATAGCTTAAGAACAATACAAAAGCCGCCAACGTACCCCCGGCGGCCGGTGAGGGCAATCCCGTAAAATAATCCGTGCGTTCGGCCTGGAAGGTGTTGAATCGGGCCAGACGCAAGGCCGCACAAATGATGTACACGATGGCCATGTAGGAGCCCGTACGACCAATAATCGATTCCTGGCTATCGGTCAGGGCCAGATGAAGCGTCGGGGCATCGGGCAGGTAGGATGTGAAGACCAGCACCCCCGGGGCCACGCCGAAGGTGACAATGTCACAAAGGCTGTCGAGTTCCTTGCCGAAGTCGGACGTACTCTTGGTGATACGCGCCACCGCACCGTCGAGGGTGTCAAAGATAATCCCCACAAGGATAAAGATAGCCGCCTTGCCAAACTCCGCCCCGATACTCGCAAAAATACTGGCGATACCGCAGTAGAGATTCATGGTCGTCATGACCGACGCAAGCACGTTGATGGGCTTGCGGCGAATCAGATGGCGGCGTTTGTGGGTGCGAAAGCGCTTGATGTTCATTGGAATCGTGCCATGATGGTTGTGCCTGCGGCGACTTTCTGGCCCATCTCCACGGTGACTTCCGTGTGGGGTGGCAGATAGAGCTCCGTGCGAGAGCCGAATCGTATCATACCAAATTTCTCGCCCTTGGCTAACACCACCCCTTCCGCGACCGGGCACACGATGCGCCGCGCCACGGCCCCGGAGATCTGACGAATGGTCATGGGCCCCCGCTCGGTGTCCATCCACACGGCGTTGGATTCATTCACTTTAGAGGTCTCGGCCAGCCGGGCATCTTTGAAGAGGCCCGGGGCATATTTTACGGCCGTGACGGTTCCGGAAAAAGGAGCCCGGTTCAGGTGGGCGTTAAACACCGAAAGAAAAATGGAAACCCGACGGCAGGGCCCTTCGTAGTGGGGCGACTCTTCGAGGTCTTCAATGGCCACAACGGTGCCGTCTGCGGGAGAGACCACTTCTTCGGGTGCGGCCGTTACTTCCCGATGAAAATCACGGAAAAACAGGGCCATGCAGATGCCCAGAATCCCCAGGATTAGGGGGGCCACGGGGGCAAGCACGGGCACGAAGGCCGATGCGACGGCAATTACCAATACGGGGCCATAAAAGGGCAGGCCCTCTTTCCACCCATTGAAGGGTTTATTCACATTAACTGCCTTTCTTTGAGGCTTACAAAACGTCCATCGCCAAAGACCACATGGTCCAGCAGCGAAATATTGAGAATCTCCCCCGCCTCGGCCAGTCGTTTCGTCAACGCCAAATCGGCCTGGCTCGGCTCGGGATTGCCGCTCGGATGATTATGGGCCACGATGACGGACGTAGCCCCTTCACGAACGGCACGGCGAAACACATCACCGGGTGCCGCGAGGGTTTCATTCACGGAGCCACGGGAGACATCTTCCACCGCAATTAATTCGTTTTTCGTATTCAGCAACACACTCTTAAAGTGTTCTGTCTCATACTCTTTGAACTGGTACATTAACAAATCTGCCACGTCCGCCGCACTACTAATCTTTGTTTTGGGCCCGGCATTGTGGCGCGCCAGGCGCATTCCCAACTCCAACGCCGCCTTAAGTTCAATAGACTTTACCCGCCCGACCCCAGGCACCTGCTGCATTTCCTGAAGAGTTGCCCGGCCCAGACGCCGCAGATCCCGAAACTCGGCCAATAGCTGCTCCGCCAGCGCCACGGCGCCCATCGTCCGGGTGCCGGTCCGAAATAAGACCGCAATGAGCTCCGCATCCCGCAGGGCCTCGGGCCCCACCTGTTCCAGACGCTCCCGCGGGCGATCGGTTTCCGGCATTTCACGAACGGAGGTATTGCGATAGGAAGGCAAAGAATCCACGGAGGGGCCCCTCTCTGCTTCAGGCTGCGCCCGCCCACCGGACACGCCATAGACCCCAACAGTGTAACACCGTCAATTCCCTCAGGTCGACGCCGGAAAAACACCCTGGGCGATACGATCGTGTCCCGCCAAATCCTTCACTATCGCACAGTCCACAAAGCCGCGGTCGCGCAAGAGGCCCAAGACCGCCGCCCCCTGAGATTCTCCCATCTCCAGGGCGAGCAGGCCCCCCGGGAGCAACCAATCCGGCGCTTCCTGCACGATTCGGCGAATACAATCCAGGCCATCGGCACCGGAAAGCAGGGCGCCCGGGTCTTCATAGTTGCGGATATCGGGCGCGAGACCATCCCAGGTGGCCCTTTCCACATAGGGAGGGTTCGACAAGATCACATGGAATGGGTCCGTGTCTGCGGGAAGGGCGTCAAACAGGTCCCCCTGAAAAACCGGGAGGCTTTGCTGATGACGGGCCCCGTTTGCCGTAGCAACCCGCACGGCCACGGGATGAATATCCGTGGCCAGCACCGTGGCTCCGGGTGCATGGCAGGCCATGGCGAGGGCGACGCAACCCGTACCCGTGCAGAGATCCAACACGCGTCCGGCAGCGGAAGGCACATGGGCCAACCCGATTTCGACGAGATGCTCGGTTTCAGGACGGGGAACAAGGAGGGGCGCTTCAATCGCCAAATCGAGTGAAAAGAATTCCCAGGCGCCCAAAATATAGGCCATAGGCTCGTGGGCGAGACGACGCGTGATCAGCGGTGCCAGTGACGGCGCATCGACTTCCCCTTCCATCCGGGTGAGCAGCTGGGTCCGGCTCCACCCCATGACGTGCAACAAGAGTAACTCGGCCTCAAACGCGGGGCATTCGGTCACCCCTGCCAGGCGCTCCGCCACCGCATTCAGGGTGGCCCGGGCCGTAGGCACGACTAGTCTTCCTGAAGCCGCGCGGCCCGATCGGCGGCAATGAGGGAATTGATCACCTCATCAAGCTCGCCCCCCGCCATCACGCGGTCCAGCGAACTGAGCGACAACTTGATTCGGTGGTCGGTCAGGCGGTTCTGAGGAAAGTTGTAGGTCCGGATGCGCTCGCTCCGATCCCCACTCCCCACCTGCGAACGACGTTCTTCGGAACGGGAATCGGCCTCCTCCTGTTGCTTGATGTCGAAGAGACGGGCACGCAGCACTTTCAGGGCCTTGGCCTTGTTCTTGTGCTGGGACTTTTCATCCTGACACGTAACGATCATGCCCGTCGGCTTATAGGTAATCCGGACAGCAGAGTCCGTGGTATTAACACTCTGACCACCTGGGCCAGAGCTTCGGTACACATCGAACTGAAGATCGTTCATGTCGAGGTTCAATTCGACCTCTTCCGCTTCGGGCATCACCGCGACGGTAACCGCCGACGTGTGCACCCGCCCCTGGGTTTCCGTATCGGGAACCCGTTGCACGCGGTGCACGCCGCCTTCAAACTTCATCTGGCTGTAGACCTGATCGCCGGTGATCTGGAACGAGATTTCCTTGTAGCCGCCTAACTCCGTGACGTTGGAGTTCATGACGTCAATCTTCCAGCCTTTTCGCTCCGTAAAGCGCGAGTACATACGGAAGAGATCGGCCACAAACAAGGCCGCCTCGTCGCCCCCGGTGCCCGCCCGGATTTCGACAATGGTATTCTTATCATCGTTCGGATCTTTGGGCACCAGCAGGAAACGCAGCTCTTCTTCCAGCGGCTCCAACGTACGCTTAAGCTGGGCACGCTCTTCCTCGACCATAGCCACCATTTCAGGATCGGTCTCGTCCTGCAACAGGACCTCGGCCTCTTTCAGGCCCGCCTCGGTCTGCTGATAGCGCTTGAAGCACGTGACCAATTCCGCAATGCGCGCATGCGCCTGGGCATGCTTCCGATAGGCTTCCGGATCAGACGCCACTTCCTGGGTGGACATGGCGGCGCTGAGCCGTTCGGACTCCTCTAGTACGGCGAGGAGCTTTTCACGCATTGATGGATCCATAGAGATGGTTTTCGCGCCTTAGAGTCGATGAAAAATCATGGCCAGAAAAAAGACAAACCGGAATTCTCGCAGCACGCGGCCACGATCCATCCGGTCTGACAACGTCCGTTAGTCTTTTTTCAGAACCCGTGCATACTTCTTCTGGAAGCGTTCCACACGGCCTTCACTATCCACGAAGGACTGTTTGCCCGTGTAGAAGGGGTGGGAGTGGCTGGAAATTTCCAGGGTGTAGAGGGGGTATTCCTTGCCGTCTTCCCAGGTAATGGTCTTGTCGGTCGAAACGGTGGAACGGGTGACCCAGGCCACATCTGCACCAACGTCTTTAAAGACAACTTCCCGGTACGTTTCGGGGTGAATGCCTTCTTTCACGATAACATCTCCTAAACAACTTGATCTTCGCTAAAACAGGGGGTTCCCAAGTAATGACACACCCCATGTCGGCGACAAAGGTGGTCCGATACAAAACGCAGTAGTGTACCAGTTGTGGGGGTGCCAAGGCAACTTTAGCCCAGAAAAAACACTACATCTACCCAATCGGTCGGCAGACCACCGCGGAATCACGCCACGGGGCCATCACGATTCCTTCGCGAAACTCTCCGAAAGGGCCAAATACTTGTTCATGGCATTCAAATAAGCGCCAACAGCCGCCTCGATAATATCGGTGCTGGCGCCGTTTCCCTTATAGGTCTTCTCGCCAAAACTGACGCTGACATAGGCCTCGCCCAGGGCATCTTTCCCCGGGGTCGTGGCCCGCACATCAAAACGCTCCAGACGGCCCGACACACCCACAATACGCTCTATGGCGTTGCAGGCCGCATGGACCGGACCATCCCCGATGGAAGTATCCGTGACGGATTCTTCCCCCTTGCGCAGGGTCACCAAGGCCATGGCCGGGTCATTACCTGACGTGCGCAGGTCGTCGAGGTGGTAGATCTCGAAGCTCTCGTTGTGGAGCGCCACAATGAGCATGCGCAAATCGTCGTCGTAAACTTCTTTCTTCTTATCCGCCAGATCGATAAATTTCTCGTAGAGCGTCTTCAGCTCTGCTTCGTTCAATTTGTAACCAAGCTCTTCGCTGCGGCTGGCCAACCCGGCGCGGCCGGAATGTTTCCCCAGCACCAGCTCACTACGGCTTCGACCCACCGACTCGGGCGTCATGATTTCGTAGGTCTGTCGGTTGGCAATCATGCCATGCTGATGAATACCCGATTCGTGGGCAAAGGCATTGCGGCCCACGATGGGCTTGTTGTAAGGGATGGTCAACCCCGTAATCTTGCTCAACAGGCTGCTCGAAGGGACGAGCTCCAGCGAATCAATGCCACATTCATAATCGTAGACGTCGTGCCGGGTCCGCATGGCCATAACCACTTCTTCCAACGACGTATTACCCGCCCGCTCACCGATACCGCTGACGGTACACTCAATCTGGCGCGCTCCGCCCTGTACCGCGGCCAGGGCATTGGCCACAGCGAGACCAAGGTCGTTGTGGTTGTGGGAAGAAAAAACCACCTTGTCAGCGCCCGGCACATGGGCAATTACATGCTCAAACATGCCCCGGATTTCCGCTGGGGTCGTATAGCCCACCGTGTCGGGGAGGTTAATCACATCGGCACCGGCCTCGATGGCCACTTTGGTTACTTCTACCAGAAAGCCCCAATCCGAGCGGGTCGCATCCTCGGCCGAAAACTCCACGCGCTCCACCAGGTTCTTGGCGAGTGCGACAGCCTTCCCGGCGTTGTCGAGCACTTCCTGACGGCTCATGCGGAGCTTATGCTCCAGATGGATATCGGACGTGGCGATGAAGGTATGGAGCACGGGGCGTCGGGCAGGCTCCAGGGCGCCGGCAGCGCGCTCAATATCGGCGGGCAAGGCCCGTGCCAGGGCCGCCACACGGGAGTTTTCCACATGTTGGGCGACCTTGCGCACCGCTTCAAACTCCTGGGTGGAGGCGATGGGGAAACCTGCTTCGATAATATCCACGCCCAGCCGGTCCAACTGCTTGGCCATCTGCAGTTTTTCATGCTCATCCATGCTGGCACCGGGCGACTGCTCGCCATCCCGCAAGGTCGTATCAAAAATCTCTACACGCTCTGCCATTACTGCAGTCTCTCCTGTACATGCCCACCTCCCGCTACACGAAGCGATGGGGCCAATTCGATCGGTGACGGGCCAACAACGTGGAATGTTGCGGCCCTCCCCATAGTATAGTTCCCTTTCCGCAGGCTAAGCAAAGTCGCACCCGAAAGGTTGGAAATAACCGGGCTGGCACCATCGCCCGGGCACCGTCCAAGGCATGCACTTTCCGAACAGGATTGGTATACTGGGCCCCATGAAACACACCGACCACAAAGCCGTCCGCAGGGCCATTCTGGAAACCCTTTATACCGCCTATCTGGAAGACCCCCTCCGGATGGTGGAACCAGAACTACTCTTCGCCCAGCCCCCTATCGATCGGGAAAACATTATCCCCAACATCCACTACCTCTACGATCGTAAGCTGGTGGAAATGATGATGGGCTACACCCCGCCCATGTTCTCTGCCGTGCGGATAACAACCGCGGGCATTGATCTGGTGGAAGATCGGTACACCTTCAACCTCCAGTTTCCGGAACGCCCGGATGGCACAGGCGAAGCCGAAAGTGCTATCCCCTATCTGGTGGAGCAGTTGGTCGCTCAGGGCGATCTCACCCCCCTGGATGGCTGGACCCGAAAGCAGTTACTCGGTGACATCCAGTTTCTGCGCACAGAGCTTGCCCAACGCCGCAGCTACTGGCGGCCGGAAGTAATCCAGGCCTTGCTGGATTGGATTGAAGCTCGTCATGTGGAATCTGAGGGCGGACTACCGGCCCTGCCCCCCCTTCGCGCCGCCCTCGCCCGCACCCTGTCAGAACAGGCGCAACGGTCCCACTGAAATCAGGCCGCCGTCCCCGAAAGGGCACCGATGAAGTCTTCGATCTTCGGACGGTTTTCGCTGAGTTCCGCAACCACCGCTTCGCATTGCTCTTCCGTAAGCCCCAGCACTTCGAGGTGTTTCGCGTCCAGGTAGGGGGCGCACCCGTTGCTCGATTCTCCCAACTCCACTTGGTAGGTGAGACAATTCGCAACGGCCACGATATGGGTTAACTGCGTATCCGTCGTCGCCGTATGGGGATGGTGATGACAACGAATGGCTTCCACGACGGTTTCCGGCAGGTTCCAGTGTTCCGCGAGACGCCCCCCCACTTCGGCGTGGGTCATCCCGAAAAACTCGGATTCCACTTCCGCAATCGGGCACCCACGACGGGCCGCTTCGGTCGCCGCCTTCCGAAACAGTACGGGATAGAGCCAATCCAAGGCCACCTTGCCGAGGTCATGCAAAAGAGCCGCCTCAAAGCTGCCCTCGGAAGTCCGACCGCTGAGCTTCGCCAGACGCTCTGCAGCGATGGCACTGGCCAGCGAGTGCCGCCACAGCTGTTGCCGGTCGTAGTTGGATGGGATAGCCTCGAAGGCATTGAACGCCGTGGCCGTGAGCGTGAGATTTCGTACCTCGAGAAAGCCGAGCACCACGATGGCCTGGGTCACGGTTTTTATCTGACGAAAAAAACCGTAGTACGATGAATTGACAAGCTTGAGCAACGTGGCCGACAGGCTCACGTCCGCTGCAATATGCTGTCCCAAATCAATGGCCGAAGCATCCGGATCGGCTGCCGTACTCAATATCTTGCCCAAGACCGCCGGCAGGGTTGGAAGCTCTCGAATTCGGGACAGGTCACCTGCAACATCAGGTCGTTCCACAAAATAGTTCCTTCTGGTGTTTCGGCCGCAAATTTCGCTATAGTCATCATACGTTAGAAACGCCATGGAAGCAAGCGCCCGACCTGATAACACCGGCCATCAACAGCCTGGATGTGGTCGCAAAGAGGAGTCCCCCGTATGCCAACGCCAACGAACCTGCCCGAAGAAGGAAAGACGGCCCCCGCCTTTACCGGTACCAACGAAGCGGGTGAGAAAGTCAGGCTGAGCGGGTTCAAAGGGAACTACGTGGTCCTCTACTTCTACCCCAAAGACAACACGCCCGGATGTACCGTCGAGGCCAAGGAATTCCGCGATGCCCAGGACGAATTCGCGGCAGAAGATGCCGTCATCCTCGGCGTAAGCCCCGACCCGGCCAGCACCCATTGCAAGTTCATCCAACGCTTCGAGCTGAACTTCTCCCTCCTGGCCGACGAGGAACATGTCATCGCCGAAAAGTACGGGGTCTGGGTAGAGAAGAACATGTACGGCAAGAAGTTTATGGGCATCCAACGGGCCACCTTCCTGATCGATCCCAAGGGAAAGATCGCCCGGGTATGGCCGAAGGTTCGTGCCCAGGGGCATGCCGACCAGGTACTCAATGCGCTGAAGGAATTGAAGGCCTGATCCGGAAGACTACCGGGATAGCCCGCTCAGTCGAGGCTATCGTGCCGCTGCCCTTCGGTCAATAAGGGTACCCGCGCTTTGAAGAAGGTCTCCTGCACCGCGGAAAGACCCCGGGGTGCCCATTCATTGACCTTAATCAAGCCCTCATAGATCGTCCAGCGGTTGTCATTCTCGCTCATCACCAGCGTGGCGTCCCAGTCCCGTTGACGGCTGCTCCGGGCTTTCTTATAGGCGCTGCTCCGCTCAATGGCGATAAGACCATTTTCCTTTTCCACGACGAATCCCGTGTCGAGCAATTCGGAGAGCAATTCATGGCGAATGGCGCGGTTTCGAATGGCCTGTTTCATCTGCACCGTATCGATGGTGACGCCTCCGGAATTCTCCAGCGCGAAATCTTCGTCACCCGCCGCAACAATGGTTTCCACGGCGGTCGCCACCTGCGCCAGCTCCTCTACCGGAAGGGCACTGTAATCCGGCGCGAGATGCAGCATGGAATTCGTGGTACTGCAACCGACGAGGCACAGCGAAAAAACTAGGGTGGTAGCAGCGATATACTTCATGATTTTCCTTTTCCCGACGCAACAACAATGCGATTCTTACCGCTTCGCTTCGCCTCATAGAGCGCCTGATCGGCAGCGCGCAACAAATCTTCGGCATTCAGCATGGTCTCGTGGTCGAGAACGCTGATCCCACCGCTCACCGTCACAGAATGTTCGGACGGCACTTCAGGGAACGGCGTATCATCGATGATCGCGCGTATCCGCTCCCCTTCTACCGCCGCGCCATCGGGACCGGTTTGCGGCATAATCACCACAAACTCTTCCCCGCCGTAACGGGCGACCAAATCGCTCTTGCGCACGCATTTCAAGGTACGTGCCGCGATTTCTTTGAGCACCTTATCACCAACGAGGTGGCCATAGGTATCGTTCAAAATCTTAAAATTGTCCACATCAAATATCAGACAGGAAAGAGGCAGTTTATAACGACTCGCCCGCTCGAATTCCTGCTGAAGATTCTCCCGAAAATGACGGTGATTGTAGAGCCCGGTAAGCCCGTCCGTGATAGCCAGCCGCTCCAGACGCTCGTTGGCCACCTGAATACTCTCGAAGAGCTGGGCACGCTCGAGGGCATTGGAGGCCGCCTCCGCAACGATTTCGAAGAAGCTGATCTCGCGCGGACTGAAGTTACCTTCCACACGGGCCGCACGCAGCAAGAGGGAGCCTACATGCTGATCAAAAAGAACAATCGGAATCACCACCAGGCTGTTGATATTCGCCTGCCGTAATTCCGCGGCAAAGGGCTCGGTGTTGTTTTCATCCCGTGCATCGTTGACCACAATCTTCTTCTGGGTCGTCATGGATTCGTGCAATTCGGGATACTTGAAGAGCTCGATGGTGCGATCGACGACGCTCGCATCTTCATGGGACGCCATCACATGGCCCAGGGGATCGCCCCCCCAGATTCGTACGATCGAACACCGGTCGGACTTCACCACCTTGGAGATGTGTTCCACAAAGACAAAGAGAATGTCGTGGGCGCGCCGTTTCGCCGAAATCGCCTTGAGGATGGCCAGCACCGAGAAGAGGTCGTCTTTATCCTGTGTGATGCTGGCCTGCTGCTGGGCCTGGGCATTGGCGTGGGCCGCCATCAAGGTCAATCCCAAACTGGAGACTTCCTCGTTGGGGGATTCCGGTACCGCCAGGGCAGCGAGTCCGGTTTTTTCATCCACCACCCCCAACTGGCGCAACCGGGCCAGCACAGCGTCCGTATTGCGACGCTTCAGCGACCACCCGCCGGTAAATCGCTCCCCCTCCTCCGTGCTTCCCTTGCGCCCGGCCAGGGTCAGGGCCCCGTGGGGCGAAAAACATAGAAACACGCGATCCGCATCGCTCAGGCCTTCGACCGCCTTATCCTTCTGAATGACCACAACGGTTACCCAAGAGGGCAGCGCACCTATCGTTTCGATAATCCGGGTCGCACTCTCCGTATCGGTAATTACGTAGGCTTCGTCTTCGCCCGCCGCCAGGACCCGCGCCAGAGTCTCCTGCATCAGCGCACAAAAAACAGCATAGTCGTGAAGGGGGATAAAGGTAGACAAGGCCGCGCCAGGAGCGTCGGAAACGCGATCTAACAGTGAAAATTCCATAGGATACCGGATGCGCTTCCTTCCGGGGAGACAATCGTGGGAAGAGTCTGAACCCTCTCTCCGCCAAATCGTCGCCGCACAGGTTTACAGGTCTTTTTGACCGACAATTCACGTCTTTCGCTGCCAGGACAACACGAAACGATAACAATCCACCGCCCCGGAGTCTCATCAATGCAGGCTCAGGCATGTCAATTAAAGCATACTAATTAGTAATCGTAATTATCCGTTGGACCCATTGACAAAGTCAAGAGCGACGCAGCTCAGGACGTCGAATATTGACTCCAATCAATCTTCTCCACAACGCTCACGGGCGTGGATCGGACCACCAGATCATACAATTCCTCTACTTCGGCATTGTGCATCCGCGGGCACCCATGGGATTGATACAACCCAATGCTGTCCGGGGCAATCGTACCGTGAATCCCCAGATCACCGGGCAGACTCTCCTCTGCCGGCACCATGGGAAGCCATCGGGTACCCAACTCATTCTCCGGATCGCCCGGTGGAACAGATGGTCGGTTTTTTGGAAACCAAGTCGGGTCTTTTTGTTTACTACCGATCGTATAGGTCCCCAAAGTCGTCTCGTGCCCCGGCATACCGAGGCCCGTGTAATAGCGCTTAAAGGGCCCCTGATTATCCATCAGAAAGAGTCGGCAAGTCGATCGCTCAATAACGATACGAAAATCCTTGGGGGTATACTTCAACCGCTGGCCAAGATGTAGCGTTCCCGGGTCGGTCATCCCGTTGGCGCGCATTAACAGACCCTGGGTCGTATTGAGCTTGATGCCGATGGCGGTGAGATTGTCGCCCGATTCTATGGTGTAGTACTTACTCTCGGGCGTTTCCATTTGAGAAAAAGCCAGGGCAACATTCAGGTCTCCCAGGGCGTCCAGAGCCACGTTCCAGGCATCAGAATCGATCTCGGCATCGTCCAGCGCCGCCCGATAAGAATCCCGGGCCGCGACCAGTTTTTCTTCATGGAGTGCGATACGGCCGAGTCCGATGTGGGCGGGCGCGCGCATACCCCGAGGTGCACTCTTGAGCAGACCTTCATACTGCTTGCGGGCTTCCTCAAAACGCTCTTGCTTCTCTAACGCATTGCCGTAGCGGCCCACGTAACGGGGACGCTCCGGATCGGTGGGGTAATCCCGGAGGAGTTGCTCCAGCATCTGGACGGCCACGGACCAGTCCTCGGCCTTTTCCGCCAATTCCACCCGCTGCAGCAGAAGCCCCTTGCGCCGCGTCGCGTCATTTTCGGCGGCAATACTCTCGTCCAGCAGGGTGGCCGCCTTTTCGAGATCGCCCGAAGCGACTTCGTGCTCCACCCGCTCCACCACCGATACGGGGGGCTCTTCAGCGAACCAGCCTCCAAACCGGTTCTTGGCCAGAGGATAGACCTTAAAGAGGGTAAAGGCGATAACAAAAACGACGACGAGTCGCAGGATGGTACGGGAAAGTCGCGGTTCTTCTCTTCGATGGGATGAGTACTGCGTCACGATAAAGTCGACCTTATTATATTTTTGATTCCGCTACCCGCGAAAGGTCGAGGAGCATCTCCGTCACGGATTGGTAACGTCGCTCGATACGCCGCCGAAGCGCCTTCAGAATAATCCGGTCCAACTGCGGGGTAACTTCGCGGTTATATTTCGACGGGGGCTCGAACTTGTACTTTCGATTTACGATCTGCTTCTGAATCGCCCGCGTGTCATTGCCGTCACAGGGGTGGCGGCCGGCAAACAGTTCGTACATGGTGATTCCGAAGGAAAAGATGTCTGAACGGGCATCAAGCTTTTGCTTGGTCAACTGCTCGGGCGACATGTAGAGGCGGGTACCGCCACTCTCCTTCATCCACCGGGTGCGCCAGTTGGCACTGGATTTGGAAAGGCCAAAGTCCACGATCTTCACCTGGGTGCCATCGCGGGAAAACAAGAAGTTTGCCGGTTTAATGTCCCGGTGCACGACGTTGTTCTGATGGAGAAAGTCCAGCCCCTGACACAACTTGATACAGAGATCCACCATCTGGGTCATCGTCAGGTCCCGGTCCTGAATGTGCTTCTTCAGGTCATACCCGTCAATATATTCCATGAGAAGACAGCGCCGCTTATTGCCCGCGCGATCTTCCTGGATCACGATCTCATTGTGCATCTTGATAATCGTCGGATGATCAAGGGCCGCAGCGATCATGATTTCCCGGCCGAGATAATCCCGCTTACGACGCTTCTTGTCGATATCATAGCGACGATCAAGAACCTTGATTGCGATGGTCCGGTCATTGGCACGATCGATGGCCTTGTACACCGTACCCATACCACCGCTACCGATGGGCGCGATAATGTCGTAGGGGCCGACGTGGGTCATTTCGAACTGAGACTCATCAATGTCCTGTCCGACACCGTTCTCGCCCGATCCCGCCTCGAGGGGCTCGTCAACCTTTTTCTTTCTGAAAAATCTCATACGCTGCTCCAAGTCGATTCGGGCCTGATCATAAGAGCAACACCCCCTCTATTTCAACGATGCTGTTGCTAACCTTGTTTCCAGCTGGCGACACCCGCTGGAACGGCCACTTCCTTCATGATATCAGCCAGCACCGACTCGGTGGTAACCCGGCGCAAACGACTCTCGGGATTCAAGATAAGCCGGTGCTGGAGCACCGGTGCTACCAGCGCCTTGATATCGTCGGGAATGACGTAACTCCGCCCCTCCACCGCCGCATAGGCCTGGGCCGCCCGGAACAGCATGATAGACGCCCGGGGACTTCCCCCCAGGGTGAGGTGGGTGGAATCCCGGGTGCGATGCACCAACCGGACGATATAGTCCCGGACTTTTTCATGGACGTAAATTTCCCGAATGGAAAGCTGCATCCGCTCTATCATGGCGGCATCTGTCACGGGCTTCAAGGCATCCACGGGGTGGCTGAGCCGTGTCTTCTCGAGGATACTCAGCTCGGCCATGATATTGGGATAGCCCACCGAAAGGCGCATCATGAAACGATCGAGCTGGGCCTCGGGCAGCGGAAAGGTGCCTTCGTGCTCCACAGGATTCTGGGTGGCGAAGACCGCGAAAGGCCGCTTAAGGGCATAGGTATGGCCATCCACCGACACCTGCCCCTCGGCCATGGCCTCCAGCAAGGCTGACTGGGTTCGGGGCGTGGCCCGATTGATTTCGTCCGCCACCAGCACCTGGGAGAAAATCGGTCCTTTTCGGAACTCAAATTGCTGGGTTTGCTGGTTATAAATGGATACGCCGCTGATATCAGTGGGCAAGAGGTCGGGCGTGCACTGAATACGCGCGAAACTGCACCCACTCGATACGGCCAGCGCGCGGACCAACATGGTCTTGGCCACACCGGGCACGTCTTCCAACAACACGTGCCCCCCGGCCAGGTATGCGGCCAACGCACTCTTTACCACCCGCGGCTTGTCGAGAATGACCAGCTCCACGTTTGCGATGAGGTCTTTGATTACCTGTCTGAAACCCGCCACAACACCTCTTTCTCTTGGTCGGAAACTCGCCTGATAATACATGGCCTTTCCGCCGGAAGCAACTGCCCCATTTTCACGGTTACACGTAAGGAAATGACCATTGACAGGGACTTTGATCACTGCTAGTCTGAAGGTGTGCGAAGGGACGATGGTACGTGTGTCCAGGCAGGGTCACTCCGTCCAGACCTTAAACCCGTGCACACGACATCACTATCCAGGGGCAGTGTATTCAATATTGCGGCGGTCCACAACCTGAAAAGGGCACTACGATGAACCACATCTCGCTACAAAGACTCGCAGGACTCGGCGCAGTCCTGGCCTTGGCCGTAACCATGCCCAGCGCGGCAGACTCCATCGTGATTGACGGCACCACCTACGAGGATGTCTACATCATCACGACCGACAAGTCCTATTTCGTCCAGACCCCCGAGGATGGCAAGGTGATTTCGGTCGACCGAAATTCAGTGGCTCCGGGCGACGTCTCCCTATCCGAGTCCACCGCGGTGCGCGCAGCGATCCTCGCCCGCTGGAAAGCGAAAAACCCGCGCCATCAGGAACGCCTGAAGGAAGCCGCCCGATTGACCGCGCGCACGACTCCGGCAGCCTCTTCCGAGTTGGAGCCTGTTCCGAACACCCCGACCCTCCGCATGCGTGGCTCCGACAAAAGCACCCCGTCAGAACCTGGCGCTCGTTCGGATGGCTACGTCCCCTACATCAAATTGAAAGACGTCCCCCTGGGTACTGCCTTGGATGCCCTCCTCCGCCCCATGGGCCTGGACTACCGGATTGAGAATGGCATCGTGTTCGTCAGTTCCCCCCGGATTTTACGTCAAGAATCATTCGGCCCCATGGAAACGCGCCAGTATCAATTCCACGGCAACGACACCCTGCACAAGATCGTGCTCGGTGGCATCGGCGGCACATCCATTAATCAGGCGGGTGGCGGCTTCGGTGGCACCGGCTCTCAACGGGGCCAGGGTAGTTTTGGTGGCTCGGGGCAGTTGGGTGGACAAAGTGCCTTCGGCGGCAGTGGATTGGGGGCCCAGGGTGGCCAAGGTGGATTCGGTGGCGGCCAGGGTGGCTTCGGCGGTGGACAAGGTGGTCGCGGCGGTCAGGGTGGTGGATTCGGTGGTGGTGGTGGCGGTGGCGTGGGTGATGTGACCGCCATCGGAAACATCAGCCAGCTCTTCTCCACCATCGACGACCGACTCGTCGGAGAAGCACCAGCCACTATCGGCGGTACGGGATATCAGTTTCAGGACTGAGTAAGCGCCCCACAGCTCAGCAACTAGAAACAACGCGCGGCGGTCCAATCGAACGACCCGCCGCGTTTTTCGTTTTATGGGCCCTACAGAACCTGCGTTACTCAGACTGTCGTTGTTAAATCTTGCGCTCCTACCATCGAAGGCTTGAGACATCTTCTCGCGCCGGAACGGGATGCCGGAGCCTGTACAGTCCCTGCAACACCAGGGCGCACAGCAGAACGCAGACGATATTGATGACAATTTCGTACCCAACCGTATACATTGGCCTCAGTGTCCAACGATTGAGCACATAGCCGATTATTTCCGTACCCAATAGCCGAAACTCCACGAAGGAAACAAGGAATTCTCGCGGGTAGCTTACTGACCCGATCTGAACCCCAAGCATCACGGGAAAGCACATACTCAACGAGGAGTACACGATCTGCGCAAACCCAATGGATAGCTTTTTCAGAAAGACCGCTGAGAAGGCATCCGTCCACCAGAACCAGATAACAAAATAGCAGACCATGCTTGCGTACATGTACCCCGCCATCAGCCACATAGCAACCCGCGTTGATGCCTCGGGAGCACCCCCAGGTGAGTATCCGACCTGGGGCATCAAGTGCATTGCTGCGAACAGGAGGAGTGACCACGTCGCCATGCGAAGGATGGACCAGCGGCAAAACCAGGGCGTAATTCCCGCGTGCGTTTTTTGCCGCCATCGGCGCAACACATAGACAATCGCGGCCAACTTTACGAGACCGACAGCGTACCCAAAATAACGCGAAAATAGATAGGGAACACCCTCGAAGGAATCATTCAAAATAAAAGAAGGTATCAAGACGACGCTGGCAATAGTCCGTACGCCCGAGAAAACGACACCGAATGCCAACAGGGTAAGCACCAGCGCAAGCAGCTTGCGCACCAACGTCACCTGGGCAGCCTCGGCATGTACCTCTTGGAACATAGCCTTCACGGTCGCCCCATCGCCAAAATGCTCCCGAGCGAGAATGAGCGCGTCTTCCTGCGACACGGGCTCCTCCCCGCTGCAATAGGCCAACATCTTGTCCTCAATGTGCCCGTAGAGCTCTTCCTGAATCTCCGGGTCGAGATCGTGGGCCACCGTGATGCGCTCGGCCAGTTCGCGGGCCTTTTTCTGGATGGAATCGTTGAGCTGCTCAGCCATCGGTTTCTACCCCCAACACAGTTGATTCACCACGCCACCGCCACAAGTCGCAGAGCCACTGCAAGACGATAGCGCATACCGCGACGACAACCACATACCGGACCACGTGCTCCGGTAGCTTGCCCGCACCGATTCTTGTCATCGCGACGTCAATCAGCCACGGCGGCACGTAAGCCGTCGCCAGGAACGGCCCCGCCGCAAAGGCGAGAGAGGCGGGAACCAAGGCGCTAAGCTTTTGATAGACCGCCCAGAGAAGACCGACGGAAAAATTGTAGCGAAGGCGGCTTAGGTCGGGATTCACCCACCACATCCAAATTACGCAGTAGACCGCGGATGCAAGCAGGTGAATATTCCCGTCAAGCCACCAGGAATCCAAAAAGAACGTATTGAATCGACCCGCTGCGCCGGGGAGCAGGAGCCTGGAAAAAGCCTCACCCGTTGCCAACACGAGAACGGACATTATCGCTAGAAATGGATTGCTCAAGTGACACAACCAAGGGGATCCCCCCCTGCTGAACTGCCGTTTCCAGTGGTGCAAGTACAGGACCAGAAGTGTTGGCCCCCCAAACAAATAGCCACTGAGAATCAGGTTTTTAAGAAGCATCTGAACAATTGGAGGGCGGTCGCCGCCGAACGGGTGTATCGTCTGCATAAGCGTGGCGGTTAGCATTCTCGCGAAAACGATGGCGACGGTTGTTAATAAGGCCAGGACCAGCACCCGCCGCAACAAACTCACTTCCACGGCCTCCACATGCACTTCCTGCAACAGCCCGCGCAGTGCCGCCCCATCCCCAAAGTGTTCCCGAGCGAGGATCAGTGCATCCTCTTCCGAAACAGGCTCCTCGCCGCTGCAATAGGCCAGCATCTTATCCTCGATGTGTCCGTAGAGTTCTTCCTGAATCTCCGGGTCGATATCGTGGGCCACCGTGATGCGCTCGGCCAATTCGCGGGCCTTCCGCTGGATGTCGTTGTTCAGTGGGGTGTTCATGCCGCAGCCCTCCAAAATATGTTTCTTCCAATTCGAGTTCGAATCGTGGCTCCCCCCAACACATGCCCTGTTCGGGCGGCACACAGGATCGCGGACATTCCTGTCCGCGGCAAGGCGCACGCAGATCGGAAAGCACGCGTCGGATATGTGATTGCAGGCGAAGAGCGGAAGTCCCATCGCTGGTAACAGCGGATCACTCGATACGCCCCCACCACCGTTTGGCATCGGAACGGGCGCTGCCGCGGACAGGTCGAAGACGCGCCGTGGCGGGAATGTCCGCGATCCTTCTCCAGCCCGCTCCCTTTCTCTTCTACATGACCATCACCCATGGTTCCCCTCCCCGAGGGCGGTGATCATCTTGTGGAAACCCGCCCAATCTTCGGTGCCTGTGGCGAGGGCACCGCGCCCCGTTGCCGTGATGTAGTAGTACTTCCGCTTGCGGCCCGTGTCCGCCTCCTGCCACTGGGTGCGGACCAACCCCTCTTTCTCCAGCTTGTGGAGGATGGGATAGACCGTGCCCTCCTGCCAGACGAAGAGCCCCTCCCCCTCCTGATTAATGGCCCGTATGATGGCGTAGCCATAGTTGGCTTCCCGCGCGAGGACGGAGAGAATGAGCAGCCGAGTGCTCGCTCCAATAAGTTCTTTGTTGGGTGACATGCTGTGCCTCCTTGTTGAAAGGCAATATACCTTGAACTTCAAAGTATGTCAAGAAAAAGATGTGGCGTTCTCCCAAGTCCCGTGCCGGCGGGCCGCCAGCGCTCCATAGTCCCCACCCAAAAAAAAAGCGCTGCCCGAAGGCAGCGCCAAAAAACTATGCTATATAACCCATCCCCTACGTCAACATGCTCTTCAATTCGCCCATGAACTCATTGAGGTCCTTGAACTGGCGATAGACCGACGCAAAGCGCACATAAGCCACTTCGTCGAGCTGTTTGAGTTTAGTCATAACGGCTTCGCCCACGGCGACGGTATTCACTTCGTGCTCGGTGGAGTTGAAGAGCTCCCGCTCGACTTCGTCGATGAGGGCGTCTACCTGTTCGAGACCAATAGGACGCTTTTCCACCGCCTTCAGGATGCCGCTCTTCAGCTTCCAGCGATCAAAGTTTTCGCGGCGCCCATCCTTCTTGATGACCATCTGGGCCACTTCTTCGATACGTTCGTAGGTCGTAAAGCGCCGTCCACATTTCATACATTCGCGACGACGGCGGATAGCATCACCTTCTTTTGACGAGCGGGAATCCACGACGCGACCGTTGGTATCGTTACAAAAAGGACAACGCATTGTTGCTCAAGCACCTCTATTTTGGTAGCCAATCGGCGTCTTATTAAATGGACTCAACCCGATAACCTCGCTTGAGGTCTCTCCACATCCACATATTGTATGGCTATGAGCCTAACAAATACCATATACGGTGTCAAGCGTAAAAGGACAGGGTCGTCTTCCCATAGCGGCGTTCACGCACCCGCTCGAGTCCCCCCGCACGCTCTGGAAGGTCCTGTTTCGACGCGTGCTCGAGGACGACACGCCCCCCCTCCGCCAGGAGCCCGGCGCCGTCGATGGCCACCAGCAGGGCTTCGTAATCCGTAAAGTTATAGGGCGGATCCGCAAAAATCACGTCATAGGTGCCCCCGATACGTCCAATTTCCTCGGGTAGACGATTGCGCGTGAGCTGCCCTTTGTCTTCCAAGCGGGTAGACGCCAGGTTCTTACGAATACACGCCTGGGATTCCGGGTGATTATCGACAAAAACAGCCCGCGCTGCCCCCCGGCTGAGTGCTTCGATACCATTGGCCCCACTGCCCGCAAAGAGGTCGAGAAAGGCCGCGCCGGGCAAGTCTGGCCCGATGATGTTAAAGAGGGCCTCGCGGACCCGGTCGAGGGTCGGGCGCACCCGATCGCCATCGGGCGGAACCAGCTTGAGACCTCGGGCACTTCCAGCTACAACACGCATTGGGTTAACTCCTGCTGTTCGACGGTGAATTCGACGCTACCCGAAAATTGTGAAGAATTAGGGATAGCGGACCTTGTCATGCTCATACTTTCGTAATACAGCCCGTAAATGATGGTGGATTGTCCGTGCCCACACCACGTCGGCGTGCTTTCGTACCACAACATCCGTCACAAAGCAAACTCCACAACCTTTTCCCCTTCAACATGTTACAGATCGTACAACCCGTTGTCTGCACAATCTCCACACCGATTTCGGCAGTGGATAACATGTGGATAAGTGCTTCGTTCTCCGGCATATTTTACACAATATTATTATTTTTTACACCAAGAGCAATCCATACTGGCCCTGCCCCACCGGCAGCCCACCCCAAAAGGGACGTGCCCTTCCGGAATCAATCCAGAAGGGCACGAATCACAGCAAAGGGATTGATGGCCTATTGACCAAAGAAACCCGCACGATTCCGCACGCGCAGGCGGAGACCGTTCAAGTTAATGAAGCCCGTGGCGTCCATCTGGTTGTACGCACCCTCGTCTTCTTCAAAGGTGGTAATCTTCTCGTCGTAGAGGGACTTCTCCGCACGGCGACCGACAAGATCACAATTGCCTTTGTAGAGACGTACCCGGGCGGTACCGGTGACGTTTTCCTGGCTCTTATCGACATAGGACATCATGGCTTCAAACTCCGGCGCAAACCAGAATCCATTATAGATGAGCTGGGCGATCTTGGGCGAAAGCTGGTCACGCTGCAACATGACTTCCCGGTCCATGGTGAGCGACTCGACGCCACGGTGGGCCGTGTAGAGTATGGTGCCACCGGGGGTTTCGTAGATACCGCGGGACTTCATGCCCACAAAACGGTTTTCCACGATGTCGACGCGGCCCACGCCATTTTCACCGCCAAGACGATTTAACTCGGCGAGCAGGTCTTCCGGCTCCATGCGCTTGCCGTTGACAGCAACGGGCGTCCCCTCTTCGAAGTCGATTTCCACGTAGGTCGGCTCATCAGGGGCCTTGCGGGGGTCCGTGGTGAGCACAAACATGTCTTCGTGGGGCTCGTTCCAGGGATCTTCCAATACACCGCCCTCGAAGGAAATGTGCAGCAGGTTGCGGTCCATGGAATAGGGAGATTTTTCCCGCTTGGAATGGGGCACATCGATACCGTGCTTTTCAGCAAAGGCAATCATCTTTTCCCGGCTGGTGAGATCCCACTTCGGGTCCCGCCAGGGGGCCATGATTTTCACATTGGGCTCCAGGGCCAGGCAGGACAGCTCAAAGCGCACCTGGTCATTGCCTTTACCGGTGGCACCGTGTCCCACCGCATCGGCACCCGTTTCCCGAAGGATACGAATCTGCTCTTTGGCGATGACAGGTCGTGCCACGCTGGTGCCGAGGAGGTAGGTTCCCTCATAGATTGCGTTGGCGCGCATGGCGGGAAAAACGTAGTCGCGAACGAATTCACGGCGAAGGTCACTGACGAACACTTCGCAGGCACCGGTGGCTTCCGCCTTAATCCGCGCGGGCTCCGTCTCTTCCCCCTGGCCCACGTCGGCGATATAGGCCACCACGTCGGCTTTGTAGGTTTCCTGGAGCCATTTCAAAATAATCGACGTATCGAGCCCACCGGAGTAGGCCAATACAATCTTGTTCACGTCTTTACCCATGGTCTTCAATCCTTCTTAAGTGACAAGCAACCAACCACGTTGATCGGGGTTATTTCATGAGGGTGGCCATAACGGCCTTCTGGGCATGGAGGCGATTCTCGGCCTGGTCGAACACGATAGACGCGGGCGAATCCATGACGGAATCGGTAACTTCACTCCCCCGGTGTGCGGGGAGACAGTGCATAAAGAGGGCGTCGCTCTTGGCCTTGGCCATGAGGGCATCATTCACCTGGTAGGCGGCAAAGGCCCGCTCACGCTCTACCGTTTCCTTTTCCTGCCCCATGCTTGCCCATACATCGGTGTAGACAGCATCGGCATTCTTGACACCGGCCGTGACATCGTGGGTCACTTCGATGGTCCCCGCGGCCGTCTTACGGGCCTCTTCCACCAGCTCCATATCCGGGTCATAGCCTTCCGGACATACCAGGGTAAGGTTCACCGGCACCTTGGCCGCGAAATGGGCCCAGGAATGGAACACGTTGTTGCCGTCTCCCACGAAAGCCAACTTCACGTTAGAAAGGTCCGCGCCCCGATGGTTGCGCAGTGCCTGGGCGTCCGCCAGAATCTGACAGGGGTGCAGCAGGTCGGTCAGGGCATTAATTACGGGTACCGTGGCATATTCCGCCAGTTCCAGCACGTCGGTGTGGCGAAAAGTCCGCGCCATAATGCCATCGACCCAGCGGGTCAGATTGCGCGCCACATCGGGCACCGACTCCCGGGCACCCAGGGTCGTCTCGATCAACACCGAATCCCCACCGAGTTGAAACATGCCGGTGTGAAAGGTCACGCGGGTTCGCAGGCTGGGCTTCTCAAAAATCATCGCGAGGGTCTTGCCCTCCAGGATCCGATGGGGCGTGCGATTCCGCTGCTTGGTCTTGAGTTCGTCCGCCAGTTCGAGAAAGGCGATGATCTCTTCGCCACTGAAGTCTGCGAGGGAAATAAAGTCTTTTACCATTTCAATGCTCCGAGGGAGGCCTTCAAAAGGGAGATCACCCGGTCGATATGCGATTCTTCTACAATAAGGGGCGGCAGAAAACGGAGTACCTGGGGACCCGCCGGTCCACAAATGACGCCCGATTCAATCAGCGTCTTCACCAGGGGGGCGACGGGCTGGTTGAATTCAATGCCTACCATCAACCCTTTTCCGCGCACTTCCACGACGGCGTCGCAGGAAGCGGCCACTTCCGCCAATTTGGCGAAAAGATACGTGCTCCGCTCCTGAGCTGCTTCCAGAAAACCCGGAGCCGTCAGGGCATTGATGGTGGCCACGGCGGCCGCGGCGCTCAACGGATTGCCACCAAAGGTGCAGGCATGGGAACCCACATCGAAGCCCGTCGCTACGGAATCCGTGCACCCCATGGCGCCGATAGGCACCCCGTTCCCGAGCCCTTTGGCCAGGGTCATGATGTCGGGGGTAATCCCATAGCCCTGGTGGGCAAAGAGGGGGCCCGTACGACCGAGACCCGTCTGCACTTCATCAAGAATGAGCAGGACCTTCTTGTCATCACAGAGCTGGCGTACCTGTTTCCAGTAGGCTTCATCCGGGACGCGCACGCCCCCTTCGCCTTGAATGGGCTCCAGGAGGACCGCACCCACTTCCGGCGTAATAGCCGCTTCCAGGGCTGCAAGGTCGTTGTAGGGCACATAGGAGAAGCCGGGGACCAGCGGCTGAAAGCCATCGTGGTACTTGGGCTGCCCCGTGGCCGTTACGGTGGCGATGGTGCGGCCATGGAAAGACTGCTGGGCGGTTACGATGCCCGGCTTGGGCGTGCCCTGCTTATCCCAATAACGGCGGGCCAGCTTGATGGCGGCCTCGTTGGCTTCGGCCCCCCCATTACAGAAGAACCACTTTTCCGCAAAGGAATGTTTGCACAGGGCGGCCGCCAGCAGGGTCTGGGCCTCGATATAGTACAGGTTGGATACATGAACCAGTTTCTTTGCCTGGTCGCAAATCGCCTGGGTGACGGCCGGGTGGCAATGCCCCAGGTTGCAGACGGCAATACCGGCGAAGAAGTCCAGATATTCCTTGCCCTCGGCATCCCACAACACCATGCCTTCCCCACGACTCAGCGCAACCGTGCGCTCACCGTAGGTGTTGATGATGTGGGCATCATTCAGGGCCTTGATTTCATCCGTAAGGGTCATATAGACGGAACTTTCCGTGAGTACGGGCAGCATGGGACGTCTCCTGTCGGGCTATGGTTCACGATACCTGATACCGGTATATGCATAGTCCAACGGAGCGCCCGGAACGAAACGATTACTCGTTTGCGGCTTTTTTCTTGCTGCCACCACTTTTTTTAGGCGAATCCGACGTGGATTTCTTCTCAGCCTTGGGCTTGTCCGAAGACTTACCCTTCTTTTCTTTGAAATCCGTCTCGTAAAAGCCGCTACCCTTGAAGATGATGCCCGCACCGGTTCCGATGAGGCGCTTGCATTTCTTGCCGCACTGCTCGCAACTCACCTTGGGTTCGGCGGAAATACCGTGAAAAACATCGAAAACATGGGCACAACTGCCGCACTCATAAGAATAGGTAGGCACAGCACATACTCCATAAATACCCCGATTTCAGACGGGGAAGAATCGGCCAGGACCAAGGACGCAGACACCCGGCTACAGGCCGTAAGGCGTTGATATGGGGCGTCTTGGCCATGGCATCACCGCTTCGAGAAGGAAACCGAGTATTCTACCAGCGAAACGCGGAAATATCAAAAAGATACGCCGGGAAGGAAGGGAAAAGGCGGGGACGAGCAAGCCCCATGTTTCGCCGTCGGGAATCCACCACCCCGCGAAGCGGGTGACGGATAATGCAGGTTATCGTTCCCTGCTCCATTCGTGTTCGTGTCATTCAATCGGGGCCCTTCCGTCGCCCACTACATGGGTTTGTACCGCGTTCGACTACAATTCCAGCGGTTCCACTGCGACCCGCCGACGCCAGTGAATCCACTTGACACTTACAAGTACTTTTTATATCATGGCGCAACATGAAGATTCCCAAAGCGAAATCGAGGCGCTATGTGTGACGAAAACCCACGGACGACACCAAAGCCAACACCTGATCCCCGATGTAAGAGACGAAGTCTAGCACGCAGGGGATGGCGTATTCTGACCAACCTCATCGTATTGGCGTTCTATATTCCCTTCTCGATCTTCTTTTTTTGGGCGTGCGCCTTCGGGTGGGCCATTTTTAGCGTGGGGCAGGAGCGCGATGTACTTATGGACGCCCTCCATGACCCAGCAGTGCAGGCCCCGCTGGTCGAACACCTGGCACGCCTGGCGCTCAGCGACACCCTTCCAGGAAGAGGTGAAAATGACGACTCCGCCCTTCTTTCCGCCGTGTGGCTTCCCCCGATGCTCTTCGAACACGTTCCCTACGAGACCCTGTTCAATGCCACAATCACGGTGAACACCAGCGACGTGCACATGGACGTCTCACGGGGCGGATGGGATCATGGATGGTGGGTGGAGATTGCCGTGAGCCCACTTACTCCCGAAAAAGACCGTTGGGGGCTCTTCATACCCAAGACAGACGACAGCACCACGGCGGCGGACGCACCACTGTTTATTGCCGATCTTTCCAAGTCCGCCGGGTATTCCCAACAAGAGCTCTTGACCTTGGGGCTGGCGGGCAACGAGCGCTACATGGAGGGAAGTCCCGAGAAGGCGTTCTGGAATCAGATTGTCTTGAACCTTTGGGCCGGTGAACGCAAAGCGGCCCGGGACGCATGCCAACGCTACTATGATCGCTTTCCAGACGAGTGGGCCGCCGTGCTCCTCTCCTCCCTGTTGAGGGAGGGAAACCAACCGGGAGAAGGTGAATCCATTCTTCGGGATTGGGTAGCCGGAGAGCCTGGTTTCCCGCGCTATGTTCGCCTGGCACAGTTTTACGAACTCATCGGACAACCTGCTGCGCTGGCCGACGCACTGAAGGAAGCCGCCCGATATAGCGACGGAGATTATCGCTATATGTACAGCCGAACGTACCACACGGCCACCTTTGCATTGGCAGGTGGCCACCCGAAAGCCACCGTGGCCGCTGCAGATGCCATCCTGAGACAAATTGACAAACCGGAGCATTGGTCCTTTCAGGATGACGTCGCCCACTTCAATGCACTGATAGAGGTGGCCAATCAGGTCGATGTAGGAACGCTTTCCCCCACCGAGGCGATTTCCGGATTATCTCCCATCGGTGCAGAGGAATGGGGCGAGGGCAAACACCTGGACCTGCCGACAGGGACTCCCTACTCCTTTCTTGAGCAATTGCTACATCGCCCTGTGCCACGCCTGACGGAAGCCGGTGTCATCAATCTTCCGGGTTAAGGCGGCAACCGACTATTTCGGCTTTTCCGTGTCGAACCCCGCCGCGCGGTAATCCCGCAGTTTGTAGGTCAGGGCGCGGCGGCTGATACCCAGGGCGGTCGCCGTTCGGGTACGGTGGTAGTCATTCTCTTTCAGCGCACTCAGGATAGCCTCCCGCTCGATGTCTTCCATGCGGTCCGGGCGCGCCGGACGGTCTTCACGGGCCACCTCCCGGGCTACCCGTTTGGGGAGATGCTCGGGTAACACCACATCACCCCGGGAAAGGAGTAGCGCCCGCTCCACCGCATTGTGGAGTTCCCGCACGTTTCCAGGCCAGCCATAGCCTTCCAGAATCGCTACCGTACCGGGCGAGAAACGGGCCTTCTCATGTTTGAGCAGGGCTGCGAAGTGGCGGGACAGGGGCATGATATCGGCCCGGCGCTCTCGCAGCGGGGGCAGGTAAATCTCCATGACATTGAGGCGATAGAAAAGATCTTCCCGGAATTTACCCTCGGCTACCTGCTGCTCCAGGTCGCGGTTGGTGGCCGCAAGAATGCGCACGTCACTGTGGCGCACGTCGCCTGACCCCACGGGCGTGTAGCTTCCGCTTTGGGTCACCCGCAATAACTTGGCCTGGAGCGTCGGATCCATCTCCCCGATTTCATCGAGCAGGAGTGTCCCTCCGTCGGCCTGAGAGAACAACCCTTCGTGATCGGCCACCGCTCCCGTAAAGGCCCCCTTCCGATGGCCGAAAAGTTCGCTCTCCAACAGGGCCTCGGGAATGGCCGCGCAGTTTATTTTTACAAAGGGGGCGGCCGCACGGGCACTCCATCGGTGAATCAGATCGGCGACCACTTCCTTCCCTACGCCACTTTCCCCGGTAAGGAGCACGCGGCTGTCCGTGGGGGCAACCAAGGCGATTTCCCGGACGACCTCCATCATGACGGGGCTCTCCATCACCACATCGGGAGGCAGCGCCGGAGCATCAGCACCCTGCACCGCCCCGGGGGGCGTGGAATCCCCCACGACGTCTCGAACCGCCGTAAGCAACTCTTCCAGATCGATGGGCTTTTCGAGATAGTCTATCGCGCCCTGGCGCATGGCCCCCACGGCATCCCGGATATCGGCGTGGGCCGTGACAAGTAAGACGGGAAGATGCGGGTCTGTTTTTCGTAGATCTTCTAACAGCTCGAGCCCGGTCATCCCCGGCATACGAACGTCGGATATCATCATGGCCGGTCGATGCGCGCGGATTCGCGCGAGGGCCTCGGCACCCGAAGGCACCGCTTCCACCTCAACACCGCAATGGGTCAGGAAAGACGACAAGAGACTTCGCTGAGACGAGTCGTCGTCTACAACCAACACATAGGGCAGTGCGGCCACGGGACCACTCTTCGTCATCGTACAATCTCCAAACCAGACAAGCGGAATAGGGAGCCGCCTCCCTCACGGGGAATATACTCCACGGTCCAACCGTGGGCCAGGGCTATCTGGCGCACCACGGTCAAGCCCAACCCCGTCCCGGTCGCGGTACCCGTTACATAGGGCTGGAACAGAGAATCCATCAGCGACGGCTCCACCCCGGGGCCATCATCCCGCACCTCCAGCCAGGCATGGGCACGGTCCAGGAAATCCACCACGATGTGAATGTGGCCTCCTTCCGGCACCGCCTCAATGGCGTTGAGCAGCAGGTTGAACAATACCTGACGCAGCATAGCCCCATCAGCACGCACCCCGTCGATATCGCCCGTATCAAATTCGATTGTAAGGTCCTTTTCTTCCCGGTCACCATCGAGAAGACTGGTCAGGTCCGTCAGCAAGTCACCCAGCGAAACTGCTGTCTGCGCGGGCGCAAGGGGCCGGGAGTAATCCAGGAACTGATTCAGCCGACCTGCGACCCGATCGGCTTCCTCCATAATCTGCGTGGCCGTGCCACATCCCGAGCCGCCTTCAGCACGTTCCTGCTCGAGCATCTGGGCCAGACCCCGAATAAGGTTCAGCGGGTTCTTGGTTTCGTGAACAAGGCCTGCGGCTACGGTGTTCAGTTCTTCCAGGTGAGTCGTCATGGCTTCCGACCGGGCCAGGCGCACGCCCAGGGCTGCTCGTTGTCGGAGACTGTAGAGTAAGGCGGTCATACCCAGGGCTACTACGCCCACCAGCCCAACCAACAACACACGGGTCTGCCAATCCCTCGTCTCGGCAGCATAGACTTCCGTTGCGGGCACCTCAACCACAAAGGCGTGAATCCCCCGCTTGTCGACCAGCCCCCCCTCTTCGCCTCGCCCTGCCCCTCCACTCCGCCGAGAGCGGCCCGACATTTCACGCAAGAAAAACGAGCGTATCGCTTCGAAACTTTCCTCGGTGACCGGCTTGCCCACCAGTAACTCGTAAAGTTTCTCCCGGGTTCCGCGCGCTTTCAAATGGCCCGGAAGCATTCGTAAGATACCATCCACATCCTCGGTCTGCAGCGTCGCGCCGTCTTCTCGGGACGCAAGCCAGTCGGATACTTCAGGGGGAAGGGGCCACGACCAGGGATGGTCCCGCCAGGGACTTTGGTCACCACGGCCCCGGGCATCCATTTTCCGGCGACCGCGAAATCCCGCTCCTTCCTCCGGAAGGGGCCCTTCCAAGGCAGGCCCTAAGGCGACCAGATTCACAAATACCGCCGTCTCGGGAAGCCAGAAAGCCTGCTCCTCCGTGACGTTTTTCAGCGGGACACTGGGCTCTGGACCGGCCTGGGCAGTCACCGCACCGGTGACATCTCGCAGGGAAACGGATTCCAGATTAGTCGACGTCGTAAGCTCCTGTAAGGCCGCTTCCAGTCGTCGCTGGGGCACGGCGTTAAAGCGCCCATCGGCCCGAATCACCACGGCAATGGAACGCGAAATGTCTTCGGCTCGGTCGTAAAGACCATTACGCAAGGTAACCCGGGTTTCCTGATGAACGCGGTATTGCCAAGCCGAAAATAAAAGCCAACCCAGGGCAAGTCCGATATAAATCCATCGTGTATTTCGCAATTCCATAGGACCATTCTATTCCATCGTTGGCGCGCAGATACAGAAGAACCCGCGCACGGGAGGGGGCAGAGAACCCGTGCGCAGGTTATGGAATCCGGACACGTATGCGGAGCGTGCCCGGCAGAGGGGCTATTTCTTACGGCGTTCGCCGCGTGCGGGCGGGCCATCTTCACGGTTGATGACGCCGTCGCCGTTCTTATCCCGGGCGTCGAAATCTTCCTGGGTCAGGTCGGGACGCGCTGCCTGCAGTTCTTCAAAGCTCACACCACCATCTTCGTTGGTGTCGAGGGCACTCATTCGTTCGCCACCACGGCGACCTTCAGCCCCCGGACCACGCTTTCCACGGCCGCCTTCCGGACGGTCATCCTTATTCAAGACGCCGTCGCCATTCGTATCACGCTCGGCAAACTTCTCTTCCGTGGTATCAGGGCGCACGGCTTTCAGTTCTTCGAAGCTGACACCGCCGTCTCCATCCGTATCGGCCGCCTTCATATGTTCACCACCACCGCGACGCCCTTCAGGACCATGGCCACGCATACCGTGTTCGCCACGAGGGCCACGGCCGCCTTCCGGGCGGTCCTCCTTATTCAAGACGCCATCACCGTTCGTATCCCGCTCGGCGAACATTTCCGCCGTGGCATCCGGTCGGACCGCCTGCAATTCTTCCAGACTCACACCGCCGTCACCATCGGTATCGGCCTTCTCCATAAACTGACCATGGCCACGGCGTCCCTGCTCCCCGTCGGCTCCGGGACCGCGACGTCCGCGCATGCCTACGGGACGGTCCGCCTCATTCAGCACACCGTCTTCATTCCGATCCATGCGCGCGAAGCGCTCCGCGTCCACTTCCGGCCGTACCGCCTGGAGTTCCTCCAGCGTGATATTGCCATCCCCATTGGTGTCGGCACCTTCGAGAAACTGGCCACCGCCACGCCTTCCACCGTCAGGGCCGGGTTGCGCATGGGCGCTCAGACTGATGACGCAGATAGCGCCTGCGGCCAGGCCGAGGGAAAGACCCGTAACGGCCCAATCGAAGTAGGTTTTGTTGTTCATGACAGATCCTCCTGTTTAAGCTGTTGTTGTGCTACCCGCATTGGGGTGGCTAGCTGTATAGAGCAAGGGGGATGCCAAAAAATTTCGCCCAATTCGCCGCGATTGAATGGTCTGGCGCGCATATTTTGCGCAGTGCGCACAAAACGTGCGCATGTTTTTCCCCCATGCCCCCTTGGGTCACGGACGATGGAACAGGTAAGATGGCGGCATGCGGTAAACTCAGGAGTATGGAGTTCTCATGGACGAATTGATTACCTGGCGGCTGGAAGATGTCCCCCCGGAGAATGCGGTACTGGTGCTCGGCATTCTGGCCGGGGTCGGTGCCCTCTATTGTTTTTTTGGATACCGACTGCTGAAACTGATCCTTGGCCTCACCGGCTTTCTCCTCGCCGGGAGCACAGCCGCCGTCATCGTTGGCTTTCTGAGCTACGGCAACGTCCCCGCCATGGCCATCGCCGTGTTCATCGGCGGCCTCTGCGGGGCCATGGCCCTCTTCTTCCTCTACAAGACCGGCATTTTCTGCGTGGGGATGTTGGGGGCCGTCGTCGTGGCCTACCAGCTACTCCAGGGACGCCCCGAATCCTGGATACTCTGGGCCGTGGCGGGATTGGGGCTGGTGGGGGGCTTCCTGGCGATTCTCATCGAACGCCCCATCATGACCCTGGCCACGGCGGCTATCGGCGCCATGATGATGACCCAGGTCGGATTGCAGGTCGCACGGGACCAGGGACTCCTCGACAAGATCACCGCACAGACGGCCGAGGCGGGCGATCGCCTGCCGGACTTACCGTGGCTCACCTATGCCATGCTGGCCATCTGGGGAATCCTGGCTCTCTTCGGCGCCCTGTTTCAGTTTCGCGCGGGCAAGAAAAAGCGAATCCCTACCCACCAATAAGTTGTGGGGCTGTTCAGACCCGTATGCGTTTTCCTATCGTACCGGTCGCAGCAATGAGCAGTGCAAGGACCAGCAGCACGATTCCTGCGCTCCCGGCAACCGGAAGGGCTGTGCTACTGAGCACCACCAGAGTATAGGGTGCCGATTCCACGATGCTGCCCGTACCATCATCGTAGGTGACCGTAAAGGTCGCCTGATCGGCGAGCAGCACCGGGGCATAGTCCACCATCTGGGAATTCGTGCCGGTAATGCGGGCACCGCTGTCATTCAGCACCACCCCGTTCCGCTTCCAGACATAGCTGGAAAAACCTGCGGGTGCGATGAGGGTCAAGGGGTCATTGTCATAAATATTTCCGGGTGTCGGGGTGCTGGTAATGACACCGCCCATCTTTGGCACCAGTTTCATAAAGAAGGTATCGAAACTCCCCACAGCGGTGAGATTGGTCGTGCTGGCACTCGTATCAAAATCGAGGGTATTCGAGAATATACCGGTAATCAGAAATGAGCCCGCCCCATCGTGGATAATGGTGGCCCCTAAATCACGCCCTGCGGTGCCCCGCTGTTCCGTCCATTTCCAGGCACCCGCGCTATCAAGCTTCGTAATGTAGAAATCCTCATCGCCCGCACTCGTAGCGATGGCCCCACCAACGCCCGGATCAAAATCAGCGGTCCCCTCGAAGGAACCCACCACCAGAATCTCGTCGAAGTTGTCCACGATCATCCCATAGGTAAAGCCATCGTCCATCCCGGTAAAGGCCCCGGCCCAGGTGTACACACCGCCGCTGGTGAGCTTCAAGACAAACAAGGAGTAGGTAGAGATACTCGCCAGATTGCTGGTGCCCGCCCCCGGGTCAAAGTCGACGGTACCTTGAAAACTTCCCGCAACAATCACGTTGTCCGCGCTGTCGATGGCCACACTCGCCCCGTCGTCATCATTGGCACTGCCCAGCGTGTGTACCCATGCCAGATTGCCGCTGACATCCAGCTTCCAGATGAAGATATCGCTATCTCCCGCACTGGTCCGATTGTCCACGCCAACACCCGGGTCGAAGTCCACCGTCCCCTGGAATCCCGCCGAAAGATATACCGCACCGGCACTGTCCAGGGCCAGGAATCGGCCGAAATCGCGCACTTCCCCATCCACCGTGGCCGCCCACAGGTAATTCCCCCCACTGTCCAGTTTCTGTATGTACAGATCATTGCCACTGACGGAAGCGATGGAAGCGGTACCTGGACCCGGGTCAAAATCGGCGGTGCCAGTGAATTGTCCCATGGAATAGATATTGCCGCTTGCGTCCAACGTGATCGCAAAGCCGATTTCCGAACCCGCCCCTGTGATGAGCTGGACCCAGACGAAGTTGCCGTCGCTGTCCAGTTTCAGCACAAAGGCTTCGCTGAAGAAGGAGGGCGCGGTCACGTTGTGCGTACCCGGGCCCGGATCAAAATCGACGGTACCCAGAAAGGTGCCGGTGACATAGACATTGTCGGCACTATCCACGGCCACACCAAAGATGTAGTCATAATCCACGTCGCCGAAGCTATGAACCCAAATCAGATTTCCGTCGGGATCGTATTTCCCAATAAAGCCGTCGTACTGGCCTGCACTGGCGATAGCGGTCGTCCCGGCTCCCGGGTCAAAGTCGGGGGTCCCCTGGAAATAGCCTCCCACATAGCTGTTCCCCAGACTATCCCGGGCGATACCCGAAGCGTTCTCCTCCGCCGTACCACCAATCCCCCGCACGTAGCCAAAGTCTACGTCTTGCGCGAAAACAGGCGCGAAGCACAGGATGGACAGTGCCACGACCCTACGAGCAACCGAAACTACCTTCATTTCCAAACTCTCCCACCCCATTTGCTGCGTTTCTTCCGGTGCCGCATGCCGTTAACTACCCTCCCGGTGGGGATTCTATTCACCCGCACACCCGATTATCCAGTGTACCACGAGATCACCCCATCCGGGTGGGCGCCGCTGAAATCTGCTGTGGTGGCACCGGTGCGCTCTGCTATACTCGACATCCGGCGTATCCATTGCAAAACCAGCAGATGAAAGTGACTATGAACAAACAACCAAGCGTTCATTTTTCCGGAATCGGCGGCACCGCCATGGTGGCCGGGGCACGACTGGCCCTGGAAGCGGGCTGGGAGGTCCGGGGAAGCGATAATCCCCTTTATCCGCCCACATCCCATATGGTGGAGGCCCTGGGCGTTCCGGTGGCCGCCGGCTATGGCCCCGTCAACCTGGACTGGCATCCCGACGTGGTGTTACTCGGTAATGTACTGAGTCGAGGCAACCCCGAGGTAGAGGCCGCCCTCACCCGACGCATGCGCTATATTAGTCTTCCCGAGTGGCTGAAAGAGCATGTCCTGCGTGCACGCCGCTCTGTGGCGATCTGTGGTACCCACGGCAAAACGACCACCACCGCCATCACCGCGCAGGTTCTCGACCACGCAGGACGGGTGCCCGGCTATCTCATTGGGGGCCAGCCCCTGAACTTCGAACATTCCGCCCGACTCGGCGCGCCCGGTGCCCCCTTCGTCATCGAGGGCGATGAATATGACACCGCTTTTTTTGACAAGCGGGCAAAATTCCTCCATTACCTGCCCGAAGTGGCCGTTGTCACCTCACTTGAGTTTGACCATGGCGACATTTATCCCGATCTGGCCGCCATCGAATTGGCCTTTCAGCGCATGCTCCGGCAAATCCCCGCCGATGGGCGGCTCATTTGCTGTGCGGATAACCATGCGCTGAGTTTGCGCGACCATGCCTTTTGTCCCGTGGAGACCTACGGCTTCAGCGAAGACGCGGACTGGCACGGGCTGGTATTGGGCGTCGAAAAAGGGCGTCAGCTCCTCCAGATCACCCACCACGGGCAGGAATACGGCACGGTAAGCACCCCGCTCACGGGCCAACACAACCTGCAGAACGTGCTCGCGGCCGTAGCGGTCGGCCACTACTTCGAATTGACGCCTCTGGAAGCTTGCGAGGGCGTGGCCTCTTTTACCGGGGTCAAGCGCCGTATGGAGACCTTCCTGGAAGCCGAAGGCGTAACCTATATTGACGACTTCGCCCACCACCCCACCGCCATTGCGGAAACCATCGCTGGCGCCAAGACCCGGTGGCCGGACGGACGACTCCGTGTGCTCTTTGAACCCCGCAGCAATACGACCGTGACCAACCGATTTTTCAAAGAGCTCACCGCCGCATTTTCTCGGGCGGATGAAGTGCATCTCGGCCCCATTTATCGGGGCGAGCGCATTCCCGATGGCGAGCGTCTGGACCGGGAACGGCTGATAGCTAAACTCGGTGCCGCCGGTGGCGCAGTCTGGGAGGAGCCCGATAAACTGGCCCATCACATACACGCCACTGCCCGGCCGGGAGACATTGTACTAATCCTGAGCAACGGCGCCTTCGGGGGAATTTATGAGCATTTTCGCACCCTGACGGCGGAATAGCGTCTGCACGCTTCCCGCGTCCAGTTGGCGACGCTCCCCCCTTTTACCGTATGCTATAGGGTGTGCGTCTATGCCAGCGTCACGAAGTCGGAAGCCACCGTTTCGTGACGGAAACGAAATAAGGAGTATCCCAATGCCCAAGGAAGTTATCGTCTATTCTGGAAAACTTTGTGGTGATTGCCAGAATCTGAAAGCCTTTATGGATGCCAATGGCATCACCTACGAAGAGCGGGACATTCGCGAAACGCCGGAGCATGGTGAAGAGTTGGAAGCAAAGACCGGTAAGCTTGGTGTGCCCTACCTGGTCCTGGATGGTGAGTGGGTACGCGGTTATGAACCCGGCCGCCCCTTTTCTGAACTCTTCGCCCGAAACCTCTTTGGGTTGAGCGAAGCCTGATTTTTCTTCGCCTTAAGGGCAACGCGGCCTCTGGAACTTCATCCCAGAGGCCGCGTTTTTCGTGGATGCTATCGCGCCGCGCGAGTCTATTTGCTCAAGTAGCCCTTGGGCGTCTCTGCCGGGGCGGTGTACTCAAACGGCAGGGCCTCGGGAAGCACCTTAACCGGCGTGGTAAACTTCAGCGGAGTCCCCCCCGGGCCTTCAAAGGTCAGCTCAACCAGATGGGCGGTCCACCCTTTCTCTGGCGCACTTAAATCCACTTCATAGACCCCCTCGCGCTTGCTCTTGAGGGCCTGCTCTTTCCAGATGGGCCCAACCGCTTCCAAACGGAAATCACGGGTTTCTGGATTGGTGGCCGTCCAGAGCTTGACCGCAACCGGGTTGCTGGGCGATTTCACCGTCAACGTATTGTTGGCGCCAAATGTCCAGCTGTATTCCGGCTGGGGCGTACCACTGATGATGCCCGCATAAAAAGCCATCAGGGAGTAGAGCGCATCGGAGTCGCCCAGGCCATGGTCCGTATTCGGCACGTAGCGCAGGTACTTGTCCCCCACGAGATCGTCCCAGTAAAACTGAGAGGAATCGGGCAGAAAGAATTGGTCGCCCGCCGAATTCATCACGAGCTTGGGCATGGTAAACCGCTTGATATAGCTGTAGGGTTCCACCAGCTCAAGTAACTTGTCGTACTCGGGCGTGCCCATCCAATCCATAAGGCCCATGGCGTCATAATCGCCCACCGCAGGTGCCCAGAAGCCGTAGGCCTCCCAGTGGTGTATAAAAGACGGCTTGACGTTCAACATGTCAATCACAATCGGAACAATCCCGACGACCCGTTTATCCACCGCTGCCGTGGTCCAGGTAGTCCAACCGCGCTTGGAGCCGCCCGCGACAACGAAAGCGTTGATGCTATGGCTCCCCCCCTCCGCCTTGGCACAATACTCCTGCACCGTATCCATGGCGCGCACCACGCTCTTGGTCATGGGGAGACGTGCCAGCCAGTTTTCATCACCGGTCTTGAGGAATTTATCCCAGGTGTAGGCAATCAGGGAGTCTTCTTTTCGCCCCGCGTTTTCGCCAGCGAAAGTCAGGGGCTGGTTGGGAATCATCCCCAGCTCGATGACCACCGACTGGGTCTGCACGGCGATGCCGGCGAATTCCTTGCTCATCTTCTCCGGGGCCTCTCCCCCATTGGCACCGCCGCCAATGTAGAGCAGGGCCGTGTCGAAAGACACCTTCTCCGGGATATAGATGCCGAGCCAGTGCTGCCAGACCGTGCGGTCTACTTCGTCTTTGCTCCGCCAGGTCTGGGAGGTCAGGTTGATGAGATGGAGCGTGACGCCTTCGCCCTTGTGCATGGCTTCTACGTGATACGAATAGGTATCGTCCACGGCGTGCACATACCGATCGAGCGCCGTCGGATTTTCTACCATCCGCGCGGTAGATTCACGGGCTTCCGCATTGGCCAGGGCCAATGCTACCAATACCATGGCGGCACAACATCGCAGTATGACTTGCATTCCAGGTGCTCCTTTTCCCCCTCGGGGACGCTACGATTGATTGGTCCCTACGGGCCAATCAAAACCCAGTGAATCGAATCTGGTGACGACCGACGGTGCGCCACCGATGGCAACATGAAGCTACGGCGCTACAATACCATGAGGGTTGGACCCGGCGCGAACCAAATCGGTTTTACTCCCGCACGAAAAAAGCCCCGCCAGGCACCGGGTGCGCTGGCGGGGCATTACTACCTTTCACGGGGGCGAGTTGCCCGTCGGAATTCTCCCTAATTGCTCGGTCCGGCAGGCAGTCGGGGTGCCCGGGGACGGGTTGTGGGCTGCGCGGTGGGCACGCGGGAGGGCGTTTTCCCGACCTGGATCGGCTGGGACGGCAAGACCCGGAAGGGGATCCGAATCTCCGGGCGATCCGGCAGATTGGTCGTGACAATCAACTCTTTGTCTTTGAGGGAATTATCTACCGGCATCTCGGACAGCTTAATGTGGTAGTCGTTGTCTTTCCGCTTGATGAGTTCTGCCTTCATATCGGGGATCGGGGCGATCACGTCAAGCAACTCGAAAGACTTTGCCCGGCCGGGAAGGACCTGCAGATACTGGGTAGCCCGGGGGGCGTCTACATCGGCATTGGCCCGTATGGTCACCACGTCTGGACGCAGCTGAAGCGCCCCGATAACGTGGCCATAGACCGAAATACTCAGCATTTTCCGGCTGGGGTCATCCGTCATCACCGTAATGCGACCGTTCAGCATACCCGCTACCAGACCCGGCTGCGTCGTCGCCGTGATCCGGTACTCCTTGCCCGGCTCCACTTCTTCGACTTCCGCCGTAAACTGGGCGTCTTCCGGGACCACAATCTTCTCGATCTTGAAGGTGTGCCCCTCTTTCGTCGACCTTACCGTGACCAACTGACTGTGCGCGTCGTTGTCCACAATGCGCCCCAGATTGAGCAAGGTGGGCTCCAGGGAAATGGTCGCCACCGAATTGCCCTTAATCTCGAGGATGTAATTGGGCGTCTCAGGGTCATTGGACATGACCGTGATTTTTTTGGACTGAATACCCTGCTTGCCTTTCAGATTGAAGACGGCGGCGATGGTCGTCTCTTCGCCCGGTGCCAGGGTATTCTTTTCCAATTCGGCTACGGTGCAACCGCAGGTAGTTTTCACGTCACTGATGACCAGGGCGTCGTCCCCGACGTTCTTAACGATAAAATCGCGGCTTACCTTATTCGAGTTGTCCAACTCGCCAAAGTCATAGACGGGATCGGGACTCATGATGGTGGGTGCCGCCATCGCAGCCACCGACCACAACCCGGCGAAAGCACCCGTAAGCACCCGGGCCGTAAGTCGTCCTGTTCCATGTATACCCAGCATAGTATTCTCCATCCAATTCACGGTGTTTACTCCTGTATTCTCTGGTGGCTTGTGGCCACGCTGTTTTGCCGCACACACCCGTTGCCCACAGCATAGCAACTTTCGAGGGCGAATCAAACCGGGGGCAAGGGCCATAATTACTTTACGCTATTCACGAGCACGGGGGTGGCCATGTCATCCGTCATCGTAGCGGGCAACTGCCGCACTTCCCCGGCCTCGTGGTTGTAGAAGAACAATTTCGAATCGGAGGGCTGACGGCCATGGCCATCGGCCCAGATAGAATAGAAATCCGCCTGCCCGTGGAGGGGACGGCGGGCATAGGTGTGGTTCCGCTCACTGCCCGCGGTAAGTTGGTGTTCTTTGGTCCAGGTTTTGCCCTGGTCCGCGCTGACCCAGGTCGCGATTTCGCCCCCGGGATTGTAGGGCTGGGGGCCGACTTCGGTGGGGCCAACCACGCGCCAGGTGCCGTCTTCACCGATGAAGATGGAGCCCATGTCGTAGTTATTGTCCGACTCCGTGATGGTGTGGAAGGCCCACACGTCTCCGGTCCAATGGGCCACGCGCCAACGACGGGGTCCGGACTCGGGGCCGGAGACCCAGCCACCGGAGGTGACGTGAAGGATAACCGGATTGCCTTCGGCATCGTAGTTCAGGTCTTTCATGTAGACCAGGCGCCCTTCGGCCTGATAGTCATGAATCAGGGCAGCGTTTTTAACCGTAGTTACGGGAATTTCCACCGGCTTCCCATCCACCGTGGTCCAGGTTTCGCCCATATCCGCCGTGTGCATGTAGTAGAGATTGGTGCGGAAATTCAGCCCTTTGCCTTCGGGGTGGTAATTAAAGGCGCTACCCACCCGATTTTTCCAGGGCCAGCTGATTTGGTAGTGGCCCTGATCGATGTGGGCCATCTGCACCCGGTCGCCCCATTCCTTACCGTCTTTACTGGTGCGGAAGTACATGCCCCGACCGCCTTCATACCACGTGTGGAGGAAGATGAAGCCCTGGCCTTCGATATACCACGGTTGGGGATAGGAGAAATTGAAGTTCGCGACTTTTTCAAAGGCCGAAATATCGTAGGGCTTGAGACTCTTGAAAATAAACGACTTGGGCCCCCGCCCGTGGGCACTGACAAAGACCCACAGGTGGCCGTCGCTGTCGATGGAGAGCACCGGATTGTCGTGGGCGTCGGTCGTATCCTTTTTGTGGTACACGAGCACCGGACGAGGCACCTGGCCGGTCTTGTGGTCGTAGTAGGACACCATCTCCTGGAGGCTATCCCCTTCTTTCGTCGTGCCGCCATAGACAAAGAAGGTCTTGTCCACTTCGGGAGCGTAAATCGATTGGGGAATATGCTTCGCACAGTAGGTGCCCAGGCCCCCGCTGTACTTGTAGACGTACTCGTTGCCTGTTTCCTGGTTGGCATACCAGATGCCCCGGTAGCCGTCCAGCGGCGTTCCAACCACTTCGTCGTCGGCGGCAACGACGCGATCGGCCGGACCGATTATGCTGAGAATGGCCAGAGCTAGCATGGATGGAAGGGAAAGGAAACGTACTATCATGGACCCCTGACTTTCGTTTTGATGTGTGATGGGTTGTATGCTATCTTTCGCATCGGCCTGACCGTGTGGACTGCACACGGGATGACGACTGAATTTGTCGGGCAGGCGTTTCAATAATCGATGCGAAACTCAGGATCGCCATTGTAGGGAATCCCCCTCCATCATGGCAATGCTGTAACAACTCATCCCAACCACCAGAATCGAGAGGAGAATTCAATGTTCCGAAAGGCAATCACTGTGACGGCACTCGCCGCGCTGGCCGTGCTTCCCCTGCACGCCAAGGCGGCAGAAGTCGCCGAGGGCAACTGGATCAATCTGTTTGACGGAGAGACCCTCTTCGGCTGGACCAGCTTTGGCAATGTGCCCTGGCAGGCAGGCGACGGCGTCCTCAGCGCCACCGTAGACAAAAAAGAAGGCGCTGGCGGCTGGCTCGCCACCACGTCCCAGTTCAAGAATTTTGAACTCACCGTGGAAGTCATGATGGAAGGACCCGGCAGCATGGGCCTGGCCGTCCGTGCAGGTCTCGAGGGCCACACGACGGAAAACGGCAGCGGCGCCATTGTCTTCGGTGACGAAAAGAATGACGGCAAGTGGCACACCATCCACGTCAAAGCCGTGGGCAACAACATCGACGCCACGATCGACGGCGAAGCGGTTGACATCGCCGCCAGCCGGGACAAGGGCTATATCCTCCTCCAGTTCCACCGTTATTACCGTTTCTGGTCCCACAAGTTTTCGGTAAATGTCCGCAACGTGAAACTGCGCCCCCTCGGCCTCAGCCCCATCTTCGACGGCAAGACCCTCGACGGCTGGAACATCATCCCCGACAAAGCCTCCAAGTTCACTGTCGTCGATGAAGCCATCAACATCAAAGACGGCAACGGCCAGATCGAGACCGCCAAGCTCTTCAAAGACTTCGTCCTCCAACTCGACATCATCTCCAACGGCACGGAACTGAACAGCGGCGTATTCTTCCGCGGCCCTGTGGGCGTTTTCTGGAAGGGCTACGAGTCTCAGGTCCGCAACCACTGGGATGGTGAGCGCACCAACCCCGTCGACTTCGGCACGGGCGGCAACTACGGCAACCAGTTCTCCCGCAAAGTCGTCTCCACCGACGGCGAATGGTTCCAGAAGACGGTCATCGCCGATGGCAACCACACCGCCGTGTGGATCAACGGCTACCAGACCAGCGACTTCTACGATACCCGTCCGGTATCTGACAACAGCGACGGTAAGCAGGGCTTCGTTCCCGGACCCGGCACCATCCACCTCCAGGGCCATGATCCGACCACGGACCTGTCCTTCAAGAACATCAACGTGCAGGAATACTAGGCACACGGTATAGCCAGAAATACACGAGAGGCGGTCTTCGGACCGCCTCTTTTTTTTGTATTTGAGGAGAGGACATAAAGGACCGTGGGATAGCCGTCCCGACCGTCATGGCGTGATGGTGGACATGCAGCACAACGCGCACTCTCCAGTTCACCTCAGGGACAGAAGCGCCCCCAAGACCCCAAGCACCCACCGTGAACCCACCCTGAACAAAATTCGTCCCGAGCACCCACCCGCCACGACAACGGGCGGGAATGTCCCGTCGCTGGCGAAAGGGACTCCGCCCTAAGCTCGACATCGTGGGATATCCGTCCCGGCTGTCTTGGCAAGACGGCTGACGTACAGTACAACGTACCTATTGCCACGCGTGGGATGCTGTGCAGCGGGCAAGAAAACCCGCTCTCCAAATCCAAAACGTCTGTGGGCAAGTTTTTGCGCTTTCTTCCGTGGGGAAACCACACGACCTACTATGAGGCCCAGACTCGTTGCTCGACCGTTTCTACGATTTGCCATCCAACAATGCCACCACGGTCTCCACCCGCGCCGCCAGACTACCGCCAACGCGCTCGAAAGGCACCCTACGTGCCATCAGGTCGGCGACGATCACCTCCTGAAATTTCGTGCGGTTCACTTCCCCCGAGCGGTCCCAGGTATCGTCGTAGGGAATGTCATCTTCGCAAAGCAGAAAAAGGTCGTAACGTTCCCGGGTGTCGTCCGCCAATTTCGCCAGGCGGGGCAAGACGTGGCCGTGGTAGTACAGGCCAAACTGCCGGGTGGTGGTAGCGTCGGTGTCCACAAAGAAAAATCGATCCGCCTCCATGACCAACCTGTCCTCGCGGACGCGGTGGCCCTCGGCAATTTCCACGAGCTGCTCCGGGCTCAAGCGTCGGCCAATCTGATTGGCCGCCCAGTATTCCCGGCCATATTCGGGCATCCAGACGGTGTTATAGTGTGCAGCCAGGGCTTCACAAAGCGTAGTTTTCCCCGTGGAAGGCGCGCCCAGCAGCACTACTTTTGTAACGAGGTCGCGGTAGACCACGGCGCTCACATAGTTCCGTTTGGCATAGGGATTTTCCCGGATTGCCGTAGCCGATATGGGCACCGCCACCCGCGCCGGGTCTACGCGGCAATCCGCTGCCCCCAAGGCCGCGCTGACGTGTTCACCATAGAATTCGCTGGTGTAGAAGCGGTCTATTTTCCGTCCCGCCAACTTCCCCAGGATATACTCCTCGTGCATGCGCTTGATTTCTGGCGACTCCCCCACTTCCATGGGGCCGTCAGCACACTCGATGACTTCGATGGACGGGTACAAGCTGGTAATCCATGCGGCACGTCGGGACAAGGGGATGGGCGTATGCTCTGGGGCGTGATATATCAGCACGACCACATGGTCGTTTTCTGCCAGGGCACGTTCAATCACGTGTTCATGGCCCTTGTGGAGGGGCGCAAATTTTCCCAGGGTAAGCCCCGTCGTCATGGTGTATCCACAGGCGAATCCGCCGTGGCCTGACTTACCAGGGCGCTACGCCAAGTGAAATAGCCCACGACGGCCAGTACCAGCAAGATCGCATAGAGCCCCGTAGTGACGGTCAGGTCCTTTACCCAATAATTGCGGACACATACAACATCGATGACGATCCAGAACAACCAGGACTCGAGCTTCTTGCGCGCCAATAACCATTGGGCGATGAGGGCCGTCACGGTCGTAAAGGCATCGGCATAGGGGAGGGATGCGTCGGTCCGGCTTGCCATGAGAAAGCCGAGGCCCAGGGTAGCAACAAGCGCCAGCCCAACCCATCCGACATTTTGCAGCACAGATTGTCGCGTCACCGGAAGCCCGTCTCGATTTCGCCCTCCATAGAGCCAGTGGTACCAGCCGTAGAGCTGCATGAATACGTAGACGATCTGAAGGCCGAAGTCGGAGTAGAGCTTGGCCTCAAAAAAAATCCAGCCATAGAGAATCACGGCCACCAGCCCCGTGGGCCAGCACCAGATATGTTGCCGCGCGGTGAGCACGACACAGACCAACGTCATGAGGGTCGCCACAATTTCGATGGGGCCTGTCATCCCTGCACCTCTCCTAACCCGCTGGAACGAGCGGTAACCGCATCCTGGTTACGCCGCCTCGCGCTTACGCCACGCGTGCGGCAACCCGTCTCCAGTTCATCCACACCATGGCGGTCAGGCCAAAGAGAAACACGATGAAGACAATCCCACTGGGCGTCCGGCCCGTCCATTCGGCCCAGGGCCACGGGAACTGAAAGATGGCATAGTTCAAACCAAAATACAGCCACAGATTCAGCAGGAACGCGAATACCACAAAACGCGTCGTCTCCTGTCCCTTGAGGGCGCGCCACGCAAAATAGCCACCAAGCCCCGTCGCCAGGAGCAATGGCAGCACAAAATAAATGGCCCAGCCCGCGACCGGCGCGATGTCCTCTGATTTCACGGTCAGGTTCACCACCGTCTTCGAGGCGATGGGCAGCATCGTAATGGCCGTTACCTGGAGCCAGGGCCAGAGGCGTCCCCCCGCACAGCAGGCCCAGGGAATAATCACCAGAATAAGCCCGGAGCCGTAGACGCCATCTACCCAGCCGCCAAAGAAGGTCATGCGGATAAGCAGGAACACATGGAGGCACAACAACACGCCCTCCAGCGCCAACGGCATGGTGGGGCCATCGGGCGTCGACGCAACGTCGATACGCCGTCGGTTGAGCCAAAGCCCCAGCCCCAGGGCCGCGCCCATGATGCAGCCGAAGGTAGTCTCCATGGTGTTCCACCAGTTCATATAGGGGTCGAGGTTGGTCCAGATACCCTGCTTGAACACTTCCGGATTCCACGCATGATAGGCCTGGAGACACTGCCCAAGGGGAAAGCCCAGCGCACCGCCCAGCAGTCCCCAGAGCCCCATATTCCGGGCGAGTACATCCTTCTTCCGCCAGGTCGTATAGCCAAAGGCCAGCGCGAAGGCGAAGAGCAATCCTCCCCAGGATTCCTGCCGGGGACGTCCCTCGTTCTCGGGAAGCCATTGCCAGAGGTTGGAAAAGTGAATGGCCGGGAGCTTTCCGGCTTCCGGGTCGAAAGGAGAATTAAAGAGCCATGCGCCCACGAAGGATATAGCGACCATGCCCAGGGACAAGAAAAACACTTCGAGCGCCGTGTAGCGCTTTCCGCCAAGCCCAATACCCAGGAATAGCCCCGCGAACCCTATCCAGAGCCCCCCCTTAATGAGGCAGCCAAGCAATCCCCAGCGCAGGGCGGCCCAGTTCCCGATCACGGCACCATCCTGGGTCAGCCCCAAGGTCACCCCATAGGTCTGGGTGCCACCAATGCCCATGGCGACGGTGGCGAGCGCAGCCGCACGCACGACGGAGCCTGTCGCCACGCGAGGACACATCAAGAACATAAGCGTCAGGCTCACCAAGACTCCGGCGATCATGGCGCCTGTCTCGTGGCCGTATTGCCCCCGGATTCCCCAGCCCAGGCCACCGGCCATGGCCGCAAACACTACGGGCTGCCACCAGGCTACCCACTTCTCATCGGTCGAATCTGCTCTTACGTCCACTTCAATTCCTTTTTACTTCTCAGAGTACGTGTCTGTTACCGTGTGCCGATGGAGATACACCATCCACGAAATCCCGATGGCACAGATTAAAAAGAACATACCATGAACGGTACGCCCACCCCAGGTCAACCACGGCCAGGGAAAATCGAAAAAGGCGTGATTTAACCAGAAGTACATCCAGGTGGTGAAAAGCAGGCCATTGCGGATGAAAGCAGGCGTCGTCTCTCCCCGCTCATTTCGGCGGGCCGCCCAGAGGGCCATCGCTGTGGCACCGACCATGGGTAGCAGAAAGAAATGCGAGAAGGCCACGCCGACTTCAATATTACCGCCACGGTGCTGAATCATGACCAGGGCCGTTTTCCCGGCGATGGGTAACATCGTGATAGCCAACAGCTGAAGGTAGGGCCAGTACCGCCCGTTAATGCACGCGATAAGGGGAATGGCCGCCATCACGATTCCGTAATCATAGAGTCCGTCGGCCCACGCACCGCCCAGAAAAACCACCGCGACCAGGGCGGGGATATGGATGGTCAACAAAAGCCCCTCCAGCCAAAAGGCCATGGGGTTTTCATCGGGGTCTGGTTGCAGGTCAATGCGCGCCCGGTTCACCCAGAGCCCCAACCCCACGAAGGCCCCCATGATGGTGCCAAACGCTGTCTCCATGGCATTCCACCAATTGAAGTAGTTGGTGACGGGCGACAGGAAACTTTCGCGAAAGAAATCCGGATTCCAGGCGTTGATAGATTGGAGACATTGTCCGAGAGGGAAACCCACCCCCCCGGCGAGCAGGCCCCAGAGCGCCATATTGCGAGCGAGCCGATCCTGTTTTACCCGGACGGCATAGCCCACCGCTGCCGCCAGGGCGAAGAGCAAGCCTCCCCATACCTCCGGCCGAAACTCTTGCCCGTCCCGTGCCAACACTTCCGGCTCCCACTGCCAGTGATCCGAAAAGTAGAAGTAGGGCAGTCGCAAATGCTCTGGGTCGTGGGGCCGATTCAGCAGCGCCCAACCGACAAGCGAAGCAAAGAGCATGAGGAGCACCAACTTCATCATTTCGAAGGCGCTGTACCGTTTTCCCCCTAGACCCAGCCCCAGAAAGAAGGCCGCCAGCCCAATCCAAATGCCCCCCTTTATGGCAAGGCCCAACATCCCCCAACACCAGGCGCCCCAGTTCCCGATAATCTCGCGATCATGAGACAGCCCCACGGTCTGCCCGTAGGTCATGGTGCCGCCAATGCCCATGGCCACCGTGCATAGGGCCGCCGCACGTACGGCCTGCCGAGAGCTCACTCCGGGGCACAGGAGGAAGATGAGGGTAAGACTGACCAAAACACCCGCTATCATGGCCCCCGCTTCGTGACCATATTGGCCGCGGATACCCCAGGCCATGCCCCCCGCCAGGGCTGAAAACAACACGGGCTGCCACCAGGGAACTCGGGAATTATTCGGGGGGTTCAAGTGAACGGACACGGGTGCTCCAATCGCTCCAATGTGCGACCCACGATCACCCCGATATCGAGAGCGCGATTCTCCAGTGCATGGCTACCGCGCATCCAGTATAGCGCGTAACAGGCATTGCGCCAAACCCGGCCACTACATCGTGGGATAGCCGTCGCGGCATTACGTCCTCAGCACACCATCACGAATCAACCCACTGACGAAACGGCGCGGCCCCGTGGGACCGCGCCGTGTGCTTATAAATGATAGTACTGCCGCCTAGACTTCCGCAGGCTCCGCGGCAAGGGCCTTTTCTTCGAGTTCCGTCGTGGCGATCTTCTTACCATGCTTGGCTTCGAAGGCATCAATGCTCTCGTTCATGTATTTCTTGTACCCCTGGGGTACGTCCGTGTAGATGTCGGTACACATCCAGTCAAACTTACCTTTCATCACGTCGTTGGCCACATGGGTATACATACTGTTGTGGTTCTTGCCCACCGCCTTGAGATTCGCCTGGATACGGTCTCGGGCATCGGTGCAGTAGAGGTCCGCCAGCCGCTGCAATTCATCCTTGTCCTGCGCCGTCTCCAGGAGGGCATCGGTGTAGGAAAGCACCGCCGCCATGGTGAACAGGTCCGTCCCGATGTCGACAAAGTTCGCCATGATGAGCTGTTCCCGTTCCAGCTTTTGCTGGTACTTCGCCATCGTGTGAAACATGGTGCGGGCCAGTTTCTTCGCATACTTTCCGATAAAGCTCAGGTGGGATTGATTGCGGGCATTCAGGTGACGGGTATCATAGTTACTGCCCGCCGGCAACCACTGTTTCGGATACCATTTGGCGTAGAAGGGCAGAAAACTGCTGAACATATGCTTCAGCTTATTGCCACCCGGCATCATGAGGGGCATAATCTGGCGCACGTGGGCGTCCATGGCTTCTCGCGCGATGAAGAGCCGCATGATCTCGTCCGTACCCTCCACAATACGGGCAATGCGGGCGTCCCGCACCATGCGCTCGGCGGGGATGGGCTCTTCCCCACGTTTGGCGAGGGACTCGGCCGTTTCGTAGCCGCGGCCCCCCCGCAATTGGAGAAAATCGTCGGCTATCTGGCACCCATGGACGGTGGTGAAATACTTGGCCATGGCCGCTTCGATGCGAATATCGCTGCCGCCCTTATCGGCCATGGAACAACTCAGCCAGGTAACGGCTTCCATCGCCAGGGTATCGGACGCAAAGACGGCGAGTTTCTGGGCGGTGTTCTGATGCTTGCCAATGGGGGCGCCCCACTGGTTCCGCTCGGCGGCCCATTTCCCACCGGCCAGGATGGCGGCCTTGCCACCGGCCGAGGTCGTGGCGGGTATCGAGAGACGTCCCGTATTCAGCGTGACCAGGGCAATCTTCAGCCCTTCACCAGGCTTGCCGATGATGTTTTCGGCAGGCACCTTTACGTTATCAAAATTCAGCAGGCCATTCTGGATACCCCGGATCCCCATAAAGTCGCATCGGTGAATCACGTCAAAACCGGGGGTGTTGGTCTCCACCACGAAGGCCGAGATCTGCTTTTTTTCCTTGCCATTGACCATGATGGAAGGCGTGCGCGCCATCACGACCATCATCTCGCAACGGGTACCATTGGTAATCCACAATTTGCGGCCGTTGATGACGTAGTGGGAGCCGTCTTCCGTTGGCGTGGCGGTAGTGACCATCTTGGCCGGATCGGACCCCACACCGGGCTCGGTGAGGGCAAAGGCGGTTACGGCCCCTTTGGCAATTCGGGGCAGAAACTTCTCCTTCTGCTCTTTCGTGCCGAAAAGCTTGAGAGGCTGGGGCACACCAATGCTCTGGTGGGCCGTGATGCCGGCCGCAGTAGAAGCGCAGTAGCTGCTCATGAAGGCACAGGCGCGGCTGTAGTTGGTCTGGCTCAGCTCCAGGCCCCCATACTCTTTGGGGATCTTCATGCCATAGGCACCCACCGCCGCCAGGGCCTCCAGGGCGCTCTCGGGCACGTTGCCCGTTCGATCCACGTCACTGGGATCAATGTGTTCCTCCAGGACGCCGCGCAATACCTCAATGTAGTCATCGCCGATTTTTTTATCTTCGGCCGACTGCAAGGGGAAGGGATGAATGTGGTCCCAGGCGAAGTTTCCCTGAAAGAGCTCGGCCACAAAGCTGGGCTCCTGCCAATCCGTTTGCCGGGAATCTTCCGCGACATCGAGGGATGCCTGTTTTTCTTTATCGTCCAGTTGCATGGTCTTGCCTCCATAGCGTCCAGCGCAGGTCTTCTGCGTCTACACGCGGCTCAGCGGTTGGGTATGTGGGGCGCATCGCACGGCGACGCGGCGTCCGACCTACCGATAAGTATATACCACGATCATCGCAATTAGTCTAGCGAATTCCGTATCGTGGCTCGAAAAGTCGCCCTTTGATGGATTTTCTCACTGCTATCCTGCCACCCTATGGCACCCAAACGTCTTTCCGGGTAAAATCGCGCAGCGGACGGTCAGGGGTTTCGTAGCTCCCGCTTTAGAATTTTTCCTGTCGGGCCCTTGGGGAGCTCGGCCAGGATTTCCACTTCCTTCGGCCATTTGTACTTGGCCATTCGTTCCTGCATATAGGCTTGGATCTCGTCTGGGTCCAGGGTCTGTCCCTCTCGGGGAGAGACATAGACCTTAACCTCCTCACCCCGCATATCGTCGGGTATTCCGATGACCGCCGCCTCCAGCACTTTGGGGTGTCCGTAGAGTACTTCTTCAATTTCTCGGGGATAGATATTCATACCGCCACGGATAATGAGATCTTTCTTCCGGTCCACGATATAAAAGAATCCGTCGGCATCCCGCTTGCCCATATCGCCGGAATGGAACCATCCATCGACAATGGCTTCCCGGGTGGCTTCGGGGCGATTGTAGTAGCCCTTCATAATATTGTGGCCCCGTATGACCACTTCCCCCACTTCATCGACATCGGCGAAACTACCGTCCTCCCGCTTGATGGCCAGATCGACCCCCCAGATGGGTTTCCCGATAGAGCCCACCTTGAGCTCATCACCCTCCCGGCTGAAAGTAGCAATAGGACTCGTCTCAGAGAGGCCGTAGCCTTCCAGGATGGTGATACCAAACTGCTCCTGAAAACGACGGTGAACATCTTCCGGCAGGGCGGCCCCGCCAGATACCGCATGGGTAATCGAGCTGAGATCATAGTCGCCGGCTGTTGCTTCATTCAGCATGAAGAAGTACATGGTCGGAACCAGGGCAATAAGTTTCACCTTGTCCCGTTGGATAATCTCCATGGCCTTTTGCGTTTCGAATCGGGGCAACAGCGACATGGTACCGCCACCGAGGATAGAGGAATTCATCAGACAGGTCTGTCCGAAGGAGTGAAAGAGCGGCAGGGTAACAAGACACACATCACCGACCGCCGGTTTCGTGATTTCCCGATTTGAATAGAAGGCATTGAAGAACAGGTTGAAGTGGGTCAGCTCGGCACCTTTCGGGGCCCCCGTCGTGCCCGAGGTATACAGTATCACCGCCGTATCGTCCGGCATGGTCTGCACGGTATCAAATTCCGCCTCGGCCGTCATGACCAACTGCATGAAGTTCTCCCCGATGGGCGGAGCCTCCATATCCGTGGGGGCGCTGACGGAGATGTAATGGTGACAGGACTCGGCATTGTTGAAGGCTTTAATGGCCTCTCCTTCAAACATCTTGTAGGCGAAGAAGGCCACGGCCTCGGAGTCGGAGAGGTAGTGCTCTATCTCATGTTGTGTATAAAGCACATTTACCGGCACCACCGTGGCACCGGTATGCAAAATACCGTAGTAGATAATGGGGAAATGGGGTGTATTGGGCACCATGAGCGCCACCTTATCCCCCGGCCCGATGCCTTTGGCGGCCAGGGCACTTGCGACGCGTTTTGCGGCACCAGCGAGTTCCGCATAGCTCATGCGATGCTCATCTAGAATTACGGCTGTTACGTCTGGGTGTTCGCTCGCGGTCACATCCAGAAAATGAGCCAGGTTCAGCATGACAGACTACTCTCCTCTTGGAACAAGTTCTACCCTTCGGACGTTCAATACGTACCGAAGTACACCACCTTCTCTCCGTGCCCCCCTGATCGACGAGCCTCGGGCCAGTTTAGTCTCATTTTTCACGGTTTTCAAGACGGCCAAGTGTATCATCCACGCGCAGTGCACGCCGGACCATCCGCACACCAACTATCCGTCCTTAAATTCGGCGACCAATTGGGTTACAGTTGCCTTGGCATCGCCAAAGAGCATACGGGTATTTTCCTTGAAAAACAGCGGATTCTGAATGCCGGCGAAACCGGACGCCATACTCCGCTTCAGGACAAAGACACTACGGGCCAGATCCACATTGATGACAGGCATGCCATATATCGCACTGGACGCATCTTCCCGCGCAGCGGGGTTGACCACATCATTGGCCCCAATAACCACACAGACATCCACGGTTTCCATGGTGGGATTGATATCATCCATTTCCACGAGTTGCTCATAGGGCACGTCGGCCTCGGCAAGCAGCACGTTCATGTGACCCGGCATACGTCCGGCCACAGGATGAATGGCAAACTTAACTTCGGCACCGTTCTTTTCCATCAACTCAGCCAACTCCCGCACCGCATGCTGGGCCTGGGCCACGGCCATCCCGTAACCCGGCACAATGACCACCGATGCAGCGGCCTCCAGCACGTAGTAGGCATCTTCCACCGTCAGTGCCTTGGCTTCTCCTTGCGTAGTGCTGCCGGAATCCCCGCCCGACGCACTGCCGAAACCGCTGAAGAGCACGTTGGAAAGGCTCCGGTTCATGGCCTTGCACATGATATTGGTAAGAATAATCCCACTGGCCCCGACCAGGGAGCCAGATACGATCAACACCGTATTGCCGATGACAAAACCTGCGGCACAGGCCGCCAGGCCGGAATAGCTGTTGAGCAGCGAAATAACCACCGGCATATCGGCACCACCGATAGGGATGGTCGCAAGGATGCCAAAGAGGAAGGCGAGCCCCATGGTGGCATAGAAGGCCAGCTCTGCCGCCGGCGCATCAGGGTTGACCACAAACACGACGCCCGAAACCAACACGGCCAACAGGACGCATCCGTTCACCCACTGTTGCCCTGGAAAAAGCACCGGCCGACCATCGATCTTTTCGGCCAGCTTGGCATAGGCCACCAGACTGCCCGTAAACGTAATGCCGCCGATAAGCACGGAAAAAAATGTGGCCAGCACAGGGACCACAACCTCCGCCCGGCCGTCTTCCAGATACTGACCGGCCGTGCCGTAATAGGCCGCCCAACCGACGAGCAGGCTGGCAAGCCCCCCGGTGCCGTTAAACAGTGCCACGAACTCGGGCATGGACGTCATGGGCACCCGCACGGCCGCGACGGCACCGATTGAACCGCCCAACACCACGCCGGCGACAATCCACTGATATGAGACGATATCGCGGTCCAGCAGGGTCACGACAATGGCCAACAACATGCCGCTGGCGGAAATCGTGTTTCCCCGGACTGCGGTGCCGGCATTCCCGAGCATCTTGAGCCCGAGAATGAAGAGGACCGCTGCAACAATATAGCTCAGCTCGATAGCGGTGCTCATTTTTCACGCCCCTTGGATTTAAACATGGCAAGCATGCGGTGGGTAACCCAATAGCCACCAACGACATTGATACTCGCGAAAACGACCGCGAAGAATCCGAGCATGGTGGCCAGGGTATCATTGTCCAGCTGCCCCGCGGCCAGCAGGGCGCCGACGATGGTGATCCCCGAAATCGCATTGGCCCCCGACATCAGCGGTGTGTGAAGTTGGGAGGGCACCTTGTTAATCAGCTCTACGCCAAGGAAGATGGCGAGCACAAAGGTAAACAGCAGCAGGATCATGGTGTGGCCTCCTGACTCGTGCGAATCATTTCATTACGAAGGGTGCCCTCCTGAACAATGAGGCACCCGTCCATGATCTCGTCCTCGGTGTCCAGGGAGAGTGACTGTGTTTCCTGGTCCCAGAAATGGGTCAACAGATTCGCCAGGTTCGCCGCGTACATCTGGCTCGCGTGTACGGGAACTTTCCGGGCAAGGTGGGGCAAGCCAATAACGGTCACGCCATGACGCTGAACGGTTTCACCCGCTGACACGCCTTCCACATTGCCCCCACTGTCCACCGCGCCATCCACGATAACGCTGCCCGGTTTCATGGAGGCAATCATGGCGTCGGTGATAATCTGGGGAGCCCGGCGTCCAAACACCTGTGCGGTGGTAATGACCACGTCCACCTGGGCCACGACCTCGGCCATGGCGGCCTGCTGGGCTTCCCGCTGCGCTTCGGTCAGGGCCTTGGCGTAGCCGTCCCGGGTCGACCCAGTCTCCCCCAAGTCCACCTCCACAAAACGCGCCCCCAGCGAGCGAACCTGCTCGGCCACTTCCGGACGGGTATCGAAGGCTTCCACGCGGGCCCCCAGTCGCTTTGCCGTCGCAATGGCCTGCAGCCCGGCCACCCCCACGCCAATGACCAATACGCGGGCCGGTTTCAGCGTACCCGCCGGGGTCATCATCATGGGAAGAATCTGCCCGAGGGCGTTGGCCGCCTGAAGGACGGCCACATAGCCTGCCAGATTGGCCTGGCTGCTCAGGGCATCCATTTTCTGCGCCAGGGTCGTCCGCGGCACCAACTCCATCGCGATGGCGCTGAGTCGGGCCGCCATCACGGCCTGTACCCGCTCCGGGTCCGCGAAGGGATCGAGGAAACCGATGTAGAGGGCCCCGGCTTTCATCCGCTGGAAGTCATTTGGCGTCGGGGGAAGAATCCCCAGCACCACGTCTGCGTCACCGATGGCGTCCGGGCTGCTCAGAATGGCCCCCGCCGCCGTGAAATCTGCATCGTGCCAACCACATGATTTCCCGAAATCGGAAGGTATCTGCACGGTCATGCCCAGGGAAACCAGCTTCCGTACCGCATCGGGAGAAAGGGGGACACGGGGCTCGGTGCAATCGGTGGCGTGTTGCGCAAATACTTTCACGGTTTGGTCTCCCAGGTTTCGCCCCGCCGTGGCCCCCATAACGGGCGACGGAAAGCGCATGTGGCTCCGCCTCCTCCCCCACATCTTCACCACAGCTCAAAACGAGTATAGGGCGTAAAAATAGACCATGTCAAGAGCTCTCCCCCGGAGGCGCGGAACGCCCTGCCCCTCCTCAAAACGGTCCAAAGCGGTACAAGAACCGCCCCATCGGTGCCCGGTCACGAATCACAGAATTCGCGCTTTAGCGGTGCCCGTGGAGCCCGCTCTTCGGGAGACCTGGCCCTCCCCCACACACAAGTCGATCGGACATGACACCATATATAGCGGATTGTGGTACCACAAGAAGATCAGCCATATTGTCCAATAAACACAACATTTAGTGGTAGAGGACGCAATGTTATTACGACATCCCCAAGGGTTGTAGATAAAAAAAACCGATTTGTACACGAAAAGGGTTGACAACCCCTATATGTTGTGCTAGGATGACCACGGTGTTTGGAACAAGAGACTGTTGACACAACAGCACTCAGCGTCGTCAGGGAATACCGCAGCCCAAGACCCCTGACATAAACCGCTACCGTGACCCTCTTGCGCCTAGAACACGGAACTGTGTTCCAAACACTCCCGCACATGAGGGCGGTGGATTCCCAAGGTCCACCGCCCCCTTCCTTTTTTACCCCCCTCAACGCCCGCCGTTGAAACGCCAGCTGTTCCAAATTGACAGGTCCTCCTTCAGCCGGTACAATTCAGGCTCATGAGCGAGGAGAGCGCTTGGGCAACTCCTCCCGACGGATGGAGTGAGTGACGTACCGTCGCAGTGTGACGAACCAGTTCGTCACGCGCCGCAATCAATCTACACCACCAACACGAGCTGTGGATGGGTGTGTCCGAATGTCGACACCCCTCCCCCTTTCCCAGAGCTATCAGGAGTACTGGAATGAAGATCACCCCCGTGACTGCCACCCTTTCTTTGATGTTGATCGGCCTTGCCGGCGTCACCCAGGCGGCCATTACGGTCCCGTCAGACGGAAGTGATGGCGAGCTCAATCCCGGCACCGATATCACCATCGATCTCTCGCTGGCCACCACCGGCACGTGGAGTGATCCGGGCAATGGAAACGGCGTCTATGACCCCGACCAATGGGCCGTATTCTTCAAGTACTCTTCCATCACCATTGCGAACAACCGGGACATCACGTTTATCAACCACCCCTCCGGCGCACCCGTGGTCTGGCTTTCCCAGGGCGATGTGACGATTACGGGCATTGTCCACCTGGACGGAGAAGACGGCGCCGGCAGCAACACCCTGGAATCTTTCGCCACTGGCGGTCCGGGCGGTTTCCGGGGCGGTAAAGCGAAGGGGGCGACGGGCTCAGAATCGGGCGGCCACGGCCCCGGCGGCGGTAGTGTCAATCCGGAAGGTGCTGGCGGTGCCGGTTCCTATGCAACCATGGGCGGCGGCTCCTTTTCGGGCGTGCTCTATGGCAATACCGGCGTCTTTCCGCTCATTGGCGGATCAGGCGGCGCGGGCACCTTTGAAACCAAAGGCGGCGGTGCCGGAGGTGGTGCTATCCTCATCGCAAGCCCCGGCACGGTTACCGTCAACGGAAGCATCCTCGCTCGGGGTGGCACGGGCGGCAATGGCTTCGGACCGGCAGACGGCGGCAGTGGCAGTGGTGGCGCGATTCGCATCATTGCCGGCAACTTCGGCGGCAACGGGCTGCTCAGCGCCCGGGGTGGTCAAGGCACCGATGGCGTGGAAACCGGTGGGGACGGACGCATTTCGGTGGAGGCGGAGGTCTATAGCTTCGCGGGCACCAGCGAACCGTTGAATGCCTTTTCTATGGCCATGGACCCCGTGCGCATCACGCGAGACACCACCACCCCTTCCGTGCGGGTAGCATCGGTCGCAGGCGAACTGGTAGACACCGACCCCCGGGCCCGCTTCAACCTGACCAGCACCGACGTGGAACTGGCCGAAGAGGCAACCGCGACCGTGATCATCGAAGGGGAGAATATATCGAGCAGCTCCACCGTGACCCTGCGCATTGTACGGGCTGCCAACACCACCGATGAGATCGTAACCGCCGCATTTGTAAGCGAGACCGGAACCACCTCCACGTGGTCCGTCGACATTGATGTATCGGGCGGATTCTCGGCATTGCAGGCCAGCGCCCAACTCCCCTAGTTGTGCGGTAGTTCGTGCAGTTCGTTACTCCCGTTCCAACATGTTGGGTCTCTGATGAAAACATTGTCACGCACCATGATACCCGTGGTCTTCGGCCTGCTGGTGGGGTTGCTCTACAGCCCCCACCTCATGGCCCAGGGCGATCACGCCTCCAGCCGGGAACTCTCCGTCTACACCGGGGCAGCGCTCACGGTGGAGTCGGTCGATTCCGTTAACAGCCGGGAGATCTCCGTCTACGCCGGCCCCTTATTGAGCACCCAGAGTACCCAGCAGGTAAACAGCCGGGAGCTCTCGCTCTTTGTCGGTCAGTTGCTCATCGCAGATGAAATTCTCACCGTATCCAGCCGAGAAGTTTCGCTATTCGAAGGCCCTGTCCAATCGGTCTTTGCCCTCAACCACATCAGCAGCCGGGAAGTTTCCTTTTCCTCTACCGCCCCCATTGTGATCGGCGGTGAAGGTGAAGGTGAAGGTGAAGGTGAAGGTGAAGGTGAAGGTGAAGGTGAAGGTGAAGGTGAAGGCGAAGGCGAAGGCGAAGGCGAAGGCGAAGGCGAAGGCGAAGGCGAAGGCGAAGGCGAAGGCGAAGGTGAAGGTGAAGGCGAGGACCCCTGTGCCGGTGAGACTCTGGACACGGATGGCGACGGCCTCACAGATTGCGAGGAAGGCCTCCTCGGCACGGATCTCAATGCCGTTGATACGGACCAGGATGGCATGCCCGATCCCTTCGAGGTAGCCTTTGGGCTCAACCCTCTGGTAGCCGACGATGCCATAACAGACCGAGATGAGGACGGCTTGAACAACCTGGACGAATACCTGGCCAATGCCATCCCCACCGACCCGGACTCTCCCCGTCGGGTGCTCCATGTTGCGGTGGACGGTGTCGACCAGGTTGAAGGCGGCGGGCTCCAGAGTCCCTTCCGAACGATAGGCTTCGCCTTGGAACAGTACGCCCAGTCTGGCTTTGACAAGGTGCAGATTCTCCTGGCTCCGGGCACCTATGTGGAAGATGTCGTACTCCTGGCAGGGGTAACCCTCACAGGGAGCGACGCCGGCACTTCCGAACTTATGGGAAGCATCACCGGGGCCGATCAATGCACCATTCGTGCCCTCGACATTCTCTCTGTCAACGGCACGGAGATGCTCCTGATCGCCGACAACGTGAAGCTGCGCATCGAACGGGTTCGCTTCATTGGCATGGACACGATCCGGGGTGCGCAGGGTGTGGTCGCCATGGGCGAAAACGCAAGCGGCATTCTGGTATCCGAGTGTGACTTTATCGACCTCTCCATCGGGATAAACATCTTCGACGGTGTGCCCACCATTCGGCGCAACATCTTCGTCGACCCCGCGACGGCAGGCATCGTGGTGCAGGAGAGCGCACTAATCGATCCCGAGCAGGGCCTGAGCAGTGCCAGCAATGGTACCGTTGGCTTCAACACGTTCACCTTCAACAGTGGCATTGCCAACCCGGTCCCCTCCCCGACGGCCGTGATCAACGAAACCGATCAGGTGCTGCGCTTGGAAAACAACGACTGGGGCGTGGATGACGATGAGGCCGTCGAAGCGCTCATCGCCGGGGCCAGCGATTTCCAGCCCAAACTGCTCGTTGGCTCCGCCGTGCTGGCCTCCAGCCTCTTCTGCACGGTCTGGTCAGATTCCGATCAGCACCGCCTGCATGACGTGAGTGTCTCCCTGGAAGGGAGCGACTTCGCGCCTATTACCGACAATGAAGACGGGGTATACGCCTTCCCCATCGTGCTTCCGGGTCAGTATGCCGTGCGCTGTGAATCAACTGGTTTCGAAGATGCACAGCGCGGCATCGTGGTGGGTTCGGGTGAGCTTAAATCCGTGACCATCGCCATGGCGAGTGCTTCGGTCGGTGGTGAAGGTGAAGGAGAAGGAGAAGGTGAGGGAGAAGGCGAGGGTGAAGGTGAAGGCGAAGAACCGCCCACCATGGATTGCCATGCGAACGGCGGGGTCGCCATCGGGTCACGGCTGGGCGACTTTCTCCTCGTGGGATTGATGTTGGTCCTGCTCGCTGGCAGTGTCTTTGGAGCCCGCCGCAACGCCTGATTCGTATCCATCAACACAAGCGTCCGCCACCCATCGTGGCGGGCGCTTTTTTATGGTTCATAGACAATCAGTGGGTACCAACAAACTCCCACTCCCCCCAAACAAACTCAACCCCGCAATCGTGCCGCGCGATCCGGTATTCCCGGTTCGTGCGCGGGTCGGGAGTTCGGATCAGGTCTCCACATCAAAGACCAAGCCCACCCCAAGCACAATGCACCATTCCAATGACGTCTTGAAGCCTTCACACCACGACACAGCCCCAAACGACGTCTCATAGATCTTCGCACGAACTGGATTACCAGATCGCGCGGCACGTCGATAGCGTGTGCTTCCATCGGAAGAGAATGCGTGGCGACATGTTTCGCAAGCTCCCATTGCAACAGCTTCTTAGATCCAGTTCTTGTAATTTTGGACAAAGCATTCCCATTTTTTTTGCCCATGAACCTTTTTATGGTGGTCCAGCCCGTCTACTCGTGGACCTCACTATTCCGGCTTCCAGGGGAAACAAAAGCAAGGTTCTTATACGGTTGACGCCCGTTGATTCCGCATGTGCCACGGGGCGGAGACGGCTTCGAAATAATCCTTCCAGGTGACGGTGTGCTGGGTGCCTTCACTCCTAGGGGAGCAGTGGCCCATTACGTTGCGGGAGCAAATAAGGCAATCAATTCGGGCAGTCCGGACGCTTCGGCGTAGGCTCGGGCGCTTTTCCCCGACGAATCGACCCCGTCGGGCGAGGCGCCCGCCTCAAGCAACCAGGCCACGGCGCCCACATGGTGGCCTTCAATGGCACGGTGCAGCGGCGTCAGCCCCCGTCCGCTATGCTCGGGCTGGTCCAGCCCAATACCCTGGGCATGCAGCTCGCGCAGGCAGGCGACCTGCCCATAGGTGGCGGCCCAATGAATGGGGGCCCGCCCCAGGGTCTCGGTGGTGGCGAATTCCGGATAGGAGACCAGCAATTCTTTCAGCCGCTCCACCGCTCCGTTACTGGTGGCAGCCCGATAACTCTCCGTAATCGCGGCATCCAGAAAGGCCCGGGCGCGCAGTAAGGCCGACGCCTTCTCCGGTCGTTCCGGGCCACCGGCCGCTTCCAATTGCACCAAACGGGCATCCAGCACGCCCCGCGGCGTCTCGCCCTTTTCATTTTGCACGCAAAGCGATGCCCCGGAGGCCAGGAGTTGACGAATAGCGGTCTCCTCGGCTTCCCGTGCCGCAAGGTGGAGCGGGGTGTCTCCCCCGCTGTTCACGGCATTTACATCCGCACCTCGGTTGCATAACTGGCGCACGGCGGCCACGTGCCCCGCAGCGGAAGCCAGATGGATGGGGCGGTTCTGTTGCTCATCCTCCCCATCAACCGGTACACCGGCATTGGCCAGACTCTCGATCACCATCGTATTCCCCCGCGCTGCGGCCCCGTGCATGGCGCTGCGACCCGACGCGTCTGCACCGGTTGCATCGGCAACGACGCCAAGCAAATAGCGGACGGAAGCAATCCCGCCTCCACGAACGGCCAGATGCAGGGGGGACACGCCGTTATGGTCTACCTGATTGGGATCCAGTCCCGATTCCACCAGCCATGTGAGGGTCTCCACCGAACCAGTCGTTGCAGCGGGAAAGAGCAGACTGCGCCCCTCCTCATCCTGGCTATCAAGGGGGAGTCCCTGGCCGTGCAAATAGCGGGCCAGGCTGGTGTGTCCCTTTTCCAGGGCGAGACCGATGGCATTTCGACCCCGGTGGGCGACAGCCTCTTTCGCGGCGCCACGCTCCATCAGCGCACCCGCGGTCTGCTGGTGCCCCCCCATGACGGCCCGTAGCAAGGGCGTACAGGCCTCGTTGTCCTGCGCTTCCAGTGGCGCACCACCTTCCAACAGGCGTATCGCGGTGGCATCATGGCCGGCACCCGCCGCCCGATGCAACGGGGTCCGTTGCCGGTGATCCCGGGCAGCCACATCCGCACCGGCACGAGTCAATCGATCGACGGCCTCCATATGCCCCCCGGCTGCAGCCAGGTGAAGGACGGTTTCTGCTTCGGGGGACCGGCTCTCCAGGTCTCCCCCATGCTCCAGCATCAGCGCCAGCAGGCCCGTCTTGCCCCGTTGGGCAGCGAGCAGAAAGGGAGACCATCCTCCCTCATTCAACGCATTCGGATCGGCACCGTGCGCCAACAACACGCGAAGGAGCTCCCCGTCATCTCTATCTACCGCCACATGGAGCGCCGTGCGCCCTTTCGTGTCCGACAGATTGGCATCGCCCCCCTGGGCCAACACAAAGGCGACCACATCGTGATTACCAGAGGCAACGGCCTTGTTCAGTAGCGTCCGCTCCATACCGGTGGTCGTGAGTCGGTTGACCGTATCCCCATGGGCGAGCAGTTCCCGCGCACAATCCAGGTGCCCGAGATGAAGCGCCAGACCCATGGCCGTGTTGCCCTCCAGATTGGGAGTATCCCTATCCGCACCGCGCTCAATGAGCAAGCCAATCATGTCGCAACGCCCGGTCGTAACGGCGGCCATCAAGGGGGTCGATTGAGAGGTGGCATTGGGATGGTTCGCAAGGAAGGGCAAATCGTCGAGCAGTTCCGTGACGCCCCGACGGTCTCCAAATCCCACCATCATGTGAATGCCCAGGTGCTGATTCCGACTCCGAAAATAGGCCGTCACATCCCACTGCTCCGCCTTCGCCGCCAGCACGGCCGGAATCGAAAGGACGTTCGGGTCCGCCATGCTCTGCATATCGGCGCCCAGTTTCAGGAGGTGCTGCACCGCAAAGACATCACCTGCTTCGGCCGCCATATGGAGGGGCGTGTAGTTGGCCTGGTTACGCGCTTCGATCCATGCCCCCCGTTGTTGCAGCGTTTCCAAGGTGTAAATGTGTGTACTTCGGGCCGCCAGGTGCATGGCGCTATTACCGAGCAAGTCGACTTCATCGACCTGTGCGCCCCGGGCCAACAGGGCATCCATGATATAGGGTTGGTTTTCGGCGACGGCCGCGAGGAAGGGTGTGCGCCCGGAATCATCCCGGGCATCCAGAGCAGCGCCCCCGTCCACCCGGTCGATAACTGCATAGAGGTCGCCAGCGCGAACAGCCTGATGCACCGACCCATAGGGCGCCAGTCCGGTCACGCGCCAGGCCCGTGGGGCGAGGGGGTGCACGACGCCCCGGGTAAAAAGATCGATTAAAGCCGCATAGGTGGGCTTACGTTCCTGTTGGGACAGGGGCCGGGCGGCAACCGCAGTGGGTTCCGTCTCGGGGGCAACGGGTGCCCTTTCGACCGATGCCTCCGCGGTGTCGGAAGGCGCATCGGTCACGGGCGCCGTGCTCACCGCTTCCCTGGGGGCAACCGGTTGTCCCGTAATGGGGTCAAGGACCTGATCTTTGTCGTATTCGGGCAGCACCCGTCGCACGGGGGCCACCGTCGTTTCGGAACTGGATTCGCTGGTCTGGTCCTGGGAGCCACCACAGCCCCCCTGAATCACCAACACGCTGATGGCCGCGATCGTAAGCAGGATACGCATGTGCTGTCACTTCCCTTTCGGGGCCTCTCGCCCGGTCACACTGCAGGACTAAGTTTCCTGATCGCAGTGTAGTCAACCGGTTGGCAGCACATCAACCAGCGGCAGCGACCGCGTCACCCGTTTCCGGGCCATCCAGCAGCGTCTGCACCTGGCTTTCGAGGGTGGCCTGAAAACGGAGCCCCAGCCCGACATGAATCGCGTGAACGCGCCCCGTCTGGTCAATAACAACCGTCTGGGGAATGCCCGTAACCCCATAGTCTTCCGCGACGATGCCGGTCTTGTCCATGAGAATGGGTAATTGCAGCCCGGTGGACGTGGCGAAGTCCGTCACGAGCGCCTCCCCTTCCATGATGTTTACGGCATAAACGGCAACGGGCTGTCCCGCAAAGGTTTTGGCCATTCCGTCCACTGCGGGCAATCCCTTGCGACAGGGCGGGCACCAGGAGGCCCAGAAATCAAGCACGACGACGTCCTTCCCAAGGTGACGCGCCATATCAACGGGGACCCCGGATACATCGGGCAGGGTAAAGGTGGGTGCCATAGCGCCTTCCAGGGGATGGGGCTGAGGGTTCATGAGCCACGCGATAGCCACAAACCCAGCCACAACGATGGCGATGGTCGTACCATATTCTTTAAGGATTTTCACAAACGTACTTTCTCAGCTATGCCCCCAGACTTCATCGTGGACGGCGAATCACACCGCAACTACCATCTATTCGCAGCGTTCCTTTTTTCATATCAATCGATGTCGAATCGGTCCCGGGATGACAGCGCCCCACAGGAGCCATTACAATACAGGCCAGTCCTAAACCACCACCCCGGAGAACGTCATGTTGGCCTGTCGCCCATACATCCCCCTGTTTTCTATCCTGTTGCTGGTCGGCGTGCTTGCCGGTTGCACCACCCCGAATCACGTCTACCTCACGTGGCAAAACGATCCCAGCACCACCATGACGGTCAATTTTCATAGTCCCAAAGCGCACGAAAACCTGCGGCTCCTTTTCGATGAGGAATCGCATCACGGGGATGTTGCCGCCTATGAGAATGACGCCACAGGCTCGATGCACCGAATCCCTGGACTCAAGGATGGCCGCTACATTTACGTTATCGAAGCCACGGAGCTGGAGCCCGGCGAAACCTATCACTTTGTAGTGGCAGATGGCGACAAGGCCCTGACCAAAGAACGACGTTTTCGCCCCCTGCCTCCGAAAGAT